>DASSQD010000070.1:0-2688 GCA_035702665.1 Burkholderiales bacterium
TACCCCGTCTACCGGTATGCCGTGAGCCCCGGCTACGTCGCAACCATGGGCATCCCGCTCGTGGCAGGCCGCTCGCTCGACGATCGGGACGTTTCCGGCGCGCCACTCGTCGCGGTCATCAGCCAGTCGCTGGCTCGCAGTCGCCTTTCCGCGGGCAGCCCGATCGGACAGCGCCTGCGCATCGGCCCGGCCGGACCCTTCACTGTTGTGGGAGTCGTAGGGGACGTTCGCCAAATGTCCCTCGCGCGGAACGAAACCGACGCCGTGTACATCCCGGAGCGGCAGTGGCCGTTTGCGGATCGGGCGATGTCGCTGGTCGTCCGCTGCCGCGGCGACGCGGCTGCCCTCGCCGCCCCCATCCGTCGCGCCATCTGGTCGGTCGACAAAAACCAGCCGATCGTGCGCGTCGCGAGCATGCCGCAGCTCATTGCCGCGGGGACGGCTGAGCGGCGCTTCGCGTTGACGTTGTTCACGGCCTTCGGGCTGGCGGCGCTGCTGCTCGCGGCGGCGGGAATCCATGGCGTGCTCGCGGGCAGCGTGTCCGAGCGCACCCGCGAGATCGGCGTGCGCGCGGCGCTGGGTGCGTCGCGCACGCAGATCGTGGGCCTGGTGGTGCGCCAGGGGATGGCGCTCACGGGACTCGGCGTCGCGATCGGGTTGATCGGCGCGGCAGCGGCGACGCAGGCCATCGTGACCTTGCTGTTCGGCGTATCGCGCCTCGATCCGGTCACCTACGTGGGGGTGGCGGCGCTCCTCGCCGGGATGGCGTTGCTGGCGTGCGGGGTCCCCGCCTGGCGCGCGGCGCGGATCGACCCAGCGGAGACACTGCGAATGGAATAGTCGCCGAGCCGGGTCTCTCAGGCGCGCAAATCGAGCGCCGCCGCGCGTTCCAACAGCAACGTCCGCTCACGGGCATTGCGCGTCAGCCCCGCCGCCCGCTCCAACTCCGTTCGTGCTTCGCCGATGCGACCGAGCTTGGCGAGAAAGTCGGCCCGGACCGCCGGCAACAGATAGTAGTTCTTGAGTGCGGGGTCGTCGCGCAGCGGGTCTACGATCTCGAGTCCCGCCGCCGGCCCGAACGCCATCGCGTAGGCGACACCGCGGTTCAGCTCAACGACTGGGGACGGCGTGAGCTGCGCGAGGGCGTCGTACAACGCTGTGATGCGCGTCCAGTCGGTCTCTTCGGGGCTCCGGGCCCGCGCGTGGCAGGCGGCGATGGCGGCCTGCACCGTGTACGGGCCGTACGCCCCGCCCAGCGCCTCGGCGCGCTGCAACGCCTGCAATCCGCGGCGGATCAGCAGCTGATCCCAGCGCGAGCGGTCCTGATCGAGCAGCAGGATCGGGTCCCCCGTGGGCCCGAGACGCGCGCGCAGCCGCGAGCTCTGGATCTCGAGCAGCGCGGCGAGGCCGTGCACCTCGGGCTCCTGGGGGACGAGCTCGGCGAGCACGCGGGCGAGCCGCACGGCGTCCTCGCACAACGCCGGGCGCGCCCAGGCGTCGCCCGCCGTGGCCGAATAGCCCTCGTTGAAAACGAGGTAGATCACCTCCAGCACCGAGGCAAGGCGCGACGCGCGCTGCGTCGCGCTCGGGACCTCGAAGGGAACGTGGGCTTCGCGGAGCGTGCGCTTCGCCCGGACGATCCGCTGGGCGATCGTCGCTTCGGGGACGAGAAAGGCGCGCGCGATCTCGTCGGTCGTGAGCCCACCGAGCAGGCGCAGCGTGAGCGCGACCCGCCCTTCGGGAGAGAGCACCGGGTGGCAGGTGGTGAAGATGAGGCGCAGAATGTCGTCGCCGAAATCGTCATCGAGACGATCGAGATCGGGGGGTGTCTGCTCCTGAGCGGCTTCGAGTTCGCGCCCCAGGACTTCGTGTTTCGTATCGAGCAGCTTGCGACGACGCAGATGGTCGATGGCGCGATGCTTGGCCGTGGCCATGAGCCAGGCGCCCGGATTGTCCGGCACGCCCGACTCGGGCCACCGCTCGAGTGCCGCGACCAACGCATCCTGCGCCAGGTCTTCGGCGAGTCCTACGTCCTTCACGATGCGCGCGAGGCCGCCGATCAGTCTGGCGGATTCAATCCGCCAGACTGCCTCGATGGCGCTCTGCGCGTCGGACGACATCAGGCCGGAGAATTCACGGGGTCAACGGTGTTTGGATGCCTGCGCACGCAGCCGGGCTTCCTGTTCGCGCAGCTCCGGCGTGAGATTGGCGCCGAAGTCATCCGCTTCGAACACCTGGCGAATCTCGATCACCGTTCCACCGTCGAAGGGAGCGCGCTTCATCCACGCGATCGCCTCATCCTTGTTCTTCACCTGAATCAGCCAGAACCCGGCGATCAGCTCCTTCGATTCAGTGAACGGCCCGTCCGTAACGGTGGTCTTGCCGCCTGAAAACTTTAGACGCGCGCCCTTCGACGAGGCGTGCAGTCCCTCGCCCGCGAGCATCACGCCGGCCTTTACCATCTCCTCGTTGAACTTCCCCATCTTGGTCAGGATTTCCTGATCGGGGAGAACGCCCGCCTCGGAATCGGCGTTCGCAGGGACAATCACCATGAACCGCATCGGTGCTCCTTGTTTGTGTGAGATCTCTTTGCCTCTCTACCCCTGCGACGAACGGCGGCACCTCGGATCGACAGTTGCTAACCGCTTGATTTTACGTGTGGTAGGAACGAGACGGCGAGCCGTCGAG
>DASSQD010000071.1:0-21852 GCA_035702665.1 Burkholderiales bacterium
AGATCGACCTGTTCCGCGACCTGATCCGCGCAGCCGCTCGCGAGACGGGGACCAAGGACCTCGCGAACAACTCGCTGAAGGTGATCGCCGACCATATCCGCGCTTGCGCGTTCCTGGTCGTCGACGGCGTGATCCCCGGGAACGAGGGCCGTGGCTATGTGCTTCGCCGCATCATCCGGCGCGCGATCCGGCACGGCTACAAGCTCGGCCGCAAGGAGCCGTTCTTCTATCGCCTCGTCGCTGACCTGTCGGCGGTGATGGGCGATGCCTACCCCGAGCTGCCGAAAGCCAAGGACCGGGTGGCGCAGGTTCTCAAGGCCGAGGAGGAGCGCTTCGCCGAAACGCTCGAGAACGGCATGAAGGTGCTCGAGGCCGCGCTGCACCGCGAGGATCGCATGCTCGACGGCGAGACCGTGTTCCAGCTCTACGACACCTTCGGGTTCCCGGTGGACCTCACCGCCGACATGGCGCGCGAGCGCGGCATCATGATCGACCACGCCGGCTTCGAGGCCGCGATGGAGCGGCAGCGTGAACGCGCCCGGGCGGCGGGCAAGTTCAGGATGGAGGCGAGCGTGGAGTACTCGGGCAGCGCCACGGATTTCCGCGGTTACGACACCATGGCCGTCCCCGACGCCAAGATCGTAGCGATCTACAAGGAAGGAACCCGCTCGCCCGGCATCGCCGCGGGCGAGTCTGCGATCGTGGTTCTCGACCGGACCCCGTTCTACGCGGAATCCGGCGGGCAGGTGGGCGATGCGGGCGAGCTGGTCGCCGCGGGCGGAACGTTCGCCGTGAGCGACACCCAGAAGATCCAGACCGGGGTGTTCGGCCACCATGGCACTCTCGCGACCGGACGGCTCGTGGTCGGGGACAAGGTCGCGGCGCGCGTGAACGTCGCGCGGCGCGAGCGCACCATGCGCAACCACTCCGCGACGCACCTGATGCACAAGGCGCTGCGCGAGGTGCTCGGGCCGCACGTGCAGCAGAAGGGCTCGCTCGTCGACGCGGACAAGACGCGCTTCGACTTCTCTCACGATTCGACCCTGAGCGAGGCCGAGATCCGCAGCGTCGAGAGCAGGGTCAACGCGGAAATCCTGCGCAACGAGCCGACCTCGGCGCGCATCATGAAGTACGACGACGCAGTGAAGGGCGGCGCGATGGCGCTGTTCGGCGAGAAGTACGGCGACGAGGTGCGCGTGCTCGACATCGGCTCATCGCGCGAGCTCTGCGGCGGCACGCACGTCGCGCGCACCGGCGACATCGGCTTTTTCACGGTCATGTCGCAGAGCGGTGTGGCTGCCGGCGTGCGGCGTATCGAGGCGACCACGGGGGAGGGCGCGCTCGCCTGGGTGCAGAACCTGAAGCACGAGGTCGAGGAGTTCGCGTTCGAGACCGGATTCAAAGGAGCAACACTCGACGTGCTCAAGGAGAAGTTCAAGGCCGAGCGGGAGGAGAAGCGGGCGCTGGAAAAGGACCTCGCGCGCTTCAAGTCGAAGTTCGCGTCGAGCCAGGGCGCCGACCTGGCGGGACAAGCGGTGGAGGTGAAGGGCGTGAAGGTGCTCGCGGCCGCGCTGGACGGCGCGGACGCGAAGACCCTGCGCGAGACGCTTGATCAGCTCAAAGGCAAGCTCAAGTCCGCGGCGATCGTGCTCGGATCGACCGAAGGGGGCCGCGTCAACCTGATCGCCGGGATCACCGCCGATCTCGTCGGCAAGCTCAAGGCTGGCGAACTCGTGAATTACGTCGCGCAGCAGGTCGGAGGCAAGGGCGGCGGCAGGCCCGACATGGCGCAGGCCGGGGGCACCGACGCGGGGAAAATGCCTGCGGCGCTGGGCTCAGTCCGCCAGTGGGTGGAGCAACGTATCTAGAGCCGCCGGCTCATCCCTTGAGGCACGAGCTCATGAAGGTCTTGCGGTCCTCGCCCTTCATGTTCTTCATGTTCGCTTGCTTGTTGCAGTCGGACATCTTGTCCTGCTGAGCTTTCTGCTTGGCGCTGGCGCCGGAGCTCGGCGCGGCGTCCCCGCCCTTGAGACAGGCGCTCATGAATTTCTTGCGATCGTCGCCTTTCTTGTCGCCCGCCTGCTTGTTGCAGGCCTTCATGCGCTCCTGCTGCTTTTTCTGTGCGTCCGACGGCGCCTTCTTGTCCTGGGCCATAGCCAGCGGCGCGGTGGCGAGCAGCATGCACGACAGCACAGCGATCAGTCCCTTCATGGCGCTTCCCCCTGAGTGAGTTGACGGGAATAGCTGTTGCGAGCGATACCGTAGCACGCCCGCGGCAAACGATCAGGTCTTCGGGTAAAATCCAGATTTTTCAGATTCTTAGCGGCGCCTCGCGCAGCGAGGCTCGGGCCATGCATTTCAAAGTCGACGACGTCAGGATCCGCGAGATCAAGGAGCTCGCGCCGCCTGCGCACCTGCTGCGTGAATTCCCCTGCTCCGAGAGGACCGAGGAGCTGACGTACAGCACGCGGCAGGCGATTCACCGCGTCCTCCACGGGTCGGACGACAGGATGCTCGTAATCATCGGGCCGTGCTCGATCCACGATACCAAGGCCGGCTTCGAATACGCGAAGCGGCTGCTCGAGCTGAAGAACGAGCTCGAGCGGGACCTCATCGTGGTGATGCGCGTGTACTTCGAGAAGCCGCGCACCACCGTCGGATGGAAGGGCCTGGTGAACGACCCGGATCTCGACGGCAGCTACCAGATCAACAAGGGGCTGCGCCTCGCCCGTCAGCTGCTCCTGGAGATCAACGAGTTGGGAGTGCCGGCGGGCAACGAGTTCCTCGATATGATCTCGCCCCAGTACTACGCCGACCTCGCCAGCTGGGGCGCGATCGGCGCGCGCACGACCGAGTCGCAGGTGCACCGCGAGCTCGCGTCGGGCCTGTCGTGCCCGGTCGGCTTCAAGAACGGCACCGACGGCAACGTGCGCATCGCGGTCGACGCGCTCAAGGCTGCGCGTGCACCGCATCATTTTCTCTCGGTGACCAAGGCGGGTCACTCGGCCATCGTCTCCACCAACGGCAACGAGGATTGCCACATCATCCTGCGCGGCGGCAAGCACCCCAACTACGACGCCGGCAGCGTGGATGCCGCGGCGAAGGAGCTGGCCGGCGCGGGCCTGGGGCAGCGCCTGATGATCGACTGCAGCCACTCGAACAGCCAGAAGATGTTTCAGCGCCAGGTCGACGTCGCGCGCGAGATCGGGCGGCAGGTCGCGACGGGCGATGACCGCATCTTCGGCGTCATGGTGGAGTCGCACCTCAAGGCGGGCCGCCAGGATCTCGTCCCGGGCAAGGCGCTCGTCTACGGCCAGAGCATCACAGACGCCTGCATCGGCTGGGAGGACAGCGTGCCGTTGCTGCGCAACCTCGCGGAATCGGTGCGGCAGCGCCGGCTGGTCAAGTCCGGCGACTCCTAGGAGCGCGCCACGCCTCTCCTCGAGACTCCGCGCAGGGCGCTGCTCGCCGCCGCGGCTCTGATTCTCGCCTTCAAGCTGTGGCTGTCGGCGGCGCTTCCCTTCACCGGAGACGAAGCTTACTTCCTCGACTGGGGCGTGTATCCGGCTCTCGGTTACTACGATCATCCGCCGATGATCGGCTGGCTGCTCTACCTGATGCACGGGATCTCGAACGCAGCCTGGGTCCTGCGCCTTCCGGTGACGCTGCTGCCCTTCGCGCTCGCCGCGGGCGTGTACTTCGTCCTGCGGCGCGCCGGCGAGACCAAGGCGGCGCTCGCGGCGCTCGCCTTCATGCTGCTGCCCCCCAACGTGTGGGCCGTGCTGATCACGACCGACACGCCGCTCATCTTCTTCTCCTTCGCGTCGGCTCTCTCGTTCTGGCTCGGGCTGGTCAGGAAAGCGCCGGCGTGGCAGGCGCTGGCAGGGGCGTTTCTCGGCCTGGCTTTTCTCTCGAAGTACTTCGCGGTGTTGCTCGGGCTCGCCTACGTCGTGTACACCGTGTGCTCTCCGCGCGGGCAGCGCGACTGGCGCGGCCTCGCGCTGGCGCTGATCTGCGCCCTGCCGTTCGCGATGTTGAACCTGTGGTGGAACTACGAGCATTGCTGGGCCAACCTCATGTTCAACGCCTACAACCGGAACGCCGGCACGGGCGCAGGCTGGTCGTGGAAAACGCCCTTGCTCTATGCCGTGTCGGTGCTCTACGTGCTAAGCCCGGTCGCGCTGTGGCAGCTCGCGAAGGATCGCCGCGCCGTGCTGGCCGCGCTCGCCGACCCGGGCGCGCGGTTCTTCGCGTTCATGTTCGCGTTCCCCTTCGCGTTCTTCGCGGCGCTTTCCCTGGTCAAGCAGATCGGGCTGCACTGGATGCTCGGCTTCGTGCCCTTCTTCTTCGTCGTCGCCGGCTGGATGCTCGAGGTCGGGCAGTTGCGTCGCTCGGTGGCCTACCTCGGCGCGTTCAGCGCGCTGCACGTCGCGGCGATCGCGGTGGCGGCGGCGCTGCCGCTCGAGACCTGGAAGAGCAGCCGCGCTTACGGCGGAATCGTGTACCACGCGCGCATCAAGGACATCCTGCAGGAGATCAAGCCCTACGAGGGGCGGTTCGCCCTCGCCGCGGACGGCTACTCGCCCGCGGCGACCGCGTCGTACTACGCGGGCAAGCACTTCTTCGTTTTCGGGAGGGGTTCGTCGTACGCGCGGCACGACGACATTCTGACCGACTTCAGGCCGCTCGAAGGCAAGGACGTCCTCATCCTGCGCAAGGATCCGCCCGAGGACCCCGACTACCGCCCGTACTTCAAGACGGTCGAGTACAAGCAGTTCACGATTGTGGGCGCCACTTTCCATCTTGTTCTGGGCCGCGATTTCGACTTCGCGGCATATCGCGAAGGGGTGCTCAAGCCGGTGCGGGACCGTCTCTACGCCATTCCCCGCTACCTGCCGCAGGGACGCTGCTATTTCTGCGAGCGGTATTTCGACGCTCCCACCTGTCCTCCGAGGCCATGACGATGCCCCGCGCGCTCCTGCGCCTGATGCGCCCGCACCAGTGGATCAAGAACGGCTTTGTCTTTATCGGCCTGGTCTTCGGCCACGCGTGGAACGACCCTGCGCTTGTCGTCAACGTTCTCCTGCTGTTCGCCGGGTTCTGCCTCGCCTCGAGCGCGGTCTACGTCTTGAACGATATCGCGGACCGGGACGCCGATCGCCTGCATCCGACCAAGCGCTTCCGGCCGCTCGCGCAAGGCGACGTCGGACTCGGCGCGGCGCGAGCGCTGTGCGTCGTGCTCGCGCTCGCGGGCGCGGCACTCGCGGCCGCGGTCTCGGTCTCCGCGTTGGTCATCGTGAGCGCTTACGTCGCACTCAACATCGCGTACAGCGCCGGCCTCAAGCACGTGCCGATTCTCGACGTCTTCATCATCTCCGCCGGATTCATGCTCCGCATACTGGCCGGCACGCTCGGGATAGGTATTCCACCGTCGAAGTGGCTCCTGCTCTGCGGCCTGATGCTGACGCTGTTCCTGAGCTTCGGCAAGCGCCGCGCCGAGCTTCTCGCCGTGGCCAGATCCGGAGACTCGGAGAGTGCATCGGGTCACCGCGCTTCGCTCGACGGCTACAGCAGGACGCTGCTCGATGTTCTGATCACCGTGAGCGTCGCGTGCGCCGCGATGGGGTACGCGCTCTACAGCGTCGATGCAGAGACCGTCGCGTTGCATGGCACCGACAAGCTGATCGTGACTCTTCCCTTCGTCCTGTACGGTCTGTTCCGGTACCTGCAGCTGATCTACGTGAAGGGAGGCGGCGGCGATCCGGCCTGGGACGTGCTCCACGATCCGCACTTGATCGCGACAACCGTGGGGTGGCTCGGCGCGACAGCATGGGTCCTCGCGGGCTGAGTCCGCGATCAAGCGTTGTTATCGGCGCTGCCTTTGGGCATAATCTCGCCCGTCGCCGGTGCGAGGGCGGAGCGAGATGGCGGAGACGGCGGAGAGGGCCCGGTTGGCTCAGCTGGAGTCGCTCGGCGACGCGGTGCAATTCGCCGGACGGATTCACGGCCTGATCACTTTTTCGCCGCTGTTCGAGAATTTCAACCTCGCGGAAATCGGCCTGCTCAGCCAGTTCATGCAGGTGTATCGCGCGGAGCCGGGCGCGGAGATCATCCACGAAGGCGAGACCGGCGATTTCATGGTGTTCCTCATCGAGGGCAGCATCGAGGTGTTCAAGCGGGACCGCTGGAACGCGCCGAGGCTGATCGCGCTGATCGCGCCAGGGCAGTCGTTCGGAGAGATGTCGATGATCGACGGCGAGCCGCGCTTCGCGAGCTGTGTCTCCGCCGAGACGTGCATGATGGCGGTGCTCTCGCGCGACAGCCTGGCCCGCATCATCCTGGAGCAGCCGACGCTGGGGGCGAAGATACTGATGGAGCTGGTGCTGATGCTGTCGCAACGCCTGCGTCAAACCAGCTCCAGGCTGCTCGAGCACATGGACCGCGAGAAGTCGAATCAGGGGGCATTGCCGGCCGTATAAGCTGTGGCACAATAGCCGGCCTGGAGTGTGGAGGGGTGAGATGAGGATAGCGAACGGCAAGGATTTCTGGGCCGGGTTGATGTTCGTCGCCTTCGGGCTGGCGTTCATGATCATCGCGGCTGAGAACTACTCGATGGGCACCGCGGTGCGGATGGGGCCCGCGTACTTTCCCACGGTGCTCGGGGGGATGCTCGCCATTCTGGGCGGCTTCATCCTCTTCAACGGGTTCGTCTCCAAGCAGGCGCATCCGTGGAAGGCCTTCCCGTTTCGCGCCTGGTACTTCGTCGGGGGCCTGATCCTCGGGGTGGTCGCCTACTACACCCAGACCTTCTTCCACGGCTTCGGCATCGCCGGCGAGGCCGCGCACACGATCCTCTCGGGGGTTGCGATCCTCCTCCTGTTCGCAGCGTTCGGCGAGCGGTCGCTGTGGGTCATCCTGTTCGCGGTGGTGATATTCGGCTATCTGCTGAAGCCGCTCGGGCTGGTGGTCGCGATCGGGGCGCTCGTCTACGTCAGCGCGTGGGGCGGCCACGAGTTCAAGGTCAAGGAAGCCACGATTCTCTTCGTCGTGCTCGCCATCTTTTCGGTGGCGTCGTTCGTACACGGCCTGGGCCTGCCGATGAACGTCTGGCCGAGCCTCTGGGAGTAGAGAATGGAAGCCATTGTCACCAATCTGGGGATCGGGTTCGGCGTCGCGCTCTCGGTCCAGAATCTTCTCTACTGCTTGCTTGGCGTTCTGCTGGGCACGCTGATCGGGGTTCTGCCTGGGATCGGACCGGTCGCGACGATCGCGATGCTGCTGCCGGTGACGTTCACGCTGAATCCGACCTCCGCGCTGATCATGCTCGCGGGAATCTACTACGGCGCGCAGTATGGCGGCTCGACCACGGCCATCCTCGTCAACATACCGGGCGAGTCCTCCTCGGTCGTGACCTGCTTGGACGGCTACCAGATGGCGCGCCAGGGGCGGGCGGGACCGGCGCTGGGCATAGCCGCGATCGGCTCGTTCTTCGCCGGCTGCGTGTCCACCTGCGTGATTGCCCTGTTCGCCCCTCCGCTCGCCGAGGTCGCGCTGAAGTTCGGTCCGGCGGAGTATTTTTCGCTGATGGTGCTCGGCCTGGTCGCGGCGACGGTGCTTGCGCACGGCTCGCTCCTCAAGGCGATCGCGATGGTGATCTTCGGCCTGCTCCTCGGGCTCGTCGGCACCGACGTCAACTCGGGCGTCGCGCGCTTCAGCTTCGGCGTATCCGAGCTCTCGGACGGCATCGGCTTCGTTTCGGTCGCGATGGGTGTGTTCGGCTTCGCCGAGATCATCGCCAACCTCGAGCAGAAGGAAAAGCGCGAGATCTTCACCAAGAAGGTGACCAACCTGCTGCCGACGCTGCAGGACTTCAAGGACTCCTGGGCGTCGATCCTGCGCGGCACCGCGCTCGGCGCGGCGCTCGGCATCCTGCCGGGGGGCGGGGCGCTGCTCGCGTCGTTCGCCGCCTATACGCTCGAGAAGAAGGTCTCGAAGAACTCGGCGATGTTCGGCAAGGGCGCGATCCAGGGCGTGGCCGCGCCCGAGTCGGCGAACAACGCCGGCGCGCAAACCTCGTTCATTCCCCTGCTGACGCTCGGCATTCCGTCGAATCCCGTGATGGCGCTGATGATCGGCGCGATGATGATCCAGGGCATCGCGCCCGGCCCGCAGGTCATGACCGAGCGCCCGCAGCTCTTCTGGGGAATGATCGCGTCGATGTGGGTGGGCAACCTGATGCTCGTCGTCCTCAACCTTCCCATGATCGGCATGTGGATCAAGCTGCTCACGGTGCCTTACCGGCTGCTCTATCCCTCGATCCTGGTGTTCTGCTGCATCGGCGTGTACAGCATCTCGAACAGCCCCTTCGACGTGATGCAGACCGCGGTGTTCGGCGTGGTGGGGTTCGTGTTCACGAAGCTCGAGTGCGAGCCGGCGCCGCTGATCCTCGGATTCATCCTCGGGCCGCTCATGGAGGAGAACCTGCGCCGCGCCATGCTGCTGTCTCGCGGGGACCCGCTGGTATTCTTCCAGCGCCCGATCAGCCTGGCCATGCTGATCGTCGCCGGCTTCCTGCTCGCGATCGTCCTGGCGCCCGCGGTTCGCAAGAAGCGCGAGGAGGCTTTCGTCGAAGCCTGAGAATTCGGAGCTCTGCCTCGGCAAAGGCCCGCGCGCGGGCCTTTCGTTTTCTAGCGGTTCTTGCCCTGCTCCCACAGCACGTCGCCGCGTCCGCCCTCGCGATTAAGGACGCGCCCGAGGACGAACAGCAGGTCCGAAAGGCGATTCAGGTAGACCCTTCCGGGGTCGGCGACCTTTTCCGAGGAGGACAGCGCGACGAGCGAGCGCTCGGCGCGCCGGCACACGGTGCGCGCAAGATGCGCCAATGCGGCGGCGCGCGTCCCGCCCGGGAGGATGAATTCCTTCAGCCGCGGCAAGCCGGAGTTCAACTCTTCCTGGAGCGTCTCGAGGCGGCTGATCTGGGCATCGCTCATCGTGGAGCGGCCGGGAATCGACACGTCTCCGCCGAGGTCGAACAGGTCGTGCTGGACGCTCTCGAGGCCCGCGCGGACCTTCTCGGGCATGGGCTCGGCGAGCAGCACGCCGATCGCCGAGTTGAGCTCGTCGATCTCGCCGAGCGCCGCCACCCGGGGACTGTCCTTCCGCACGCGGGAGCCGTCACCCAGGCCGGTGTCGCCGCCGTCGCCGGTGCGAGTCGTGATCTTGGAGAGACGGTGGCCCATGGGCGTATCATGGCGCAGACCGATCACCTACGCAAAAAGGAGGGGCCATGATCCGCAAAGTCGTCTATTTCTCGATGCAGGTGCCGAACCGGCCCGGCGTGGGCCTGCAGATGTTGAAGGCGATCGCAAAGGGCAAGCAGAACCTGCTCGCGTTCACGGGCTTCCCCAACGGCGCCAAGGCGCAGGTCGATTTCGTGCCGGCGAGGCCGGCCGAGTTCGCCCGCGGCGCGAAGAAGGCCGGCGTCAAGCTCGGCAAGAAGAAAACCGCGTTCCTCCTTCAGGGCGAGGACCGGGTCGGCGCTCTGGTGCGCGTCCTCGACAGGCTCGCCGAGGCGAGGATCAACATGGTCGCGATGGACGCGGTGACCGCGGGCGGCCGCCGCTTCGGCGCGATCTTCTGGGTCAAGCCCAAGGATGTCGCGCGCGCGTCGCGCTTGCTCGGCGCGAGGTGACGGAAAGGGCGCCCTAGCGCAGGCGGATACTCGTGAGCCCGCCCCACAGGGGGGACACGAGGACGTCCGCAACCGTCCAGGCGAGAACCAGGACGCCGACTACGGCGACGAGGTACTCAGCGACTTCGATCCAGAGATGACGGTCCACGGGAATCGGCCAAGCTCGACTATGCTTGCAGCATAGTACGGGGAGCGCGTGAAGGAAAGATGAATACTTCCTCGTTCTCCCGAGCACCTTCGCGGTGTCAGGTAAACCCTTACGGGAGTGAAGCGGCTATACGGCTCCGCTCTTCCTCAGCAGCGCGGCGACCGCCTCGGCGAGGCGCGCATACCCCGCGGCGTTCGGGTGCACCAGGTCCGACTTGAGCGCGTTGTCGGTGAGAATCTTCCTGAGCGCGGATTCCTCGTTCGGCACCGCGAACTCTTTCGCGACGCTCGCGTAGAACTCCGCCGGCGAGGGCAGCAGGCCGGGCTTCGGCACGGCGATCAGCACGACCTGTGCGCCGTGCGTCTTGACCACGCGGATCATCGCGCGCAGGTTCTCCGCCGCCTGCGCCTCGCCGAGCTTCCGCAGGAAGTCGTTGCCGCCCTCGCACAGGATCACGAGCTGGGGCTTCGATTCCTCGATGACCCCGGCCAGCCTCGCCAGGCCCTCGGCGCTCGTCTCCCCGGGAACTCCCGAGGAGACGACCTTGCGCCCGATGAGCGCCTCGAGCCGCGCCGGATAGCTCTCGCCGGGGTTCGCTCCGGTGCCGGACGTGAGGCTGTCGCCGAAAGCGAGCACGACGGCGTCGGGAGCGAGCCGCGCGAGCCTGGGCTGGCCGCCGCCGCAGGCGGCGAGGAGCGCGAGCGCAACGAACGCGGCGCGGCGCATCACGCGTCGGGAGGCTTGGGCACGCTCGCGCATTCTTCGAAGATGCGCGCGCGGCAGCTCGCGCAGATCGAGCGGTCGAGGCGGGTGAACACCCCGCCGATCGCTTCGCGCTTTCCGCGGAAGAGGTTCTCCCGGCCGATGTCGGCGATGTAGCCGCCGCTCTCGAAGAGATCCTCGACGGGGGCTCTCAGGCTGTAGAAATAAAGTTGCCCGCCGAGCCCCCGGCGCCGTTGCGCCTCCTGGACGAGCAGCTCCGCGCCCGCCATGTCGACGAAGTTGATGCTCTTCGACATGAGCAGCAGATGCTTCTGTCCGGGGTTGTGCTCGCGCAGCGTGTCGAAGTGCCGCTCGACGTGATTGACCGCACCGAAGTAGATCGGGCCCTCGATGCGCAGGATCTTGAGCTGCGGACATTCGATCAGGCCGTCCTCGATCTCCGTCATCTTGCGTTCGGTGTGGCGCGGATCGGGCACGAGGCTCCGCATGATCGGGTGGGAGGTTCGGTTGAGATAGAGCACGAGAGAGACGAGCACGCCCACGAGAAACGCGAACTCCAGATCGAGCAGCAAGGTCGCGAAGAAGGTCACCGCCAGCACGGCGCTTTCGCCGGGGCTGGTGGAGAGGATCTTGCGGATGCGCGGCAGATCGATCAGGTTCCAGGCAACGAGGAACAGCAGGCCCGAGACGACCGCGATCGGCATATGGGCCATCAGGGGCGCGACCGCGAGGAGCACGATCACCAGCAGCAGCGAGGCGAACATCGCCGCCATTGGCGTTCTCGCGCCCGCGTCGTAGTTGATGCCGCAGCGGTTGACGGAGGCGCTCGTCGGGAAGCCCGAAAAGAACGCCGCAGCCACGTTCGCGAGCCCTTGCGCGATGAACTCCTGGTTGTTGTCGAGGCGTTGCCCCGACTTCAGCGCGATGGCGTGCGCAATCGACAGTGCCTGCGTGAGCGAAACGAGCGTCACGGCGACGGCCCCCGGCAGAAGGCTTTGCAGGGTCGAGGCGGAGATCGGGGGATGCGAGAGCGGCGGCAGCGCGCCAGGAAGGGGACCGAGAGTCCTCAGGCCCGTGTGCTCCGTCCCCAGTGCCTGGTTGAGGAAGAAGGCAGCGATACTGCCCAATACCATCGCCGTCAGCATCGGCGGAATTTTCGGCAGCGCGCGGTGCGAGAAGGCGCCGATCGCGACCGTTGCCGTCGCCACCAGCGCGACCCAGGGCCGGGTGTCGCCGAGGCGCCTGAGCGTACCGGTCACCAGCTCGGTGAAAGGGGCGGCCGGCAACGCGATGCCGAGAACATTGCCGAACTGGCTCGCGAAGATCAGCACGCCGAGCGCGGCGGTGAAGCCGACGACGACCGATCTCGACATGAAATTCACCAGCGTCCCGAATCCGAGCAACCCCAGCGCCAGCATGATCGCGCCGGACATGAGCGCGAGCGTGAGCGTGAGCCCGATGTACTGCGGCGTCATGGGGGTCGCCAGCGGGCTCAGCACGGCGAACACCATCAGCGACACGGCGTTGGTGGGGCCGGCGACGGCATGCAGAGACGAACCGAAGAGCGCGGCGATGAACGTGGGCACCATCGCGCAATAAAGGCCGTATTCGGGAGGAAGGCCGGCGAGCGCGGCGAACGCCACGCCCTGCGGCAGCACCACGATCGCGCCGATCAGGCCGGCGAGCGCGTCCGCCTTGAGCGTTCCCGCGTCCACCAGACGCCACCATCTCAGCGGCGGCAGCAAGCGATGCAACAGCGGGGTGTTCGGGGGCGTCACGAGAGGCGGGAACGGAAATGTCTATAGTATCAAACGGCGTCGCCGAGTCCCCGCGTGATATCCTGTTGCGCTTTCCTGCTTCGAAACCCGCGTGCCCGATTTGCGCAAACCCGGCCCCACCCTCATGCTCGTCTGTGCGAGCGTGATCCTCACGCTCGCGCTCGGTACGCGGCACAGCTTCGGGCTGTTCCTCCAGCCGATGAGCATGGACAACGGCTGGGGGCGCGAGGTGTTCGGCTTTGCCGTCGCCCTGCAGAATCTGCTGTGGGGGATCACGCAGCCGTTCACCGGGATGCTCGCCGACCGTTTCGGTGCGCGGCGCGTGCTTTTCGCGGGAGGACTCGTGTACGCGCTCGGTCTTGTCCTCATGGCGAACTCGACCACCGCGCTCGGGCTGACGCTCGCGATCGGCATCTTCGTCGGCATCGGCATGAGCTGCACCACCTTCAATATCGTGTTCGGTGCGCTGGGACGCGCCTACACGTCGGAGAAGCGGAGCGTCGTGCTCGGCATTTCCAGCGCCGCGGGCTCGTTCGGCCAGTTCGCGTTGCTGCCTCTTGCGCTGGTCTTGATCACGGGCCTCGGCTGGTATTCGGCCCTTATCGCACTGTCGCTGCTCGTGGCCGTGGTGATACCCGCATCCTTGGGTGTAGCCGACGAGGGTTATCACGGCACGCTTGCCGCCCGAGCGGGCGCGTCGCTGAAGGACGCGCTCGCCGAGGCTTTCCGCCACAGGGGTTTCTGGCTGCTCGGCGCGGGCTACTTCGCCTGCGGCTTCCAGGTGGTTTTCATCGGCACGCACTTTCCGGCGTTCCTCATGGACCAGGGACTCTCCGCCCGCGACGGGACCGTCTGCCTTTCGCTCATAGGTCTGTTCAACATCTTCGGCTCGTACCTCGCGGGGCAGCTCGGCGCCCGATTCTCCAAGACCTACCTGCTCTCCGGCCTGTACGCCATGCGCGGGGTCGCGATCGTGGCGCTGATCTCCTTGCCGGTGACGCCGCTGTCGGCCTACGCATTTGCCGCGACCATGGGCTTCTTCTGGCTGGGCACGGTGCCGCTCACCAACGGCGTGGTCGCGGGCATCTTCGGCGTCAAGCATCTCGCCATGCTCTCGGGGTTCGTTTTCTTCTTCCACCAGCTCGGCAGCTTCTTCGGGGGCTGGCTCGGCGGCTACGTCTTCGACCACACCGGGTCCTACCAGACCGTGTGGCTGATCGCGATCGCCCTGTCGGTGATCTCGGTGATCGTCAACCTTCCGATCGACGAGCGGCCGGTGGCCCGCGAGCCCGCGCCCGCCTGAGGAGCTCTCGGTCGTGCCGAGGTTCAGCGCGAACATCAGCATGCTGTTCGGGGAGGTCGAATTCCCCGACCGCTTCGAAGCCGCGGCGCGCGCCGGGTTCGAGGCCGTCGAGATGCAGTTTCCCTACGCCTGGGACAAGCGGCGCCTGGCGCAAGCTGCCCGCCGCGCCGGAGTCGAGGTCGTGCTGATCAATATCCCGGCCGGGGACCCGCGGAAAGGCGATCGCGGCATCGCCTGCCTGCCCGACCGTGTGGCGGAGTTTCGCGAGGGAGTCGCGCGGGCGATCGACTACGCCGGGGCGCTGGGCTGCGGGCGGATGAACGGCCTCGCGGGCATCGCGCCGCCCGGCGCGGACCATTCGGCGCTCAGGAGGACCTACGTGTCGAACTTGCGTTACGCAGCGAACGAGCTGGCGCGAGCGGGAATGACGCTACTGATCGAGCCGATCAGCACGCACTCCGTACCGGGCTTCTTCCTGAATCGATCTGCGGACGCGCTCGCGCTGATCGAGGAGGCCGGCACGGGGAATCTCAAGGTCCAGTACGACCTCTACCACATGCACGTCATGGGAGACGACCTTGCCGCTACGATCGCCGCGAACCTCGGCAGCATCGCGCACATGCAGGTCGCCGACGCGCCCGGACGTCACGAGCCCGGAAGCGGTGAGATCGATTTCCCGCCGCTCTTCGATCTCATCGACCGGCTCGGCTATCAAGGCTGGATCGGCGCCGAATACACACCCGCCGGAAACACCCTGGACGGCTTGGCGTGGGCCAAGGAATACTTGTAAGCTGCAACGATGAACATCGCCGTCACCGGCATCGACTTTCTCCGCCAGGCTGAAGTCGCAGGTCGCCTGCGTCAGCTGCTGCCGGCCGATGCCGTGCTGCATTCCGAGGAAGACACGCGCGCCTACGAATGCGACGGTCTCTCGGCGTACCGGCAGCTCCCGATGGTGGTGGCGCTGCCTTCGTCGGAAGACCAGGTCTGCGAGGTGCTGCGCGCCTGCCGTGAGCTGAAGGTGCCGGTGGTCGCGCGCGGCTCGGGCACGGGGCTCTCGGGCGGAGCGCTTCCCCGGGGCGATGGCGTGCTGCTGTCGCTCGCCAGAATGCGCCGCATCCTCGCCCTGAATCCGCTCGCGCGCACGGCGCGGGTGCAGCCCGGCGTCACCAACCTCGCGATCTCGGACGCCGCGGCGCCCTACGGGCTGTTCTACGCGCCCGACCCTTCCTCGCAGATCGCCTGCTCGATCGGCGGCAACGTCGCCGAGAACTCGGGCGGCGTGCATTGCGTGAAATACGGCCTCACCGTGCACAACGTGCTGCGCGTGCGCGCCGTCACCGTCGAGGGCGAGATCGTCGAATTCGGCAGCGAGGCGCTCGACTCGCCTGGCCTGGACGCGCTCGCGGTCCTGGTCGGCTCGGAAGGCATGCTCGCGGTCGCGACCGAGATTACGGTCAAGCTGCTGCCGAAGCCCGAGACCGCGCGGGTGATCCTCGCCTCGTTCGACGACGTCGAGAAGGCGGGCAACGCCGTCGCCGAGGTCATCGCGGGGGGCGTCCTGCCCTCGGGCCTGGAGATGATGGACCGGCCCGCGGCGCGCGCCGTCGAGGAGTTCGTCCACGCCGGCTACGACCTCGAGGCTGCGGCGCTCCTGCTGTGCGAGGCGGACGGCACGCCTGCGGAAGTCGAGGAGGGCATCGGCAGGATGAGCGAGGTGCTGCGGCGCTGCGGCGCGACCGCGATCCGCATCTCGGCCTCGGAGGCCGAGCGGCAGAGGTTCTGGGCGGGGCGCAAGGCGGCGTTCCCCGCGGTCGGGCGCATCTCGCCCGACTACTACTGCATGGACGGCACCATTCCGCGCAAGAAGCTGGGCGAGATCCTGAAGTTCATCGGGGAGATGGAGAAGAAGTACGGCTTGCGCTGTCCCAACGTGTTCCACGCCGGCGACGGCAATCTGCATCCCCTGATTCTCTTCGACGCCAACGATGCCGATCAGCTCGACCGCACCGAGCGCTTCGCGGGCGAGGTCCTGGAGAAATGCATCGACGTCGGCGGCACCATCACCGGCGAGCACGGCGTGGGCGTCGAGAAGATCAACCAGATGTGCGTGCAGTTCGGTGCTCCCGAGATCGAGCGCTTCCACGGCGTGAAGCGCGCCTTCGATCCCGAGGGCCTGCTCAATCCCGGCAAGAACATCCCCACGCTGCACCGCTGCGCCGAATTCGGCCGGATGCGGGTGAAGAGCGGGGAGCTGCCGCATCCCGAGTTGCCGCGGTTCTAGCCGTGCGACGCGCGGGGGCATGCCGCGCCGCGATCCTGGCGCTCCTGGGCGCCGGTCTCTCTGCTCCCATCGGGGCGCTCGCGATCCAGGACGAGATCCAGGTTTACACCGACGACCTCGACGAGAAAGGCGAGAGCGGGGTGGAGATCCACATCAACACCACCCCGAGCGGCAGGAGCACGCCGGACTATCCCGGGGACGTTCCTCCGTACCACGGAGTACGCTTCACGCCCGAGTTCTCCTGGGGCCTGGGCCACGGCCTGGACTGGGGTCTATACCTGCCGTCGACGACCGATGCGGACGGCCACTACCACTTCGGCGGCGGCAAGCTGCGCGTGAAGTGGCTGCCGATTCGCGCGGCCGAGGGCGAAAGCGGTTGGTACGCCGGAATCAACAACGAGCTCTCGAACCTGAACAAGGCCTTCTCGGATTCCCGGTGGAACGACGAGGTGCGCATCATGGGCGGCTATAGGGGCGCGAACTGGCTCGTCGGCGTGAATCCGATTATCGAGTGGGGGTTGTCGCCGGGGTTCCGCGGCAGCCCCGACGTGACGCTCGCGTTCAAGGCGGTGCACGACGTGGTGCACGGGTTCGCGCTCGGCGTCGAGTACTACCAGGATATCGGCACCCTCGCGAATCGCCTCCCGCACGACGAGCAGAACCGCACGCTATACGCGATTGCGGAGATCGAACGCAAGACGTGGTCCCTGAATTTCGGCGTCGGGCGCGGCCTGACGCCCGCGACCGACGACTGGACCGTCAAGGCGATCGTCGGGATTTCCTTCAACTAGACATGGACCCGGCGCTGGAGAAACTCTCCGAGAAAGTGCGCGAAGCGGCGGCGTCGAGAGCCGCGCTGCGGCTGCGCGGCGGCGGCAGCAAGGATTTCTACGGCCAGGCGCTGCAAGGCGAGGTGCTCGACACGCGCGTCCATTCCGGCATCGTCGCATACGAGCCTTCCGAGCTCGTGATCACCGCCCGCTGCGGCACGCCGCTCGCCCAGCTCGAGTCCGCGATGCGCGAGCGCGGACAGGCGCTCGCGTTCGAGCCGCCCCACTTTGGCGACGCCACCGTCGGCGGCGCCGTCGCCGCCGGGCTCTCCGGGCCGGGCCGCCAGGCGGCCGGAGCGCTGCGCGACTTTGTCCTCGGCGTGAAGGTCATGGACGGCCGCGGCCAAGTGCTCTCCTTCGGCGGGCAGGTGATGAAGAACGTCGCCGGCTACGACGTCTCGCGCCTGATGGCAGGGTCGCTCGGCACGCTCGGCATCATCCTCGAGGTCTCGCTCAAGGCGCTGCCGCTTCCGGCCGCCGAGGCGACGCTCAGGCTCGAGCTGCCCGAGGACCGCGCGATCGAGCAGCTCAACCGCTGGGGCGGAAAGCCATTGCCGATCAGCGCGAGCGCGTGGAACGACGGCAGCCTCGCCGTGCGGCTCTCCGGCGCCGCGGCCGCGGTCAAGGAGGCGTCCGGAAAGATCGGAGGCGCGCGCGTCGAGGACGCGCAGGCCCTGAAGTTCTGGAACGGCGTGAAGGAGCAGACCGACCGCTTCTTCAGGGACGACGCTCCCCTTTGGCGCGTCTCCGTGCCTTCGACCACGCCGCCGCTGGCGCTGCAGGGCGGGCAGCTGATCGAATGGGGCGGGGCGCTGCGCTGGCTGCGCTCGCACGCCGATGCGCGCACGGTGCGCGAGGCCGCGAGGCGGGCGGGCGGCCATGCGACGCTCTTCCGCGGCGGCGACAAGTCGGCGGGGGTGTTCCAGCCGCTCGCGCCCGCGCTCCTGAAGATCCACAGGCAGCTCAAGCGCGAGTTCGACCCGCAGGGCGTCTTCAACCACGGCCGCATGTATTCCGAGTTCTGAGGGCTCCGTGCAGACCGCGCTCGCCGACTTCATCCGCGATACCCCCGAAGGGCGCGAAGCCGACGCCATCCTGAGGAAGTGCGTTCACTGCGGTTTCTGCACCGCGACCTGCCCGACGTACCTGCTGCTCGGCGACGAGAACGACGGGCCGCGCGGCCGCATCTATCTCGTCAAGCAGGCGCTGGAAGGGCACGCCGTCACCGACAGGACGCGCGTTCATCTCGACCGCTGCCTCACCTGCCGCGCCTGCGAGACCACCTGCCCGTCGGGCGTGCAGTACGGGCGACTGCTCGACATCGGGCGCAAGCTGGTCGAGGAGAGGGTTGCGCGGCCCGCCGGGGACGGCCTCAAGCGCCGCATTCTCGCCGCCATCGTTCCGCACCGCCGGGTGTTCGGCTTCCTGCTCCTGCTCGGCCGCCTCGGCCGGCGTTTCCTGCCCGCGAGTCTCGCGGAGAAGGTCCCCGCATCGGTTCCGGCGGGGGGCGCCTGGCCCGCGCCGCGCCACGCGAGAAAGATGCTCGCGCTCGCCGGCTGCGTGCAACCTTCGCTGTCGCCCGACATCAACGCTGCTGCGGCGCGCGTGCTCGACCGCATCGGCATCTCGCTCGTCGAAGCCCGGGGCGCCGGCTGCTGCGGCGCGCTGCGCTTCCACCTCGGCTACCAGGAGCGGGGCCTCGACGATATGCGCGCGTTGATCGACCGCTGGTGGCCTGCGATCGCGCGAGGCGGGATCGAGGCCGTCGTCATGACCGCGAGCGGCTGCGGCGCAGTGGTGAAGGAATACGGGCACCTGCTGCGGAACGACCCGCGCTACGCGGACAGGGCGGCGAAGATCAGCGCGATGACGCGGGACATCAGCGAGGTCCTGACCGACGAGATCGAGCGTCTTGCGCCCCTCGTCAAGAAGAAGGGCGGGCGCGTCGCGTTCCATCCGCCATGCACCTTGCAGCACGGCCTGCAGTTGCGCGGCGTGACGGAAAAGGTCCTCGTGCGGGCGGGCTTCGAGCTGACGCCCGTGCCCGACTCGCATCTGTGCTGCGGCTCGGCGGGAACTTACTCGCTGCTCGAGCCGGGGCTGTCGGCCCGACTGCGGAGCAACAAGCTCGCCGCGCTCGCCTCCGGAGATCCGGAGGCCGTGCTCACCGCCAACATCGGCTGCCAAGCGCACCTCGCCGCCGCCGCCGAAATACCGGTGAGCCATTGGATCACCGCGCTCGAGGCCCGTCTGCAGTGAATCGGTCATAATGATTTCCGCGTTTTTCCCGGGCGCGAGATGAAGATACTGGTGGTCGAGGACGACACCGTGCTGGCCGCGGCGCTCACGCGCGCGCTCAACCAGGCCGCGTACACGGTCGACCTCGTCGAGGACGGCGAAGAGGCCAACCGGGTCCTCGACGCCAACGCGTACGACCTCGTCGTCCTCGACATCGCGCTGCCCAAGCTCGACGGGATGGCGGTGCTGCGGCGCCTTCGCGACCGGCGCTCGCAGGTTCCCGTGCTGATCCTGACCGCGCGCGACACGCTGGAAGATCGCGTCGCGGGACTCGACCTCGGCGCCGACGACTACCTGACCAAGCCGTTCGACCTGCCCGAGTTCGAGGCGCGCGTGCGCGCGCTGATCCGCCGCGGCCACTACAACGCGGGCACCAGCATGACGCACGGCCGTCTGCGCTTCGATACCGCGGGCCGGCGGCTTTTCCACGACGAGGAGCCGATCGAGCTGTCGGCGCGCGAGCTCGCGGTGATCGAGCTGCTGCTGTCGCGCCAGGGTCGCGTGGTGAGCAAGGAACAGATGATCGATCACCTCTTCGGCTTCGGCGACGACGTCGGCACCAACGCCATCGAGGTCTACGTCCATCGAGTGCGCAAGAAGCTCGAGCCCTTCGGCATCGACATCCGCACGGTGCGCGGCATGGGCTACCTGCTCGACAAGGCGGTCGGCGACAAGCTCGACGAGCGGCAAGGTCGATGACCGGGCCCAAGGCCACCTTGCGCAGGAAGCTGCTGCGCTGGCTGCTGATCCCGCTTTCGCTGCTGTTCCTGCTGGACGCCGCCGGCAGCTGGTTCATCGCTGCGAGCCTGTCCGACCGCGTCTACGACGGCGAGCTGATGGAGATCGCCCGCGAGCTTGCGCTGCACGTCAAGGCGGCCGGGCCCGGACTGATCTGGGATCTGGAGAGCGACGCCGAGCGCACGCTGCTTCTCGATCAGTACGACAAGGTCTACTACGCGGTGCACAGCCCCGCCGGACGGATCGTCGCCGGAGACGCCGCGCTCGAGCAGCCGGCCGCTTCGCGCAGCCGAGCGCCGGACTACTACGACGGGGAGCTGCACGGCGAGCGCGTGCGCATCGCGCTGCTGCGCACGGGCGGCGGCGAAGCCTTCGGGCCGCCCGCGGTAGTGCAGGTCGCCGAGACGCTGGTCAAGCGCCGGGCCCTGGCGCGGGAGATTTTCATCGACGTGATCCTGCCGCAGCTGCTTCTCATCCTCATCGCCGGGCTGCTGGTCTGGATGGGCGTCGCGCGCGGCCTCTCGCCGCTCGAGCACCTGCGGCAGGCGGTGGCGGCGCGCTCTCACCTCGACCTGAGCCCGGTCGCGCCGCCGGCCGACGTGCCCGGCGAAGTCCATCCGCTGCTGCAGGCGATCAACGATCTCATGGCGCGCCTCGACGAGGTACTCACGTTCCAGAACCGCTTCATCGCCGACGCGGCACACCAGCTGCGCACCCCGGTCGCGGGGCTGAAGGCGCACATCGAGGTCGCGCTGCGCGAGGAGGATCCGACGCAGACGCGCCAGGCGCTCGCGCACCTCTACACGGCGGTCGAGCGCATGTCGCGGCAGGTCTCGCAGCTCCTGTCGCTCGCGCGCAACGAGCCCAGCGGCGTGAAGAAGCTCGAGCTCGCGCCGGTCGACCTGAGCAGGCTCGTGTTCGAGACCACCATGGAATGGGTCCCCGAGGCCTACAAGAAGGACATCGACCTCGGCTTCGAGGGCGCCGAGCCGCACGTCACCATCAAGGGCGACGCGCTGCGCCTGACGGAGCTCATCAACAACCTGCTCGACAACGCGATCCGCTACAGCCGCCGCGGCGGGAAGGTCACCGTGCGCGTCCTGCCGCATCCGCGGCCGCGCGTGTCGATCAGCGACGACGGGCCGAGCATACCGGTCGAGGAGCGCCAGCGCGTCTTCGAGCGCTTCCACCGCCTTCTCGGGAGCCACGCCGACGGCAGCGGCCTGGGTCTGGCGATCGTACGCGAGATCGCCGCCCTGCATCACGCGGACGTCACGCTCGACGACGACACCGACGGCGTCGGCAACACGTTCACGGTCTCCTTCCCGGGTCCGCATCCGGCGTAAGCCTGGCGTAAGTTTCGAGAAAGTCCCGCGTAATGCTGTCGACAGGGTGGCGTAAAGCTCCCGACAGAAGGAGGTAAGCTCGCGCCGGTAACTTGGGTGCTCCGACAACCTCGACAACGGAGCACCGCATGCTGGCTTACCTCACCGACCCGGAAATGTGGACGGCGCTGGTGAAGATCGCGATCATCAACGTCGTGCTGAGCGGGGACAACGCGGTGGTCATCGCGCTCGCCTGCCGCTCGCTCAACCCGAAGGACCAACGCAAGGCCTTCATCATCGGTACCGCCGGCATCGTCGTGCTGATGACGCTGCTGACCGCGTTCGCCGCGGCCCTGATGACGGTGCCCTACCTGCAGCTGATCGGCAGCGTGCTGCTGCTGTGGATCGGCATCAAGCTGCTGCTGCCCGAGGACGGCGACGACGAGCTCAAGAGCTCGAGCAACTTCTGGGAGGCGGTGAGGACGATCATCATCGCCGACATCATCATGAGCCTGGACAACGTGCTCGGCATGGCGGGCGCAGCCAAGGGGCACTACGGCATGCTGTTCCTCGGGCTGCTCATCACCATGCCGCTGATCCTATTCGGCAGCGCGCTGCTGATGAAGCTGATGGAGCGCTTCCCCGTGTTCATCACGATCGGCGCGGCGCTGATCGGCTACGTGGCCGGCGAGATGGTCATCGGCGATCTGGCGACGCACGACTACGTCGAGTCC
>DASSQD010000072.1:0-35454 GCA_035702665.1 Burkholderiales bacterium
CATGCCTTCTGCCGCTTGGTTCTCGCCCGCTTCCAGCGACGCGTGCGCCAGGAACGCTGGCAGGTCGGCGGGCAGGCCTTGCTTCTCCGCCTCGGCGACGAAGGCCGCGGCGGCGTTCACCAGCTCGCTCAAGTTCTCGACCCGGTCGGCGCCGTCGCGCTCGGCCTTGTAGTGCGCGATGAGGCCGCTCCTCTCGAGCATGACCTCGACCGTCTCGGAAAGCGGCAGCTTCTCGGTCTCGGCCTTCAGCCCTTCGACAAGACGCACGAAGGAGGACACCGCGGCGCCTGACTTTCCGGACAGGCCGCTCGCCGCCTTGTAGAGGCTCGTTCCCGCGGCTTTCGCCGCGTCCTGCAGCGTCTCGAGCGACCGCGCGCCGATGCCGCGCGCGGGAAAGTTCGCGACGCGCAGGAAGGCGCCGTCGTCGTCGGGGTTGGCGAGGAGACGCAGGTAGGCGAGCGCGTGCTTGATCTCCATGCGCTCGAAGAAGCGCAAGCCCCCATAGACCCGGTAGGGAATGCCGACCGAGAACAGCGCGTGCTCGAGGATGCGCGACTGCGCGTTCGAACGGTACAGCACGCCGATGTCGGCGAGCGCGAGGCCGGAGCGCTTGAGCGCCTGCACTTCCTCGGTAAGCCAGGACGCCTCGTAGCCGTCCGATTGCGCCTCGTAAATCCGCACCGGCTCGCCGTGCCCGGCCGAAGTCCACAGATTCTTGCCCAGGCGCTTCTTGTTGTGCGCGATGAGCGCGTTCGCCGCCTGCAGGATGTTGCCCTGAGACCGGTAGTTCTGCTCCAGGCGGATGACGTTCTCGACGCGGAAGTCGCGCTCGAACTCGGCCATGTTGCCGACGTTCGCGCCGCGGAAGCGGTAGATGCTCTGGTCGTCGTCGCCGACGGCGAACACCACGTTCTTCGGCCCGGCGAGGAGCTTGAGCCAGCGGTACTGGAGGCGGTTCGTGTCCTGGAACTCGTCGACCAGGATGTGGCGGAAGCGGGCCCGGTAGTGCTCGCGCAGCACCTCGTTCCTGGATAGGAGTTCGTAGGTGCGCAGCAGCAGCTCGGCGAAGTCGACCACGCCCTCGCGCTGGCACTGCTCGTCGTACGCGGCATAGATCTCGGCGTAGCGCCGCACGTTCTCGTCGTCGATCTCGACGTCCTTCGCGCGCCTGCCCTGCTCCTTCTCCCCATTGATGAAGTACTGCACGTCACGCGCCTCCTCGTCGGCGTTCAGCGCCTTGAGCACGCGCTTGATCGCCGCCTGCTGGTCCTGCGAATCCAGGATCTGAAAGAGCTGCGGCAGGCCGGCGTCGCGGTGGTGCGCCCGCAGGAAGCGGTTGCACAGGCCATGGAAGGTGCCGACCCACATGCCGCGCGTGCTGATCGGCAGCATGGCAGAGATGCGCGTGAGCATCTCCTTCGCCGCCTTGTTCGTAAACGTAACGGCAAGCACGCCCCCCGGGCCGACGTTGCCCGTCTGGATCAGCCAGGCGATGCGGGTGGTCAGTACGCGGGTCTTGCCCGAGCCCGCGCCTGCGAGGATCAGCGCGGACTGATCCGGAAGAGTGACCGCGGCGAGCTGCTCGGGGTTGAGATTCTCAAGAAGATTTTGCATTCGGGCATCTGCGAATGCCCGATTTTACCGCGGCCCCGCGCCGTGACCTACATTCCGACCTTGAATTGATACTTCGCGAGATCGGGCTGGCCCTTCAGCGCCTCGGCGGCGGACTTCGCGTCCTTCTCGGATTCGAAGTTCGAGAGGCGCACGCTGTATACGCGCGCCTCGCCGGCCTTCTCCGGAACGATCTCGGCGGCATAGCCGGCCTTGCGCAGGGCGTTGTAGGCCTCGAATGCTTCCGGGGATTTCTTCGCGGCGACCGACACCTTCCACTTCCCGCGGCGCGTCGCCACGCCGCGGCCAGGCTCCTCCTCGGTCTCTGCAGCCCATTCCCTGAACGTGTCGGCGAGCACGGTCTCCACCGGCTTGGACATGGTTCCCTCGAGCGCATAGAAGGACAGGGGCTGGTCCAGCGTGAGGGGCTGCTCGCCCGGCGGAGTGACCTCGACGCTGCCCTCGATCACGCAGACGATGTCGCTCGCCGAGCTCGACTTTCCCCACAGGTCGGTGCCGCGGATCCCCGCGGTCACGTTGTTGACGGCAATCGTGATCGCGCGCTTGCTCTTGAACTTGTCCAGCGCGGCGGTCGTAAACCGGAATGCGCCCTCGGCGACAAAAAGGGCCGCCTCGAAAACGCCGTCTTCGCGCACCTTTGCCTTGTCGAAGAAGAACGACCCGTGCTCGCCGAGCTTCACGGTGCTGCCGTCGGCGAGCTTGAGCACCAGCCTCGATCCGGCGCCCGTGTTGACGCGGTCGCCTTCCTTCAAATCCATTCCGGGCGCGAGGGGGACGATCTGCTTGCCGCGCTCGACCGAGGCCGAGAGCTGCAACGATTCCACCGCCGCGGGCGAAGCGCCGCGGGACTTGGCTCCGGATTGCTCGGCGGCGAATCCGCTCGCGCTGAGCGCGATGGTCACGAGCGCAACGCCGATCGACAGTCGCATCTTCGTCTCCTCGTTATAATCCACGCTTTCCGCTGACCCGTTCATGCAGCCCCAGTACGATCCCGAAGCCGTCGAGCGCGAAGCGCAGGAGCACTGGGAACGGAGCTTCGCGTTTCGCGCCACCGAGGAGCCGCCCGGCGGGGACGGCCGCCCCAAGTTCTACTGCCTGTCGATGTTTCCCTACCCGTCGGGCAAGCTGCACATGGGGCACGTGCGCAACTATACCATCGGCGACGTGATGACCCGCTTCCACCGGATGCGCGGGCACAACGTGATGCAGCCGATGGGCTGGGACGCCTTCGGGCTTCCCGCCGAGAACGCCGCCATGGCGAACGGCGTGCCGCCGGCGAAGTGGACCTACGACAACATCGCGTACATGAAGAAGCAGCTCCGGTCGCTCGGCTTCGCCATCGACTGGGAGCGGGAGCTCGCCACCTGTTCGCCCGAGTACTACCGCTGGAACCAGTGGCTGTTCCTGCGCATGCTCGAGCGCGGCCTCGTCTACAAGAAGACCGGCACGGTGAACTGGGATCCGGTCGACCAGACGGTGCTCGCGAACGAGCAGGTCATCGACGGGCGCGGCTGGCGCACCGGCGCGGTGGTCGAGAAGCGCGAGATCCCGATGTACTACATGCGGATCACCGCGTACGCCGAGGAGCTGCTCGCCGCGCTCGATACGCTGACCGGCTGGCCCGAGCGCGTCAAGACCATGCAGGCCAACTGGATCGGCAAGAGCCACGGCGTGACCATCGGCTTCCCTTACGAGCTCGGCGGGGAGAAGAAGCAGCTGCGCGTCTTCACCACGCGCGCGGACACGCTCATGGGCGCGACGTTCTGCGCGGTCGCTGCGGAGCATCCGCTCGCGGCGCACGCAGCAAAGTCGGACCGCAAGCTCGCGGCCTTCGTCGAGGAATGCAAACGCGGCTCGGTGATGGAGGCCGAGCTCGCGCAGCTCGACAAGAAAGGCATGCCGACCGGACTTTTCGTCACCCACCCGATCTCTGGGGAGAAGATCGAGGTCTGGGTCGGCAACTACGTCCTCATGGCGTACGGCGAGGGCGCGGTGATGGGCGTCCCCGGCCACGACGAGCGCGATTTCGCTTTCGCGATGAAATACGGCCTGCGCATCAGGCCCGTGATCGACGTCGAGGGACGTCCCTACTCCACCGACGCCTGGCAGCCCTGGTACGCCGACTACGGCAAGTGCGTCAACTCGGGCAAGTACGACGGGCTCGACTATCAGGGCGCGGTCGACGCGATCGCCGCCGACCTGAAGAAGAAGAACCTCGGCGACAAGCAGGTCACCTGGCGGCTGCGCGACTGGGGTATCTCGCGCCAGCGCTACTGGGGCACGCCGATCCCGATCGTCCATTGCGACGCCTGCGGCGACGTGCCGGTGCCCGACGACCGGCTTCCCGTGGTGCTGCCCGAGAATCTGGTCCCGGACGGCACCGGCAACCCGCTCGCGAAGACGCCGTCGTTCCTGAATTGCCAGTGCCCGAACTGCGGCAAGCCGGCGAAGCGCGAGACCGACACCATGGACACCTTCGTCGATTCGTCCTGGTACTACCTGCGCTTCGCGTGCCCGGGCCAGAACCAGAGCATGATCGACGGGCGCGCCAAGTACTGGATGGCGGTCGACCAGTACATCGGCGGGATAGAGCACGCGATCCTGCACCTCCTGTACTCGCGCTTCTGGACCAAGGTGATGCGCGACCTGGGGCTCATCCCGGGCGTGGACGAGCCGTTCACCCGCCTGCTGACGCAGGGGATGGTGCTGAACGAGATCTTCTACCGCAAGACGGGCGAAGGGCGCGTCGCCTACTACAACCCGGCGGACGTGGAAGTGAAGCACGACGAGAAGGGGCAGCGCGTCAGCGCGGTCCTGAAGTCCGACGGCAGGCCGGTCGAGTCCGACGGCATCGGCACCATGTCGAAGTCGAAGAACAACGGCGTCGACCCGCAGGACCTCATCGAGAAGTACGGCGCCGATACCGCGCGCCTGTTCATGATGTTCGCGAGCCCGCCGGAGCAGACGCTGGAGTGGTCGGACTCCGGAGTCGAAGGCGGCAGCCGGTTTCTCCGTAGACTCTGGTTCTATGCCGCCGGGCGTGGAGGAGATGCTGCGAATCACGTTGCGATTTCCACCTTCGTCCGGGTAAAGGACTGGACCACCGAGAATCCCGCAATCCGAGAATTTCGCAGAGAGATCCACCTAGCACTGAAGCAGGCGTCGTACGACTACGAGCGCACGCAATACAACACCGTTGTGTCCGCGTGCATGAAGATGCTCAATTCGCTGGAGGGTTTTTCCGGTGGAACCGGAAAGACCAGCATCAATGCGGTGTCTCAAGCAATTACCGAGGCATTGGGCATCTTGTTCCGCGTGCTGTATCCGATCGCGCCCCATATAACTCACGCATTGTGGAAGGACCTGGGGTACGCCGCCAAGCACGGCGATCTGCTCGATGCGCCATGGCCGGAAGTCGACGCGGCAGCGCTGGAGCAGGACGAGATCGAGCTCGTCCTCCAGGTCAACGGCAAGCTCCGCGGGCACATGAAGGCGCCCAAGGCCGCGGGTCGCGAGCAGATCGAACGGCTCGCGCTCGCGCACGAGGCGGTCGTGCGCTTCACCGGAGGGCAGGCGGTGAAAAAGGTGGTGGTGGTGCCGGGGCGCCTCGTGAACGTGGTGGTGTGAGGCCGATGCGCGCTACGTTCGCCGGCCTCGCCCTCGCGCTCCTCGCCGGCTGCGGATACCACCTGCGCGGCACCGCGCAGCTCCCCTTCGAGACGATCTACATCCCGGGTGCGAACCCGCTCGCGGTGGAGCTCAGGCGCAACGTCGCCGCCGCGAGCAAGACGCGCCTCGCCGACAATCCCAAGAACGCCCAGGCGGTCCTCGCCTTCACCGAGGAGACGCGCGAGAAGATCATCCTCACGTTCACCTCGGCGGGCAAGGTAAACGAATACCGCCTGCGCTACCGCGTGGGGTTCCGCGTCACCGATTCCGCCGGGACGCAGGTGTTCCTGCCGTCGAGCGAGATCCTGCTCACCCGCGACATGAGCTACAACGACCAGCAGGTCATCGCGAAGGAGAACGAGGAAGCGCTGCTGTACCGCGACATGCAGACCGACATGGTGCAGCAGATCATGCGGCGGCTGGTCGCCTCCAGGCCCCAGGTGGAATAGGCCGTGCCCGCCCTGCGACAGGAGCAGCTCGAAGCGCACCTCGCGCGCGAGCTTCGTCCCCTGTACGCGATCCACGGCGACGAGCCGCTGCTCTCCATGGAGGCCGCCGACGCGATCCGTGCGCGGGCGCGGGCGGCCGGATTCGCGGAGCGCAGCGTGCTGCTCGCCGAGCGCGGCTTCGACTGGAGCGAGCTCGCGGCGAGCGGCGCGAGCCTCTCGCTCTTCGGCGATCGCAAGCTGATCGAGCTGCGCCTGCCCTCGGGCAAGCCGGGGACCGACGGAGCGCACGCGATCGAGGCGTTCTGCGCGAAGCTGCCCCCCGATACGCTGACGCTGGTGATGCTCCCGCGCCTTGACCGCGCCGGCCAGTCCTCCCCCTGGTTCGCGGCCCTGGAATCGAAGGGCGTGATCGTCAACGTCTTCCCGGTCGAGCGCCCGCGGCTGCCCGAGTGGATCGCGTCGCGGCTCGCGCGCCAGAAGCAGAGCGCGAAGCCCGAGACGCTGCGATTCCTCGCCGACTGCGTCGAGGGGAACCTCCTCGCTGCGCACCAGGAGATCCAGAAGCTCGGCCTGCTCCTGCCTCCGGGCGAGCTCGGCTTCGACGCGGTGCGCGAGGCCGTGATGAACGTCGCGCGCTACGACGCGGGCAAGCTCGGCGAGGCGATGCTTTCGGGCGATCGGGCGCGGCTAGCGCGCATGCTCGAAGGCCTGCGCGGCGAGGGCGAGGCGCCGCCGCGGGTGCTGTGGCTGCTCGCCGAGGAGATACGCGCGATTTGCCGCGTGCAGAGCGGCATCGAGGCGGGCAGGCCGCTCGGCGATGTATTGCGAGAGGCGCGCGTGTGGGGCGACGCGCGGCAGGCGCTCGTCGGCAAGGCGGCGAGAAACCTTTCCCGCGGCGCTCTCCACGCGGCGCTCGAGCACGCGGCCGGCGTCGACCGCGTGGTCAAAGGCGTCGTCAAGGGCGACGCCTGGGACGAGCTGCTGCAGCTCGGGCTGCGCTTCGCGGCCTAGTCGGCTCCGAACACCGCGGCCCACAGCAATCGCGTCGCCTCGATCTGCTTCTCGACTTCGTGCGCGGGAACACGCGCGTACTTGGCGCCGTTCAGGCGCAGCCAGTGCTGCCGGCGGCGGTAGTCACGGTAGGCATCGGCCGCCGACGCCGCGGACTCTTTCGGCATGAGCCCCAGGTCGGCGGCGACCTCGAGCAGCGCGATGTTGCCGGCGTTGCGCGTCAGCCCGGAATGACGGTGCGAGTGCGCGAGCACGAGATACTGCACGACGAACTCGATGTCGATCATTCCGCCGCGGTCGTGCTTGAGGTCGAACAGCTCGCTCGCGTTCGGGTGGCCCTCGAGCAGCTGCCGGCGCATCGACAGCACGTCCTCGCGCAGCTCGGCGTGATCGCGCGGCGCGCGCAGGATCGCGACCCTTTCCGTCTCGAAAGCTTCGCCCAGCGCCGCGTCTCCGGCGGAGAAGCGCGCCCGCGTTAGCGCCTGGTGCTCCCAGGTCCACGCGGACTCGCGCTGGTAGCGGCGGAAGGCGTCGATCGAGCTGACGAGGAGCCCGCTCTCCCCCTGAGGCCGCAGCCGCAGGTCGATCTCGAACAGGACACCGGCCGAAGTGCGGGCGGTGAGCCACCGGCTGATGCGCTGGGCGAGGCGCGCGTAGACCTCCTGCGCGGCGTCGTCCGGATCGTCGTAGAGGAAGATGAGGTCGAGGTCGGACGCGTAGCCCAGCTCTTTCCCGCCGAGCTTGCCGTAGGCGATGACCGCGAACCGCGGGTCGCTGCGGTGCCGCCCGCGCAGCTGGGTCCAGCACAGCTCCAGCGTCACCTGCAGCATCGCGTCGGCGAGATCGGACAGGTGGTCGGCAAGCTGCTCGACGGTGAGCAGTCCCGAGAGGTCCTGCGCGAGCAGACGGAACACCTGGGCGTGGTGCGCCTCGCGCAGCCAATCCATTTGCCGTTCCTCGTCGCCCTGCCGGGCGGCGAGCTGGGCGCGCAAATCCTGCGCGAAAGTCCGCCAGTCGGACGCCGACAGGAGGCTTTGCGCGTCGAGCAGCTCGTCGAGGACGATCGGGTGCCGGTTGAGGTATTGCGCCGCCCAGCTCGAGGTGTCGAAGAGCTGCGCGATGCGCGCGAGCACCGCCGGATGCTCATCGAGCAGCGCGAGGTAGGCGGCGCGCCGGCTCACGGTCTCGATCAGGTCGAGGAACCGCGCGAGCGTCGCGTCCGCGTCCTCGCGCTCGGCGGAGACCTCGATGATCCCGGGGATCAGGGCGTCGAAGCGCCTGCGACTCGCTTCCGGCAGGCCGGCGTAGCGCGCCCCCGCGCGCACCGCTGCGAGCCGCGCAGCCGCGGCCTCGGGGTCGCGAAAGCCGAGCTGCCCGAGGCGCTCCTCCGCGTTCTCCCCCGCCCACAGCGGCGCGAGCGCGTGCCTGGGCGCCTCCTCCACCGAGAACAGCTGCTCGAAATGCCAGGAGACGCGCGAGCGGCGCTGCTCGAGCGCGACGCGGAAGGAGTCCCACGCGGCGAACCCCATCGCCCTCGCGACGAGGAGCCGGTCCGCCGGATCCGCGGGCAGCTCGTGAGTCTGCGCGTCGTCGAGGTACTGCAACCGGTGCTCGAGGCGCCGCAGGAACACATAGGCGTCCGAAAGCTCGTCGAACGCCGCAGCGGGAAGCAATCCCTTCTGCGCGAGAAGGGCGAGCACCTGCACCGTCGGCCGGATCTGCAGCGCGGGATCGCGGCCTCCGCGGATCAGCTGGAAGGCCTGCGCGACGAACTCGATCTCGCGGATGCCCCCCGGCCCGAGCTTGATCTGGTTGGAGAGCTCGCGGCGGGAGACCTCGGCCCGGATCTGCGCGTGCAGCTCGCGCATCGCGCCGAAGGTGCCGTAGTCGAGATATTTGCGGTAGACGAACGGGCGCACGATCGCCGAGAGCGCATTGTTCTCGCCGCCGAGCGCGCGCGCCTTGATCCAGGCGTAGCGCTCCCACTCGCGCCCTTGCGTGACGAAATACTCCTCCAGCGCGCCGAGGCTGGTCGCCAGCGCGCCGCCATCACCCCAGGGGCGCAACCGCATGTCGACGCGGAAGACGAAGCCGTCCCCGGTGCGCCCGTCGAGCGCCGCGATGAGCCGCCGACCGAGGCGCGTGAAATGCTCGAGGCGCGCGCCCGCTTCGTCCTCTTCAGGGTAGAGGAACACCAGATCGACGTCCGAGGACACGTTCAGCTCGCCGCCGCCGAGCTTGCCCATGCCGACCACCGTGAGCTTCGGCGTCGCGCCGTCCTGCTCGAGAAATGCGAGCGCCTCGGCGATCGCGACCTCGGCGAGAGTCGACATCGTCGCGCACACCTCCTCGAGCGGAGCGAGGTCCGCGAGATCGCGCGCCATCGTGCGCAGCATCACGCGCTGGCGCAGCTTCCGCAGCAGCGCGCTCGGGTCGCCCGAGTCGCCGCCCCCGTGCAGGAACGCCTGCATCGCCTCGCGCGTCCAGCCGCCCTCCTCCGCGCGCTCGATCTCCTCGCGCAGCTCGGGCCTTGAGGCGACGAGACCGCGGGCGTAGCGGGAGTAGTCGAGCGGATCCATGCAATCCGCAACACTAGCACTTGCTTTGGGCAGCCGCGCGCTGCCCGAATGACTGCAGGGTCTCAGGCAGCGTAAAATTCCCCCGATGAACGCCCCCGCCGACATCAAGGCCTACATGATCAAGGTCGGCCAGCGCGCGCGCATCGCCGCGCGCGAGGTGGCGCGCGCCGAGACGGCCACGAAGAACCGGGCGCTGCTCGCCGCCGCCAAGGCGCTGCGGCGCGACGCGAAGAAGCTCCTGTCCGAGAACGCCGCGGACGTGTTGTCGGCGCGCACCGGCGGCAAGGACGCCGCCTTCCTCGACCGCCTGACGCTCACGGAAAAGTCGATCGAGGCGATGGCCGTCGGCCTCGAGGAAGTGGCGAAGCTCCCCGATCCGGTCGGCCAGATCTCGGAGCTGCGCGAGCAGCCGAGCGGCATCAAAGTCGCACGCATGCGCGTTCCGCTCGGCGTGATCGGCATCATCTACGAGTCGCGCCCCAACGTCACCGCCGACGCCGCGGCGCTGTGCCTCAAGTCGGGCAACGCCTGCATCCTGCGCGGCGGGTCGGAGTCGGTCCGATCCAACGTGGCGATCGCGCACTGCATGCACGAAGGGCTGAAGGCTGTCGGACTGCCCGAGACCGCGGTGCAGGTGGTCGGGACGCCCGACCGGGTCGCCGTCGGCCAGCTGCTCGCGATGAACGAATACGTGGACATCATCGTGCCTCGCGGCGGCAAGGACCTGATCGAGCGCGTGATGCGCGATTCGCGCATCCCGATGATCAAGCACCTCGACGGCGTGTGCCACGTCTACATCGACGAGGGCGCCGATCCCGAGAAGGCGATCCGCATCGCCGACAATGCGAAGACGCAGCGCTACGGCGTGTGCAACGCGATGGAGACGCTGCTCGTGAACGAGAAGATCGCGCCGAAGGTGCTTCCCCCGCTGGCGAAGATCTACATCGACAAGGGCGTCGAGCTGCGCGGCGACGAGGAGGCGCGCAAGCTCGTCCCCTCGATGAAGCCCGCGACCGAGCAGGACTGGTACACCGAGTATCTCGCGCCCATACTCGCGGTGCGCGTGGTGAAGGACCTGGACGCGGCGATGGGCCACATCGCCAAGTACGGGTCGCAGCACACCGACGCGATCGTCACCGAGGACGAGGGCCACGCGAAACGCTTCCTGCGCGAGGTCGATTCGAGCTCGGTGCTGGTGAACGCCTCTACGCGCTTCGCCGACGGCTTCGAGTATGGCCTGGGCGCCGAGGTCGGCATCTCGACCGACAAACTGCACGCGCGCGGGCCCGTGGGGCTCGAGGGCCTCACCTCGCAGAAATTCGTGGTGTTCGGCAGCGGCCAGATCCGCACCTGAGGCAGGCCTGAAGAACCGTTCCGGCCGCCGCAAGCCCCCCCCGCCGAGAGCACGGAGGGCACTCGCTCCCGTCGGCATCATGGGCGGCACCTTCGACCCGGTGCACTTCGGACACCTGCGGCTCGCCCAGGAAGCCGCCGAGATCCTCGGCCTGGAGCGCGTGCGCTGGGTGCCCGCGGGCCGTCCGTGGCACCGCACCCAGCCGCGCGCGCCCGCGAAGCACCGTCTCGAGATGGTGAGGCTCGCGATCCGCAGGAACGCGCTGTTCGAACTGGACGACGCCGAGATCCGGCAGGGCTCGCCCGGCTACACCATCGAAACGCTCGAGCGCCTGCGCGGGAAGCTCGGCGGGGCGCGCCCGCTGGTGCTGCTTCTGGGCACCGACGCCTTCCGCGACCTCACCACCTGGGAGCGCTGGCGCGACCTGTTCGAGCTGGCGCACATCTTCGTCGCCCAGCGCCCGGGGCACTCGCTCACCCCGGGCGGCATGTCCGCGGCGCTCGCCTCCGAATGGCGCAAGCGCGCGGGGACCCCCGACGCGCTGCGGCGGCGCCCAGCCGGCGGCATCGTCACCTACGGCACCACCGCGCTCGATATCTCGGCGAGCGCCATCCGCGCCCACTTCGCCCAGTCGAGGAGCCCGCGCTACCTGCTGCCCTCGGCGGTCCTCGACTACATCCACGCGCACCGGCTGTACGCGAGCGACAACGGCGCGCACTGATGATAGAGCTCCGCAAGCTCCAGAAGACCGCGACCGAGGCGCTCGAGGACATCAAGGCGCGCGAAATCGAGGTCTTCGACGTCGCTCACCTCACCGCGATGTTCGACCGCGTGATCATCGCGAGCGCCGACTCCGCGAGGCAGCTGAAGGCGCTCTCGAGCAACGTCCAGGAGAAGGCCAAAGCGGCCGGCGGCCGCGTCTACGGCGTCGAGGGGGAGGACGGCGGCGATTGGGTTCTCATCGACCTGGGCGATATCGTCGTTCACATCATGCAGCCGGCAGTGCGCACGCACTACAATTTGGAGGAGCTGTGGGGCCAGCCCAAGCCTCGCAAGCCGCGAGCGAGACGCCGCCCGACCCCGGCCAAATGAAGCTGCTCGTCGTCGCCGTGGGTGCGCGCATGCCGGGCTGGATCGACGAGGCGTTCAACGAATACGCGAAGCGCATGCCCCGAGGGCTGAAGACCGAGCTGATCGAGATCCGCCCCGAGCCGCGCTCCGGCGGGAAAACGCCGGAGCAGCTGATGCGCGCGGAGGCCGCGCGGATCGAGCGCGCCGTGCCGCGCGGCGCGTTCCGGGTCGCGCTCGACGAGCGCGGCAGCGAGATGACTACGGCCGAGCTCGCGCGCTGGCTGGACGCGCGGAGGCGGGAAGGCCGCGACCTCGCCTTCCTCGTCGGCGGGGCCGACGGACTGCACACCGAGACCAAGCGCGCCGCGCAGGCGACGCTGCGGCTCTCGGCCATGACCCTGCCGCACGGGCTGGCGCGCGTGCTCCTCGCCGAGCAGCTGTACCGCGCCGCCTCCATCCTCGAAAATCACCCCTATCACCGCGCATGAGCGCAGCCCCGCCCAAGGCCAAGGTCTATCTTGCATCGCGCAGCCCGCGCCGGCGCGAGTTGCTGAAGCAGCTCGGCGTCGCCTTCGAAGTCCTGATGTTGCGCGACCACCCGGGGCGCAACGTCGACGTCGACGAATCGCAGCAGCCGGGCGAGGGGCCGGACGACTACGTGCGCCGGGTTTGTCGCAGCAAGGCCGACGCCGGCTGGCAGAGAATCCTGCAGCGGAAGCTGCGCCCGTTTCCGGTCCTCGTCGCCGATACCGTCGTGTGCGTCGACGACGTCATCCTCGGCAAACCGCCCGATGCCGCGCACGCGGTGAAGATGCTGCGCCTCCTCTCCGGGCGCGAGCACCGCGTGCTCACCGCGGTGGGCCTGAAGCTCGGCGACCGCCGCGAGCTCCTCGTCAGCGAGTCGCGCGTGCGCTTCGCCGAGCTCACCCAGGCCGAGGTCGAGGCCTACGTCGCGACCGGCGAGCCGACGGACAAGGCGGGCGCGTACGCGATCCAGGGCCGAGCCGGCGCCTTCGTCACCGAGCTGCACGGCAGCTACTCCGGCGTAATGGGCCTGCCGCTCTACGAGACGGCCCAGCTCATCAAGAATTTCTGACGCCCGCCTCCCGTGGCCGAGGACATCCTGATCAACTGCACGCCGCAGGAGACGCGCGTCGCCGTCATGCAATCGGGCGTGCCGCAGGAGCTGCACGTCGAGCGCATGGCGAGCCGCGGCCTGGTGGGGAACATCTACGCGGGAAGGGTCGCGCGCGTGCTCCCGGGCATGCAGTCGGCATTCATCGAGATCGGCCTGGACCGCGCCGGCTTCCTGCACGTCGCCGACATCTGGGAGGAGCGCCAGCAGCCGGGCGACATGCCTGCGAAGCCGATCGAGCGCATTCTCTCCGAGGGCCAGTCGCTGCTCGTGCAGGTGATCAAGGATCCCCTCGGCACCAAGGGCGCGCGCCTGTCGACGCAGATCTCCATCGCCGGGCGGCTCGTAGTCTATCTCCCCCAGGACCCGCACATCGGCATTTCGCAACGCATCCGGGACGAGACGGACCGCCAGCTGCTGCGCGACAAGCTGCAGCAGCTCCTGCCCGCGGACGAGACCGGCGGCTTCATCATCCGCACAGTGGCCGAGACCGCCGGCGACACGGAGCTGCGCGCGGACATCGAGTATCTGAGAAAGCTCTGGCACGGCATCCGCGGCCGCGCTTTCACCTCGCACGCCCCGGCTTTGCTCTACCAGGACCTGTCGCTCGCGCAGCGGGCGCTGCGCGACATCGCCGGCGAGACTACCGGGCGGATATTCATCGACTCGCGCGAGAACTTTCAGAAGCTGAAGGAATTCGCCGAGGAATACACGCCCAAGGTGCTCGCAAAGCTCGAGCACTATACCGGCGAGCGGCCGCTGTTCGACCTGCACAACGTCGAGGACGAGATCGAGCGCGCGCTCGCGCGCCGCGTGGAATTGAAGAGCGGCGGCTACCTGATCCTCGACCAGACCGAGGCCATGACCACGGTCGACGTCAACACCGGCGGTTACGTGGGCACGCGAAATTTCGACGACACGGTGTTCAAGACCAACCTCGAGGCGGCGCAGGTGATCGCGCGCCAGCTTCGCCTGCGCAACCTCGGCGGCATCATCATCATCGACTTCATCGACATGGACTCGGCGGAGCACCGCGCGGCAGTGCTCGCCGAGCTGAACCGGGCGCTCGCGCGCGACCGCACCCGCATCACCGTCAACGGATTCACCGGGCTGGGCCTGGTCGAGATGACGCGCAAGCGCACGCGCGAATCGCTCGAGCATGTCCTGTGCGAGCCCTGCGCAGCGTGCGGCGGCCGCGGCGCGGTGAAAACCGCGCAGACCGTATGCTACGAGGTGCTGCGCGAGATCCTGCGCGAGTCGCGCCAGTTCAACGCGCGCGAGTTCCGCATCCTCGCCTCGCAGGCGGTGATCGACCTGTTTCTCGACGAGGAATCGCAGTCGCTGGCGATGCTGGGCGACTTCATCGGCAAGCCCGTGTCGATGCAGGTCGAGACGAGCTACGGGCAAGAGCAGTTCGACATCATCCTGATGTAGCCATGGACAAGGAAAAGCTCTCGCCCAAGGAGGAAGCCCTGCTCGCCGAAGCGCGCCGCGAGGCGCTGGCGCGCAAGGAGGCGCAGCCCGCCGAACCGCAACCGCCGAAGGCCGCGGCCAAGGCCACGCCGGCCGAGCGCCTCGCGCGGCTCATGGAGGCCGAGCGCGCGGAAACGCTGGAGAGAAAGAAGAAGATGCGGCGCTACGGAATCGGGATTTCGGCGGCGATCCTCGCCCTGTTTGCATTGTGGGTGCTCCGCGCGTCGCGCCGGCGCTGACCCACCCGGTAAGCCTCTCGACAGCAAAGCTCCCGCCGCGGTGTCGGCGAATCTGCGCCGCCTTCGAACTTTCGACGCAGGACAAGCTGTGGGGTGGCCTCCTAAGGCGGGCCAGATACGCTATCTCGTTGAATATACAAACTGTATTCCCATGGCCCAGTTCCTGCTACAGAGGAACCACGCGGTAGTCACGTGCAGGGTGCGCGCGACACCGGGCTCGTTTAGAGCTGACTTTGAACTGACAACTGGGAGGGTTCATCATGCGTACAGCGATTATGATGTTGGGATGTTTGCTCGTTTCCGCGGCGCTTGCCGGCGAGGCGGTGGAGAAGAACGCCGCCGCCCAGGCGAAGGCGATGCCGGCCGTTGTCGCCAAAGCTTCAGCGCGCCACGCGGCGCAACCTGCGAAGACCGAGGTTCCGGCTCGCGTGTGGTCGCTGGAGATGGCCTGCTGCGAGCCGCAGTAGCGTGACTCTTTGCGGCCGGCGCGGCGCCATCGGGCTGCCGCGCCAACCTCGTTCATGAGGAGATGCGTCATGCGCACGTTGCTGGGAATCCTTCTGCTTCTATTCGCCGCCTCCGTCTCGGCGGCGGCGCCGGGCGTGACCGCACGCTCTATTCTGCTCGGGCAATCGGCGGCATTCTCCGGTCCGGCAGCACAGCTGGGTCTCCATTTGAACATCGGGACCAAGGCTTATTTCGACCACGTCAACGCGCAAGGCGGGGTCTACGGCAGGAAGATCGAGCTCAAGACGCTGGACGACAGGTACGAAGCGAACCTATGCGCTGAGAACACCAAGAAGCTGATCCAGGAAGACAAGGTCTTCGCGCTGGTCGCGTACGTGGGAACGCCCACGACCGTGGCCGCGATGCCGATCTTTACCCAGGCCCAGGTGCCCCTGATCGGGCCCTTCACCGGCGCCGAGGCGCTGCGCAACCCCGTAAACCGCTACATCTTCAACGTGCGGGCAAGCTACTACGACGAGACCGAGCAGATTGTCGAGCAGCTGGTGTCGACGGGAAACCACAAGATCGCCGTTTTCTATCAGGACGACGCCTACGGACAGGCCGGCCTGAAAGGCGTGCAGATCGCCATGGACAAGCGAAACATGAAGATCGCCGCGCTGGGCAAAGTGGAGCGCAACACCGTCAAGGTGCAGGACGCGGTCAATACTATCAACGCAGCGCATCCGGACGGCGTGATCATGATCTCCGCCTATACGTCGATCGCGGAATTCGTCCGCGAGATGAAGGCGGCGGGGAGCACGACCCAGTTCCACAACGTGTCGTTCGTGGGCAGCACCGCCCTGGCCGACGCGCTCAAGGCCGAGGGCTACGGAGTGGCGATCTCCCAGGTCGTGCCCTTCCCCTGGAGCCCGAGCGTGCCCATCGTGAAGGAGTACCAGGAGGTCATGGCCAAGCAAGGCCAGAAGGACTTCGATTTCACGAGCCTGGAGGGTTACATCGTGGGCAAGGTCGTCGTCGAGGGCCTGCGCCGCGCGGGAAAGGATCTCACCCGGGAGAAGCTCGTCACGGCGCTCGAGAGCATGAGCAACGTGGACCTTGGCGATTTCGTGGTCAGCTTCTCGCCTGGCAGCCACAGCGGCTCGAAGTTCGTCGACCTGACGATGATCGGCCGCGCCGGAAAGTTCGTCAAGTAGTGAAGAAAGGGCGCCTCGCGGCGCCCTTCTCGCTTCGCGGTACCGCTACGCCAGCAGCCTGATCCGACGGGTCCGCTGTGGCGCGGCGCCGCCGGGCGATCCCGTTATTCGATGACGCCGAGCTTGCCGCTGTGCGAGCCCATGTACCAGAGGCGACCCTGCGCATCGACGATCGCCTTGCGGATGCCTTCGTTTCTCGACGGCAGCATGAATACCTGGAATTGCCCGGTCCTCGGATCGAGCATCGCCATCGTGTCGCGGTTGATCTCGCTCGCGAGCACACGTCCCGCGCCGTCGACGGTGATCGCGTACGGCCCGCCGCGCTCGCCCGCCGGCATCTCGTATTCCTTCACGACCTTCGCCGCCGCCGCATCGATGCGCGCGATCCTGCCCGCGCCGTAGAGCGTTACCCACAGGCTTCCGTCCGGCGCGGCGGCGACGCGGCGCGGCATCGATCCGGGCCCCATGTAGAGCTCGGTGATCTTCCCCGACTTCGCGTCGATGATCCCCATCTTGTCGGCACCCATGCGGCACACCCACACCTTGCCCAGCTTGTCGAGCGCGATGCCGTAGGGGCCGCCCGACATGCGGTATTCCGTGATCTTCCCGCTGGCGCGGTCCAGACGCCCGACGTAGCCCGACTGGCTCGTGAACCAGAGCGTGCCTGCGCCGTCGATGACGATGGTGTGCGGGTTGCCCCCGGAGGGCGGGCGGAATTCGATCACCTTCCCGGTCGCCGGATCGAGCTCGCCGATCACGCCCTTGCCGTTGCCGGTGTACCAGACCTTGCCCAGCGGATCGACCAGCAGCCCGTGCGGGCGCGTGCCCTCGGGCAGATTCCATTCGTTGAATTTCTGCGTCTTCGTGTCGAAGCGCGCGATCCTGTCCGCGAACATCACCGTGATGTAGATGTTGCCGTCGGGGCCCGGCGCGGGATCGCGCGCGAACTTCGGCGTCGGCACGGACCACTCGGTGATTTTCGCGGAAAAATCCCGCGTTCCCGGCGCGATGCCGTAGTTGGACCCGCCGGCGTGTGCGACGAGCGGCAAGGCCATCGCGAGCAGAGCACAGCTTCGCATCGGGTGTCCGGCTGCGGGAATCTGGCGCGCCCGGCGCGAATCGAACGCGCGACCTATGGCTTCGGAGGCCATCACTCTATCCCCTGAGCTACGGGCGCGGGGTGTGCAAATTATACACCGCGAGATTGCGCCGGCCGCTGCGCCGGCAGGGAAGCGTCGACGATGCGCATCGTCTCTCCGACCGTGGTCGCGTAGCGCAGGTATTGCGCGATGCTCGGGCGCATCACCCCGTAGGCCTGGAAGCGCTCGATCAGCGCGGTAAATGGCTGCCAGAAGCCGTCGGTCGCGCACAGGATCACGGGCTTCGCCTGCAAGCCGAGGTCGTTCAGCGTCAGCATCTCGATCAGCTCGTTCAGCGTCCCGATGCCTCCGGGAATCGCGACGAAGAAGTCGGCCGCGTCGTTCATCTTCTGCTTGCGCTCGGCGAGCGTCTCGACCACCAGCAGCGTGCCGAGATCGGCGGCGGCATGCTCGGGCCGCATCAGGTGCCGCGGCATGATCCCCAGGACCTCGCCCCCTGCGGCCACCGCGGCGCGCGCGGCGACGCCCATCAGCCCGCGGCCGCTGCCTCCGTATACGAGGCGCAGGCCTCGCGCGGCGCACGCCGCCCCGAATTCGGCGGCGAGCGCTTGCGCTGCGGACGGCAGGTCTTCCTTGGCGGAGCAGAACAGGCACACCGAGCGCTTCATCGGTTTCGAGAATATCGCAGCAAGCGCTATAATGCGCGCTTTATTTTCCACGCTCGCGACACGCAGATGAGCGGCGACTCGCACGATTCCTTGATCAAGACCCCGAAGCAGCTCGTCATCGTGCTGGTGCTCGCGTTCGTCGTACCGATCGTGCTGATCGTGCTCTTGTCACAGCTCGCGACGAGCGGCAGGATCGTCGATCCAAAAGCGATGTCGCCCGAGGAGGTCGCCGCGCGCATCAAGCCGGTGGCCGACGTGGCCGTCGCCGGCGTGGCCCGGGGCGCGCAAGCGGTCAAGACCGGACAGCAGGTGTTCCAGACGGTCTGCACGGCCTGTCATACCGCCGGTGTCGCCAACGCGCCGAAGCTCGGCAACAAGGCCGAGTGGGCACCGCGCATCCGCACCGGCGAGAAGGCGCTGCTGCAGACAGCCCTCAAGGGCAAGGGCGCGATGCCGCCGCGCGGCGGCGCATCCGACCTCAGCGATCTCGAAGTGGAGCGCGCCGTGGTCTACATGGCGAACGCCGCCGGCGCCGGCTTCAAGGAACCGGCCGCGCCGGCAGCGGCCGCCGCGCCGAGGCCGGCACCGGCGGGAGCGGCTCCGGCCAAAGTCACCGCGGCCGCCGCGGACGGGAAGAAAGTCTACGAATCGACGTGCATTGCCTGCCACGGCATTGGCGTGGCGAACGCGCCGAAATTCGGGGACAAGAAGGCATGGGCGCCGCACCTGATGCACGGCGTCGAGCGCCTCTACGAAAGCGCACTCAAGGGCCTGAACGCGATGCCGCCGCGCGGCGGCAACCTCACGCTCTCCGACGCCGACGTCAAGGCGGCGGTCGACTATATGGTCAAGGCGGCGAAGTAGCCGGCCGCGCCAAGGCCGCCTGCCGCCGACGGCCCATGATCGATCACCTCGATCACATCGTGCTGACGACGGCGCGCACGGAGCAGTGCATCGATTTCTACACGCGGGTCCTCGGCATGAAGTTCGAGCGCTTCGGCGAGGGCCGCATGGCGCTCAAGTTCGGCGGGCAGAAGATCAACCTGCACGAGAAGGGGCGCGAATTCTCCCCCAGGGCAACGCTGGCGGCACCGGGGACGCTCGATGTCTGCTTTATCGCGGCCGTTCCGCTGATGGACGTGGTCGCGCGGCTGGCGTCGGCCGGCGTGCAGATCGTCGAAGGCCCCGTTGCCAAGACCGGCGCCGCCGGGCCGCTCCGCTCGGTATACGTGCGCGACCCGGACGGCAACCTGGTGGAGATTTCGGAGCAGGCCGGTTGAGCCTGCGTCGCAGGAGCAGAATCACACAGGAGAGGAGGACGACATGAGACTCGCGCAACTCGCAGCCGTAGCGCTGGCGCTGCTTGCATTCACGGCAGCGCAGGCACAGCAAGCCATCGTCATCAAGTTCAGCCACGTCGTCACCGACGACACGCCCAAGGGCAAGGGCGCGCTGAAATTCAAGGAGCTCGCCGAGGCGAAGACGCACGGCCGCGTGAAGGTCGAGGTCTATCCCAACAGCCAGCTCTACAAGGACCGCGAGGAGCTGGAAGCGCTGCAGCTGGGCGCGGTGCAGATGCTCGCACCGTCGGTGTCGAAGTTCGGGCCCCTGGGCGTGCGCAAGTTCGAGGTGTTCGACCTGCCCTACATGTTCCCCGACGAAGCGTCGCTCGAGCGCGTCGTCGAGGGCCCGGTCGGATCGGGACTGTTCAAACTGCTCGAGCCCAAGGGCATCACCGGCGTCGCCTACTGGTTCAACGGCTTCAAGGAATTCACCGCCAACAAGCCGCTGAAGAAACTCGACGATTTCAAGGGCCTGAAGATTCGCATCCAGTCCTCGAAGGTCATCGAGGGGCAGATCAAGGCGCTCGGCGCGATCCCGCAGGTGATGGCCTTCTCCGAGGTGTACACGGCGCTCCAGCAGGGCGTGGTCGACGGCGAGGAGAACACGCCGTCGAACAAGTACACGCAGAAGATGCACGAGGTGCAGAAGTACATGACCCTGTCCGACCATGGCGTGGTCATGTATGCGGTGGTCGTCAACAAGAAGTTCTGGGACGGCCTGCCGCCGGACATCCGCAAGAGCCTGACCGAGGCGATGGCGGAGTCCACGAAGTACGTCTGGCACATCGCGAAGCAGGAGAACGACGACGCGCTTGCGAAGATCCGCGCCGCCAAAACGACCGAGATCTACGTGCTGCCCCCGGCGGAGAAGGCGGTGTGGCGCAAGGCGATGCTGCCGCTCTACGCGCAGTACGAGGACGTCGTCGGCAAGGACACGCTGCAGGCGATCGAGAAGACGGTCGCGCAGCCGGCGAAGAGATAGCCGGCCGATCCGGCCGGCGTAGCGCGGCCGCCGCGGGAGGGGTAATGCGCGCGTTCAACCGCATCCTCGATCACCTCGAGGAATGGCTCGTCGCGAGCTTCATGGCGCTCGCGACGATCGTCATTTTCGTATCGGTCGTGCACCGCTACACGGCCGATGTCCCCTGGATCTGGAAGTACACGCAGCACCTGAATCTGACCTGGGCGCAGGAGCTGTGCATCTACCTGTTCATCTGGATGGCGAAGTTCGGCGCCGCATACGGTGTGCGCACCGGAATCCACGTCGGCGTCGACGTGCTGGTGCGACTGCTCGAGCCGGGAAAGCGGCGCTTCTGGATCACCTTCGATCTGCTCGCCGGCGCCTTCTTCACCGGCGTGATCGCGGGGCTGGGCACGCTCTTCGTGGTGCGCATGTTCGGAACCGGGCAGGTCTCCCCTGACCTCGAGCTGCCGATGTGGATCGTCTACCTGGCAGTCCCGCTCGGATCAGCGCTCATGTGCTACCGCTTCCTGCAGGTGGCGTGGCGCTTCCGGCGCACGGGGGAATTGCCCGCCCACAACGTCGCGCACGTCGACGGCATGCAGGCGGAAGGACGCGCGTGAACGGCTGGATCATCTTCATCCTGCTGATCCTCCTGATGCTCACCGGGATGCCGATCTCGATCGCACTCGGCCTCACGGTGCTCTCGTTCCTCTTCTTCATGACCGACCTGCCGGCCGAGCTGGTGTCGCAGCGGCTGTTCACCGGGCTGGATCAGTTCGCGATCATGGCGATCCCATTCTTCATCCTCGCCGGGACCTTCCTCACGCACGGCGGCGTCGCCCGGCGCATGATCCGCTTCGCCACCGCGCTGGTCGGCCATTTCTACGGAGGCCTCGCGATGGCGGGCGTGTTCGCCTGCGCGCTTTTCGCCGCGGTATCGGGGTCGAGCCCCGCGACGGTCGTGGCGATCGGCACCATCCTCATCCCGGCAATGGAGAAGCAGGGCTACCCGCGCAAATTCGGCGTCGGCTCGATCGGCACCGCGGGGGCGCTGGGCATTTTGATCCCGCCCTCGATCGTGATGGTGATCTATTCGGTGTCGACGAACACCAGCGTAGGCAAGCTGTTCATCGCCGGCATCATCCCGGGCATCCTGCTCGCCGCGATCCTGATGGCGATTACCTGGGTGGTCGCCAGCCGCAACAACTACCCGCGGATGCCACGCGCGAACTGGAAGGAGATCTGGTCCTCCTTCTGGGACGCGATCTGGGGCCTGCTGCTGATCGTGGTCGTGATCGGCGGCATCTACGGCGGCGTGTTCACCCCCACCGAGGCCGCGGCGGTGAGCGCGGTATACGCCTTCATCGTCGCAGTCTTCGTCTACAAGGATCTCAAGCTCTCCGAGGTGCCCAGAGTCCTGCTCGACTCGGCCAATACCAGCGCGATGCTGCTGTACATCATCACCAACGCGATCCTGTTTTCGTTCCTGCTCACCTCGGAGAACATCCCGCAGGCGATGGCGCAGTGGATCGTCGACAAGCACCTCTCTGCCTGGGTGTTCCTGCTCGGCGTCAACGTCCTGCTCCTGATCGCGGGCAATTTCATGGAGCCCTCCTCGATCGTGCTGCTGCTCGCTCCGATACTGTTCCCGGTCGCGATGAAGCTGGGCGTCGACCCGATCCACTTCGGCATCGTCATGACCATCAACATGGAGGTCGGCCTCATCCATCCGCCCGTGGGCCTGAACCTCTACGTCGCCAGCAACATCGCCAAGATGGGGCTCACCGAGACCACGATCGCCTTCGCGCCCTGGATCGTGGTCATGGTGCTGTACCTGCTGTTCATCACCTACGTGCCGCAGATCGCGACCTGGCTGCCCGATCTCATCTACGCGCGTTAGAATGAAACGATGAAGCTCGTCTTCATCGCCGACCCGCTCGACTCGTTCAAGATCCACAAGGACTCGACCTACGCGATGATGGTCGAGGGGGCCAAGCGCGGCCACGACCTCCATTTCATGCTCCAGGACGCGTTGATGTGGAAAGGCGGGCGCGTGGTCGGCGACTGCTCGCGCCTGGAGCTCACCGGCACGAAGGATGCCTGGTACCGCACCGAGGCGCCGATGCAGACGCGCCTGACTGAGTTCGACGCGGTGCTGATGCGCAAGGACCCGCCCTTCGACGCCGAGTACCTCGTGGGGACCTGGCTGCTCGAGCTCGCCCACCGCGAGGGGGTAAAGGTGTTCAACCATCCGCGCGCGCTGCGCGATCACAGCGAGAAGCTCGCCATCGCCGAGTTCCCGCAATTCGCCGCGCCCACGCTGGTGACGCGGATCGAGACGGAAATCCAGGAGTTCATCGACGCGAACGGCGACGTCATCCTGAAGCCCCTCGACGCGATGGGCGGACACTCGGTGTTCCGCGTCACCGACCGCGATCCGAACCGCAACGTGATCATCGAAACGCTCACCGACTACGGCGCCAGGTCGATCATGGCGCAGCGCTACATTCCCGAGATCCGCGACGGCGACAAGCGCATCCTCCTCATCGCGGGCAAGCCGGTGCCGCACTGCCTCGCGCGCATCCCCAAGCCCGGCGAGACCCGCGGCAACCTCGCTGCGGGCGGCACCGGCGTCGCGAGGCCCCTCTCCAAGCGCGACCTCGAGATCGCCGAGGCGCTCGGCCCGCGCCTCGCCGCGCGCGGGCTGCTCCTGGTGGGCCTGGACGTGATCGGCGACTGGCTCACCGAGATCAACGTGACCAGCCCGACGTGCTTCCGCGAGATCACCGACCAGACGGGATTCAACGTCGCCGGGATGTTCGTCGACGCGCTAGAGGCGGCGGTTCGCTCGTGATCGGGATCCTCATCCTGTCGCACGGCAGCTTCGGCGAGGCGCTGGTGCATTCCGCGAGCCACGTGCTCGGCAAGCGTCCCGCCCAGGTGCGCCAAATGGGGGTTTCGCTCCACGACGATCCCGACAAGGTCCTGCCCCAGGCTCGCGAGCAGCTTCGTCAAGTCGACACGGGAGAAGGGGTTCTTGTGCTGACCGACATGCTTGGCGCAACGCCGTCGAACATCGCCACGCGCTTGCTCGAGCCTGGACGCGTGGAAGGCCTCGCCGGCGCGAGCCTGCCGATGCTGATCCGCGCGCTCACTTACCGGGACGAGCGGCTCGCGGCCGTCGTCGAAAAGGCGATGAGCGGCGGACACGAAGGCGTCGTCCACCTGACCTCCGACGTCTGCAATGGCGCAAACCGAGGCTGAAATCGTGAACAAGCTCGGTCTCCACGCGCGCGCCGCGGCGAGGCTCACCGAAGTGGCCGGCGCGTTCTCGGCCGAGGTGTGGCTGTCGCGCAACGGCCGCCGCGTGAACGCGAAGAGCATCATGGGCGTGATGATGCTCGCCGCCGGCAAGGGCAGCCGCGTCCTCATCGAGGCGGAGGGCGAGGACGCCGACGCGGCGATCAAGGCGCTCGCCGAGCTGGTCGCCGACCGCTTCGGCGAGGCGGAGTGAATCCATGAAGCCGGGCGAATCCCACACGGTGGCGGCCAGCTTCACGCTGCAGGGCGCCGGCGTGTCGGGAGGCATCGCGATCGGCCACGCGCATCTCGTCTCGAGCGCGCGCCTCGAGGTCGCGCACTACGAGATCGGCGCGCGGGAGATCGACGCCGAGATCGCCCGTTTCGACAGGGCGGTCGCGCAGGTCGAGGGCGAGCTCGCCGCGCTGCAGGCGCATATTCCCGCGGGCGCGCCGATGGAAATGAACGCCATCCTGAGCCTTCATGCGATGCTGCTCAAGGACTCCGCGCTGTCGCTCGTGCCGCGCGAGCTGATCCGCAACCGCCGCTGCAATGCCGAGTGGGCCCTCACCCAGCAGCTCGAGTACCTCGTGTCGCAGTTCGAGGAGATGGAGGACCCCTACCTGCGCGAGCGCAAGCAGGACGTCGTGCAGGTGGTCGAGCGGGTGCTCTCGGCCATGCTCGGCACCGGGCACGCGCCGCCCGAGCCGGCGCACGAGGAGAACGCGATCGTGGTCGCGCACGACCTGTCGCCCGCCGACATGATCCTGTTCAAGCAGCACCGCTACGCGGGCTTCGTCACCGACCTGGGTGGCGTCACCTCGCACACCGCGATCCTCGCGCGCAGCCTCGCGCTGCCCGCGATCGTCGGCCTGCACCACGCGCGCGGCATGATCCGCGAGGGCGAGACGGTCATCGTCGACGGCCGCGAAGGGGTCCTGATCGTCAACCCGGGCGAAGGGGTGCTCGCCGAGTACCGCAAGCGCGCCCGCGCAATCGAGACCGAGCGGGAGCAGCTCAAGCGCCTCCGCAGCTCGCGCTCGGCGACGCTCGACGGCGTGGCGGTGGAACTGCACGCCAACATCGAGCTGCCGCAGGACGTCGAGGAGGCGGCCGAGGCCGGCGCCATGGGAATCGGGCTCTTCCGCAGCGAGTTCCTGTTCCTGAACCGCGACGACCTGCCCTCCGAGGACGAGCAGTTCGAGGCCTACCGCAGGGTCGCCGACGCGATGCACGGCCGCCCGGTGACCATCAGGACGCTCGACCTCGGCGCCGACAAGAGCATCAACGGCGCGGACCGCGGCGGCCCGAACCCGGCGCTCGGCCTTCGCGCGATCCGCTTCTGCCTGGCCGAGCCGCAAATGTTCCTGACGCAGCTGCGCGCCATCCTGCGCGCCTCGCGGCACGGCAAGATCCGTCTGCTCATCCCGATGCTCGCCCACGCCCACGAGGTCGAGCAGACCCTCGCCGCCGTGCGTCAAGCGCGGGAGATGCTGGACGACCAGAAGACGCCCTACGATCGGCGCGTCCAGATCGGCGGCATGATCGAGGTGCCGGCCGCGGCGCTGTCGCTGCGGTACTTCCTGAAGAAGCTCGACTTCCTGTCGATCGGCACCAACGACCTGATCCAGTACACGCTCGCGATCGATCGGACCGACGACACCGTGGCGCACCTCTACGATCCGCTGCACCCGGCAGTGCTGCAGCTGATCGCGCAGACCATCCGCAGCGCCAAGCGCGCGAAAACCCCGGTCGCAGTGTGCGGCGAGATGGCAGGCGATGCAGCGATGACCAGGCTCCTGCTCGGCTTCGGTCTGCGCGAGTTCTCGATGCACCCGGCGCAGCTGCTGGCAATCAAGAACGAGGTGCTGCGCACGCGCCTCAAGGACGCTGAGAGGGGCGCGGAGCGCGTCACCCGCGAGCACGATCCCGCGAGGGCGCGCGCCCTGCTCGCCAAGCTGAACGCCTGAGCCATGCAAGCCAAGCCCGATCCCTTGCGCGAAGTCCTGATCGTCGAGCAGACCGATCCTTCGCTGAGGCGCCGCTGGTTCGAGAACGACTTCTTCGACCTGTTCACCTGGCAGGACTCGACCGGGGCGTTGACGAAGTTCCAGCTTTACTACGATGTCGAGCGCAACGAGCGCGCGCTGGTGTGGAGCCGCTCCGGCGGAACCTACCACGACGGCGTCGATCACGGTGACGCGTCCGGCGGGCACCCGCAGGCACCGATCCTCGTCGCCGACGGAAAGTTCGACTCGGGCACGGTCGTTCCCCGCTTCGAGCGCGCCTCGGCGACCGTTCCTTTCGAACTGCGGGACTTCATCCTCGCCAAGATGCGCGAGCACTTGCTCTCTCAGTACCGGCTGAAGGTCGGCCGGGACAGAGTCAGGCGCGAGCGCTGGCAAAAGCGCGGCGCCAAGGACAAGGGTGCTCCCGAGAATTGACGCGGCCGCGGCGCTAAGGTAACTTCCCACACCAGCGCCGATTTGATCATCAGCTTGCAGGCGCCGCCGCGGAGGTCCGCGGCGACAAACAAATATTGCTAAAGCGAGGGCGACCCGTTTAGCAGGCAAGCTGAGCGGGTTTTTCATTTCATGGCCCCCGAAGGCAACGCAGTCCCGCGCTCGGTCGGAGCGGTCAAGCCGCAGACCCTGCATTTTCCCGAGCCGCTGAAGTTCAAGAGCGGCGCGACGCTGGACCGGTACGACCTCGTCTACGAGACCTACGGCAGGCTGAACGCGGCGAAATCGAACGCCGTGCTGGTGTGCCACGCGCTGAACGCGGCGCATCACGTCGCCGGCTACTACGCCGAGCCTGAACTAGGAGGCGCCGACAACGTCGGCTGGTGGGACAACATGATCGGACCCGGCAAGCCGCTCGACACCGAGAAGTTCTTCGTCGTCGGCGTGAACAACGTCGGCGGCTGCTTCGGCTCGACCGGGCCGAAGAGCGTGAACCCCGCGACCGGCAAGCCTTACGGCTCGGCTTTTCCCGTGGTCACGGTCGAGGACTGGGTGAACGCGCAGGCGCGGCTCGCCGACCGGCTGGGCATCGCCTCCTTCGCCGCGGTGATGGGCGGCAGCCTGGGCGCGATGCAGGCGCTGCAGTGGACGATCAGCTACCCGGACCGCATCCGAAACTCGATCGTGGTCGCAGCGGCGCCCAAGCTCTCGGCGCAGAACATCGCCTTCAACGAGGTCGCGCGCCAGGCGATCACCACCGACCCGGATTTCCACGGCGGCGACTACTACGAGCACGGCGTCGTGCCGCGCCGCGGCCTGCGGCTCGCGCGCATGATCGGTCACATCACCTATCTCTCCGATGACGCCATGATGGAGAAATTCGGGCGAGCGCTGCGCTCGGATTCGATCAAGTTCCACTTCGACGTCGACTTCGAGATCGAATCCTACCTGCGCTACCAGGGCGACAAGTTCTCCGAGTATTTCGATGCCAACACGTACCTGCTCATCACGCGCGCTCTCGACTACTTCGACCCCGCGGCCGGGTGCGGGGACGATCTCACCAGGGCCCTGGCCGCCGCGAAAGCGCGGTTCCTGGTGGTGTCCTTCACCTCCGACTGGCGCTTCGCGCCGCCGCGCTCGCGCGAGATCGTCAAGGCCCTGCTCGACAACCGCCGCGACGTGTCCTACGCCGAGATCGACGCCCCGCACGGCCACGACGCCTTCCTGCTCGACGACGCGCGCTACCATGCGCTCGTGCGGGCGTACTTCGACGGGATCCACTCCCGCCTATGATCAGCCAGGGCGTGCTGTCGGAAAGGTCCGACTTTCAGGCGATCGCCGCCTGGGTCAAGCCCGATGCCGCGGTGCTCGACCTCGGCTGCGGCGACGGCGTGCTGCTCAAGTACCTCCGTCAGACGCGCAACGCGAGCGGCTACGGCGTCGACATCGACGACGCAAACGTGCTCGCCTGCGTGAAGAACGGCGTGAACGTGATCCAGAGCGACCTCGAGCGCGGCCTCGCAGGGTTCGACGCGGGCTCTTTCGACTACGTGATCCTGTCGCAGACGCTCCAGGCGGTGCGCCGCACCGAGGAGATCGTGCTCGACATGCTGCGCGTCGGGCGCGAGGCGATCGTTTCTTTCCCGAATTTCGGCCGCTGGGACCTGCGCCTGCAGATCGCGCTCGGCGGCAAGATGCCGATGTCCGCCGAGCTGCCGTACGAGTGGTACAACACGCCCAACGTGCACCTCTTCACGATCGCCGATTTCGAGTCGTTCTGCGCGAGCCACGGTGTCCGCGTGCTCGAGCGCGTCGTCCTGCACGACGGGCGGCCGGTCACGACGCTCGTCAACCTCCTCGGCAGTCTCGCGGTCTACCGCATCCAGAAGTCTCCCTAGCGCACGTGCGCTACGACGCGATCGTCATCGGCGGCGGCCACAACGGCCTGGTCTGCGCGTGCTACCTCGCCGGCGCCGGCTTGAGAGTCCGTGTCCTGGAGCGGCGTCACGTCGTCGGCGGCGCCGCGGTGACCGAGGAATTCGCGCCCGGATTCCGCAATTCCACGGCCGCATACACGGTAAGCCTGCTGAACCCCAAGGTGATCCGCGACCTGCGGCTCGCCGAGCATGGATTGAGAATCGTCGAGCGCCCGTTCGCCAATTTCCTGCCGCTTCCCGACGGACGGTCGTTCAGGCTGGGGCCCACGACCGAAGACACCCAGAGAGAACTCGCCCGCTTCTCGCAGAGCGACGCCGAGCGCCTGCCCTGGTACTACCGCACCGTCGAGGCGGCCGCCGACACTTTGCGCGGCCTGGTGCTCGAGACGCCGCCGAACCTCGGCATCGGCTGGCGCAGCGGTCTTCGAGCGCTCGCGCTCGGCGGCAGGCTCGCGCTGCTCTCACGCCGGGCCCAGCGCGACCTCTGGGAGATCGTCACGAGGAGCGCCGGCGAGCTGCTCGACTGGTGGTTCGAGAGCGATCCGGTCAAGGCGGCATTCGGCTTCGACGCGCAGGTGGGGCATTTCGCGAGTCCGTACTCGCCCGGCTCGGCCTACGGGCTGCTGCACCACGCCTTCGGCGAGGTGAACGGCAAGCGCGGTACCTGGGGCCATGCGCTCGGCGGCATGGGCGCGGTGAGCGATGCGATCGCGGCCGAGGCGCGCGCGCGCGGCGTCGAGATCAGCACCGGCGCGGAAGTGATCGCCGTGCGGGTGAGGGGCGGCCGCGCCGCGAGTGTTGCCCTCGCCGATGGCACCGAGATCGAAGCGGGCGCGATCGCTTCGGGAGTGAACCCGAAACTGCTCTACCTCAGGCTGCTCGAGAAAGACGCGCTCGACCCGGAATTTCGCTCGAGAATCGAGCGCTGGCGCTGCGCCTCGGGCACGTTCCGCATGAACGTCGCTCTCGCGGAGCTGCCCGATTTCATCTGCATGCCGGGAAAGCAGGCCCAGCCGCATCACCGCTCGGGGATCATCATCGCGCCTTCCCTTTCCTACATGGAGCGCGCCTACTTCGACGCGCGCACGCTGGGCTACGCGCGCGCGCCCATCGTCGAGATGCTGATCCCGAGCACCGTCGATCCATCCCTCGCGCCTCCGGGAAAGCACGTCGCCAGCCTCTTCTGCCAGCACTTCGACCCGGTACTGCCGGAAGGACGGAGCTGGGACGACGCGAAGGAAGTCGCCGCGGGCGCAGTCGTCGACGCCGTCACCCGCCATGCGCCGAATTTCAAGGCGAGCATCCTCGCCAGGAAGATCCTCTCGCCTCTGGACCTCGAGCGCGACTTCGGCCTGATCGGGGGCGATATCTTCCACGGCGCGCTAACCCTCGATCAGCTTTTTTCCGCAAGGCCGGTGCTCGGCTACGCCGACTACCGCTCGCCGGTGCGCGGACTCTACCTGTGCGCCTCGGGCGCGCACCCCGGGGGCGGCGTCACCGGAGCGCCAGGCCACAACGCAGCGCGGGAGATCCTCAGGGACCGTCGGCGCCGCCGGTTCCTGTAGCGGCATTTTGTCGGGGTAACGTTGCGCGATCGGGTGTAGCCTTACAGGTCCGCATTGATTGAACGTAAGCCGGCGCTGCAAGCGCACCACGGAGCCTGACATGAATGCAAGCGTCGACGGCAAACGACAGGGGCTGGGTCGGCCAGCGACTCAAGGCCTTCGCCCCATGAAGAAGCTCTTCCAGCGGTTTCTTCCGATCGCAGACATATTGCTCGCGCCCTTTGTCTATCCCGCCGCATTGCTGCTGAAGGGCGTGCGGAAAGCCGGGGTACACAGGCTGCCGTACTGTAAGCGCGCTCTCATGGACGTGGGCGTATTCCCAATTCGCGATCATTATTACGAACCGCAGTTCGACAATCGAATACCAAAGGAAGATTTCTCTCGAGACAGAAATCTGCCGGGAATAAGCTGGAATGTCTCCGGTCAATTGGAAACGCTTGAAAGGTTCACGTTCTCCAGTGAGCTTGCGGACATTCCACGAGAAAAACCGGACTCTCTAGACTTCTATTTGAACAACGACGCCTTCGTGTCGGGAGATGCTGAGTACTGGTATCAGCTCATCCGCGCCATCAAACCAAGAAGGATATTTGAAATCGGCGGCGGAAACTCCACTTTGATGGCCAGAAGGGCCATTCGCAAGAATCACCACGACGTTCCGGGCTACGAGTGTGAACACATCTGCATAGAGCCCTATGAAATACCCTGGCTTGAAGAAGCAGGCGTTTCGGTGGTCAGGGAAAAGGTCGAGGATCTAGAGTTGTCGTTCTTCGCCCGGCTTCAGGCAAACGACATCTTGTTCATAGACTCGTCCCACACCATAAGACCTCAAGGCGATGTACTTTTCGAGAATCTCGAAATATTCCCCTCGCTCAACAGGGGGGTCATTGTTCATGTACATGACATCTTCTCTCCCAAGAACTACCCCAAGCAATGGCTGGCGGATGAAGTCAAGTTCTGGAATGAACAATACATCCTAGAGGCCTTTCTATCGAATAACAGCAGTTGGAAGATCGTTGGGGCTCTCAACTATTTGCATCATCATCACTACGAGGAGCTCAAGGCAATCGCACGATTCTTGACTCCCGACGCGGAGCCCGGCTCGTTCTATATTCAAAAAGTGACCTGAACTGAGCGTTGCACGGGCCGCGATTCGGCCGCGCTCCATTGCCCCCGCCGAGACGGGTCGTCAGGACGTCGACGCCGCCTCGGCGCGCTCGATCTCCTTGCGCAGCAGCCGGACGAACACGAGTCCTGGAAGCGCGACGACGAAAGCCAGGAAGAAGAACACCGCCCACGAGAGCCCCAGGTACTTCGGGTCGGTGGCGTACCCCGCGACCGGGCCGACGAAAACGCGCCCGATCGAGGCGAGCGCAGAAAGCAGCGCGTACTGCGTCGCGGTAAAGCGGTGGTCGCAGAGCGCCATGAGCAGCGCAACGAATGCCGCCGTGCCCATGCCCGAAGTACCCTTCTCCAGGCCGACCGCGAGCACCATGATCGGGTAGTTCTTCCCCGCGAGCGCGAGCCACATGAACGACAGGATCGCCACGCCCTGGAGCATGCCGAACGAAAGCAGCGCGCGGTACAGCCCCAGCCTCACCATCAGCGCCCCGCCGAGCAGCGCCCCGGCGATGGTCGCGGCGAAGCCGATCGCCTTGTTCGCCCAGCCCACGTCGTCAAGCGAAAACCCGGCGCCGCGCAGGAGGAACGCGGTGGTGAGCGACTCGGCGAAGGCGTCCCCGAGCTTGTACAGCACGAGGAGCACGAGCAAGGCGATTGCTCCGGGCCGGGAGAAGAACTCGCGGAAGGGCTCGACCACCGCCTCGCGCAAGCTCCTCGGCGTGTTGGCAGCCGCCGGCTCCTCCCCCCACAGCGCGGCCAGCACCCCGACCGCCATCAGCGCAGCCAGGAAGAGGTAGGTGTTGCGCCAGCCCAGCGCGGGAATCACGCCCGATCCGCCGACGAGGACGAGCGCGAGCGCCCCGGAGACGAGCATCGCGACGCGGTAGCCCGCGACGCCGAGCGCGCCCGCGATGCCGCGCTGCTCGCGGGTCACCACATCGGTGCGGTAGGCGTCCACTACGATGTCCTGCGACGCCGAGGCAAAAGCGACGAAGAGCGCGAGCCAGGCGACGAGCGCGAGATCGGAGCGCGGCGACTGGAATGCCATCGCGGCGATCCCCAAGGCGAGCGCCAGCTGGGTGAGGACGAGCCAGCCGCGGCGCCGCCCGAGAAAAGGCGGAACGAAGCGGTCCATCGCCGGCGCCCAGAGGAACTTCCAGACATACGGGAGGCCCACCAGCGTGAACGCGCCGATCGTCGAGAGGTCCACGCCTTCGACCGTCATCCACGCCTGCAGCGTGCCGCCGGTGAGCGCGATCGGCAGCCCCGAGGAAAAGCCGAGCGCGAGGATCACCGCGAGGCGGCGGCTCCTGAACACTTCGACGTAGGCAGAGGTCATCCGAGCTTGCCGTCGTAGTCGATCGTCAATGGAGCGTGGTCCGAGAAGCGCTTCACCTTGTAAATGCTCGCCTTCGTCGCCTTTGAGGCCATTCCAGGCGTGGCGATCTGGTAGTCGATGCGCCAGCCGACGTTCTTCGCCCAAGCTTGGCCGCGGTTCGACCACCAGGTGTATTGCCGCGGGCGCGGGTCGATGCGGCGGAACACATCCACCCAGCCGACCGCATCGAAGACTTCGCTGAGCCAAGCGCGCTCCTCGGGGAGGAAGCCCGAGTTCTTGCGGTTGCCGCGCCAGTTCTCGAGGTCGATCTCCCTGTGCGCGATGTTCCAGTCGCCGCACAGCACGAACTCGCGGCCGCTCTTCTTCAGTTCCTTCAGCACCGGCATGAATTCGTCGAGAAACCGGAACTTCGCGCGCTGCCTTTCCTCCGAGCTCGACCCCGAGGGCAGGTACACCGAGACCACCGAGAGCCGGCCGAAATCGGCGCGAAGGAATCTCCCTTCAGGATCGAACTCGCGGCTGCCGTAGCCGCAGACCACCCTCCGCGGCTTCTCGCGGGAGTAGAGCGCGACCCCGCTGTAGCCCTTCTTCGTCGAGCAGCAGTGATAGTGCCCGTGAAATCCATTCGGCACGAGCGCGAGATCGGCGAGGTCGGCCTCCTGCGCCTTGATCTCCTGCAGGCACACCACGTCGGCGCGCTGGCGCGCGAGCCAGCGTGGAAAACCCTTGGCGAGCGCCGAGCGTATGCCGTTGAGATTGAGCGTGATAATGCGTAACATGCGGCGAAATCTCTCCGGTGCCCCTTCAGGTGGCTGATTTTCGCAAGGACTTCATCGCTTTCTGCCTCGAGCAGGGCGTCCTGAAGTTCGGCCGTTTCGTCACCAAGTCGGGCCGCACGACGCCTTACTTCTTCAACGCCGGCCTGTTCAACACCGGGGCGTCGCTCGAGCGACTGGCGCAATTCTACGCAAAAGCGATCCTCGCCTCCGGTGTGCAGTTCGACATGCTGTTCGGCCCGGCATACAAGGGGATCGTGCTCGCGGCAAGTGCGGCGGTGGCTCTGGCGCGCGAGGGACGCGACGTGCCCTACGCCTTCAACCGCAAGGAATCCAAGGATCACGGCGAGGGCGGGGAGCTCGTCGGGGCGCCGCTCGCGGGACGCGTGCTCATCGTCGACGACGTGCTCACCGCGGGCACCGCGGTGAGCGAGTCGCTGGGCGTGATTTCGTCACGCGGCGCCACCCCCGCCGGAGTGGTAATCTCGCTCGACCGGATGGAGCGCGGCGCAGGGGAGTTGTCGGCGATCCAGGAAATCGAGAAGCGCCACGGCATCCCCGTCGTCTCCATCGCGAGCCTGGATGACCTGGTGGCCCTGCTCGGGGAGCGCCCCGAATACCGGCAGCACCTGCAGGCGATCCGGGAGTACCGGCAACTTTATGGGGTGGCTCATTATGCGTAGCCAAGCGCCGCTTATCCTACTCTCGCTCGCGCTGCTCTCGCCCGCTGTTGCGCAGCAGTCGCCGCAGCACCTGTACAAGTGCAAGGATGCGAGCGGCAGGGTCTACTACACCCAGGTTCCGCCGCGGGAGTGTCTGGGGCGCGACACGCAGGAGCTGAACAAGTCGGGGATGGTCGTCAAGGAGACCGGGCGCGTTCCCACGGCCGCCGAGTCGAAGGCGCAGGAGGCCGAGCGCAAGAAGAAGGCCGAGGAGGCCGAGAAGGAAAAGGAAGAGCGGCGCAAGAACCTGGCGCTCCTCAACACCTACGCCAGCGAGAAGGACATCGAAGACCAGCGCGCGCGCGCCCTCAAGGAGGCGCAAACCGCCATCGAGGACACCGAGAAGCACATTACCGGCCTGCAGAAGCGCCAGAAGGACCTGGAAGCCGAAAAGGAGTTCTACACCAAGAAGCCGATACCACCCAAGGTCCGGCAGGAGATCAGCAACAACGAGATCGAGATCAAGAACCAGACCGCACTGCTCGAGGAGAAGAAGAAAGAGATCAGCCACATCAACGCGAGGTACGACGAGGACAAGCGACGCTACGTCGAGCTGACGACGGGAAAGAAGTAGCTAGCGCGCGAGCTTGCGCTTGAGGATCTCGTTCACCTGCGCGGGATTCGCCTTGCCCTGGGTGGCCTTCATCACCTGCCCCACCAGCGAATTGAACGCCTTGTCCTTGCCGGCGCGGTAGTCCTCGACCTGTTTCGCGTTCGCCGCGAGCACCTGGTCGACGATCTTCTCGATCGCGCCGGAGTCGGAGATCTGCTTCAGGCCTCGCTTTTCGATGATCTGGTCGGCGGTGCCTTCGCCATTCCACATCGCCGGCAGGATCACTGACATCGCGGTGGAGTTTGAGATGGTCCCGTCAGAAACGCGCCTCGCTAGTGCTTTGAGTTGATCGGGCGTGATCTTGCTGTCCTTGATGTCGAGATTCTCCTCGTTCAGCCTCGCGTTTAGCGGCCCCAGGATCCAATTGGATACCGAGGGAACCTGGGGTAGTGGCAGATCGCGAAACGCCTCGAGAGCGAAACTCGATGATGCAGTGCTCGTAGCGTGCTGCCTTACTTGGCTCTCGGGGATTTTGTAGGTGAAGAGCAGCATGGACCGCTCATCGTAAGACATCGGTTTCGAAGCCCAGATCTCCTTTATCTGTTCGTCAGAAACCACCAAAGGGAGCAGGTCCGGATCAGGGAAGTAACGATAGTCGTGGGCCTCCTCCTTGGTGCGCATTGAGCGCGTTTCATTCTTATTAGGATCGTAGAGCCGGGTTTCCTGGACGATCTTGCCACCTTCTTCGAGAATCTCGATCTGGCGCTTCGCCTCGTACTCGATCGCGTGCTCCATGAACCGAAATGAATTGAGGTTCTTGATCTCACAGCGAGTGCCGAGGGCTTCACCGAGTCGTCGTACCGATACGTTGGCATCGCACCGGAACTCGCCCTTCTCCATGTTTCCGTTGCAGATGTTGTAATCGACTAGCAATCTGTGAAGTTCCTGGGCGTAGACCACCGCTTCCTGCGCGGAACGCAGTTCCGGTTCGGAAACTATCTCGAGTAGCGGTATCCCTGCCCGATTCAGGTCGATTCCACTTACTTCCTGGAAATTCTCGTGGAGCGACTTGCCGGCATCTTCCTCCAAATGGGCGCGCGTCAGGTGGATCTTGATCTTGCCTCGGCTCGGCGACACGATGGGAACTTCTCCGCCCTTCACGATCGGGAGCTCGTACTGGCTGATCTGGTACCCCTTCGGGAGGTCCGGGTAGAAATAGTTCTTGCGAGCGAAAATCGAGTGGCGATTAATGTTCCTCGGGTCTCCTCCATTCACTGCAAGACCAAAGAGAATCGCGCGCTCGACCGCACCCTTGTTCGCCACCGGCAGCACG
>DASSQD010000073.1:0-5026 GCA_035702665.1 Burkholderiales bacterium
GTCGCCTGGTCGCGGCTGTCGGCGATGAAGCGGTACGCCTGCAGCAGCCCCGCGGGTCCGACGAACTTGTCCGGATTCCACCAGAACGACGGGCAGGAGGTCGAGCAGCACGCGCACAGGATGCACTCGTACAGGCCGTTCAGCTCCTCGCGGTCCTCGGGCGACTGCAGCCGCTCCTTCTCAGGCGGCGGCTCGTCGTTGATGACATAGGGCTTGATCGAGTGGTACTGGTTGAAGAAGTGCGTCATGTCCACGATCAGGTCGCGGATCACGGGCAGGCCCGGCAGCGGGCGCAGCTCCACCGGCTCCTTCAGGTCCACCAGCTTGGTGATGCACGCCAGCCCGTTCTTGCCGTTGATGTTCATCGCGTCCGAGCCGCACACACCCTCGCGGCAGGAGCGGCGCAGCGACAGGCTGTCGTCCTGCTCCTTGATCCGGACGAGCGCGTCGAGCAGCATGCGATCGTGCGGGTCGAGCCGGACGTCGTAGTCCTTCATGTAAGGCTTCTCGTCCTTGTCCGGGTCGTAACGGTAGATTCTGAACTTCACGGGTTCTCCCTGGCGCGTCCTAGTAGGTGCGCACCTTAGGCTCGATGCTCTTCGCGGTGAGCGGCTTCAGGTGCACCGGCTTGTATTCGAGCCGGTCGCCCTCCTTGTACCACAGGGTGTGCTTGAGCCAGCTCGCGTCGTCGCGCTCGTGATGGTCGGCGCGGTCGTGGGCGCCGCGGCTCTCGCGCCGGGCCTCCGCCGACACCATCGAGGCGCGCGCCGCCTCGATCAGGTTGTCCAGCTCGAGCGCCTCGACGCGCGCGGTGTTGAACACCTTGCTCTTGTCGCCGATCTGGGTGCGCGAGGCGCGGTCGGCGATCTCGCGGATCTTCTTCACGCCCTGCGCGAGCATGTCGGGAAAGCGGAACACACCGCAGTGCGCCTGCATCGCGCGGCGCATCTCGGTCCCGACCTCGGAGACCGACTCGCCGCTCTTCTGGTTGTCGAGGCGGGAGAGGCGGGCCATCGTGCGATCGCCGGCCTCTCTGGGCAGGTCCTTGCGCCCGGGGTTCTCCTGCAGGAACTTGACGATCGAACCCGCGGCCGCCTTGCCGAACACCAGCAGGTCGGTCAGCGAATTGGTCCCGAGCCGGTTCGCGCCGTGCACCGAGGCGCAGGCGCACTCGCCCGCCGCGTAGAAGCCCGGGACCACCGCCTCGGGATTTCCCGCCCTGGGCACGATCACCTCTCCCATGTAGTTCGTGGGGATGCCTCCCATCTGATAGTGCGCCGTGGGGACGACCGGGATCGGATCCTTCACCGGGTCGACGTTGGCGAACTTCTTGGCGATCTCCCGGATGCCGGGGAGGCGCTTGTCGATGACCTCGGGCCCGAGGTGGTCGAGCTTGAGCAGGAGGTAGTCGCCGTGCTGCCCGGCGCCGCGCCCTTCCTTGATCTCGGTCGCCATGGCGCGCGACACCACGTCGCGCGAGGCGAGGTCCTTGAGGTTCGGGGCGTAGCGCTCCATGAAGCGCTCGCCGTTCTTGTTGAGGAGGTAGCCGCCCTCGCCGCGCACGCCCTCGGTGATGAGCACGCCGGCTCCCGCGACGCCGGTCGGATGGAACTGCCAGAACTCCATGTCCTCGAGCGGGATGCCGGCGCGCGCCGCCATGCCCAGGCCGTCGCCGGTGCAGATGAACGCGTTGGTCGTGGAGGAGAAGATCCGCCCGGCGCCGCCGGTGGCGAACAGCGTCGCGCGGGAATGCAGTATCGAGACTTCGCCCGTCTCCATCTCGAGCGCGGTCACGCCCAGCACTTGGCCGCTCTCGTCGCGGATCAGGTCGAGCGCCATCCACTCGACGAAGAACTGGGTGCGCGCCCGGACGTTCCTCTGGTAGAGCGTATGCAGCATCGCGTGCCCGGTGCGGTCGGCCGCGCAGCACGAGCGCTGCACCGGGCGCTCGCCGAAGTTCTGCGAATGGCCGCCGAAGGGCCGCTGGTACACCGTGCCGTTCTCGTTGCGGTCGAAGGGCATGCCGTAGTGCTCGAGCTCGTACACCGCGCGCGGCGCCTCGCGCACCATGAACTCGATCGCGTCCTGGTCGCCGAGCCAGTCCGAGCCCTTGACCGTGTCGTACATGTGCCACAGCCAGGAGTCCTCGCCCATGTTGCCGAGCGCCGCGCCGATGCCGCCCTGCGCCGCGACCGTGTGCGAGCGCGTCGGAAACACTTTCGAGAGCACCGCGACCGCGAGCCCCGCCTCGGAGAGCTGGAGCGCGGCGCGCAGGCCGGCGCCGCCCGCGCCGACCACGACCACATCGAAGCTCCGCTTCGCCGGCGCCACGCCTATCTCCAGAGAATCTGCATCGCCCAGCCGGCGCAGCCGACCAGCCACAGGATCGTCGCGATCTGGAACGCGAGGCGCAGCCCCGTGGGCTTCACGTAATCCATCCAGATGTTGCGCATGCCGACCCAGGCGTGGATCAGCACGCTCGCGACGAGGAGGAAAGTCGCGAAGCGCATCCACCCCTGGGAGAACAGCGCCTTCCACGCCGCGTAGCTCATCGGCCGCGGCCAGACGACGAGGAACAGCGCCGTATAGGCGATCATCACCAGCGCGGTGACGCGCTGCGCGAGCCAGTCCTTCAGCCCGTAGTGCGCGCCGACGATGATGCGGTTCACCATAGGCGCACCGCGATCGAGGCGGTCAGCGCCAGGCTGACGATCAACACCGCGACCGCGCTTCGCTTCGCCGCGGGCAGGTTGGTGCCGACGTCGAGGTCGAGCAGCAGGTGCCGGACGCCCGCGCACAGGTGATGCACGAGCGCCCACACCGACGCGATCACCAGGAGCTTGGCGATCGGGGCGCCGAGGATCTCGCCCGCGCGCGCATAGCCGCTCTCCGAGGCAAGGCTGAGGTCGAGCAGGTAGAAGAACGCGATCAGACCGAGAAAGAGCAGCGCGCCGCTGACGCGGTGGAGAATCGAAACCAGACCCGGGACGGGAAGATTGAGAGGGCTGAGGTTGTACCAGAGCGGCCTTCTTTTCGCCGTCAGATCAGGCATGTAAAGCAATCCTTCCGGGACTCTTGGGCTTATTGGGAATCTTGACGGGAGTCAAGATTATAGCAGGCTTCATTTCCCCTTTGTGCTGCGCAAAAGCGTCAAGCCGGATATATTTCGGCTTCTTCACGGAGTCCCCGCCATGGCAAACAAACCCATTCGCGTCGCCGTCACCGGCGCCGCAGGTCAGATCGGCTACAGCCTGCTTTTCCGCATCGCCAGCGGCGAAATGCTCGGCAAGAGCCAGCCCGTGGTCCTGCAGATGCTCGAGATTCCCGACGAGAAGGCCCAGAAGGCGCTGAAGGGCGTGATGATGGAGCTCGACGACTGCGCCTTCCCGCTGCTCCACGGCATGATCCCGGCCTCCGATCCCATGGTCGCGTTCAAGGACGTCGAGGTCGCGCTGCTGGTCGGCGCGCGCCCGCGCGGGCCGGGCATGGAGCGCAAGGACCTGCTCGAGGCGAACGGCAAGATCTTCGCGCCGCAAGGCAGGGCGCTCGACGCGGTCGCGAGCAGGAAGGTCAGGGTGCTCGTCGTCGGCAACCCCGCGAACACCAACTGCCTCATCGCGATGAAGAACGCGCCGAGCCTGAAGCCGACGCAGTTCACCGCGATGATGCGCCTGGATCACAACCGCGCAGTGAGCCACCTCGCGCAGAAGATCGGCAAGCCGCTCACCACGGTCCGCAAGGTGACGATCTGGGGCAACCACTCGGCGACGCAGTACCCGGACGTGTTCCAGGCCGAGTGCCAGGGCAAGAAGATCTGGCCGATGATCAACGACCAAGCCTGGCTCGAGTCGAGCTTCATTCCCACGGTGCAGAAGCGCGGGGCGGCGATCATCGAGGCGCGCGGGCTTTCCTCCGCCGCGAGCGCCGCCAACGCCGCCATGGATCACGTGCGCGACTGGATCGACGGCACGCGCCCCGGGAACTGGGTCAGCATGGGCGTGCCTTCCGACGGCAGCTACGGCATACCGGAGGGCGTGATCTACGGCTACCCGGTCACCTGTGAGGCCGGCAAGTACAAGATCGTGAAGGGCCTGCAGATCAGCGACTTCAGCCGCGCGCGCATGAACGCCACGCTCAAGGAGCTGCAGGAAGAGCGCGACGGCATCGGGCACCTGATCGCGTGACGCCTCCTTCCGCCGGAGCGAAACTCCGCGCCGCGATGGCGGCGGAGAAGCCGCTGCAGTGCGTCGGGACGATCAACGCCTACGCGGCCCGGCTCGCCGAGCGCGCCGGCTACCGGTCGATCTATCTCTCGGGGGCCGGAGTCGCCGCCGGGTCGCTGGGGCTTCCGGACCTCGGCATCAGCAACCTCGACGACGTGCTCGTCGACGTGCGCCGCATCACCGACGTGTGCCCGCTCCCGCTGCTGGTCGACGTCGACACCGGCTTCGGCGCGAGCGCGTTCAACATCGCGAGAACCGTCAAGGCCCTGATCAAGGCGGGCGCCGCCGGCATGCACATCGAGGACCAGGTCGGGGCGAAGCGCTGCGGTCACCGGCCGGGCAAGGAGCTGGTCTCTAAGGAAGAGATGGTCGACCGCATCAAGGCGGCGGCCGACGCCAAGACCGACGCCGATTTCGTGGTGATGGCGCGCACCGACGCGCTCGCGGTCGAGGGCCTGGACCGCGCGATCGACCGCGCCCGCGCCTGCGTGCAGGCCGGCGCGGACGCGATCTTCCCCGAGGCCATGATCGAGCTCTCCATGTACCGCAGCTTCGCCGACGCGGTCGGCGTGCCCATCCTCGCCAACCTCACCGAGTTCGGCGCGACCCCCCTCTTCACGCTCGACGAGCTGCGCTCGGCCAACGTGGCGATCGCGCTCTATCCCGTCTCGGCCTTCCGCGCCATGAGCGCCGCGGCGCTGAACGTCTACAATGCCATCCGCAAGGAAGGGACGCAGAAGAGCGTCGTCGGGTCGATGCAGACGCGCGCCGACCTCTACGAGGTCATCGACTATCACGCCTAC
>DASSQD010000074.1:0-35857 GCA_035702665.1 Burkholderiales bacterium
CCCGAGGTGCGCGCGGGGCTGGACCGGGCGCAGAGTTTTCTCGGCCTCGCCGCGATGCTCTCGGTGATCCTGTCTGCGGTGGCGGTCGCGCTGGGCGCGAGGCGCTACTGCGCGCGGCATCTGGACGGCTACGCGGTGATGCGCTGCATGGGCGCGTCCCAGGCGCGGCTATTCTCGCTATTCGCGTGGGAATTCCTGCTGCTCGCCGTCCTCGCCTCGGTCGCGGGGTGCGCGCTGGGATTCCTGGTGCAGAGCCTGGTCGCGTGGTGGCTGGCATCGCTCATCCCCGGGACGCTGCCGCAGCCCGGTCCCGTTCCCCTCGCTCAGGGCATCGCGACCGGGCTGGCGCTGCTGTCGTGCTTCGCGCTGCCGCCGCTGCTCCAGCTGAAGGACGTGCCGGCGCTGCGCGTGATGCGGCGCGACGTCGGGGCGCCGCGCCATGGGGCGGTCGCGGTGTATGTCCTGGGCCTCGCGGGGACGTTCGCGCTGCTGCGGTGGCAGGCCGGAGACCTGAGGCTCGCGGGATACGTGTTCGGCGGCTTTGTGGCCTCCTTCGCGATCTTCGCGATCCTCGCCTACGCCGCCTTGCGGCTCGTCGCCCGGTTCGGGCGCGCCGGCGGAGTCTCGTGGCGCTACGGCCTTGCCAGCCTTATGCGGCGGCCGCGCAGCAATGCCGTCCAGATCGTGGCGATCGCCCTGGGGTTGACCGCGGTGCTGCTCCTCACCCTGATCCGCGCCGATCTGCTGAACGCCTGGACGCGGCGCCTGCCGCCGGACGCGCCCGACCGGTTCCTCGTCAACATCCAGTCCGATCAGCGCGAGTCCCTGGCCGGGTTTCTCGAGCGGAACGGGGTGAGCCGGCTGCAGACCTTTCCCATGGTCCGCGCGCGTCTGATCGCGGTCAACGGCCGGCCGCTGAGCGCGGAGGACTACCCGGACGAGCGCGCGAGGCGTCAGATCGAGCGCGAGTTCAACATGAGCTACTTTTCCGCGCTCCCGCCGGACAATCGGGTCACCGAGGGCGCGTGGTTCTCGCCGCAGGACCTGGCGGGCGGCGCGATCTCCGTCGAGCACTGGATCGCCGAGCGCCTGGGCCTCCGCCTGGGCGACCGGCTCGAGTTCCTGTCCACGGGCCGCGGCTTCGCGGCGCCCGTCACGAGCGTGCGCAAGCTCGACTGGGATTCGATGCGCCCGAACTTCTTCTTCATCGCGACGCCTGCGCTCCTCGAGGGCTTCCCGGTGAGCTACGTGGCGAGCTTCCACGCGCCGCCCAGCGACGCGCGCCTCACCCTGCGCCTGTCGCAGGCTTTCCCCAATCTCACCGTGATCGACGTCGGAACGGTGCTGCGACAGGTACAGGCGGTCATGAACCAGCTCATCGGGGCGGTGCGGCTCGTGTTCCTGTTCGCCCTCGCCGCGGGGGTGCTGGTGCTGTACGCCGCGCTGCTCGCTACTCAAGACGAGCGCACTCACGAAGCGGCGGTGATGCGCGCGCTCGGGGCGAGCCGCGCCCAGGTTCTCTCGGCGCAGCGCGCCGAATTCGCCGTGCTCGGCGCCATCGCCGGCGCGCTGGGGGCCTGCGGGGCGACGGGGATAGGCTGGGCGCTCGCGACGCGGGTCTTCGAGCTCGACTTCATCTGGAACGGCTGGGTGTGGGTCGCCGGACCCGCGCTGGGGCTCGCCTGTGTCACGCTCAACGCCTGGGCGGGTGCGCGCGCGGCGCTCAGCCGCCCGCCGCTGGCGGCCTTGCGGGAGGCGCTATGATCCGTGTGCTCGGAATATGCGGCGTTTACAATAAGGCATGCTTGAAACGGTTCTCGCCGTCCTCGTCGTCGTCCTGATCGTCCTCTTCCGGGTGCTGCGCCGGCTCGTGCTCCTCGAGCGGGACTTCCGCGATCCTGCGGCGGTTCTCGGTCCGACGCTCGAGCAGAAGCACCGCGAAATGCTCAAGGACCTGCACGAGGGCCTCACGCAGCAGGGGGACCGGCTCGGCCGGAACCTCGCCGATTCCAGCGAGCGCCTTTCGTCCAAGATCGACCAGCGCCTCGACCAGATCGCCGGCAAGGTCGACGAGCGCCTGGAGGAGGGCTTCAAGAAGACCAACGACACCTTCGTCAGCGTGATGCAGCGGCTGGCGACCATCGACGAGGCGCAGAAGAAGATCGAGAGCCTCACCGGAAGCGTGGTGAGCCTGCAGGAGCTGCTCGGGGACAAGCGCTCGCGCGGTGCGTTCGGCGAGGTGCAGCTCGAGGCGCTGGTGAGGAACGTGCTGCCGGGGGCAGCGTTCGAGCTGCAGTACACGCTGTCCAACGGCACGCGTGTGGATTGCGTCCTGCGGCTGCCGCCGCCGACTGGCCTGGTCCCGGTCGACTCGAAATTTCCGCTGGAGAACTACCACCGCATGTTCGACCGCGAAACGGACGAGCCCGAGCGTGCGGCGGCGCAACGCCAGTTCAAGGCCGACGTCAGGAAACATGTCGACGACATCGCGAGGAAATACATCGTTCCGGGCGAGACCTCCGACGGCGCGGTGATGTTCGTACCGGCGGAGGCGGTATTCGCCGAGATCCACGCCTATCATCCGGAAGTAGTCGAGTACGCGATCGGCAAGCGCGTCTGGATCGTTTCGCCGACCACGCTGATGGCGGTGCTCAACACCGCGCGCGCGGTGCTCAAGGACGTCGAGACGCGCAGGCACATCCACGTCATCAAGGAGGAGCTCGGCAAGCTCGGCGCGGATTTCGCCCGTTTCGACGAGCGCATGAAGAAGCTCGCCGATCACATCCGCCAGGCGCACGAGGACGCAGGCGAGGTGCAAGTCACCAGCCGGAAGATCTCGCAGCGCTTCCAGCAGATCGAGGCCGCCGAGATCGAGGAAAAGCCGTCGGCGAACGTCGTCCGGCTGGACCGGGAGAAAGACTGAACCCGGAGCGGAAGATGCATAGGATGCCGACCCCAAGCCCAAACAACCGAAACCCCGAGGAAAGGAACGACATCAGTGAGAGCAGAGCTTTGCCTAGTTGCCGCGGGCTTCACTGCGACGCTCCTCGCTGCGGCCGCGTTCGCTCAGGAGGACTATTCCAAGGTCGAAGTCGAGGTCGAAAGGCTGTCCGGCAGCGTCTACATGATGGAGGGGGCCGGCGGCAACATGGCCCTGTCGGTCGGCGAAGAAGGCGTATTCCTGATCGATGACGAATTCGCGCCGCTGACGCCGAAGATCCAGACGGCGATCGCCAAGCTGAGCCCGAAGCCGGTAAGGATATTGTTGAACACGCACTGGCACTTCGACCACACCGGGGGGAACCAGAACTTCGGCAAGGCCGGCGCGGTCGTCGTCGCGCAGGAGAACGTCAGGAAGCGGCTCTCGAACGACGGATTCATAGCGTTTCTCGGCATGAAGACCAGGGCCGAGCCGCCCGTCGCCCTGCCGATCGTCACGTTCACGACCGACGTGAAATTTCAAATGAACGGCGAGGAGATACGCGCGTTTCACGCCCCGCGCGCGCACACCGACGGTGACACCATCGTGCAGTTCGTCAAGAGCGACGTGATTCACATGGGCGACACCTTCTTCAACAACACCTACCCGTTCATCGACACCTCCAGCGGCGGGTCGGTCGCCGGCGTGCTCGCCGCGGCGGACCGGGTACTGAAGATCGCCGGCGACACGACCAGGATCATCCCGGGGCACGGCGAGCTAGCGACCAAAGCCAACCTGAAGGCGTACCGCGACATGCTGGCGGCGGTGTCCAAACGCGTCGCGGGCCAGATCAAGCAGGGGAAGAAGTTGGAGGAGGTGGTCGCATCCAAGCCGACGGCCCAGTTCGACGCGGCCTACAGCAGGAGCTTCCTCTCGCCGGACAAGTTCGTCGAGATGCTCTACGGGAATCTCAAGAAGTAGCACTACCGGAAGCGAACGACTCGCCAAGAAGAAAGTGCAATACGAGAAGATTTCCGGCCTTCGCGACGGCGCGCTTGCCACGATCCCTCTCCTCGTCGGCATCGTTCCTTGGGGGATCGTCGCCGGAGTGGCGATGGTGGCCGCTGGCCTGAGCAAGCTTCAAGCGGCCGCCATGGGCGTGATCGTGTTCGCGGGCTCCGCCCAACTCGCCGTGCTGCCGCTCCTCATCGCCAAGGCGCCGCTGTGGGTGATGTACGCGACCGGGCTAGCAGTGAACCTTCGCTACGTAATCTACAGTGCGGTGCTTGCGCCGCATTTCGAGCGCCTGTCGTGGGCTTGGCGCGCGCTGCTCTCGTACATCACCGTGGACCAGACGTTCGCGATGCTCGTCGCCAAGCACTCGCCGGATGACTCAGCGGGCGGCAAGCACTGGTTCTTCCTGGGCGGATCGCTGGTGATGTGGTCGGCCTGGCAGATCTCCTCGCTGATCGGGATCTTCGCCGGCGCGCTCATCCCGCAGGAGTGGTCGCTCGAGTTCGCCGCCACCCTTTCGCTGATCGCGATCCTGATGCCGTTGTTGTTCGACCGCGCCTTGGTGTGCGCGGCGCTTGCCGCCGGCGGTGTATCGCTCGCCACGGCAACGTGGCCGTTCAACACCGGTTTGCTCGCGGCGATCGCGGCGGGAGTCGCGGCCGGGCTGACCGTCGCCCGCTTCCGTCACAGCCTGAATAACGGGAAGACGGCATGAACGTCGACGCTTGGGCCGCTTGGGCCTTAATCGTGGGACTGGGGCTGGGCGCATTCTTCACTCGCGCCGTCTTCGTGCTGCCGGGAAGGCACCTGAGGCTGCCGGCGACCGCCGAGCGCGTGCTGCGCTACGCTCCGGCCGCCGCGCTCATGGCGATCATAGCGCCCGACCTCGCGCTCGTGCACGGCACGCTGTCGCTCTCGATCGACAATCCGAAGCTCGTCGCGGGGCTGGTCGCGTTTGCGCTCGCCGCGGGCACGCGCAGCATCCTTGCGACGATCGCCGGGGGGATGGTAGTGCTGCTGCTGATGCGCTAGCCGCCGGAAACAAAAAGCCCCGCGAGAGCGGGGCCTTTTTGTTCGGACGGGTCCGGAGCTCAGTGCGGCAGCCTCATCTTCGAGACCGTCCAGAGCTTCACGTCCTCCTCGGGCTCGTCGCCGACGGCGGCGGTCAGCGCGATGGCGAGGTTGGTGACGAAGATCTCGTCGCCGACGATCACCGGGCTCGCGGGGAAGAGCAGCCCGTCGGGGGTCCCGTTGCGGTTGATGCCGCGGAACTCGCCGAGCTTGGCGACCACCTTGCCGCTCGCGTTCAGCGCGACGACCTCGTCCGCCTGGTTGGTGCAGACCCAGAGCAACCCGCTCGACTTGTCGAACACCAGCCCATCGGCGCCGTTCAGGCTTTCCGAGAAGCTGCTGACCGTCCCCGTCTTCGGGTCGATGCTGAGAACGCGGTCATCACCGGTGTTCGCCACGAAGAGCACCGACTCGTCCGTGTTGAACGCGAGGCCGTTGGCGCCGAACGGCGGAAAGCCGACCGTCGCGAGCTGGCCATCGTGGCTCAGGGTGTTGACCGTGCAGGTCGCGGCGTTGCAGCTCGCGACGTTGGCGATCTTGAAGACCGCGCCCTGGAACGAGTCGGAGACGTACAGCGTCCCCTTGCTGTCGAAGACCAGCGCGTTAGGCACGCTGGCGTTGTCGCCGAAGGTGATGAAGTCGGTGCTGCCATCCGGGTTTCCGACCGCAAAATTCGGGGCCGGCGCGCCGACGGACGGCATCATCGCTACATCCTCGAGGCCGGTCAGATCGGCGTTCACGCGCTGGATCTTGGAAGGCGCTCCTACGAAATTCCCGACGTTACAGATGTAGACCTTGCCGTTCCTGAACTCCAGGCCGAGCAGCGGCTGGGCGAAATCGAGCTGCGCGAGCAGCCTGCCGTGCCGGTTGTAGCGGAGCAGCTTGAACGGCGCCACGAACGTCGACACGTAGATGTCGCCGTTCGCCGGGTTCGCCGTGATGCCTTCGGGATTCGTAACGCCTTGCGGCAGGACTGCGAAGGTGTCCACGTCACGGTCGATGAACAGGCCCTTACCGTGGCCGTCGTCCGCGAGGACCGGGCCCGCGGCGAGCGTGAGAAGCACTGCGAGTACTGCTACATTCTTCTTCATGTCCCCTCCTTAGGGTAGATAAACCAGCAAAATAGGTGCACGTCGTTTCCTCGCAAACACCAGGTGCGGGCCCGTCATTCCACCGGGCTCTTGTCGTCAGGACGCGACGCTGACCCCGCGCACCGCGTGGCGCGCGATCGCCTGCGCCACGAACCCCGACGTCTTGATGTCCTTGGCGAATTCGCTCAGATACTCGGCGGCGGAGCGCCGGCCCTGCGGCGTTCCGACGGATTGCTGTACGACGGTGAAGCGGCCCTCGAGGACCCGCGAGCCCGGCAGCGTCTCGGTGTCGCTGATCAGCCGCGGCTTGAGGCCCGAGAGCACCTCGAGCTTGTCCTTCACGAAGACGTCGTAGGACCCCTGGATCGCGTTGGCACGTACCAGCGTCGCGTGCCTGATGTTGCGGGAGAGGTACAGGTCGTAGGCGCTGTTCACCGCGGTCGCGATCCGCACCCCCGGGCGGTCCACCTCGGCCATGGTCTTGATGGGCGAGCCCGCGGGAACGAGGTAGCCCGCCTCGATCTCGAGGTAGGCCGGGCTGAACGCGATATCGCCCGCGCGCTGCGGCTCGTTCCCCAAGAAAGCGACGTCCCAAGCGCCCCCTTTCACCGCATCGGCGAGCTTGCCCGCGGTCGCAAAGGGGATCAGGTCGACCGTGACGCCGAGGCGCCGGCCGAGCTCGCGTCCCAGGTCCACCGCGATTCCCGTGTATTCGTTGTCGGAATGCCTGGTGACGAGCAGGAAATTGCCGTAGTTGATCCCGACGCGCAGATTCCCCGTGGGAGTCAGCTCGGATTTCGCGGTGGGGGAGGGAGGCATGAAAGGAAGATAGCACGAGCACGCCGCCGATGCGTGTGATCCTCCGGATCACGCCCGTGCCCGGAGCCCTGCATCTCGGGCTGCCGTCCGGGTTGTGGGCCTGGGACGCCTGCGGGCAAGTTCGTGAGAACTGAAACGTTATCGCGTGAACAGAACAAGCAACACCGCGATGATTCCCGGCAGAGCCTGCACCCAGAGAATCTTGCGGCTGGCCGTGAATCCGCCGAACACGCCGGCGACGATCACGCAGCCGAGAAAGAAGAACTTGATCGCGTCCCCGTCCTTGCCGAGCGCCAGGCCCCACGCCAGTCCTGCGGCGAGAAATCCGTTGTACAGGCCCTGGTTGGCCGCCAGCGCTTTCGAGGCTGCGGCGAAATCCGGTGTCAGGCCAAAGATCCGCCGCCCGAGGGGCCGGGTCCAGAAGTACATTTCGAGAATCAGGAAGTACATATGCAGCAGCGCGACCAGCGCTACAGCGATTTCAGCGAGGGTTCTCATGAGCCTGCCTTCGTCGGGAAGCTTGCGCGGGTTGAGAGTAGACTATTTCGCGTTCCGCGAGGAAAAGGGAGGTTAAGCCATGCCGATCAAGAAGATCCTGATCGTCGACGATTCCGCCACAGACCGCCAGTTCCTGATCGAGACGCTGAGCAAGCAGGGTTATGAGTGTGTGACCGCACAGAGCGGGGATGAGGGCATCGCAAAATCGAAGAGCGAGCGTCCGGACCTGATCCTCATGGACATCATCATGCCGGGGACCGACGGCTTCAAGGCGACGCGCGCGATTACCCACGACGAGGCCACCAAGCACATCCCGGTGATCGTGTGCACCAGCAAGAGGCAGGAGACCGACAGGGTCTGGGGCATGCGTCAGGGCGCCAAGGACTACATCGTCAAGCCGGTGGACGCGAAGGAGCTGCTCGCGAAGATCGCCGCGCTGGGGTGACCTCGGCTAGACGAGGCCGTCCATCACCATCACGTCGACATAGTCGCCGGCGTTGACGCTCCCCTGCTCGTGCCCGAGCACGACGAAGCAGTTCGCCTCGGACATCGAGCGGAGGATGCCCGAGCCCTGAGCGCCGGTAAGGCGCACGCGCCATTCGCCGTTCTTCGATTCTAGGATGCCGCGCTGGTATTCGGTGCGCCCCGGCTTCTTGCGCATCTCCGTCTCGGACCTCGCGCGCAGGAGCGGCAGGTCGGCGTCGCTCCGCCCCATCATGTGCAGCAGCGCGCCGCGCACGAAGTGGTAGAAGGTCACCATCACGGCAACCGGGTTGCCGGGCAGGCCGAACAGATAGGCCGATCCTCCGCTGGCGCGGATGCGGCCGAAAGCCATGGGACGGCCGGGGCGCATCGCTATCTTCCAGAAGACGACCTCGCCGAGCTTCGCCATCATCTGCTTGGTGAAGTCGGCCTCGCCGACCGACACGCCGCCCGATGTCACTACCGCGTCCGCGCCCGCCGCCGCCTTGCGGAACGCAGCTTCGAGCTTCCTCGGCTCGTCGCGCACCACGCCGAGGTCGATGGTCTCGCAGCCCAGGCGCTCGAGCATGCCCCAGAGCGTGTAGCGGTTGGAGTCGTAGACCTCGCCGGCTTTCAGCTTCTTTCCAACGGACACAAGTTCGTCGCCGGTCGAGAAGAACGCGACTCGCAGCTTGCGCCGCACGCTGACCGTGCCGATGCCGAGCGAGGCCACCAGTCCGAGATCGGCCGGGCGCAGCAGACGGCCGGCTTTGAGCGCGGTCCTGCCTTTCGCCAGATCCTCGCCGGCAAGCCTGCGGTTCTGCCTGGCCTCCTGCCCCGCGGGGAAAGTGACGCGTTCGCCTTGGGCCTTCGCGACTTCCTGGATCACCACCGTGTCGGTGCCCTTGGGCATCACCGCGCCGGTCATGACGCGCACGCATTGGCCGGGGCCGACCGGTCCGTCGAACGCCTTCCCCGCGAAGGCCGAGCCGATCTCGGTAAGCGTTACCGACCCTTCCGCGCTCAAGTCCGCGCCGCGCACCGCGTACCCGTCCATCGCCGAGTTGTCGTGGGAGGGAACGTTGATCGGCGAGACGATGTCGCGCGCCAGCACGCGGCCGAGCGCGGCGCGCACGGCCAGCTTCTCCACGCCCGAGACGGGCTTGATGAAGGAGCGGATGACTTCGTTCGCCTTCGCGACCGGGAGCGCGTTCGGGTCGTAGCCGCCGATGCAGCTGATCACCTCTTCCAGCGAATTCATTTTTCGTACGAGGCGAGCTCGTCGAGGGTGTTGATGTTGGAGAACGCCTCCGCCTCGTCGTCGAAGGCGACCTCGACGACGTTCAGGCCCGCGTACCAGGCGTCGATCTTGCGTCCGCCTTCCTTCAGGAAATCGGAGAGGTGATCGAGCACGCCGCGCCGCATCAGCGAGAACACCGGGTGCGGCTGGTCGCCGGTCTTGGCCACGGCGAGCTCGGCGCCGGTCTCGTCGATGCGCGCGTACAGCCGCGCGATCAGGTCCTCGGCCAGAAACGGCGAGTCGCACGGCACCGAAGCCAGCAAGGGGCGTTTCGAAACCGAGAGCCCCGCGTGCATGCCGGCAAGCGGCCCGGCAAAGCCGCTGACCGCGTCGCTCACCACGCGCACGCCGAAACTCCGGTAGACCTCCTGGTTCTGGTTGGCGTTGATGATCACACCCCCGACCTGGGGGGCGAGGCGCTGGTAGACGTGGTCGACGAGGCGCCTGCCGCGAAAGGTCTGCAACCCCTTGTCGACACCGCCCATGCGGCTGCCCTTGCCGCCCGCGAGGATGAGTCCGGTGACCGACGGAATCACGGTGCGGTGCTTACGCGACCATGGTCGGTGCGACGCGCTTCCTGAAGCGGTGCTTCCCGGTGAAGAGAAGGTAGTGCTTGCCCCCCGCGGCGCGCCCGATCATGGTGATGCCGACTTTGTCCGCGATTTCATAGCCCATCTGCGTCAGCCCCGAGCGCGAGACGAGGAAGGGCATCTGCATCTGCGCGGCTTTGATCACCATCTCCGAGGTGAGGCGGCCGGTGGTGTAGAAGATCTTGTCCGATCCATCGATTCCGTCGAGCCACATCTGACCGGCGATCGCATCCACGGCGTTGTGCCGGCCGACGTCCTCGACGAAGTAGAGGATCTTCACTGCGGCCGCGGTGTTCGCGGCGAGCGCGCACCCGTGCACGGCGCCGGCGGACTTGTAGACGGTTTCCTCGTGGCGAACCGCCTCGAGCACGGCGTGCAGCGCGTCCTCGGTGAGCGACACGTCGTTGCGTAGCTGGACCGAGTCGATTTCGGCCATCAGGTCGCCGAACACCGTGCCTTGGCCGCAGCCCGTAGTGACGGTGCGCTTCTTCATCTTCTCCTGGAGCGATTTGATCGGCTTGCGCGTCGTAACCGCGACTGACGCGGTCTCCCAGTCGACCTGCACCGCTTCGATGTCCTCGATGGATTTCACCAGGCGCTGGTTGCGCAGGTAGCCGATCGCGAGCGCTTCGGGCGCCTGGCCGAGCGTCATCAAGGTGACGATCTCGCGCTTGTCCACGTAGAGGGTCAGCGGATGCTCGCCCGCGATTGGGGTGGTCACGGCTTCGCCCCGCTCGTTGATGGCCTCGACCTCGAAGGTAAGAGGCTTGGACGCGTGGGTCAGCTTGGGGCGAAGCGGGGCCTTCATCCGCCGATATAGGACATCTCGATCTTGCGCAGCTTCGCCGTCTCGGCCGTGCGCAACTCGGAATAGCGGTCGGCGCGGATGTGCCAGATGCCGGCGACGGCATCCGAGATCTCGCCGTCTGCGGCGCCGCCGCGCAGCATGCCGCGCAGGTCGTAGCCTGCGGTCGCAAACAGGCATGTATACAGCATGCCCTCGGTCGAGAGCCGCGCGCGCGTGCAGGTGCCGCAGAAGGCCTGGGTCACCGATGCGATCACGCCGATTTCCCCCGAGCCGTCGCGGTAACGCCAACGCTCGGCGACTTCGCCCCGGTAGTTGGGCTCAACGGGCTCCAGGGGCATGACGTCCCCGATCCTGCGCACGATGTCGGCCGAGGGTATGACGTCGTCCATGCGCCAGCCGTTGGTGTGGCCCACGTCCATGAATTCGATGAAGCGCACGATGTGGCCGCTGCCCTTGAAGTAGCGCGCCATGGGCAGCACCGAATCCTCGTTCACCCCGCGCTTCACCACCATGTTGATCTTGACTGGCGCCAGGCCCGCCGCCGCGGCGGCGTCGATGCCGTTCAGCACTTCCGAGACCGGGAAGTCGGCGTCGTTCATCCGGCGGAACACGGCATCGTCGAGCGAGTCTAGGCTCACCGTGACGCGGTTCAGCCCCGCCGCCTTGAGCGCGCGCGCCTTCTTCGCGAGCAGCGAGCCGTTGGTGGTCAGCGTCAGGTCGAGACCCGGAAGGTCGGCGAGCATCTCGATCAGGCGCTCGAGGCTCTTGCGCAGCAACGGCTCGCCGCCCGTGAGGCGGACTTTCTCGACGCCGTGGCCCTTGAAGATGCGCACCAGCCTGACGATCTCCTCGAAGGTGAGGAGCTGATCGCGCGCGAGGAACTTGTAGTCCGGCCCGAACACCTCGCGCGGCATGCAATACACGCAGCGGAAATTGCAGCGGTCGGTAACCGAGATGCGCAGGTCGTGCAGCCGCCGCCCGCGGGTGTCTAGTCCCGCGTGAAGAGGCTTGCCGGATATCCCTGTGACGGGCAGGGGCTTCGTTCGCCGTCCGTCGCTGATCGGGATCACTCGGTCAGTCATGCGCGTAGCCGTATCATGAAAGGCAGTTCATAATTGAACGATCGCCCAACTCGTAAGTATAGCCGTAAGCATGCCCTACCCGAGCCTCGCTGTCGCCGTGGTCATGGAGCGAACAGCCGTGGAAAACAACCGCTGGCAGTCGGAAAAATGGGAGCCGATCGGCGTCGTGCCGGATACGCAGGAGAGGGAGACCGGCCCGCGATTGCTCCGCGAGGACGCCGGCAGAGCGCGATGGCTGCATCCGGGGTTTACCCTCGAGCTGTTCCACGACGAATCGGAGGGGTACTACCTGAATCTCGCCTCGCCGCAGCCCTTCGTGTTCGTCCACTGGCTCGACGAATCCGGCGCGGGCGTGCCCAAGCTGGTGACGGTCAGCTACAACGAAGCCGCCCGGATGATGGATGGCGGCGCGCGCGTCGACGGCGTGCCCATGCCGACCGAATGGATCCCCTGGCTCGAGGAGTATGTGAAGAAGCATTACCAGCCCGAGCCCAAGAAGAGGCGAATCCGTCCGCCCTCGTTCAAGGGCGCGCGCCGGGACGATCCATGAGCGAAGACAAGCAGCGCTTCCTTTCCCGATGGTCGCGGCGCAAGCTCGACGCGGCGAAGGAGGCATTGCAGCCGAAGCCGGTCCCGCCGCCGGTCGCTGTCGCGAGAACCGAGGCGACGCCCGAGCTCCCGTCGATCGAAACCTTGCGGGGCCTTGCATCGGAGTACAAGGATTTCCTGCGGCCCGGCGTCGACGAGAAGCTCCGTCAGGCGGCGCTGAAGAAGCTCTTCCGCGACCCGCACTTCAACGTCATGGACGGCCTGGACGTCTACATCGACGACTACTCCAAGCCGGATCCCATCCCCGACGCCATGCTGAGAACGCTTGCGCACGCCAGGGGACTGCTGTTCGAGGAGCAGAAGGAGGAGAAAGCGGAACCGAAGCAGGGGGCGGACCCGCCCGCCGCGACCGCGCTTCCCGAAGCGCCCATGCCGTCCGCGCCGGAGCCCATGACACCGGCCGAAAAGAAGGACAAGGTCTGAATGGCGCTCGAGGATCGCACTCTCAAGGTCTGCAGCTGCAACAAGACCATGGCGCTCGACGCCAGGGCGCTCTCCGCCGCGCTCAAGCTCAAGCAGCCCGTTCAGATCCACACGGAGCTGTGCCGGAAGGAAGTCGCGAGCTTCCAGCATGCGCTGAAGGACGACGCCTGCGTGGTCGCGTGCACCCAGGAAGCGCCACTCTTCTCGGAGCTCGCCGAGGCCGCGGGGTCGCATACCTCGCTGCAGTTCGTCAACGTCCGGGAGCATGCGGGCTGGTCGAAGGAGGGCGCCCAGGCGACGCCGAAGATCGCGGCGCTGCTCGCGCTCGCGGACGTTCCCGAGCCCGAGCCCGTCGCCGGCGTTTCGTACAAGTCGGGCGGCGAGCTGCTGATCGTCGGTCCGGCGGACGCTGCGATCCCCTGGGCGGAGAAGCTGGCCGAGCAGCTCGATGTGAGCGTGCTCCTGACGCCCCGGCCAGGCGGCGAATTGCCGCCGGAGCGGCGCTATGCGGTGTGGTCCGGGAAAGTGAGCTCCGTGAAGGGACACCTGGGCGCGTTCGAGGTCGCCTGGGACCAGGACAATCCGATCGACCTCGAGGTGTGCACGCGCTGCAACGCCTGCATCCGCGCCTGCCCCGAGTCGGCGATCGATTTCTCCTACCAGATCGATCTGGACAAGTGCAAGGCGCATCGCGAGTGCGTGAAGGCCTGCGGCGAAATCCGCGCCATCGATTTCGCCCGCGCCGATCGCGGCAGGAGCGAGCGCTTCGACATGATCCTCGACCTTTCGCGCGAGCCGCTCGTACGGACCGCGCAGCCGCCGCAGGGCTATCTCGCTCCCGGCGCCGATCCGATCGCCCAAGCGCTCGCCGCCTCGCAGCTCGCGCACATGGTGGGCGAGTTCGAGAAACCGCGCTTCTTCGCGTACAACGAGAAGATCTGCGCCCACAGCCGCTCGGCGAAGGCCGGGTGCAACCAGTGCATCGACGTGTGCTCCACGGGAGCGATCGCTGCCGACGGCGACTACGTGAAGGTCGACCCGCACCTGTGCATGGGCTGCGGCGGCTGCGCCACCGTTTGCCCCTCGGGCGCGATGACCTATGCGTACCCGCGGCTGCCGGATATGGGCGCACGCCTCAAGCGCCTCCTTTCCGTGTACGGACAGGCGGGCGGGAAGGACGCCTGCCTGCTGTTCCACAACGCAGGCGACGGCCGTGCGCTGATCGCGAAGCTCGCCCGGCGGGGCCGCGGGCTTCCGGCGCGGGTGATCCCCCTCGAGATCCACCACCCCGCCTCGATCGGAATCGACGTGATGCTTGCAGCCGTCGCTTACGGCGCGAGCCAGGTCGCGGTGCTCGCCAGCCCGAAGGAAGCCGCGGAATACGGCGAGGCGATCCGGGCTCAGATGGCATTTGCCGAGAGCATCGCCGGGGGGCTGGGGTACGCCGGAGCGCACTTCCGGCTGCTTGCGACCGATGAGCACGAGGCGCTGGACAAGGAGTTGTGGGCGCTGGCGCCCGCAGGCTCGGTCGCGAAGGCGGCGACCTACAACCTCGCGCCCGAAAAACGCGCGACGCTCGAATTCGCGATCGATCATCTGGCGAAGCAGGCGCCGAAACCGCAGGAGGAGATCGCTCTCGGCAGGGGCGCGCCCTACGGCCGGGTCATCGTCGACACCAAGGCGTGTACCCTGTGCATGGCCTGCGTCGGCGCATGCCCGGAGTCGGCGCTCGTCGACGGACGCGACCGGCCGATGCTGAAATTCATCGAGCGCAACTGCGTGCAGTGCGGACTCTGCGAAGCGACCTGCCCCGAGAATGCGATCACGCTCGCCCCGCGCCTGCTCCTCACCGCCCAGGCAAAGCAGGAAGTGGTGCTGAACGAAGCGCAGCCGTTCAATTGCGTTCGTTGCGGCAAGCCCTTCGGCGCGCGGCAGATGGTGGACAACATGCTCGGCAAGCTCTCCGGCCATTCGATGTTCGCCGGCGACGGCGCGCTGCGTCGGCTGCAGATGTGCGCCGATTGCCGGGTCGTGGACATGATGGAGAACAGGGACGAGATGGATATCTCCGATGTTCGCCCGCGTCGCTGAGCGATGAGCGCGACGGCCACGCCGCTTGCGTTCCAGCCGCCGGAGGTTCCCGAGGATCAGGCGCGCGCCGGCTACTATGCGCTTCTCGCGCGTCTGTTTTATGCCGGCCCCGACACCGCGCTGCTCGCCATCATCGCGAACGCGGACGACGCGAGCTCGGAGGGCCGGCAGTCGGCCCTGGTCGGCGCGTGGAGCGCCTTGACGCTTGCGGCGCGCTCGGCCGACGCCGAGACGGCCCGTCTGGAATACGACCAGCTCTTCGTGGGGACGGGTAAGGCCGAAGTAACGCCTTACGCGAGCTTCTATCTGTCGGAAACGGGACGGGAGAAGATTCTCGCGCAGCTACGGGCCGAACTGGCGAGCATGGGGCTCGGGCGGGTCGAGCGGGCGTCGGAGCCGGAGGATCACATCGCGGGCCTCTTCGACGCGATGAGACATTTGATTTCAGCGGGTTCCGACGATTCTGCTCTGCAGGACCAACGCGATTTCTTCGAGCGATACATCGCCCGTTCTTACGAGGGTTTGTGCGATGCAATATCGGCGAACGAGAAGGCCCACCTCTACAAGCACGTTGCCCACTTCGCAGAAGCGTTCCTGCGGGTTGAACGCGAGGCCCTTAAAGTGTTTTAATGCTGCTCATGCAATACGCTGCATATTCTAGGTGTTGACGCTAGGAAGGAGACCTCATATGAAAACCAAATCCAAACTGAGTCGCAGGAACTTCCTGGTCGCTGTCGGCGCCGGAAGCACCGCCGCGGTGGCGGCCGTCGCCGGTCGCGCGATCACGGGCGAGGCGCCGCAGGCCGTCGCGAGCGAAGACAAGCGGCGCGGCAAGGGATATCAGGAATCCGCGCACGTGCGCAGCTACTACAACACCACAAAGGTCTGAATTCCCGAGGAGGCACGACCATGTTGCTCACCAGGAAATCCGCTGGCGCCGCCGCTCATCCCGTCGCCGGGCGCAGCCGCTTGTCACGCAGCCTGTCGGGGATGCTCGCGAAGACGATCGATCGCCGCGCGTTCCTCAAGCGCTCCGGCGTCGCCGTCGGGGCCGGTGCGTTCGCGACCCAACTGCCCTTCAACATGATCGGCAAGGCCGAAGCCGCCGACGACAAGGGCGCCAAGGTCGAGGTCAAGCGCACGGTGTGCACGCACTGCTCGGTCGGCTGCGCGATCGACGCCGTGGTGCAGAACGGCGTGTGGGTCAGGCAGGAGCCTGTTTTCGATTCGCCGCTCAACCTCGGCGCGCACTGCGCCAAGGGCGCCGCGGTGCGCGAGCACGGCATGACCGAGCATTCCCACCGGCTGAAGTATCCGATGAAGCTCGTCGACGGCAAGTACCAGCGGATCTCCTGGGACAAGGCGATCGACGAGATCGGCGACCGGATGCTCGCGATAAGGAAGGAGAGCGGACCGGACGCGACCTACTGGGTCGGCTCCTCCAAGCACAACAACGAGCAGTCGTACCTGCTGTGCAAGTGGGTGCGCCTGTTCGGCACTAACAACACCGATCACCAGGCGCGCATTTGCCACTCGACCACGGTCTCGGGCGTTGCGAACACCTGGGGCTACGGAGCGATGACCAATTCGTACAACGACATGCACAACGCCAAGGCGGCGCTGTACATCGGCTCGAACGCGGCCGAGGCGCACCCGGTGTCAATGCTGCATTCGCTGCACGCGAAGGAGACCGGCTGCAAGATCATGGTCGCCGATCCGCGCTACACGCGGACCGCGGCCAAGTCCGACCAGTACATCCGCATCCGCTCGGGGACCGACATCCCGTTCCTCTTCGGCGTGCTCTATCACGTGTTCAAGAACGGCTGGGAGGACAAGAAGTACATCCACGACCGCGTCTACGGCATGGACAAGGTCAGGGAAGACGTGATGAAGAAGTGGGCGCCGGCGGCGGTGGAGGAGGCCTGCGGCGTGCCCGAGGCCGAGGTCTACAAGGTCGCCGAGACCATGGCGAAGAACCGGCCGAGCACCATCGTGTGGTGCATGGGCCAGACGCAGCACTCGATCGGCAACGCCATGGTCCGCGCCTCGTGCATCCTGCAGCTGGCGCTCGGCAACGTCGGCGTGTCCGGCGGCGGCACGAACATCTTCCGCGGCCACGACAACGTTCAGGGCGCGACCGACCTCGGGCCCAATCCGGATTCGCTGCCCGCGTATTACGGTCTCGCGCCGGGCTCGTTCAAGCACTGGTGCCGTGTGTGGAACGTGGACTACGAGTGGCTGCGCAAGCAGTACCAGAACGACGCGATGATGGGCAAGTCGGGCATCACGGTGTCGCGCTGGATCGACGGCGTGCTCGAGAAGAACGAGAACATCGACCAGGATCCGAACATCCGGGCGATGGTCTACTGGGGCCATGCGCCGAACTCGCAGACGCGCGGCCTGGAGATGCAGGCGGCGATGCACGCGCTCGACCTGCTGGTCGTGATCGATCCCTATCCTTCGGCGACGGCGGCGATGGCGGCGATGCCGCTCGACGAGCAGGGGATGAAAGTACTCAAGGACGCGGGCAAGGAGCCCAAGAAGGACCGGACCGTGTACCTGCTCCCGGCGGCCACGCAGTTCGAGACCGAGGGGTCGGTGACGGCGTCCAACCGCTCGGTCCAGTGGCGCGAGAGGGTGATCGAGCCGCTGTTCGAGTCCAAGCCCGACCAGACCATCATGTATCTGCTCGCCAAGAAGCTCGGCTTCGCCGACCAGCTGGTCGGCAAGAAGGACGGCAAGCAGACCATCCGGGTAAAGGACGACGAGCCGAACATCGAGGACATCACCCGCGAGTTCAACGCCGGTTCGTGGACGATCGGCTACACCGGCCAGTCGCCCGAGCGGCTGCAGGCGCACATGCGCAACATGCACGTCTTCGACGTGAAGACGCTGCGCGCCAAGGGCGGCAAGGACGCAAAGACCGGGTACGTGCTCGACGGCGACTACTACGGCCTGCCTTGGCCCTGTTACGGCAACGCGGCGCTGAAGCATCCGGGCTCTCCTGTCCTGTACAACAACCACCAACACGTGATGGACGGCGGTGGCTGCTTCCGCGCCAATTTCGGGATCGAGAAGGACGGGGTCAATCTGCTGGCCGAGGACGGCTCGTGCTCGAAGGGCTCGGACATCACCACGGGCTACCCCGAGTTCGACCACGTGCTGTTGAAGAAGCTCGGCTGGTGGGATGAGCTTACCGACGAGGAGAAGAAGGAAGCTGAAGGGAAGAACTGGAAGACGGACCTCTCCGGCGGCATCCAGCGGGTCACGCTGAAGAATCACGGCGTGCACCCGTTCGGCAACGCCAAGGCCCGCGCCGTGGTGTGGAACTTCCCCGACGGCATCCCGCAGCACCGCGAGCCGATCTACTCGCCGCGCGCCGACTTGGTCGCCAAGTATCCGACCCACGACGACAAGAAGGCGTTCTGGCGCCTGCCGACCCTGTACAAGACGCTGCAGGAGAAGAACAAGGACATCGGCAAGCAGTTCCCGATCGTCCTTACGAGCGGCCGGCTGGTCGAGTACGAGGGTGGGGGCGAGGAAACGCGCTCCAACCCCTGGCTCGCCGAACTGCAGCAGGACAACTTCGTGGAGATCAACCCCAAGGCGGCGAACGACCGCGGCATTCGCGACGGCGAGTACGTCTGGGTGAGAACGCCGACCGGAGCGCGCCTGAAGGTCAAGGCGATGGTGACCGAGCGTGTCGGACCCGACCACGCCTTCATCCCGTTCCATTTCTCGGGCTGGTGGCAGGGCAAGGACATGCTGCCGTACTACCCGGACGGGGCCGCGCCGATCGTGCGCGGCGAGGCGGTGAACACCGCCACGACGTACGGCTACGACTCGGTCACGATGATGCAAGAGACAAAAACGACCGTTTGCCAGATCGAGCGGGCATAGGGAGAGGAGACGACCATGGCGAGAATGAAATTCCTTTGCGACGCCGAGCGCTGCATCGAGTGCAACGGCTGCGTCACCGCGTGCAAGCAGGAGAACGAGGTTCCCTGGGGCGTCAACCGCAGGCGCGTCGTCACGATCAACGACGGCGTCGTCGGCGCCGAGAAGTCGATCTCGGTCGCGTGCATGCATTGCTCGGACGCTCCCTGCATGGCGGTATGTCCGGTCGACTGCTTCTACCGCACCGAAGAGGGCGTGGTGCTGCACGACAAGGACCTGTGCATCGGCTGCGGCTACTGCTTCTACGCTTGCCCGTTCGGCGCCCCGCAGTTCCCGCAGGCGGGCGCATTCGGCCTGCGCGGCAAGATGGACAAGTGCACCTTCTGCGCGGGCGGACCGGAGAAAGACCTGTCGAAGGAGGAATTCGCCAAGTACGGGTCGAACCGGCTCGCCCAGGGCAAGCTCCCGGCGTGCGCCGAGATGTGCTCGACCAAGGCGCTGCTTGGCGGCGACGGCGACGTGATCGCCGACATCTACCGCGAGCGGGTGCTCAAGCGCGGCAAGGGATCCGAAGTCTGGGGCTGGGGCACGGCGTACGGCAAGCCCGACCAGAAGCCCGCGGCGGCAGGAGCGAAGTCATGAGGGCGGGTCGCAAGGCGCTGCTCGCGTCCGCGGCCGTGCTGCTCGCCCTGGGTCTCGGCGCGTGCGGCGAGCGCGAGCAGGTTATCGTCTACAAGCAGGGCAGGTACCAAGGCAAGCCGGACGCCCAGCCCTGGCAGAGCGATCCGTCTTCGAGCCTCTACACGTCCTCCACCTGGACCAAGGGGGACCAGAGAAGCTGGGAGACCGCCGTTAGGACCCGCAACCAGTATCAGAACGAGTACAACCGGGCGAAGTAGGAGCGCGACGATGAGACCGTTCGTGGCTTTCGCGCGCTTCTTTCCCATGGTTCTGGCGCTCGCGCTGCTCCCGGCCGGGCCTTCTGCGGCGCAGCAGGAGACGCAGCAGCAGCGGGCGCAGTCCCAGCCCTACAACAACGCTCCGACCTGGCGCGACGTGCGCTCCGGCAAGGAGGAGTACACGTCGATCAAGGGACGCGAGACGGGCGTGCTCGTGCAGACCTACGGCGAGACCTGGAGACAGCTGAAGAACGGCTGGATCACCCCGATCGCCGGCTGGGTGATCGCGGCGGTGGCGCTCGTCATCGGCGCGTTCTACTGGTGGCGCGGCTCGATCAAGGTTCACGGCGCGGCGACGGGACGCCTGATCCAGCGGTTCACGCCGTTCGAGCGCTACGTGCACTGGGTCGTCGCAATCAGCTTCTGCGTCCTCGGCGTGACCGGACTGATCATCATGCTCGGGAAGTATGTGCTGCTTCCGGTGATCGGCTACACGCTGTTCGGCTGGCTCACCCAGCTCTCCAAGCACCTGCACAACTTCGCGGGGCCGGTGTTCATCCTGGGCCTGCTCGCGTTCATCGTGATGTTCATCAAGGACAACCTTCCGCGTCTCCACGACCTCGGGTGGCTCGTCAAGGCGGGCGGCATGATCTCGGGCGAGCATGTGCCCTCGGGCAAGTTCAACGCCGGCGAGAAGCTCTGGTTCTGGGGCGGCGTTGTGGTGCTCTCCCTGATCGTGAGCGCGTCGGGGCTCGTCCTCGATTTTCCGAACTTCGACCAGGTTCGCGCGGTCATGATCGAGGCCAATCTCGTGCACGCGGCCGCGGCGGGCGCGGTGATGGCGATATCGCTCGGACACATCTATCTCGGGTCGATCGGGCTCGAAGGCGCGTACGACGCTATGCGCTACGGCTACGTCGACGAAGCTTGGGCGAAAGAGCACCACGAGTACTGGTACAACGACATCAAGTCCGGAAAGATCAAGGCGGGTGCCGCCACAGGTCTGCCGGTCGCACCGCAGGCCCAGCACTGAAAGAGGAGATGGACATGAACCTTCGGATCCTGATCATGAGTGTCGCGATGGCGGCGACGGCTGGCGCGGTCTGGGCGAAACTGCCTCCGCCGTCCGAGGACGCGAAGGCGAAGGCGGCCGAGGCGAAAGCGAAGGCGGACGAAGCGGCGAAGAAAGACGCCGAGCAGCTCGCCAAGGCGCAAGACAGGGCCGCGGCGAACTACCGCAAGAACAAGGGCATCAAGGCGCCGGCGGGGACGTCCGCGAAGAAGTAGTCGGCGCGGTGTCCGAAAACGGGGCGCCTTCGGGCGCCCTCGTCGTTTCGCGCCTCAGCCGGCGAGAAGGCGGTAGGTTAGCCCCGCCGCGCCGCAGGCGAAGATTACCGGGATGATCCCGACCTTGAATCGCCAGAGGGCTGCGAGCGCGGCGAGCCCGATCAGAAACGAGAACGCGTCGAAGCGCCCCGCGAACCCGTCCGGCCACAGCACGTGCCAGGCGAAGAACGCGGCGAGGTTCAGGATGACCCCGACCACCGCCGCGGTGATTCCCGTGAGCGGGGCGGTGAAGCGCAGATCGCCGTGCGTCGATTCCACCAGCGGTCCTCCCAGCAGGATGAAGAGGAACGAGGGGAGGAAGGTGAAGAAGGTCGCCACCGTTGCGCCCAGGCATCCGGCCAGCGCCAGCGCTCCGGACCCGAGCGCGGCCTTCGTCCACGCGCCGACGAAGCCGACGAAGGCGACTACCATGATGAGGGGCCCGGGTGTCGTCTCGCCTAGCGCGAGGCCGTCGATCATCTGCGCTGCCGTGAGCCACTGGTACTGCTCGACCGCGCCCTGATAGACGTACGGAAGAACGGCGTAAGCGCCGCCGAAGGTCAGCAGCGCCGCCTTCGTGAAGAACCACCCCATCTGCGCGAACGCGCTGTCCCAGCCGAAGACCGCGGCCAGCGCGCCGAGACCGGCGACCCACGTTCCCAGGAACGCGGCTAACACCGCGACGAGCCGCGGCCAGCGGAACAGGGCATGCGCAGGCGTGGGCGTGTCGTCGTCGATGAGCGCAGCGCCGTAGCGCTTCTGCGTCGACTCATGCCCACCGGTCGCGAATTTTTCCGGGGCGATGCGGCCCCCGATGAGTCCGATGATCCCGGCGGCGAGCACGATCGCGGGGAAGGGGACCCGTAAGGCGAAGATAGCGACGAACGCCGCCGCGCTGATCGTCCACAGCCAGGCGTTCCTGAGCGCGCGCGAGCCGATCCGCCACGCGGCGAAGAGCACGATGGCCGTCACCGCGGGCTTGATCCCGTAGAAGAGCCCCGCGACCACCGGAACGTCGCCGAAGGCGAGGTAGACCCAGGTCAGCGCCGCGAGGATGACAAGCGACGGCAGCACGAACAGGCTGCCCGCGATGATTCCTCCCCAGGTGCGATGCATCATCCAGCCGATATAGGTCGCGAGCTGCGTCGCTTCGGGCCCGGGGAGGACCATGCAGTAGTTGAGCGCGTGCAGGAAGCGCTTCTCGGAAATCCAGCGCTTCCGCTCGACCAGGTCCTGATGCATGATCGCGATCTGGCCCGTCGGGCCGCCGAAGCTGATGAAGCCGAGCTTGAGCCAATAGCGAAACGCCTGGCCCAGGCTGATTGGGGCGGGTGGTTGATCCGGATTCGAAGCAGCGGTGTCCATGGCTGTCCTCGAGTCGTTGATCGCAGCGCTTGGACGGGACACCGTCTGGACGGGAGTCTGCAACCCCGATCGATGCAATATACTTTCCCGGTTGCACACTGACAAGCCCGTTCTCCAGTGACGAAGACAAGAGCGCGAGCGGAGTTCCACCTGCGCGTGGTGAAGGGCAGGACCCGAGCGATCGGTCCGGGAAAGATCGCGCTCCTGGAGGCCATCCGGGACACCGGCTCCATCTCCGCCGCCGCCCGCAAGCTTCGCATGTCCTACCGGCGCGCCTGGATGCTGGTGAACGACCTCAATCGGCGGCTTTCGAAACCGGTCGTCCTCGCGACCCCCGGCGGCAAGGACGGCGGTGGAACGATGCTCTCGCCGACGGGGCACAAGCTGGTCGCGCTGTACCGCGACATCGAGCTCCGCGCCCTGCGGCACACCTTGTCCGGGACCCGGGCGCTGCTCGGACTGCTCGCGGAGTAGGGAACATCCGTCAGGATTGTTGCGCAATGCCATCTACGCTATATTCAAACATATATAACGCTTCGACGGAGGAACGATGAGGCTCGGCTCGCGAGGCATGGCATTCGCGCATGCTTTGCTGTTTGTCCTCGTCGCGACGTTTCCGGCGAGGGCCGCGGAGACGGTCACGGTGTTCGCCGCGGCGAGCCTGAAGGATGCCCTCGACGAGAACGCCAAGGCGTATCAGGCGCAGAGCGGCGACCGCGTCGCGGTGGCCTACGCGGCGAGCTCGGCGCTGGCAAGACAGATCGAGGCGGGCGCGCCCGCGGATATCTTCATTTCGGCCGATCTCGACTGGATGGACTACGTCGAGCGGCGGCACCTCGTCAAGGCCGACACGCGGCGCAATCTCCTCCGGAATCGGCTTGTGCTGATCGCGCCCGCGGACAGCAAGGCGTCGGTGGATATCGGTCCCCGGTTCCCGCTCGCCAAGCTTCTCGGAAACGGTCGCCTCGCGATGGCCAATCCCGACGCGGTGCCCGCCGGGAAATACGGCAAGGCGTCGCTGGAGGCGCTAGGCGTTTGGAGGGATGTGCAGGCGAAGGTCGCTTCCGCGGAGAACGTGCGCGCGGCACTCGTGCTCGTGTCGCGCGGAGAGGCGCCTTTCGGGATCGTTTACCGCACCGATGCCGCAGTCGAGCCGAAGGTTCGCGTCGTGGGGCTCTTCCCGGAGAACACCCACCCGCCGATCGTCTACCCAATGGCAATGACGGCGACCAGCAAGGCCGCGGCAGCGAATTTCGTGAGTTGGTTGAACCGGCCCGAAGCGCGCGCAATCTTCGCGAAATACGGCTTTTGATGTTCAGCTTAACCGCCGAAGAGCAGGAAGTCCTCTGGCTCAGCCTACGCGTCGCGTTCTGGAGCGTCTTCGTGAGCCTGCCTTTCGCGATGGCAGCGGCCTACGTCCTGGCGCGCGCGAGCTTTCCCGGGAAGACGCTGTTCGACGCGCTGGTGCACCTGCCGCTGGTGTTGCCCCCCGTGGTCGTCGGCTATTTCCTCCTTCTGCTGTTCGGGCGGCGCGGGCCCATCGGCGAGATCCTCGATCAGTGGTTCGGCATCGTGGTTGCCTTCCGCTGGACGGGCGCCGCGCTCGCGGCGGGCATCATGGGCTTCCCCCTGATCGTGCGCGCCATCCGTCTGTCGTTTGAGACGATAGACCGCAAGCTCGAGGCCGCGGCGAGCACGCTAGGGGCCGGCCGAGCGGGTGTTTTCCTCACCGTGACGCTGCCCCTTGCGCTTCCTGGTCTCATCACCGGAGTGCTGCTCTCCTTTGCGCGCAGCCTCGGCGAGTTCGGCGCAACCATCACCTTCGTGTCGAACATTCCCGGCGAGACGCGCACGCTGCCGCTCGCGATCTACACCTACACGCAGACGCCCGCCGGGGACGCCGCGGCGCTGCGCCTGAGCGCCATCGCGGTCCTGCTCTCGCTCGCCGCCCTCTACGTTTCCGAAGTCATGGTGCGCCGTGCCGCGCGCCGTGTCGCCGGCGAAGATGCTGTCGCTTGACATCGAGCGCAGGCTGGGCGATTTCCGCCTCGCGGCTTCGTTCGAGGCGGGCGAGGGCGTCACCGCGCTCTTCGGCCGCTCTGGGGCAGGCAAGACATCGGTGATCAACGCCATCGCCGGGATCCTGCGTCCGGACCACGGGCGTATCGCCATCAACGGCGAGATCGTGTTCGACGCCGCGCGCGGCATCGATGTTCCGACCCCGAAGCGGCGCATCGGCTACGTGTTCCAGGAAGGGCGCCTGTTCCCGCACCTGAGCGTGGGCCAGAACTTGAGCTACGCCGGGCTCTTCTCCCGCGGGATGCCGGCGTCCGAGTTCGACCGCGTGGTCGAGCTGCTGGGACTGCGGAGCCTTCTCGAGCGCCGGCCCGGCAATCTGTCGGGGGGCGAGAAGCAGCGCGTCGCCATCGGCCGGGCCCTGCTGTCGAGCCCGCGCCTGCTGCTGCTCGACGAGCCGCTCGCCTCGCTCGACGCCCACCGCAAGAGCGAAGTCCTGCAGTACATCGAGTTGATCCGCGACGAAGTGCGGGTGCCGATCGTCTACGTGAGCCATGCCGTGGAGGAAGTGGTGCGCATCGCCGACACCGTGGTGCTGATGTCCGCAGGCGGCGTCCTCGGCGTCGGCCCGGCCGAGGACGTCATGGGCCGCCCGGATCTTCGGCCCGGCGAGGGAGCCTTCGAGGGCGGCGCGGTCATCGACGCCAAGGTCGTAGGGCAGGACATGGAGCACGATCTCGCCACGCTCGCGTTCGAAGGGGGGACGCTCACGGCCACCAATGTCGACGCGCTGATCGGCGAGCCCGTGCGCGTGCGCATCCGCGCCCGCGACGTGTCGATCGCGCTCGAGCGCCCGCGGCGCATCAGCATCCAGAACGTCCTCGAGGGGACGATCGCCGATGTCGCGGCGGGAAGCAACGGCATCGTCGACGTCGCGATCGCCGTGGGCGCGGCTACCGTGAGATCCAGGGTGACGCGGCGGGCGGTCGAGCAGCTCGGCCTGACGAAGGGACTGAGCGTCTACGCTCTGGTGAAAGCCGTCTCGCTTTCGCGCCCCGGCGCGGCCTGAGCGCCGGGCCTAGCGGCTGCGCGCCGATTTGGCCTCGGGGCGCAGAACGCTGCCCACGACGTTACGTGCTCCGAGCACGACCTCGCCGTTCAGGGTCTCGCCGACCCCGGTCCAGTCGTAGCCGGCCAGCGCTCCGGCGAGCGCGGCGAACTCCGCGCCCTTGAGCACGCCGATGAGCGCGCTCACCGGGCGGGCGTCGACGATCTCGCTGCGGCACGCGAGGTAGTAGCGCTCGCGCAGCAGCGGAATGAAGCCCAGCCTGTACTGCGCGGCCGCGGCCTCGATGCCGAAGCCGACGTCGCACATGCCCGAGGCGATCGTCGCTGCCACGGCGAGGTGGGTGAATTCGAAGGTCTCGTAGCCTGGGATCATGTCCGGGTCGATCCCCGCCTCGCGCAGCAACTGATCGAGCTCGAGCCGCGTTCCCGAGTTGGGCTGGCGGTTGATCATCCGCACGTCCTGGCGCATCAGATCGGGCAGGCCGCCGATGCCTTTGGGGTTGCCCGCCGCGACCATCAGGCCTTGGGTGCGGGTGGCGCAACGGATGAGCGTGTGGTCGCGTGCCTTGAAGGCGCGCCGGTGGAAGAAGAAATCGGTTTCCAGCCCGCCTTCCGGGAGATGGAAACCGGCGACGTCGCAGCGGCCTTGAGCGAGCGCGTCCAGGCTTTCCAGGCTGCCCTGGTACTGAAGCTGCAGATGGATGCCGTGCTGCTTCTGCAGCAGGTCGCGCAGGTGCGCGAGGGCGAGATCGTGGCTCGCGTGCATCACCAGGTTCGTCGTGCCGCGCAGCAGCTCGGCCGACAGCTCGTGCTCGAGGTCGCGCTGCACCGTCTCGATCTGCCGCTCCAGGCGCGAGCGCGCGGTCTGCTCCGCCCACACGAGCTTCTCCCCGAACTCGGTCAGCTTGGCGCCGCGGCCGCGCTCGAGGCGCACCAGCGGCCGGCCCACGGCCTTCTCCCATTTGCCGAGCGATCCCCAGATGTGCCGGTAGGAGAAGCCCAGCGCCTGGGCTGCTTTCGCCAGCGATCCGGAGGCCTGGACGGCCTCGAGCAGACGAAAGAGCAGGGGGTCGGCGAGCTCGGCTTCGGAAGTTCCGATGCGCCAGGTCGCCTCGATCTGGATCTTGATCATGTGCCGGTCCACACCGAGATGCGATAGGCGGAAAATATAGCAAATTCCTGTGCTAAGCGTCGCATCCCTCCATTCATGCATATTCATTCGAATATGCGTGAGCCGCAGGCCGCCTCTCAGTTATGCAATGAATTGCATATTTCGGAGAAACTCCAGGCGCCCATATCATTCCGAACATGTACGAAGCTCTCGGTACCGCGCTCAGGCTGCTCGTCGATCTCGATCCCAAGCTGATGGAGATCGTCGCGCTCAGCTTGGCCGTGAGCCTCACGGCGGTCGCGATCGCGGCGCTGTTCGGTTTTCCGCTCGGCGCCGCCATCGCCGTCGGCCGTTTCCCCGGAAGACAGACGCTGATCGTGCTTCTGAACGCGCTCATGGGCCTGCCGCCGGTCGTCGTGGGGCTGGTGATCTATCTGCTCCTGTCCCGCGCAGGGCCGCTCGGGTCCCTCGGCATCCTCTTCACCCCGTCTGCGATGGTGGTCGCGCAGACGATCCTGATCCTTCCGATCATTGCGGCGCTTTCCCGCCAGGCGATCGAGGACGCCTGGCACGAGTACGAGGAGCAGCTGCGCTCCCTCGGCGCGGGTCGCGCGAGCGCGGCCCTCACGCTCCTGTGGGACACGCGCTTTTCGCTGCTGACCACCGTCCTCGCCGGCTTTGGCCGCGCGGCCGCAGAAGTGGGGGCCGTGATCATCGTCGGCGGGAACATAGACGGGGTGACGCGCGTCATGACGACCACGATCGCGCTCGAGACCAGCAAGGGCGACCTGCCGCTCGCGCTCGGGCTCGGCATCATCCTGATCGCGATCGTCATAGCGGTGAACGCGGCCGCCTACATGACCAAGGGGCTGGCGCAGAGGCGCCACGGATGAACACCGGCGCCCTGCTGCCGCTGCGTCTCCACGGCGTGTCCTTCGCCGCGGGGGGACGCACCATCATCGAAGGAATATCGCTGGAAATCGAGGCGGGCCCGAGCACCGTCATCCTGGGCGCGAACGGCGCGGGGAAAAGCGTGCTCATGCGCCTGATGCACGGCCTCCTCGGCCCCTCGTCGGGCCGCGTCGAATGGAGCGGGTCGGAGCGCCCCGGCTCGCCGAGAAAGCAGGCCATGGTATTCCAGCGCCCGGTGATGCTGCGCCGCTCGGCGCGCGCCAACATCGCCTATGCACTGAAGGTCGCGGGAGTGCGCGAGCCGCAGCGGGGCGCGCTGGTCCGCGAAGCGCTCGAGAGCGTCGGCCTGTCGCACCTCGCCCATCGGCCCGCCCGCGTGCTTTCCGGAGGCGAGCAGCAGCGGCTCGCCCTTGCGCGCGCCTGGGCGCTGCACCCGGAAGTGCTGTTCCTGGACGAGCCCACGGCGAGCCTCGACCCGAGCGCGACGCGCGAGATCGAGTCGGTGATCCGCGCCTTCGACGCCGCGGGCACCAAGATCGTCATGGCGACGCACAACCTCGGCCAGGCGCGCCGCCTCGGTGACGAGATCCTGTTTCTCGACCGCGGACGCCTCGTCGAGCGCGCGCCGGTCGAGCGTTTCTTTTCCAAACCGCAGTCGGCGCAGGCCGCCGCTTTCATAAAAGGAGAACTGCCGTGGACTGGATGAGGAGACTCGTGCTGCTCGCGGCGCTCGCCGCCGCGCTTCCCGCCTTGGCGCAGGAGAAATTCATCGTCGTCGCGTCGACGACCTCGACCGAGCAGTCGGGCCTGTTCGGGTACCTGCTGCCGATCTTCCAGAAGAAAACCGGCATCCAGGTGCGCGTCGTCGCTCTCGGCACGGGCCAGGCGCTGGACCTCGCGCGCCGCGGCGACGCGGACGTGGTGTTCGTTCATGCCCGCTCCGCCGAGGAGAAGTTCCTCGCGGAAGGGCAGGGAGTGAAGCGCTTTCCGGTGATGTACAACGACTTTGTCCTTATCGGGCCGAAGTCGGACCCCGCGAAAGTCGCGGGCGGCAGGGACATCCTCGAAGCGCTCAGGAAGGTCAAGGCGGCGCAGGCGCCCTTCGTCTCGCGCGGCGACCGCAGCGGGACGCACATCGCCGAGCTCGACCTGTGGAAGGCGGCGGGCATCGACATCGCGAAGGAAAAGGGCCCGTGGTACCGCGACACCGGCCAGGGCATGGGCCCCGCCCTCAACACCGCCCAGGCGATGAACGCCTACATCCTTTCGGATCGCGGCACTTGGATCTCCTTCAAGAACCGCGGCGACCTCGTCATCGAAGTGGAAAGCGACAAGCGCCTCTTCAACCAGTACGGCGTGATGCTCGTGAACCCGCAGAAGCACCCGAACGTGAAGAAGGAGCTCGGGCAGGCCTTCGTCGACTGGGTGATCTCGCCCGTAGGGCAGAAGGCGATCTCCGGGTACAAGATCGGCGGGGAGCAGTTGTTCTTCCCCAACGCCGGGACGCCCGGAGCATGACGAGCCGCATCGACGTTCGGCGCGCGCCGGAGTGGAGCTCGCTTCTTCCGATCGTTATATTCGCCCGGGAATGACGCGCTGATACAATGGCCGGATGAAGATATTCGGCTTCGCGGGCTGGTCCGGAAGCGGCAAGACCACGCTGATCGAGCAGCTCATCCCGCGCTTAGTGAAGCGAGGCTTGAGGGTGTCGATGATCAAGCATGCGCACCACAGCTTCGACGTCGACCAGCCGGGCAAGGATTCCTACCGGCACCGCGCCGCGGGGGCGAGCGAGGTCATGGTCGTGTCCGATCGACGCTGGGTGATCATGCACGAGCTGCGGGGCGAGCGCGAGCCGACGCTCGAGGAGCAGATCGAGCGGGTTTCGCCATGCGACCTGCTGCTGGTCGAAGGCCACAAGCACCATCCCCTGCCCAAGCTCGAGGTATGGCGCAAGGAGAACGGCAAGCCGCTGCTCTTCCCGGACGACGTGCACATCGTGGCGATCGCCGCGGACGTTCCGGTGGAAACCGGGCTGCCGCGGCTCGATCTGAACGATTACGGGGGCATCGAGGAATTCATCGTGAAGTACAACGGACTGCAATGAACAAGGGCATGCTCAGCGTCGACGAGGCGCTGGAACGCGTGCTCGCCGGCGCGCGTCCCGTCACGGAGACGGAGACCGTGCCAACGCTGTCGTCGGCCGGACGCGTGCTCGCCGCCGCGCAGCGCTCGACCATGAACGTCCCGCCCATGGACAACAGCGCCATGGACGGATACGCCGTCCGGCGCGCCGACCTGAAGGGCGCGGAACCGCGCCTCAAGGTCGCGCAGAAGATCCTCGCGGGAGGAGTCGGTAGTCCGCTCGCCGCGGGGACTGCCGCGCGGATCTTCACCGGCGCGCCGATTCCCTCCGGGGCCGACGCGGTCGTGATGCAGGAGCACTGCACGGTCGAAGGCGAGCACATCGTGGTGAAGAGGATCCCGCAGCCCGGCGAATGGATACGGCTCGTCGGCAGCGACATCCGCAAGGGAGACGAGGTGCTGTCCGCCGGCATCCGCCTGCGTCCGCAGGACACCGGGCTCGCGGCGTCGATCGGCATCGCTTCGCTTCCGGTGTATCGCCGCGTGCGCCTCGGCCTGTTCTTCACCGGAGACGAGCTGGTGATGCCCGGGGATCCGCTGCCCCCGGGACGGATCTACAACTCGAACCGTTTCACGCTGAACGGCCTCGCGCAGGCGTTCGACTGCGAGGTGCGCGACTACGGCATCGTTCCCGACTCGCTGGACGCGACGCGCGAGGTGCTGCGCCGCGCTGCCGGACAATGCGACTTGATCGTGACCAGCGGCGGCGTGTCGGTCGGCGACGCCGATTTCGTCAAGCCCGCGGTGGAAGCCGAGGGCGAGCTTCTCATGTGGCGCATTTCGATGAAGCCCGGGCGGCCGCTCGCCTTCGGGCGCGTCGGGCGGGCGACCTTCATCGGCCTTCCCGGGAACCCGGTGGCGAGCTTCGTGACCTTCCTGATATTCGTCCGCCCTTTCCTGCTCAGGACCCAGGGCGTCGGCGACGTAACTCCGCACGCGATCCAGGCGCGCGCCGACTTCGACTGGCCAGAGCCCGACTCCCGGCGCGAGTTTCTGCGCGTAAAATGGAACGCGCGCGGAGGCCTGGATATCTACCCTACGCAGGATTCGGCGGTGCTGACGTCGACGGCGTGGGCCGACGGCCTGGTCGACAATCCCGCCGCCCGCGCGATCCGCGCCGGCGAGCTGGTGAAGTTCGTGTCCTACTCGGAGCTGTATCGATGAAGGTGAAAGTCCTGTACTTCGCCGGGCTGCGCGAGCAGCTGGGGACGGCGGGCGAGGATCTCGACGCTTCGCCGACCACGGTGGCGGGGCTGCGGACCCTCCTCATGGCGCGCGGCGGGGTATGGCAATCGGCGCTCGCTCAAGGCAAGGCGCTGCGCGTCGCGGTCAACCAGGAGATGGCGCAGCCGGGCACGCCGGTGAAGCCGGGCGACGAAATCGCGTTCTTCCCGCCGGTGACCGGAGGCTAGGCGATGCCCGTCCGCATCCAGACCCGGGATTTCGACGTCGGCGCGGAGATCACGGCGCTGCGCGGGGGCAATCCCAAGGTCGGCGCGGTAGCGAGCTTCGTCGGCCTGTGCCGCGACGCCAACGACGGCGAAGCGGTGTCGACGATGACTCTCGAGCACTACCCTGGCATGACCGAGAAGGCGCTCGAGAAGATCGTCGACGAGGCGAAAGCGCGCTGGAAGGTCATCGACGTTCTGGTGGTTCATCGCGTCGGCGAGCTGAAGCCCGCAGACCAGATCGTGCTCGTGGTTGTCACGGGCGCGCACCGCGGCGAGGCCTTCGCTGCGTGCGAATTCATCATGGACTATCTCAAGACGCGGGCGCCGTTCTGGAAGAAGGAGCAGACGCCTTCCGGCGCGCGCTGGGTCGAGGCCCGGACCTCCGATGATGCGGCTGCCGGCCGATGGGAGCAGCCGAAGTCGGACGCCGCCTGAGGGGCGGCGTTTACGCGCGACTTGCGAGCCGCTATCATGGCGGCGCTCCAGGGAGATGGCATACCTCCCCAACCGCCGCAAGGCTGATGATGCCTACGTGACACGCCGGAGAGCGTAGACGCGGGCACCCGCTTCCAGCACTCCGTGCCGCTCGGATCGATGTGGAACGGAGGTTCACCATGACAGAAATCTGGGGTTTGGCGGCCGTCTGGATCGGTCTCGCGCTTGTCGCCGCCCTGCTGGCCGTCTGGCTCAGGGTCGCGAACGCGCTTTCCGAGATCATCGTCGGCACGCTCGCGCAACTCGTGCTCGGCGCGGCGTTCGGTGCGGCGTTCCTCGCACCCGACCAGGTTTGGATCAAGTTTCTCGCGGGCGCTGGTGCGATCATTCTCACTTTTCTTGCCGGAGCCGAGCTCGATCCGCAGGTGTTTCGGCGCAAGTGGAAGGAAGCGACCGCGATAGGTCTGATCAGCTTCTTCGCGCCCTTTCTCGGCTGCGCCGCGGCGGCGCGCTGGTGGCTCGGATGGGGCGTCGAGGCGAGCTGGCTCGCCGGAGTGGCGATGTCCACGACCTCGGTCGCGGTGGTCTACGCCGTGATGATCGAGTACGGATTCAATGCAACCGAATTCGGCAAGACCGTTCTCGCGGCCTGCTTCATTACCGATCTCGGCACCGTGATTGCATTGGGACTGATCTTCGCGCCCTTTACGTTCAAGACCGTGTTGTTCGTAGGGGGACTCGCCGTCGCCGCGTTCGCGCTGCCCTGGCTGACGCCGCTTTTCTTCCGGCGCTTCGGCGGCCGGGCCTCGGAGTTCGAAGCAAAGTTTCTGCTGCTGTTTCTGTTCGGGCTCGGGGCCCTGGCGGGATGGGCCGACAGCGAGGCGGTGCTGCCCGCATATGTGCTCGGCATGATGCTGGCGGGGACGGTGGGCAAGGAACATGCGCTGATCAGGCGCCTGCGCACGCTCACCTTCGGCCTGTTGACGCCTTTCTACTTCTTACGGGCCGGTTCCTTTGTATCGGTCCCCGCGCTGATCGCCGCTCCCGGCGCCTTTCTGCTCATGCTGACCGTAAAGGTGGTGACCAAGATCGTGGGTGTCTATCCGGTCACCCAGGCATTCCGGTCGCCGAAGAAGGACGGAATGTACACGACGCTGCTGATGTCGACGGGGCTCACGTTCGGAACCATATCATCGCTGTTCGGCCTGTCGCACGGCATCGTCACCCAGGGACAGTATTCGGCGCTGGTGGCGGCGGTGATCGCGAGCGCGGTCGTGCCTACGCTGATCGCGAACATCTGGTTCCTCCCGCGGCACCTGCTGCCCAAGAGTTAGCCCCGCCCCGCGAGCCTCAGGTTCGCCTGGGTAAGGCGCTCGACCAGCACGCGCATGAAGGCCTTGTTGAATCCGACCTGGCAGCCGTCGGTGGCCGCGCGCAAGGCGTCGGCCTTGATCTCCATCACCGTGATCTCGCCGATGGCGGTAATGGTGGTGGTGCGCCGGCCCGCGCGGCCGGTGAAGTAGAGGATCTCGCCGAAGCATCCGCCGGGCTTGATCACGTTGAGCTGTTTGCCGAGCAGCGTCACGCTGACTTCGCCGTCGACGAGCAGGTAGAAGCTGTCGCCGTGGTCGGCTTCCTTGATGATCGCGGTGCCCGCGTCGACCGTCTGCCAGCGCCCGATGCGCACGACTTCCCACAGCGCGACGTCGTCGAAGTCCTCGAAGAACGGCATGTCCCGGAGCTGGTTGAATTTCTCGGAGTCCGAAGCCGAGGCTCCGGACAGGCGCAGCGTCGTGAACGCTTGGCTCAGGTCCTTCCCGAACTCGAGCCAGGTTTTGTAGCGAACCGCAGGATTCTTTTCGATCGCCTTCATCACGATCTGGTCGAGCAGAGGAGACAGGTCCGGGCGCAGGGTCACGGGCCGCGCGGGCACGCTGTTGAGGATCGCGTAGGTCAGCGCCGCCTGGGTGTTCGCCTCGTAGGGCAGCCGGCCGGTGAGCAGCCGGTACATCACCACCCCGAGCGAATAGATGTCGGTCTGGTGGGTCAGGTCCTCCATCCGGATCTGCTCGGGAGACATGTACGCGGGCGAGCCGACGCCGGTGATCTGCGTGGTCTCCTGGCCGTGCCGCTGCTGGAACGAGGCGCCGAAATCGCTCACCTTGACGTCGCCGCTCTCCGAAAGAAGGATGTTGCCGGGCTTGATGTCGCGGTGGATCACGCCGTGCTGGAACGCATACTCGAGGGCGCGCACGCACTTGAAGATGATCTCGACGACCTTGTTGAGGGGCAGGAGGGTGTTGACTTCCGAGTGCGATTCGAGCGTCGTGCCGCGGACGTACTCCATCACGAGATAGCTCTGCTCGGGCTCGACCACGGCGTCGAGGATCGCCACGATGTGGGGGTGGTTGAGCTTGCCGGCGAGCGCCGCCTCCGCGAGGAAGGCCTTCTGCATCATGCGCTCGGTCTGGGGGCTCATGTTCGCCGCGAACAGGAACACCTTGATCGCGACCTCCCGGTCCGCGAACGGGTCGCGCGCGAGATAGACGCGGCTGGTGGCGCCGCTGCCGATCTCGCGGACGATCGGGTATTTCCCCAGGTTCTCCTGGAGCTCGAACTTCATCGCCATGGCGGGCAGTCTAAGCCAAGACTCCCGGGGCGGAAAGTTGCAAAATGTCGGGCTCGGCCTTGAAAACGGGCGCAAATACCCCACCTGCACGCTCATGCGCCCGGACAAGCTCACCACCAAATTCCAGCAGGCCCTGGCCGACGCGCAGAGCGTCGCCGTGGGGCAGGATCAGCAGTTCATCGAGCCGCTGCACGTTCTGTCGGCCCTGCTCGCGCAGGACGACGGCGCGGGCGCCTCGCTCCTGTCGCGCGCGGGTGTCAACGTGCCGCGCCTCCGCGAGGCGGTCCGCCAGGCCCTGGGGCGCCTGCCGAAGGTCGAGGGGCACGGCGGCGACGTGCAGATATCGCGCGAGCTGAACGCGCTCCTCAACCTCACCGACAAGGAGGCGCAGAAGCGTGGCGACCAGTTCGTCGCCTCCGAGCTGTTTCTCCTCGCGCTCGCCGACGACAAGGGCGAGGCGGGCCGCCTGCTCAAGGAGAACGGCGGCAGCAGGAAGTCGATCGACCAGGCGATCAAGGCGGTGCGCGGCGGCGAGTCGGTCGGCAGCCAGGAGGCCGAGGGCAGCCGCGAGGCGCTGAAGAAGTACACGCTGGACCTCACCGAGCGCGCCCGCTCCGGGAAGCTGGATCCCGTGATCGGGCGCGACGACGAGATCCGCCGCGTGATCCAGATCCTGCAGCGCCGCACCAAGAACAACCCGGTGCTGATCGGCGAGCCCGGGGTGGGCAAGACCGCCATCGTCGAGGGCCTCGCGCAGCGCATCGTCAACAACGAGGTGCCGGAAACGCTCAAGAACAAGCGCGTGCTCTCGCTCGACATGGCGGCACTGCTCGCCGGCGCCAAATATCGCGGCGAGTTCGAGGAGCGCCTGAAGGCGGTGCTCAAGGAGCTGGCGCAGGACGAAGGGCAGACGATCGTCTTCATCGACGAGCTGCATACCATGGTCGGCGCGGGCAAGGCCGAAGGCGCGATCGACGCCGGCAACATGCTCAAGCCCGCGCTCGCGCGCGGCGAGCTGCACTGCGTCGGCGCGACCACCCTGGACGAATACCGCAAGTACATCGAGAAGGACGCGGCGCTGGAGCGGCGCTTCCAGAAGGTGCTGGTGGGCGAGCCCTCGGTCGAGGCGACCATCGCCATCCTGCGCGGCCTGCAGGAGAAGTACGAGGTGCACCACGGCGTCGATATCACCGACCCGGCGATCGTCGCCGCGGCCGAGCTGTCGCATCGCTACATCACCGACCGCTTTCTCCCGGACAAGGCGATCGACCTGATCGACGAGGCCGCGGCGCGCATCAAGATGGAGATCGACTCCAAGCCCGAGGCGATGGACAAGCTCGACCGGCGCCTGATCCAGCTCAAGATCGAGCGCGAGGCGATGAAGAAGGAAAAGGACGAAGCCTCGCAGAAGCGGCTCGCGCTGCTCGAGGTGGAGATCAGGAAGCTCGAACGCGAGTACGCCGACCTCGACGAGGTCTGGAAGGCGGAGAAATCCCAGGTCGCCGGCTCGCAGCACATCAAGGAGGAGCTGGAGAAGCTCAAGCTCGAGATGGAGGCCGCGAAGCGCAAGGGCGACTGGCAGAAAGTCTCCGAGCTGCAGTACGGGCGCATGCCGCAGCTCGAGGCGCAGCTCAAGAAGGCCGAGAAGGCGCCTGCATCGCAGGAGAAGCCGAAGCTGCTGCGCACCCAGGTCGGCGCCGAGGAGATCGCGGAGGTCGTGTCGCGCGCGACCGGCATCCCCGTGTCGAAGATGATGCAGGGCGAGCGCGACAAGCTCCTCCACATGGAAGACGCGTTGCACCGGCGCGTGGTCGGGCAGGCGGAA
>DASSQD010000075.1:0-5931 GCA_035702665.1 Burkholderiales bacterium
TTGGCACCTCGATGTCGGCTCATCACATCCTGGGGCTGTAGCCGGTCCCAAGGGTATGGCTGTTCGCCATTTAAAGTGGTACGTGAGCTGGGTTTAAAACGTCGTGAGACAGTTTGGTCCCTATCTGCCGTGGGCGTTGGACGTTTGAGGGGGGCTGCTCCTAGTACGAGAGGACCGGAGTGGACGAACCTCTGGTGTACCGGTTGTCACGCCAGTGGCATCGCCGGGTAGCTATGTTCGGAAGAGATAACCGCTGAAAGCATCTAAGCGGGAAACTCGCCTCAAGATGAGACGTCCCGGAGGGTTAACCTCCCTGAAGGGTCGTGGAAGACCACCACGTTGATAGGCCGGATGTGCAAGAGGAGTAATCCTTTCAGCTAACCGGTACTAATTGCCCGTGCGGCTTGACCCTATAACCTTGAGAGAATCTCGAGGTCACGCTCAGAAAGCAATCTCAACCTGCTTCTTTCGAATTGGTTTCGTTGTGCAGACAACGAGACGACAAGCTATGTCTGGTGCCCAAAGCGCTCTGGAACCACGCCTTCCCATCCCGAACAGGACCGTGAAACGGGGCAGCGCCGATGATAGTGCGAGGTATACCGCGCGAAAGTAGGTCAGTGCCAGACTCCCTTTGAAACAGGAAAGCCCTCTTCGCGAGGGCTTTTTTGTTTGTGCCGCTGGTTGCTACAGGCCTAAGTAGGCTTGCCTGACTCGATCGTCGTGCAGCAGTACCTCGCCGGGCCCGCTCATGACCACCCGCCCGTTCTCCAGGACGTAGGCGCGGTGCGACAGCTTCAGCGAGAGCGCGACGTTCTGCTCGACGAGCAGGACGGTCAGCCCCCGGCCGTTGAGCGCACGGATGCTGTGCAGCACCTCCCGCACGAGCAGCGGCGAAAGGCCGAGCGAGGGCTCGTCGAACATGATCAGCTCGGGCGCGCCCATCAGGCACCGGCCGATGGCGAGCATCTGCTGTTCGCCGCCCGAGAGCGTGCCGGCAGGCTGCGCGCGCCGCTCCGCGAGCCTGGGAAACATGGCGAAGACCTCGTCGAGGGCCCGCTTCGCGCCGCCGCGCGCCCGCGGGAGCAGGGCGCCCACTTGCAGGTTCTCGAGGACGCTCAGGCTCGCGAACACCTGCCGGCCTTCGGCGACCTGTCCGATGCCGAGGTCGCAGATCGCGTGGGATTCGAGCCCGAGGATCTCACGGTCCGAGAAGACGATGCTTCCGGAGCGGGCCGTCTCGATTCCTGCGATCGCCCGGATCAGCGAGGTCTTGCCGGCCCCGTTCGCACCGACGATGGCGACGATCTCGCCCTTCGGCACCTCGACGCTGACGTCGGACAGAGCCGGGGCGTCTCCATAGTAGAGATTCAGCCCCTCGACCTTCAGGATCGGGCTCACAGCTCCGTGTCCTCGCCCAGGTACGATTCGAGCACGTCTGGGTTGCGCACGATTTCCTGCGGCGTGCCGCGCGCGATGACCTCGCCGTGGTGCAGCACGCCGATATGCTGCGCCAGCGCCATCACCGCGCGCATCACGTGCTCGATGAGCAGGATGGTGAGGCCTTCGCGATTCAGGCCGCGGAACACCTCGACCATCTGATCGCACTCGGTGGGCCTCAAGCCCGCCATAACCTCGTCGAGCAGCAGCAGCTTCGGGCGCGTGGCGAGGGCGCGCGCCACTTCGAGGCGCTTGCGGTCGGGCAGCGTGAGCGAGGAGGCGAGGGCGTCGCGCTTGCCCGCGAGCTGCAGCCGCTCGAGGATCGCCGTCGATACGGCCCTGGCCCCTGCGGCGGAGGATTCCCGGAGGAACGCGCCGACCATCACGTTGTCCAGCACCGTGAGCGCGGCGAACGGCTTGACGATCTGGAACGTGCGGCCGATGCCGGCGGCGCACACTTGGTGCGGCCGGAGGCCGTGCACCGACCGGTTCTGAAAGACGATCGATCCGGAGTCCGGTGGAAATACGCCCGCGATCATGTTGAAGATGGTGGTCTTGCCGGCGCCGTTCGGGCCGATGAGCGCGTTGACGCTGCCCTCCGGAATCTCGAAAGAGGCGTCGGCGACCGCCTTCAGTCCGCGAAAGGACTTGTTGATGTTCCGGACGGCGAGCAGGGTCACAGCTTCAGCTTTCTCGCGATGTAGGGCCAGATGCCGCCCGGCAGGTACCTGATCACGGCGAGCAGCACGACGCCGTAGAACACCTGCTTGACGCCGGGGATCTCCCAGCCGAGCGCGGCAAGGCCGTCGATGATGCCCTCGGAGACCAGCATCAGAACCGCGGCGCCGAGGATCGGCCCGAACAGCGTGCCGACGCCGCCGATGATCGGCCCGAGGATGATCTCGATCGAGCGGCTGATGTGGAAGATCTGCTCGGGGAACAGATTGTTGTAGTAGAAGGCGAAGAAGACACCCGACACCGCGGTCATCGCCGAGCTGATCGCCATCGCGAGCATCTTCCAGCGGAAGGTGTCGATGCCGAGCGCCCGCGCGGCTTCCTCGTTCTCCCGGATGGCCTGCCAGTAGTATCCGGCCTTGCTCTTCAGTAGCCGGGAGCACAGCCCGAAGGCGAGAGCGCACAGGCCCAGCATCGCGTAGTAGTACATCAGCGGCGGGCCGCGAAAGTTCAGCAGGTCCCAGGCGTCGCGCTGCGCCACCTTGAGGAACAAGCCCCCGGGGCCGCCGAGCCAGTCGAGGTGATCGAAACCGATGCGCGTGAATTCGGCGAAGGCGATCGTCAGCAGCGCGAAGTAGACGCCGGAGATGCCGAAGCGGAAGGCAAGGAAGCCGATCGCGAGCCCGAGCGCGACGCACAGCAGGATCGCCAGCCACACGCCCGCCCACGGGCCGAGGCCGTAGTGGAAGAACAGCCCGGCCGCGGCGTAGGCGCCGACCCCGACGTAGAGCGCGTGTCCGAGCGAGAGCTGCCCGGCGAAGCCCATCATCACGTTCCAGGCCTGGCCCGTGTAGGCGAAGTACAGGATCAGCGTGGCGACCGACAGCGCGTAGTTGCCCGCGAAGAGGGGCAAAGCGACCAGAGCGGCGCCCAGGGCGAGGAGGCTCACGCGGGCTCTGCTCAAGGCTTCCTCCCCAGAAGGCCCTGCGGCCGGAAGAGCAGGACGAGGACCAGCAGGCCGAAGCTGAACATGCCCTTCGCCGAGGGCGCGACGAAAAGGCCCGCCATCGCCTCGGATACGCCGATCAGCACGCCGCCGAGCAGCGCCCCCGGCGCCGAGCCGAGCCCGCCGACGATGACGATGACGAAGGCGAGCAGCGTGTAGGTCGGCCCGAGCGGCGGAGTGACGTCGACCAGCAGCACCATGGCGCAACCGGCCACGGCGACGCACGCGGCGCCAAGGCCGAAGGTGAGCGCGTAGAGCTTCTTCACGTCGAGGCCGACGACCAGCGCGCCGAGATGGTTGTCGGCGCACGCGCGGATCGCCTTTCCGGTCAGCGTGGTCCTGAAGAAGGCGAACAGCCCTGCGGCCGTCGCGACCGCCGCGAGCGCGGCGTACAGCCGCGCCTTGTCGACGAGGACTCCGCCGATCTCGAAGGACTCGAGCTGGTAGTCGACCTGGACGTTGCGCGCGGACGGCCCGAAGATCATCAGCAGCGCGTTCGTCATGATGATCGCCACCGCGACCAGCAGCATGAACTGCGAGTGCTCGGGGCGGGTGATGAACGCGTTGACGAGGCCGCGCTGCAGCGCGTAGCCGAAGAAGAAGAACGCGACCGCGACCGGCAGGATGCACAGGAACGGATCGAGGCCGAGGGCGGCGAAGAGCACCGTCGCCGCGTACATCGCGACGGTCATCATCTCCCCGTGCGCGAAGTTCACCACGCGCACGACGCCGAAGATCACCGACAGCCCGAGGGCCATCAGCCCGTAGACCAGGCCGGTGAGGACCCCGGCGACGACGACGTTTGCTACGAGCTCAAGAGACACGCTTTAGGGCGGTCCTTTCGCCTCGTGTCACGTCTTCTTGTAATAGGGCGCGGGGAAGACCGGTTTTGCCTTTGCCGCCGACTGCGGCAGGACCACGGTCGGCAGCAGGTTCAGGTTCTGGACGCACGCCGAACCGATGCCCTCCACCTGGCCCTTGGCGTTGAACTTGATCGGCCCGCCGAGCGACATCTTCTCGGTGATGTTGGTCTGGCGGATGGCGTCGGCGAGCGTCTTGGGATCGGCGGTGCCCGCGCGCTTGAACGCGTCGGCGGCGATCAGGATCGCCTCGAAGGTATAGCCCACGTTGAGGCCGTGGAAGTCGAGCCTGTCCTTCGGGTTCTGCTTGAGGAAGGCTCGCTCGACGATCTTCGTGAGCTTGGCATTCGGGTTGTACCAGGGCACGTTCGAGATCGAGTACTCCGAGAGCTTGCCGAGCGTTTTGAAGTACTGCTCCTCGTACATGCCGGGCGAGCCTGGGCTGATGATGCCCATCGGGTTCCAGCGCTGCTTGACCATCTCGCGGCGCAGGAGGATGGCGTCGTTGAGGCGGCACACCAGCAGCAGGAAGTCGGCGTTGGCCGACTTCGCCTTGGAGACCTCGACGGTGAGGTCCTTCGCCGCCGGGTCGTAGGAAACGGTGTCGACGATCTTGAACGGCAGCTGCGTGCGCTGCGGCAGCATCGCGCCGATGCCTCTCGTCATCGCCTGACCGAAGGTGTCGTTGACGTGCATGTACACCGCCGTGCGCGGCACCGCGTTCGTCGCCTGGAACAGCGCGCCGATCAGGTCGAGGCCTTCCCGCACGATGTCGATGGCGGTCTGGAAGTTGCGGAACACGTACTTGTAGCCCTGCTCGGTGATCTGCGGCGCGGCGCCGATGTTGATCACGAAGGGCACGCCGCGCTGCTCGGCGACCTGGGCGATCGCCGCGGCGGCCCCGGAGTCGAACGGACCGACCAGCACGTTGGCGCCTTCCTGGATCAGCCGCTCCGCCCGCGTGCGGGCCGTATCGACGTTGGACTCGAAGTCCGCGTTCATCAGCTCGATGTCGACGCCGAGCATCTCCTTGAGCACGCCCGGCGCGAGGTCCGCGCCTTTCTGGCAGGACTGGCCGATGAAGCCGAGATAGCCCGAGCGGGGCAGGATCACCCCGACCTTGAGCTTCCGCGACTGCGCGCGCGCGATGCCGAAGGGCGAGAGCGCCGCGGCGGCGCCGGCCAGCGCGATGTTCCTGCTGAATGTTCTGCGGTCCATGACCCCTCCGTTAAGTGGGACATTTATAGACGATAACAAAATGCGGGTCAACGGCCCCGCCGGGAAGGATCTTGACACCCGCCTCACGGCGGGAGTAGCGTGACCTGCCTAACTATCGTTAGATTGGATATCAGAGGAGGGTGCGATGATACGTTCGCTTTCCCTGTCGTTCCTGGCGTTCGCTGTTTTCGCAGGTAGCGTCTCGGCCCATGATGATCCGACGGGCCGCGACTACGGCTTGCTCAGCCTCAACCTTCCCGATCCCATCTTTACCGGGTCCGACAGTATCCCGGTAAGGATTAGCGCCAGCACGGATGCGGCCATCCATCGCGCGCGCGTGCGGCTGAACGGCAGCGACGTGACCTCGGTGTTCTCCTCCGGCGGCGAAGGCGAGATGACCGGCACGGTGGCCGGGCTGCTGCCTGGACTCAACACGCTTGAGCTGTTCAAGGCACGGGGCGACAAGCACGCCGTCGCGAGCCTCAAGGTCGCGCGGGCCAGAGCGCCCGCGCTCGCCTGCAGCCTGTCCTCCTTCCCTGTGTCCGCGCTTCCCGTCCCCAACACCGTAGTTACCTCGGTCACCCCGGTCGCCGCGACCTCGACCGTTCCCGCGCATTGCCTGGTGAGCGGCACGATCAATGCGGGGCGGATCGGGGCCGAAACCAGTCCCGGCGCCCCGGTTGCCAGGTATACCTACGCGATCACGTGGCAAGCGCGCTTGCCCGACGCGTGGAA
>DASSQD010000076.1:0-16882 GCA_035702665.1 Burkholderiales bacterium
AACATGGCCCGGCGCGAGAAGGCCGCGCTCGACCGCACGCGCGAGGATCCGCTCGCGGTCCAGGCCGCCCCCGTCGTCGGAGACCTCGATCACGATGCTTCCCGAGTCGTGGTATGCGTTGAGGCGCAGCCGGCCGGCGGCCGGCTTGCCGCGCTCGCGCCGCAATCCGGCGGCCTCGATGCCGTGATCGATCGCGTTCCGCACCAGGTGCAGGAGCGGATCGGCGATCTTCTCCACCATCGACTTGTCGAGCTCGGTCTCGGCGCCGGTGAGCACGAGCTCGATCTCCTTGCCGAGCTCGTGGCCCAGGTCGCGGGCGAGGCGGGTGAAGCGCGTGAAAGTCTCGCCGATCGGCACCATGCGCAGCTTGAGGGCGCGGTCGCGCACCTCCTCGACCATCTGCCCCATGGTCGCGGCCGCCTCGATCGTGTCGACGTCGGTCGCGCGCCGCGCCGCAAGGGCGGTTCCCGCGCTGGCGATGACGAGCTCCCCGACGAGCGTGATGAGCTCGTCGAGCTTGTCTGCGCGCACGCGCACGAAGCTGCTTTCGATCGCCTTGTTCTTCCTGATCAGGTCCTGCTTCTCGAGCGCCGCGTTCACCAGTTCGTCCTGCACCGCGCCCTGGCCGACGAGGATCTCGCCGATCTTGTTCGCCGCGCCCTCCGCCTGAATGCGCAGGCCGGAGTCGAGCTCGCGCCGCGTCAGCGCGCCGCTCTTCACCAGCAGCTCGCCCAGCCGCGTCTTGTCCTCGGGCAGGGCGTTGATCAGCTCGACATAGTCGGCGATCCTGCTGTGGGGGGGAAGGATGCGGATCGCGCAGTCCTCGCGCAGGTACTCGAACACGTCCTCGATGGCCTCCTTGGTAACCGCGCCGGTGAAGCTCAGCTCCATGCCGAGGTAGCAGGATTCCGGGTCCATCTCGGCCGCGTCCGGCATCGCGTCGAATACCGTGGTGACCTGGCTGATCTTTCCCAGGGTCCCGAGGTAGCGGATGAACGACAAGGGGTCCAGTCCGCTCTTGAGCAGGCTGCGGCCGAAGCGCAGCGAGATGTGCCAGTCGCCGCTCGCGACCGTCGCGCCGCCGATGCGCTCGACCTCGGCGTCGCCCGGCGCGCTCGCGCGCGGCAGCGGCGCCGTGCCGAGGTGCGCGCCCAGGTCCTTGAGGAGCCTCTCGCCCCTCTCCCGGATGCGCTCGAAGGCGGCCTGCCTGTCGTCGGCGGCGAGGCAATCGAGCAGCGACGAAACGTGGTCGCCGCAGGCGAGCAGCAGGGCGATCAGCGGGCGGTCGATCGCGATGCGGCCGGAGCGGATCTGGTCGAGCACGCCTTCCATCGCGTGGGTGAAGGTCACGATCGCGTCGAAATTGACCGCGCCGGACGAACCCTTGATGGTGTGCGCCGCTCGGAACACGGCCGTGATCGCCTCCGCGTCCTGCGGCGCCTTCTCCAGCCGCAGCAGCGCGCTTTCCATGTCGCGCAGCAGCTCGCGGCTCTCGACGATGTAGGTCTGCTGGACGATGGCCATGCTCATCGGCGGCTCCTCCTGCGCGTCTTCCTGCGCTCCGGCCGGGTGATGACCAGCGGATCGCCGAAGTAGGAGGCCAGGTTGTAGCGGTCGAGCACGTCGAGCGAGGACTCGCTGTGCCCCACGATGCTCAGGCGCTTGCCCGCTTTCAGCGACTCGCGCTCCGCGAGGATCAGCAGCTGCAGGCCGGCGGTGTCCATCTCGGAGACCGCCGAGAGGTCGATCTCGACGTCGTCCGCCTTCGCGAGCGCGTCCAGCAAGGCCCGCTTGTCGGCGGCGGCTTCGTAAATCGTCATGTTGCCCCGCACCAGCGCACGGCAGCGGCCCGCGGAAGCTTCGATCGTGATGGCCATGGTCAGGACACCAGCTTCGATACCGCGTGGAGGATCTGCTCGGCGCGGAAGGGCTTCACCACCCAGGCCTTGGCCCCGGCCATCTGGCCGGCCTCGCGCTTCTTCTCGCTGGATTCTGTCGTGAGCATGATGATCGGCACGAAGCGGTAGTCGGGCAGCCGCTTCGCCTCGCGGACGAACGTGATGCCGTCCATGCGCGGCATGTGAACGTCGCAGATCATCAAGTCGACCTTGCGGCCGTCGAGCATCCCCAGCGCCTCCTTCCCGTCGGCGGCGCCCATGACCTCGTAGCCGGCGTCGGCGAGCGCGTCGAGGACGCTCTCGCGCAGCGATGCGGAATCGTCGATGACCATGATCTTCTTCGCCACTGCCGTACCCCTACTTCAGTACCTTCTTGACCACTTCGAGCAGCAGCGTCGGGTCGAACGGCTTCACGATCCAGCCCGTCACGCCCGCTTCCTTGCCCGCGGCCTTGAGCTCGTCGCGGTGCTCGGTAGTGAGCATGAGGATGGGCGCGAAGCGGAAGTCCGGCATCGCCCTGAGGGACTTCACCAGCTCCAGTCCGTTCTTGCCGGGCATGTTGAGGTCGGCGATGACGAGGTCGAACTTGGATTTCGCGACGCGCGCCAGCGCCTCGTCGACGCCCGATGCTTCCGCGACGGTGTGTCCCGCGTCGGTGAGGGCGAAGCTGACCACCTGCCGCATGGTCGCGGCGTCGTCCACTGCCAGGATGTTTGCCATGGGTCTGCCCTTTCTAGAAGAGAGTGACCTTCTCGACGGCCGCGGAGTTGACGGGCGCCGTCGCAGCGGCCGCAGCCGGGACGGGTTCCTGCCCGGTAGCTACGATGGCAACTGCCGCGCCGCCGCGCTCCGCTTCCGTGCGGATGGCCTGGAAGAGGTCTCTTTTCATCATCTCCTGCGTCTCGCTCGACATGACGTCCAGGTTCTGCATGACGTCGGTGAGGATGTTGCCGCGCATGTGCTCCAGCTTCTGCTGGGTGATGTCCTGGAACTGCATGGCGATGATCGCGTTGTTCACGTCCTGCTGGATGTCTTGCCCGAGCGAATTGATCTTGGCGAGGGAGACTTCGACTTCCTTCGTCTTCTCGATCATGGTGACGTTCAGCTGGGAGACGTCGGCCTTGGCGCGCCGCGCGGATTCCTTGGCGATGTCCGCCGCCTTGTTGATGATCTTGTAGGTGACGACCAGCTCGTCGCGGATCTTCTCCAGGCTCTCGCGGACGCTGCGGGTCATGTCGCGCGCGTGATCGCTGGTCTCGCGGATCGAGTCGGTGAGCTTCACCAGCATTTCGCGGTTCCTGCCGGACTCGCCGGCGGCGACCGAGGAGTCGAGCGCAAGCCTGCCGATGCGGATCGCCATCGAGCGCAGCTCGTCGAGCAGCTCGTCGATGATGACCGACTGCTCGCGGATCTTGCCCTGGTGGGTCAGCATCTCGTCCGACGCGGTCGAGAACTTGATCATGCTGTCGATCACTTCCTGGAGCTGCGTCTCGTACGCCCGGATGTAGTCCGGCAGCGACAGCCAGGCGCCCTCGGAGACGGTCAGCTCGCTCGCGTTCCGCTGCAGCAGCGACATCGCGGTCTCCATCTGCTGCCGCGTCTTGTGCGTGATGCCGCGAAAGCTCATGGTGAGCGCGAGCACGGCCTGCTCCGTCTGCGAGATGACCTCGCCCACGCCTTCCTTGGCGTGCGCGGTCTTGCTGCTGGAGGTCTTGGACGCGCCGCCCCACTTGTTCAGCTGCGTCTGGAACTGGCTCAGCTCACCGGTGATCGTCCTGATGTCGAGGCCCGGCCGGCCGGGATTCCCCGCCCGCAGCTTGACGACCTGGTCGACGGAGAGCTTCGGGTCGTCCGAGCGCCGCCGCGCGAACATCGGCGTCACGAAGAAGCGTACGCCCATGGAGAACGCGAGCGCCCAGAAGCCGCCGCACAGCGCGAGTGCCCAGACCGGCATGGGCACGACGAAAGCGATCCAGGCCCAGGGGAGCAGCAACATCAGCCCCAGGCGCGCGAGAACGAAAGGACGGTTGCGCAGAACGCTGGCGAATACGGACGACATAAGGGACTCCTCGGCCTCTTTGCGTGTCTCGTTGGTTGCCCGAGCGACGCGCCTATTTTGCGATCGTGAGCCGAGGCCGGTCTGTCGGGAAACCTTGATACTTGGCGCCGAGCATTTCTTCCAGTGCCGCGGCCGGGAGCGGCCGCGCGGTGTAATAGCCCTGGCTGTCGTCGCAGCCGAGCTTTCGGAGGAGCGCGTGCTGCTCTGCGGTCTCGACGCCTTCGGCGACGACCCTGAGTGCGAGGCTGCGCGCGAGCGACACGCTGGCGGCGACGATGGCCGCGTCATCGGGGCTTTCGCACACGTTGCGGACGAACGATCCGTCCACCTTCAGCGTGCGCACGGGGAGACGCTTGAGATAGTCGAAGGTGGCGAAGCCCGTGCCGAAATCGTCGATCGCGAAGCCGACGCCGAGCGCGCGCAGCGCCTGGAGCGCCGACTCGGTGCCAGGGTCCCTGCTGACCATCACGCTCTCGGTGATCTCGAGCTCGAGGCACGTGGGAGGAATCCCGGTCTGCGCGAGGGCCTGCGACACGGTCTTGACGAGCCTGTCGTTCAGCTGCCGTGCGGACACGTTGATGCACATCCTCATCGATCGCAGTCCCGCGGACTGCCAGGCCTTTGCCTGGTTCACTGCGGTCTCCAGCACCCACGCGCCGATCGGATCGATGAGACCGGTCTCCTCGGCGAGCGGAATGAACTGCGCCGGCGGTACCCAGCCGAGCTCCGGGTTGTTCCAGCGCGCCAGGGCCTCCACCGACCTGATCTCGCCGTCGGCGAAGCCGACCTGGGGCTGGTAGTGCACCTCCAGCTCGCCGTTCTCGATGGCGCGCCGCAGCCTGACCTCCATGTCCAGACCGCGCGAGATCCGGGTGGCGGACTCCGCCGAATAGAACTGCTGGTTGTCGCGGCCGTTCTTCTTCGCCTGGTACATGGCGACGTCGGAGCGCTTGAGCAGCTCCTCGGCCGACGTGCCGTCGCGCGGGAAAAGCGCGATGCCGATGCTCGCCGAGATGTAGACCTCGCTCTCCGAGATCGGAAACGGGCGCTTGAGCTCGGCGCGTATGCGGTCGGCAACCACGCAGACTCCGGCTGTCGTCTCGACGCCTTCGAGGAGCACGGTGAACTCGTCGCCCCCGAGGCGCGCGACGGAGTCCTGCTCGCGCACGATGGCCCCGATGCGCTTGGCGGCCTCGCGCAGGACGAGGTTGCCCGCGTCGTGCCCGAAGACGTCGTTGATCTTCTTGAACCGGTCCAGGTCGACGAACAGGACGGCGAGCGTGCCGTCCGAGCCCGCCGCGCGCTCGATGGCGCGCGACAGGCTGTGGACGAACAGGCGGCGGTTGGGCAGTCCGGTCAGGGCGTCGTGGTCGGCGAGGTAGAGCAGCCGCAGCTCGTTTTCCTTGTAGACGCTGATGTCGGTGATCGCACCGGCGACGCGCAGGGGATTGCCGCGGCGGTCCCAGACCCCGTGGCCGCGCCCGCGGAACCAGCGGTAACCGCCGTTCTTGCAGCGCAGGCGGAATTCCTCGTCGATCGGCGCCCGCTCGTCGAACAGCCGGCGGATCGCGCTTCGCATGCGGCCCGCGTCCTCGGGATGGAACGCGAGCTGCAGCCTGCTGAACGGCTCGTCGGCCGAGTACCCCAGCAGCTCGCGAAAGCGGGGGAAGTAGTGGACCTGGTCGCTGCGCAGGTCCCAGTCCCACAGGCCCTCGAGCGAGGCGCGGCGCAGCAGCTCGAGCCGCTCGCGCTCCTCCGTGTTCGCAGGGATGGGGGACGGACTTCGCAGGGCGGCTATCCTCCTTGCGAGCCTCGCAATGCATCGCCGCAGCGAGACGCGCCGCATGGCGGATTTCGGCAGCACGGCTTGCGTCATGGCCCGGGTCTCCTGCGCGCCCTGATCAGGTCCAGGACGGTCGACTCGAGCAGCGCCTCCATGTCGCGCTTTGCGATGAAGCCCGCGGCGCCCGCCTTTTCGGCGGCGCGGCGATGGTGCGGCGTGTCGTGCATCGTCAGCATGACGATCTGGGTTCCCGGCGAGACAGCCTTCATGCGAATGGTGGCCTCGAGGCCGTCAATGCCCTGGAGATTGATGTCCATCAGGACGATGTCCGGGCGGCGGGGAAGCGCGAGCGCCTCTTCCGCGGTCTCGACCCCGTCCACGCTGCATCCGGGAAACCGCGATTCAAGCCAGGTGACGACGCTGCGCCGCAACGGCTCGTGGTTGTCGACGACGAGGATCGAGCACGCGCTCGGGCGCCCGCCGGGCGTGGAGTTCATTGTCGGTTGCATGGTCATTCGACCGAGGTCAGGCCGTTGCGTATGGCGAACTTCACCATGTCGCACAGGCCCCGCATTCCGAGCTTCTGCATCAGCCGGGAGCGGTAGGTGTCGACCGATTTCCTGGAGATGCAGATGAGCTTGGCGATCCGCGCGCTGCGGTGGCCTTCGGCGACGAGCTGGAGGATTTCGCGCTCCCGCCGCGACAGGCTCTCGATGGGCGAGTCGGTGTCGAATCTGGCCTGGAACCTCTCCGCGATCCTCGCGCTGAGAAAGCGCCTGCCGACGTGCACCGCGTGGATCGCGTGGGCGACTTCCTCGGTGGCCGATTCCTTCAGCACGTAGCCCGAGGCTCCGGCGCGCGCCGCCTGGTGGCAATGCTCGATGGTGGCGTGCATCGAGAGCATGACCACCTTGGTCGAAGGACAGCGCTCGGCGAGCACCCGCGTGGCCTCGATGCCGCACATCTCGGGCATCGAGATGTCCATCAGCACGACGTTCGGCTGCAGCCGCTGGACTTCCCTCACGGCGGCGCGGCCGTTGGCCGCGGTGCCCACGACGGTGATGTCCGCGTGGGCGGCGAGCAGGGAGCGCAGGCCGTCGCGCACGAGGCTGTGATCGTCTGCGATGAAAACGGTGATGCGCATGTTCCTGTCCTCCCGAACCGAATGCCGATGTCGTGCATTCTGTTCGAGGGGATGCGCGGGAAAAATCGGCGCGCGCCTACCCGCGCGTGGGATGTGGCCGATCCGCGTGTAGGGCTTTTCCTACACGCCCGCGGTGCCGCGGGTTACTTGACCAGCTGGTGGGTCACCGCGTAGCGGACGAGCTCGGCGTCGCTCTCCACCTTGAGCTTCTGCATGATCCGCGTCTTGTAGGTGCTCGCGGTCTTCGGGCTGAGGTGCAGCTCGCGCGCGATCGCCTTGAGGGTCTTTCCGGAGGCGAGCTGGACGAACACCTGGCTCTCGCGCTCCGAGAGCAGCTCGTGCAGAGGACGGCCTCCGCCGTCGCCGAAAGCGAGCCGCTCGGCGAGCTCGCCGCCGATGTACCTTCCGCCCGAGGCGACCCTCCTCAGGGCCGCGATCAGCTGCTCGGGCTCGCTGTCCTTGGTGATGTAGCCCGCGGCGCCCGCCTTGAGCATCCTCGACGCGATCGGCGTCTCGGCGTGCATGCTGTGGACGAGGACCGCCACGCCGGGATGGTCCGCCTTGACGCGCTTCACCAGGTCGACCGCGTCGGTGTCCGGCATGCTGATGTCCATGAGCAGCACCTCCACCGGCGTCGCGCGCAGTTTTTCGAGCACGTCGCGGCCGTCGACCGCCTCGGCGGCGATCACGATGTCGGGGGACATGGCGAGGATGTGGCTCAGGCCGCGCCGCACCACGGCGTGGTCGTCGGCGACGAGGATCCGGATCGGCTTCATTACAACGGTATCGACACGGACACCTGGGTTCCCTCCCCGGGGACGCTCGAGATGCTCAAAGTCCCGTGGAGCATGATGACGCGCTCGCGGATGCCGAGCAAGCCGAAAGTTTTCCGCTCGCGGATCGCCTCCACGTCGAAGCCGCGCCCGTCGTCCTTGACGTCCAGTCGGACGTGCGTTCCATCGCACCTCAAGCGGATCTCCACGTTGCGCGCGTTCGCGTGGCGGGAGATGTTCGTCAGCGACTCCTGCAGTATGCGGAACAGGACGATGCTGCGATCCTCGGCGAGATGGATCTCGCCATCCTCGACCTCGACCGCGCAGCGGATGCCGTTGCGCTTCTGGAACTCGTCCACCAGCCACTCGATCCCCGAAATGATGCCGAGATCGAGCGCCGAGGGCCGCAAGGCCGTCGCGACGTCCCGCACGAGCTGGATGATGTCGTCGACGCGCCCCTTGAGCTCCTGGATCTCCTTTGACGTCCTGGGGGCGGCCTTCGCGGATTCCAGGCCGATCACCGACAGATCCATCTTGAGGGCGGTCAGCGCCTGCCCCATCTCGTCGTGGATCTCGCGCGCGATGTGGGCGCGCTCCTCCTCGCGGACCGATTCGTGGTGGGCCGAGAGCTCGCGCAGCAGCTCCTGGTGCTCGCGCAGCCCCTTCTCCGCGTTCTTGCGCTCGGTAATGTCGATGCCCTGGAACAGAACGAACTTGCTGCCCTTGAAGTCGATCAGCGCCGCCGAGATGAGGACGTCGCGGATCTGCCCGTTCTTGCGCCGCAGGCGCAGCTCCCGCGCGTGGACCGCCTCGTCGAGCAGCAGGTCGTCGATCAGCCGCTCCCGGTCGTGCAAGTCAGGCCAGAAGCCCAGCGCGACCGAGCTGTGCCCGACCAGTTCCTCGCGCGTGTAGCCGCTCAGCCGCTCCGCGGCCGGGTTGACCATCATGAACGTGCCGTCGTCCACGCTTGCGATAGTGATCGCCTCGGGGCTCGCCTCGATCATCCTGGCGAGCCGCTGCTCCGATTCCTCGAGGAGCAACTGGGCGCGGCGGCGCTCGGTAATGTCACGCACGATGGACAGCAGCACCGGCTCTCCCTGGAGGTCGATGCACGTGGCGCGCACCAGCACGTCGCGCTTGTCGCCCGCGGGGGTACGTATCGAGTGCTCGTACTGGCGGACGCCGCCGCCAGGAGTCATCGCGGGCAGCGCCAGCATCGCCATGCGCTCGTGCGCGTCGCGCCAGATGCCGAGCTCGGTCTCGGTTCGGCCGATGACCTCGTCTCGCGCGCGGCCCACGATGCGCAGGAAAGCGTCGTTCGTCTCGATGACGCGTCCCTCCGCGACCGAGGAGACTACGATGCCATCGGGCGACAAGCGGAATACCTGGCCGAAGCGCTGCTCGCTCGCGCTGAGCGCCGCGCTCTTTTCCTCAGCCTGGCGCAGCCCTGCGAACAGGCTTTCGGCCACGACGACGCTGGCGATGGCGAAGACCAGCAACGAGGTCGCGGCTCCGATCAGGTACTGCAGATCGGTGAATCCGCTGAGCCGGGTCTGCAGAGCGCCCACGATCTCGGCGGTGCCGGTTCCGAAAAGCACCGCAAGGGCCGCGATCGTGACGAGCACCATCGCGCGACGCGTCAGCAGAACGCCGCCGATGACGAGCGATCCCGCGAGGGCGAGCACCGCAGCATCGTGCACGCCGTCCCGGGTGAGGATGAAGTAAGCGGATGTTGCGATCACGACCAGCGGCAGCCCGGGCCTCGCGAAACGAAGATACCCCCGGCGCGCCGCAAGGATCAGCGCGACCACCGCCAGGCCAGCAACCGGCAGGACGATCGGCACCCCGGAACGGCTCAAGAGGACGTTGTTTGCTATCGAGACGCCGAACGCGACCGCGATCGCGACCGCGATGACGTAGAAGATCCGTGCAAGCGCTTTCTGCTCGGCGTTGTCGGAATACGCCTGAACGGCCAGAGAGCGATGCCAAGCGACAAGCAGTATTGCTCCCGCGATGAGGCTCGCTGCCGCCGCGGAGACGTACAGGTACCGCGAATCGAAAGGCGGCCGTACCGGGCTCCCGTTCCAGCGCGCCTCGATGGCCGTCATCTCCGCCGTGTCGATCCGGTTGAAGCCCGTCTGGATGAAGTCTCGGAGTTCGATGCGCCCCTTGGCGACCGCCCAGTGGAATCGTGCGACGTAGAGCGGCTCGGTCTGGCGAAACTCGCCGGCGAGGCTGTCTTTGAAGATGAAGTACTGCGCCGCAGGCACGTCCATGCAGAAGAGGGGCACTTCCCGGGTGCGGGCCGCCTCGACGACCGCGTCGGAGGTCGGGAACAGGCGCAGCGTCGTGACGCCGCGCTCCGCGAGCCAGGCGGCGCAGGCGCTGCCGTCCTTGGCGCCGATGGTGAATCCTCGCATGCTGGCCACGTCGCTTATGCCGCCGATGGAACCGCGGAAGAAGACACGCGCGTCGACGTCCGCGTAGGGCGCGGAGAACTCGTAGAGCGGGGCCCGCGCCTCGGTGTAGGCGAGCGCGTCGATCACGTCCGCCGAGCCCTTCCCGACGCTCTCCTGGGCCTTCGCCCATTCCATCCCTTCCACGGTCACGGGGACTCCGGTCTTCCTCGACCAGAGCGCCCACTTGTCGACGATGATGCCCTCGAGGAAGCCCGAGTCGGTCCGGAAGAGGTAAGGCGGGTAGCTGTCGTCGCTGACCACGATGAGGCGGTCGGGCGGCGAGAACGCCGCGGCGCTCTCGCCCGCGGCGAGCAGCAGCGCGGGCAGGAGCGCGGAGGCGGGGGAGGGGAGTTTCATCGCCGCCGGACGCCGGGCTACTTGAACAGGCTGCCCAGCGCCTCGCTCATTCCGGCCGAGTGCTGCGGCAGCCACAGCACGATCCCGGGGATGTAGGTGCAGACGATGAGCGCGGCGAACAGCGGGACCAGCCAGGGGAGTATCGCCATGGTCGTGCGCTCGACCGAGAGCCTCGCGGTGCGCGAAAGCACGAACAGCACCGTCCCCAGCGGCGGGTGCAGCAGGCCGATCATCAGGTTGAGCACCATCACCAGGCCGAAATGCACGAGGTCGATGCCGAGCTTCTGGCAGATCGGCACGAGGATGGGCACGAGCAGCGTGATTGCCGCGACTGGCTCCAGAAAACATCCGAGGAACAGCATCAGCAGGTTTGCGAGCAGCAGGAACACCCACGGCGTGTGCGTGAAGGACAGGACCGCCGCGGCGACCGCGTCGGTGACGCGCGTCACCGTCAGCAGCCAGCCGAAGATCGACGCCGCGGCGACGATCAGCAGCACCGTCGCCGTCGTCTCGATCGTGTCCATCGAGATCTTGGCGAGCATCCGGAACGAAAGGGTGCGGTACCACAGCAGGCCGAGGACGAGCGCGTACGCGGACGCGATGATCGCGCCCTCGGTGGGCGTGAACACGCCCGCCGTCATCCCCCCGAGCAGGATCACCGGCGTCATTAGGGCGAGGAAGGCGTCGGCGAAGGTGCGGCCGATCGCCGACCAGGAGAAGCTCGCGTCGCGGCCGTAGCCGCGCCGGTGCGCGTACCAGGTCACCGTCCCCATCATGAACACGCCCATGACGATGCCCGGGATCACGCCCGCGAGGAACAGCTGCCCGATCGACACGCCGGCGAGCATGCCGTAGATGACGAAGGGCAGCGACGGCGGGATGATCGGCCCCAAGGTCGCCGAGGCCGCGGTCACGCCGACCGAGAAGTCGATCGGGTAGCCGTGGTCGTTCATCGCCTTGATCTCGATCGTGCCCAGGCCCGCGGCGTCGGCGATCGCGGTCCCCGACATGCCGGCGAAGATCATCGAGCCGACGATGTTCACGTGTCCCAGGCCGCCGCGCAGCCAGCCTACCAGGGCGAGCGCGAAGTTGTAGATGCGGTTGGTGATCCCCGCCGAGTTCATGAGGTTCCCGGCGAGGATGAAGAAGGGCACCGCGAGCAGCGGAAACGAGTCGAGCCCGCCGTACATGCGGTGGATCACGACGAAATCGGGGATCGTGCCCGACAGCATCACGTAGGCAAGCGAGGCCACGATCATCGCGAGCGCGACGGGGACGCCGGCGAGCATGAGCGCGACGAAGCCGAGGAGCAGCACCGCGGTCACGGCTGCTGGTCCCCGTAGTCGCCCCGCAAGTGGCGCAGCGCGACCTGCGCCGAGCGCGCGAGCATGAGCGCGAAGCCGGCGAGCATCGCGCCGAACACCAGCCCGATCGGCAGCTCGACGATCGCCATGCGCTGCGAGCCGATCCGGGCCATGAGCAGCCAGGTGAGCCACACCGCGTAGCCGAAGAAGGCGATGCGCACCGCGTCGACGAACAGGGCGAGGGCGCGCCGCGCAGCGGGCGGCACGAAGCGGTACAGGAAGTCGACCCGGATGTGCGTGTTGCGGCGCACCGCCATCGCGCCGCCGAGGAAAGTGACCGCGATGAGCAGGTAGCGCGAGATCTCCTCGGTCCAGCCCGCCGCGTCGTTCATGACGTAGCGCGTGAACACCTGGTAGAAGACCACCAGGGCGAGGATCCAGAAGACGGAGAGCACGATCCAGTCCTCCCAGCCGTAGACCGAGAGCCTCACCTCCTCGTCGACCGCGTGGAAGCGCCCGTCCTCGCCGAGGACGTGCTCCTCGAACGTGTCGTCCCGAGCGGAGCGAGGGACCTCAGCAGGCACGGCTTGTCTCCGGAGATCCCTCGCTGCGCTCGGGATGACCGCGCGTTCGCGCGGTCACTTCAGCGCCTGCACCTTGTCGTAGAGCGCCTTGTCCCAGGGTACGTCGGGGCCGACGAGGAATTTCGCGAACGCCTGCTTGAACGCGGCGCGGTCGGACTTCACCACGGTCTTGCCGTACTTCTTCGCGAACTCGTCGACCAGCCGGGTCTCCGACGCCGCGATCTCCGCTGTCGCCTTCGCGCAGGCCTCGCGGAACACGTCCTGGAATATCTCGCGCTCGCCCACCGAGAGCCTGCTCCACAGCGGCCCGCCGACGATGACCAGCAGCATCTCGGTGATGTGCCCGGTGAGGTTGATGTGGGTCTGCACCTCGTAGAACTTCTTGGCGAAGATCGTCGGCAGGGGGTTCTCCTGCGCGTCGACCGTTCCGTTCTGCAGCGCGAGGTACACCTCGGCGAAGGCGATCGGCGTCGCGTTCGCGCCCACCACCTTCGGGTACATGATGTACAGCGGCGCGTCGGGCACGCGCAGCTTCAGCCCCTTCATGTCCTCGGGCTTCACGATCGCCTTGTTCGCCGTGGTGTGGCGCACGCCGTAGTAGACCGCGGCCACGATCTCGTTGCCGCTCTTCTCGTGGTAACCCTCGGCGAGGCCCCAGAACACCGGGCTCTCGGAGTACTTCTTCCAGTGCTTGAAATCCCGGAACATGTACGGCGCCCCGCCGATCGACAGCGGCGGGTAGGTGCGCGCGGCGAACGCCTGGCCGGTGTAGATCACGTCGACCGTGCCGAGCGACAGCGACTGGTTGATCTGCGTCTCGTTGCCGAGCGACGAGGCCGGGAACACGTCCATGGTGTAGCGGTTGTTCGTGCGCTTGGCGATCTCGCCCGCCGCCCACAGCGCCCAGACGTGGAAGGGCTCCGAGGTCTCGTAGACGTGGGCGAACTTGAGCTTTTGCTGCGCGGTCGCAGCGAGCGGCGATGCGGCGAGGAGCGCCGCGAGGACGAGCTTCATGATTTTCACGATGGTCTCCCTTCAGACGCTAGTGATTGTCGCGCGGCACGAACGCGCCGCTCTTTCCAGCGAGGAAATCCAGGTCGGCGCCCTCGTTCGCCTGCAGCACGTGGTCGAAGTACAGCTTCCAGTAGCCCCGTTCCAGCGGCGGCTTCGGCCCCTTCCATTTCCTGCGCCGCTCCGCCAGCACTTTCTCAGGAACGAGGAGCTCGAGCTTCCGCTTCGCGACGTCGAGCTCGATCTCGTCGCCGTTCTCCACCAGCGCGAGCGCTCCCCCGGCGGCGGCCTCGGGTGCGACGTGCAGCACCACGGTCCCGTAGGCGGTCCCGCTCATGCGCGCGTCCGAGATCCTCACCATGTCGGTGACGCCTCGCTTCAACAGCTTGGGCGGCAGCGGCATGTTGCCGACCTCGGCCATGCCCGGATAGCCCTTCGGCCCGCAGTTCTTCAGCACCATCACGCAGCTCTCGTCGATGTCGAGCCTCGGGTCGTCGATGCGCTTGTGGAAATCCTCGATGTCCTCGAAGACCACCGCGCGCCCCTTGTGCTTCATGAGCTTGGGCGTCGCCGCCGAGGGCTTGATGATCGCGCCGTCGGGGCAGAGATTGCCGCGCAGCACCGCGATCCCGGTCTCGCGCTTGAAGGGCTTCCCGAACGGGAAGATGACGTCGCGGTTCCAGCAGGGCGCGGTCTTGTTGTTCTCCCAGATCGACTCGCCGTTCGCCGTGAGCGCGCTCCTGTGCAGCAGGCCGTTCTCGCCCAGCTCGCGGATCACCACCGGCAGCCCGCCAGCGTAGTAGAAGTCCTCCATCAAGTACCTGCCGCTCGGCATGAGGTTGGCGAGGCAGTGAACGCCGCGGCCCAGCTCGTCGAAGTCCGGCAGCGAAAGCTCGACGCCGATGCGCCGGGCGATCGCGATCAGGTGGATCACCGCGTTGGTCGATCCGCCGATCGCGGCGTTCACCCGGATCGCGTTCTCGAAAGCCTGCCGCGTGAGGATCTTGGAGAGCGTGAGGTTCTCGCGCACCATCTCGACCGCGCGCCGCCCGGCCATGCGCGCGAGCACGTTGCGGCGCGCGTCGACCGCCGGGATCGCGGCGTTGCCGGGGAGGCCGACGCCCAGCGTCTCGACCATCGACGCCATGGTCGAGGCGGTGCCCATGGTCATGCAGTGGCCGTGCGAGCGGTTCATGCACGACTCGGCCTCGTGGAATTCCTCGAGCGTGATCCTTCCGGCGCGCAGGTCCTCCGACATCGACCAGGTGTTCGTCCCCGAGCCGATCTGCTTGCCGCGGTATTGGCCCGAGAGCATCGGGCCGCCCGAGACGCCGACCGTGGGCAGATCGACGCTCGACGCCCCCATGAGCAGCGCCGGCGTCGTCTTGTCGCAGCCCATGAGCAGCACCACGCCGTCAAGGGGATTCGCGCGGATCGACTCCTCCACGTCCATGCTGGCGAGGTTGCGGTAGAGCATCGAGGTGGGGCGCAGCAGCGTCTCGCCCAGCGACATCACCGGGAACTCCATGGGAAAGCCGCCCGCCTCGAGCACGCCGTTCCTGACGTGCTCGGCGAGGGCGCGGAAGTGGGTGTTGCAGGGCGTGAGCTCCGACCAGGTGTTGCAGATGCCGATCACCGGCCGACCGTCGAACTGGTCCTGCGGCACGCCGCGGTTCCTCACCCAGCCGCGGTAGATCATGCCGTAGATGTCCTGGCGGCCGAACCATCGGATGCTGCGCAGCCGCGGCTTCTTCGCCATCAGTACGTTCCTCTCCCGCCCGAGATGTCGAACACCGCGCCGGTCGAGAAGGAGCAGTCCTCCGACGCGAGCCAGCACACGAGCGCGGCGATCTCGTCGACGGCGACGAAGCGGCTCATGGGGATCTTCGAGAGCATGTAGTCGATATGCTGCTGCTTCATCTGGGAGAAGATCGCGGTCTTGGCGGCGGCGGGCGTCACGCAGTTCACCAGCACGCCCGTGTGCGCGAGCTCCTTCCCCAGCGACTTGGTGAGCGAGATCACGCCGGCCTTGGACGCGCTGTAGGCGACGGCGTTGGGGTTGCCCTCCTTGCCGGCGATCGAGGCGATGTTGACGATGCGCCCGTACTTGCGCTTCACCATGTGCGGCGCGACCGCGCGGCAGCACAGGAACTGGCTGGTGAGGTTCACGCGCAGCACGCGCTCCCATTCGTCGACGGGGTACTCCACCGTCGGCGAGTTCAGGCCCGCGACGCCGGCGTTGTTGACCAGCACGTCGACGCCGCCGAGGTCGGCGATCACCCGGGCGGTCGCCTTCTCCACCTGCGCCGGATCCGACACGTCGACCGGGTCCTTCTTCGCGGCGACGTCCCACACGCGCACGCTGGCGCCCGAAGCCTCCATGCGCTCGACGATCGCCGCGCCTATCCCCTGCGCGCCGCCCGTGACGATCGCGATCCGTCCCCTGAGATCGAGCCTGTTCATTCCTTCACCGCGCCGGTCATGCCCGAGACGTAGTACTCGACGAAGAAAGAGTACAGGATAGCGACCGGCAGCGAGCCGAGCAGCGCGCCGGCCATGAGCGCGCCCCAGTGGTAGACGTCGCCCTCGACCAGCTCGGTCACCACGCCCACCGGAACGGTCTTCACCTCGGACGAGGACACGAAGGTGAGCGCGTAGATGAACTCGTTCCACGACAGCGTGAACGCGAAGATCCCCGCCGAGATGAGGCCGGGCACCGCGAGCGGCAGGATGATCTTCACCAGGATCTGCCAGCGCGTCGCGCCGTCGATGAGCGCGCATTCCTCGAGCTCGTAGGGGATCGAGCGGAAGTAGCCCATCAGCAGCCAGGTGCAGAAGGGGATGAGAAAGGTCGGATAGGTGAGGATCAGCGCCCAGCGCGTGTCGAAGATCCCCATCTGGAAGACGACGGTGGCGAGCGGGATGAAGAGGATCGACGGCGGCACGAGGTAGGCGAGGAAGATCGCCATGCCGGTCCCCTTCGCTCCGCGGAAGCGCAGGCGCTCGATCGCGTAGGCCGCGAGCACGCTTGCCGCGAGCGAGGCGAAGGTCGAGACCACCGAGACGACGATCGTGTTCCACATCCAGTCGGGGTACGAGGTATGGAGCAGGAGCTTCTCGAAATGAGCGATCGTCGGGTGGAGGATCCAGAAGGGGTTGGCCTCCCGGCTCAGCAGCTCCGCGTCGGGCTTGAACGAGGTCATCGCCATCCAGTAGAACGGGAACAGCAGCACGATGAGGAAGCAGACCAGCGGCAGGTACAGCGTCACCCAGCGCCGCGGCAGGGACTCGAGGTAATCCATTCCGCGGGAGTCTTCGGTGCTTCGCATCGTCACTTGTCCCCTCCACCCTGCTGCCAGGCGCGCCGCTGCAGGCCGAAGTACGAAAACAATATCGCGGCGAGCAGAAAGGGCACCATCGCGGTGGCGAGCGCCGCGCCCTCGCCGAGGTTGCCGCCCGGTATCGCGCGCTGGAAGGAGAGCGTCGCCATGAGGTGCGTGGCGTTGAGCG
>DASSQD010000077.1:0-3223 GCA_035702665.1 Burkholderiales bacterium
GCGGTGAAGGTGACGCTCGGGCCCAAGGGCCGCAACGTCGTGCTCGAGCGCTCGTTCGGTGCCCCGACGGTGACCAAGGATGGCGTCTCGGTCGCCAAGGAGATCGAGCTGAAGGACAAGTTCGAGAACATGGGCGCGCAGATGGTTAAGGAAGTCGCCTCCAAGACCTCGGATGTCGCCGGCGACGGTACCACCACCGCCACCGTGCAGCCGCCCAGGCGATCGTGCGCGAGGGCATGAAGTTCGTCGCCTCGGGCATGAACCCGATGGATCTAAAACGCGGCATCGACCAAGCGGTGGTCACGGTGGTCGAGGAGCTGAAGAAGATCTCCAAGCCCTGCTCGAGCTCCAAGGAGATCGCGCAGGTCGGCGCGATCTCGGCCAACCTGGACCCCGAGATTGGCCGGATCATCGCGGAGGCCATGGAGAAGGTCGGCAAGGAAGGCGTGATCACGGTCGAGGACGGCAAGTCGCTCGACAACGAGCTCGAGCTTGTCGAAGGCATGCAGTTCGACCGCGGCTACCTCTCGCCGTACTTCATCAACAACGCGGAAAAGCAGAGCGCCGCGCTCGAAGGCGCTTATGTTTTCTTGTACGACAAGAAAATCAGCTCGATCCGCGAAATGCTGCCGCTACTCGAGCAGGTCGCAAAGGCAGACAGGCCGCTGCTGATCGTCGCCGAGGAAGTCGAAGGCGAGGCGCTCGCCACGCTGGTAGTGAACAACATTCGCGGCATCCTCAAAACCCTTGCGGTCAAGGCGCCGGGGTTCGGTGATCGGCGCAAGGCGATGCTGGAAGATATTGCGGTGCTCACCGGCGGCACGGTGGTCTCCGAGGAGCTGGGGCTGAAGCTCGAGAACGCGGCCCTGAAGGACCTCGGTCGCGTCAAAAAGGTGGAGAGCACCAAAGAAAACACAACCTTGATCGACGGCGCGGGCGACGCGAAGCAGATCGAGGGCCGCGTGAAGCAGATCCGCATGCAGATCGAGGAGGCGACCAGCGACTACGACAAGGAAAAGCTGCAGGAGCGCCTGGCGAAGCTCGCCGGGGGCGTGGCGCTGATCAAGGTCGGGGCCGCGACCGAGGTCGAAATGAAGGAGAAGAAGGCGCGCGTCGAGGACGCGCTGCACGCCACGCGCGCGGCGGTCGAGGAAGGGATCGTCCCGGGCGGTGGCGTGGCTTACCTGCGCGCACGCGCCGCGTTAAAGGACCTCAAGGGCGCCAACCACGACCAGGATGCGGGCATCCGGATCGTGCTCAGGGCGCTGGAGGAGCCGCTGCGCCAGATCGTGGCGAACAGCGGCGCGGAACCTTCGGTCGTGCTCAACAAGGTGATGGAGGGAAAGGACAGCTTCGGCTACAACGCGCAGACGGCTGAGTTCGGCGATCTGGTGCAGATGGGCGTCATCGATCCGACCAAGGTGGTGCGCTTCGCATTGCAGAACGCAGCTTCGGTCGCGGGTCTAGTGCTCGCCACCGACGCCATGGTCGCAGCGCGCATGGAGGACGATGAAAGCCCCGCTCATGGCGGCGGCATGCCAGGCATGGGCGGCATGGGGATGGGAATGTGAGCGAAGATCCGACCCCGCTCGACAAGCTGATCGTCTCGGCCAGCGGCATCAGGTTCGGCGACATGACCGGCCGGCAGAAGTCCATATTCGCAGTGAATCTCGTCTGGTGCATCTGCACGATGGGCTTCGTTTTCCCCCCACGTCATGCTCGACTAACCTCGACGAGAGCGACCCATGCCCAAAGGCCAGCAGCGCAGCAACCGCGAGAAGAAGAAGCCCAAGAAGTCTCCTCAGCCCGTCGCGCCGCGGACTCCGGGACTGCCGAGGCAGCCCTGGAAGAAGTGACGCCGGCCGCGCGGTCTACACGATCGCCGGGAGCGCCTGCCTCACTTCATCACGAGCTTGTTGAGCGCCTCGGCGCAAGCCGCGCCGACCTCGCGGTTCGGCTCGGCGCCGCTGCCGGGCATCGTCGCCCAACCGCCGTTCTTCCCGTAGTCGGCCTGCTCCCAGACCCGCCGCCGGCCGTGACGCCCTAGGGCAGGTCCATCCCGCGCGGCCGCGCCTTCACCCGGTGGCCGTAGGCGGGGAGCGTGGTGAGACGCGGATCGTCGACCGGGCCGCCGACGGTGAAATGGTAGATCGACTGAAAGGCGAGGTCTTTCAAGCCGTACACCTCGTGCACGGGGTCGTCGAAAAAGCAGCCGATGCCGGTCGCGCGCACGCCGGCCGCCTCGGCCTCGAGGTACAGCACCTGGCCGACCGCGCCCGCCTCCCAGAACATGCGCCGGTAGAACGACGGCCCGTGCGCGACGAGGCTCGCCTGGTACTCGGCGAGCATGCCGAGCGAGAACGCGCCCTCGCCCGCGATGTCCTGGCGGCAGCTCACCTGGGTCGCGAGCCCGCGCGCATCCCCGCTCTCGAGGAGAAAAAGGGGCAGCTCCTCGGGACAGCCCGGCGGCGCCTCCCAGGCGAAGTGCGCATGCATGGCGGCCTTCAGCGTCTCGACCTTGGCGGGGTCGCGCGCGAGCGCGTAGAGGCCCGGCTCGATGCCCTCCACGCGGTGCACGAAGAGGCCGAAGTGGATCGCGGGGCTCCAGGGGATCGCACCCCAGGGCACCGGCATCGTCCGCGCGAGCATGCGGTAGAGGCGCTCGGCCGGGATCGAGGTCCTGCCGTCGCAGGCGAGGAGGCTGCGCCGCTGGCGGATGATCTGCGCGGCGGAGATCACGGCTTTCGCGACGCCGCGGCGACGCGGTCGATCGCTTCGTACTTTATCGGGTCCTCGGGGCTCAGACGGTTCGCGCTTCCGTACCAGCGCTGTGCTTTCAGTTCTCGAACCGCTTCTACCTCAACCGTATCTTTAGCAGGCCCTATCGCCATCAGGAGCTCGGCGCTTTCGCGCTCGGCGCCGCCGAAGTCCGCGTCGCGGTCGAGGCCGAGGAGCGCGTCGATGGTTTCGTCGGACACCGCGTCGAGCACTCGCGCAGACCAGCCGAGCGTCGCCGCCGCGAAGCGCAGCGCGCCGACGGCGTGGCCGGCGTCGTGCTGGCAGTAGCGGAAGGCGCGCTCGCCGTACTTCCAGGCTTCGCGCCAGTAAACCGACGACAAGCCCACCAACACTGTGTTTGGGATAAAGCCACAGTCAGCGCGGCGCTCGAGGCCGTGCTCGAGCGGGGCGTAGTGGAAGAGGCCCGGGAGCGCGCCGAGCTCCG
>DASSQD010000078.1:0-36433 GCA_035702665.1 Burkholderiales bacterium
ACCTGGTTGACGATTTTTTCCGGGGCTTCGTCGTGCGGCCGGTCGGCTTCGAAGCTGGAGTATCGGTACGCCGCATGAAGGTCGACGTCGCAGAGAAGAACGGCGACTACAAAGTGGTGGCTGAGCTGCCCGGAGTGAAGAAGGAGGACATCAAGGTGAACATCGACGGCGATGAGGTCTCGATCACGGCCGAGACGCGCGTCGAGAACGAAGCGAAGGACGGCGAGCGTGTGCTGCACAGCGAACGCTACGTAGGCAAGGTGTCGCGCGCCTTCAGGCTCGCCGAGGAAATCGACGAGTCGCGCGCGAGCGCCAAGTACGCGGACGGCGTGCTCGAGCTGACGCTGCCCAAGAAAGCGGCCGTCGCGGCCAAGCAGCTGGCGATCCGGTAGGACAGCATCGCGGCCCGGCAATCGCCGGGCCGCGATGAAAGGCGGCCTCGGCCGCCCTTTTCTTTCGCCCGCAGGTACAATCGGCGCTCGATATGCGCGCGCCGATGAGCGATTCCTCCCTGACACCGCCTCACAAGGCCAAGGTCCTTTCCGAGGCGCTTCCCTACATCCGGCGCTTTCACGGCAAGACCATCGTCGTCAAGTACGGCGGCAACGCCATGACCGACGACGTGCTCAAGCGCAGTTTTGCGCACGACGTAGTGCTGCTCAAGCTCGTCGGCATGAACCCGGTCGTGGTGCACGGGGGCGGGCCCCAGATCGACGAGCAGCTGGCGCGCCTCGGCAAGAAGGGCGAGTTCGTACAGGGCATGCGCGTCACCGACGCCGAGACCATGGAAGTGGTCGAAATGGTGCTGGGCGGCCAGGTCAACAAGGAAGTCGTGACGCTCATAAATCAGGCCGGCGGAAAGGCGGTCGGGCTCACCGGCCAGGACGGCGCGTTCGTCCGCGCGAGGAAGATGCTGCTTTCCGACAGAGGCAGCGGCGGAGAGAAGATCGACATCGGCCAGGTCGGCGAGATCGCCTCGATCGATCCCAAGGTCATCTGGGCGCTGCAGGAGGGCGGCTTCATTCCCGTGGTGGCGCCCATCGGCGTCGGCGAGGACGGACAGTCCTACAACATCAACGCGGACTTGGTCGCGGGCAAGCTCGCCGAAGTGCTGCGCGCCGAGAAGCTCGTGGTGCTTACCAACACGCCGGGCGTCCTCGACAAGCACGGCAAGCTGCTGACGGGCCTGACCCCGAAAAAGATCGATGCGCTCGTGGCCGACGGGACGCTCTCCGGCGGCATGCTGCCCAAGATCAGCTCGGCGCTCGATGCCGCCAAGGCCGGGGTAAAGAGCGTCCACATCATCGACGGCCGCGTCGAGCACGCGGTGCTGCTCGAGATACTAACGGATGAAGGCGTGGGAACGCTGATACGCTCGAAGTGAGCGCCTAGGCGAGGAGCTTCCCGCTTTCATCCCAAAGCCCGGCGAGATAGCCCTTCTCCTGGTCGTAGATGGTCAGCAGGCGGCGCCGCGGCGCGTCGCTGAAGGACAGGTGCACCCAGCGGCCGTATTCCAGGATGCACTGATCGAACTCCAGCCCCGATCGCTGGATCGCACGCGCGATTTCCAGGGGCGATCCGAAGTCCGGGCACGCAAAATCCACGGCTAATCCATGCATGTGCTGCGACGTGCTCGAGCCGCCCACCGCCTGGTTGAGCGCTGCACAGCGGTAGCCGCTCGAAATCTCGAGCGGAGCGCCCAGGAGCGCGCGCACCGCCTCGAGGCCTGCGGCGAGGCGCTTCAGGTTCTCGACGATCTCGGGCGGCGGCGTATTGTCGATTCCGTTCTGCTCGGCGGTCTCCGAGTAGACCAGCTCGTCAAGCGAGAAATTCGGCGATAGGCGCATGGGTCGCATTGTAACGGCAGCAAGCGCTCACCCGGAGTCATACAATAGGGCTTCCCGTTCGCAAAAGCGCCCAATGCCCGCCGCCAAACCCGGTGCCCGCCGCCTACAGATCCTGCAGGTGCTGGCGCGGATGCTGGAGAATCCCAAGGGCGAGAAAGTCACGACGGCGGCACTGGCCAAGGAGCTGGATGTGTCCGAGGCCGCGCTGTACCGGCATTTCGCGAGCAAGGCCCAGATGTTCGAGGGCCTGATCGAATTCATCGAACAGACGCTGTTCGGGCTCGTCAACAAGATCACGGCCGAGCAGGACGACGGCCTGAAGCAGGTCGAAGCGATCATCTCCTCTCTGCTCGGCTTTGCGGAGAAGAATCCGGGCATGACCCGCGTCCTGGTGGGGGACGCGCTGGTGAACGAGGACGAGCGCCTTCAGGTCCGAATCAACCAGCTGCACGACCGCCTCGAGGCGACGCTGAAGCAATGCCTGCGCGTGGCGGCCACGCAGGCACAGACCGCATCCGCGGCGGCGACCGACGCCGCAGTCGATCCCGGTCCGCGGGCGAACCTGCTCCTGTGTTATGTGATCGGGCGCTGGCAGCAATACGCCAAGAGCGGCTTCAAGCGCCCGCCGTCCGAGCTGTGGGAGAAGCAGTGGCCGCTGCTGCGGGGTTAGGGCCCCGGCCTGGACGCCCGGCTAGGCGGTCACCTTTGCGCACACCGCGCAGGACGGATCCTTGGCGAGCTTCACCGTCCGCCATTGCATGGCAAGCGCGTCGAGGAGCAGGAGGCGGCCGGTCAGGGTCTCGCCTGCGCTGGTCAGGAGCTTCAGCGCTTCCGCTGCCTGCACGGCACCGATGATGCCGGTGAGCGGCGCGAATACCCCCATCACCGCGCAGCGCATCTCCTCGAGCTCGGCGCCCTCAGGGAAGAGGCACTGATAGCAAGGGTTGCGCTCGTCCCGCAGATCGAAAACGCTCACCTGACCGTCGAAGCGCACCGCAGCACCCGACACCAGAGGCCTACGATGCCGCACGCAGGCGCGGTTCACCGCATGGCGGGTCGCGAAATTGTCGGAGCAGTCCAGCACCACGGTACTCGATGCCACGAGCCGGTCTAGCGCATCGTCCTCCAGGCGCTGCTTCACTGGAACGATCTCGATCTCCGGGTTGATTCTCGCCAGGGAGGCCCGGCCCGACTCGCTCTTGGGCTTGCCTACCGATTCGGCGGTGTGAAGGATCTGGCGCTGCAGGTTCGTGAGATCGACATCGTCGCCGTCGGCGAGAACGATAGTCCCGACACCCGCCGCCGCGAGATAGAGCGCCGCGGGCGAGCCCAGCCCTCCGGCGCCGATCACCAGCGCGGTCGCCGACAGAAGCTTCTGCTGCCCTTCGACCCCGAGTTCGGGGAGCAGGATATGCCGCGAATAGCGAAGCAGCTGCTCGTCGGTCATCGGTCTGCCGACGGCACCGCAGGCTTCTCAGTTCTTCGCCGGCGCGGGCGGCGCGCTTTGCGCGGTGGCGAGCGGCATGCCCTTCAGGAACTTGAGCGCCTGCTGGAACTGGAAGTCCTTGTCGGAAGCGAATTCGAGCGGCGCCGGCGGCTTCTCCTCGGCTTCGGTCGAAGGCGGCTTCGTGCTGGTGCGCTGCGCCTTCTCCGGCTGCGCGTTCGAGTCCTGCTCGTTGGGAAGGTGCTTCTCAAGGTCGGCTTCGCGCAGCCGCCCCGCGGTCGGCGAGGTGGGATCTTCGATCACGATGTCGGGCGTTATCCCCTTCGCCTGGATCGAGCGGCCGCTCGGCGTGTAGTAGCGCGCCGTGGTGAGCTTGATCGCGGTGTTGTTGCCTAGGGGCAGTATGGTCTGCACCGAGCCCTTGCCGAACGTCTGCGTGCCGATGAGCGTCGCCCGCTTGTGATCCTGCAGCGCGCCGGCCACGATTTCGGACGCGGACGCCGAGCCGCCGTTGACCAGCACCACCATGGGCACGGTCTTGACGGCCGCCGGTAGATTCTTCAGGTAGTCGTCGCGGTTCCCGCGTAGATAGTCTTCCGGGGCGGCGATGAACTTGCGCTTCGCGTCCTCGGTGCGACCGTCGGTCGATACCACCGTGGCGCGCGCTTGGAGGAACGCGGACGAGATGCCCACGGCTCCGTTGAGCAGACCGCCGGGATCGTTGCGCAGGTCGAGAATCAGGCCCTTGAGCGGGCCGCTCTTGTAGAGGTCCTGGATATGCTTCACCAGGGTCTCCCCGGTGTGCTCCTGGAACTGGGAGACGCGAATCCAGCCGTAGCCGGGCTCGATCAGCTTGGACTTCACGCTTTGCACGCGGATCACGTCGCGGATGAGCGTGACCTCGAACGGCTTCGCGTCGCCCTTGCGCATGATGGTGAGCCTGATCGTCGTCTTCGGCTTGCCGCGCATGCGCTTGACCGCGTCGTTCAAGGTCATTCCCTTGACCGATGCATCGTCGATCTTGATGATGAAATCCCCGGGCTTGATGCCGGCGCGAAACGCCGGAGTGTCCTCGATCGGGGAAACCACCTTCACGAAACCTTCCTCCATCCCCACCTCGATGCCCAGGCCCCCGAACTCGCCCTGCGTCCCGACCTGCAGCTCCTTGAACGCGTCCTGGTCCAGATACGCCGAATGCGGATCGAGCCCGGTGAGCATGCCGCTGATCGCCTCGGTGATGAGCTTCTTGTCCTCGACCGGTTCGACGTAGTTCGTCTTGATGGCCCCGAACACCTCGGCGAAGGCGCGCAGCTCGTCGACCGGAAGCGGGAAGCGCGCGGCTTCGCGCTGGGCCACCGCCGAGAAGTTAAGGCTGAGGAGCACGCCAGCCAGCACACCGACCAGCACCAGACTGGCTTGCTTGAATTTCGTCATCATGATTTTGGTCCCGAGCTACGCGCTGTCTTCGGTCACTTCAGCGACACCCAGCGCATGGGGTCGAAGGCTTTTCCTTCGTGCCGAATTTCAAAGTATAAACCCGATTCCATGTTGCCGCCGCTCGCGCCCACGGTTGCGACTGCGTCGCCGGTGTTCACCGTATCGCCGACCTGCTTGAGCACCGACTCGTTGTTTCCGTAGATGGTGAGATAGCTCTTCCCGTGGTCGATGATGAGCAGATTGCCGAACCCGCGAAGCCAGTCGGCGAACACCACACGTCCCGGCGCGACCGCGCGCACCTCCTGTCCTGCCGGGGAACGGATGAACAAGCCCTTCCAGCTCGGACCGCCATCGGAGCGTTGGGCACCGAAACGGTTCGTGAGTTCACCCCTGATAGGAAGCCGCAAGCCGGGCTTGAGCCCCGCGAAGGGGCCGCCCGCTCCGCCGGGCTCGGGGAGCCTGTCGTTGCGGAGGCGCGCCGGCGCCGCCGCGAGCAGTTTGCGCAACTCCTCGACCAGCCGGGACAGGCGCGACTCGTCTCGTTCCAGGTGTTTCACCTGGCGGCGCTGCTCGCGCAGCTGGCTGGAGACGCGCGCCAGCACCTTGCGGTGCTCGGCCTGCTGCTTGATGAGCGCGGCGCGCTCGCCGCGGCGCGCCGATTCGATCGTCGCGATCTCCGCGTTTCTTCCGCGGGTGTCCGCCTCCAGCTCCTTGAGCCGCACGAGCCTGGAGCGCAGCTCCGCGATGAAATCGGCCTGAGCGCGTGAAATGTAGCCGTAGTAGTGCAGCTCGCGCGCGATCTGGCCGGGCTCCTCCCCCGAGAGTAGCAGCTTCACGCCGTTCTGGCCGCCGTGCAGATAGCGCAGCGTGAGCATCCTTCCCAAGGCCTCCCTGCGCGAGGCGATCTCGGATTCGAGCACCTGGCGGCGCCGCGCGAGGGACTTCAGCTCCTCGTCGGCCGCCGCGCGCCTGGCGGTGAGCGTGCGCAGGGTGCGATTGGCTTCGGAGATCGCGCGTTCGGAGTCCCGCAGCTGGTCGCGGACCTCGGTGCGGCTTTCCTCGGACTCCGCGACTTTAGCGCGCAGGCCCTCGAGTCGCGCCCGCAGGGCTTCGAGCTTCTCGGCTTCGCCCTGCGCCAGCGCCAGCGCCGGGACGAGGAGCAGCCCCGCCCCGAGCCGGCGCGCGAGCGTCATGTTCTCGCCCTGCCTTGATCGGCGACCGCTCGGGCGCGGGCTTCGGCCTCGGCGGAGTCCCCGAGATAGTAGTGCCGGACCGGCCGTAACCCGGCATCCAGCTCGTAGACGAGGGGAAGCCCGGTGGGAATGTTCAGCTGCACGATCTCGCTGTCGCTGATGCCGTCGAGGTACTTCACCAGGGCGCGAAGGCTGTTGCCGTGCGCGACGATGAGGACCTTGCGGCCGGCGCGCACGGCGGGGGCAATGGTCTCGTTCCAGTACGGCAGGAACCGCGCGACCGTGTCCTTCAGGCATTCGGTGAGCGGAAGCTCGGCGTCGGCAAGGCCGGCGTAACGAGGATCGTTGCGCGAGCCGCGGGGATCGCCGCGCTCAAGCGCGGGAGGCGGAATGTCGTAGCTGCGCCGCCAGGTCAGCACCTGCTCCTCGCCGAACTTCGCCGCGGTTTCGGCCTTGTTCAGCCCCTGAAGCGCCCCGTAGTGGCGCTCGTTCAAGCGCCAGGAGTGATGCACCGGTATCCACATCAGGTCCATCGACTCCAGGGCAAGCCACAGAGTCTTGATCGCGCGCTTGAGCACCGAGGTGTAAGCGCAGTCGAACACGAAGCCGGCCTCCTTCAGGGTCTCGCCCGCGCCTTTCGCTTCTCCCACGCCCTTGGGCGTGAGGTCGACGTCGGTCCAGCCGGTGAAACGGTTCTCCATGTTCCATACCGACTCGCCGTGACGGAGCAGAACGATCCTGTGCATGGGCGCTTTCGACGCGGGCCATTTGGGACAATGCACCGCAGGAAAGCATTTTATAATGAGCGACCATGGAAATTCGAGAGCAGCGGTTGCCGCGCCAGCCGCGTGACGTTTTCGAGCTCATCGGCCGGCGGGAGCAGATCGAGCGGATGGCGCACGCCATGCGGGCGATCGCTCATCCCCTCCGGCTGAAGATACTGTGCGTTCTCGGCGAGCAGGAGTCGAGCGTGCAGGACATCGTAGAGGCGGTAGGGACTTCGCAGAGCAACGTGTCGCAGCATTTGGCGATCCTCCGCGAGAAGGGAATTCTCGGATCGAGAAGGAGCGCCAACCGGGTGTACTACTTCGTCCGCGACCAGCGCACGCTGCAGCTCCTCTCCACCATGCGCGAAGTGCTGTGCGGCGTGTCGAGGTCGTGACTGTGGGCGAAGTGAATCTTCTGAAGTTCGTCACCGAGCATGTGTTCCTGGTTGCGCTGGCGGCGGTCAGCGGGGGCATGCTCGTGTGGCCTGCCATTCGCCGCGGCGCAGGCGGCCCGTCGATCTCGACCCTCCAAGCGACCCTGCTGATCAACCAGCAGAACGCCCTGGTGCTGGACGTGCGCGACGCGGCCGAATACGAAAAAGGGCACGTGCTCAACGCCCGGCATGTCCCGATGGGGGATCTCGCCTCCCGCGCCCCGGAGCTGGAGAAATACAAGAGCAAGCCGGTGATCGTGGTGTGCGAGAGCGGCAACCGAGCGGACAGGGCCGCGGCGGCGCTGCGCAAGCAGGGTTTCGAGCAGGCTTTCTCGCTGAGCGGCGGCGTCGCGGCGTGGCAGCAGGCGGGTCTGCCGCTGGAGAAGTGAGTGGCCAAGGTACGAATGTATTCGACCGCGGTCTGCCCCTATTGCGTGCGAGCGGAGCGTCTGTTGCATTCGAAGGGCATCACTGAAATCGAGAAGATCCGCGTGGATCTCGAGCCCGAGCTGCGCGACGAGATGGTGGCGAGAACCGGCCGCCGCACCGTCCCGCAGATCTACGTTGGCGATACGCACGTGGGCGGATTCGAGGATCTCGCAGCGCTCAATGACGCGGGCGGACTCGACCGCATGCTCCACGCATAACCGTCCCCGAAAGGTCCACGATGAGTGACGCACAGCCGCCGACGTTCGGGATAGAGAAGATCTACGTGAAGGACGTATCGCTTGAAGTGCCCGCGGGACCCCAGGCGTTCATGCAGCAGGAGCAGCCGCAGCTCGAGGTGCAGATCGCGCAGCAGTCGCAGCGCGTCAACGAAATTCTGCACGAGGTGACGCTGGTGATCACCGTCACGGCGAAATCAGGCGACAGGGTGCTGTTTCTGGTGGAGGCCTCGCAGGCCGGCGTCTTCCAGATACGCAACGTCACGGAGGCGGAGCTCCCGCCGGTTCTCGGGATCGTGTGCCCCAACGTCCTGTTCCCTTACGCTCGCGAGACGGTGTCCGATCTGATCACGCGCGCCGGATTTCCGCCGGTGCTCCTCGCGCCGGTGAACTTCGAGGCGCTCTATCAGCAACAGCGCGCCGAGGCGTCCTCGCAGCCCAAGGGCCCGCAGATAGAGGTCGCCCACTGATGCGCTGGACCGTCGCACTCTTCCTGGTCGCGTTGGCCGCCCCCACCGCGGCCGCGGAGTTCCGCACGATCGCGGAGAACGGCACGCTGATGTACGACGCGCCTTCGATCAAGGCGAAGAAGTTGTTCGTCGCGAGCCGCGACTACCCGGTCGAGGTCGTAGTCAGCGTCGACGCCTGGGTCAAGGTTCGGGACCGCGCGGGCGACCTGAGCTGGGTGGAAAGGAAGGCGCTCTCCGACAAACGGACCGTCGTCGTGACCGCCCCATTCGCTGACGTGAGACAGTCGCCGAACGATCAGGCTCCTCTGGTGTTTCAGGCCCAGCAGGGTGTCGTCCTGGATGTCGCCGAGCCGCAAGCCGGCGCCTGGATCAAGGTGCGGCACGTCGACGGCCAGATCGGCTACCTCAAGATCAGCCAGATCTGGGGTCTCTGAGACGACCCGGCGAACGCTTTGAAGATTGGCATCGTCGGCGCTGGGGCCTGGGGCAGCGGGCTCGCGATCGCGCTCTCGGATAGGCACAGCGTTACGCTCTGGGCGCGGAGCGCGGCTCTCGCATCCGCCATCGCCGCGGAGCGCAGCAATGCGCGGTACCTTCCTGGCGTCGCGATTCCCGACCGTGTCGTCGTTGCGCCCGGGTCCGGCGCGCAGTTCGGGCAACAGGACGTGCTCCTAGTCGCGACCCCGACCGCTGGGCTGAGAGAGGTGCTGGAGAGGGTCCGATCATCCGGCTTCGATGGGCCGGTCGTCTGGGTCTGCAAAGGATTCGAGCAGGCGAGCGGCAAGCTTCCCCATCAGGTCGCGGCCGAAGTGCTGGGTTCCCCCGCTTCCTGCGGCGCCTTGTCCGGACCGAGCTTCGCCCTCGAGGTCGCGCGCGGGCTTCCCACCGCGCTGACGCTGGCCGCGCGCGACGCGGATTTCGCGAAGAGTCTGGCCCGGGAGCTGCATCAGACCACTCTTAGGGTGTACTACAGTACCGACGTGGTCGGCGTCGAAATCAGCGGCGCGGTGAAGAACGTCATGGCGATCGCCGCCGGAATCAGCGACGGGCTCGGCCTGGGCCTGAACGCGCGGGCCGCGCTCATCACACGCGGCCTCGCCGAGCTCGCCCGGCTCGGAGGCGCGCTCGGCGGGAGGGCAGAGACGTTCATGGGCCTCGCCGGGGCCGGCGACCTCATCCTCACCTGCACCGGGGAGCTGTCGCGCAACCGGCGCGTCGGCCTGCAGCTCGCCCGCGGCGAGCCGCTGGCGGCGACTCTGGAGCAGCTCGGACACGTCGCCGAGGGGGTGTTCTCGGCGCGCGCCGTCGAGTCGCTCGCGTCCGCAAAAGGCGTCGAGATGCCGATCACGCAAGCCGTGTGCGGGGTGCTGTTCCGCGGCGACTCGCCCCGCGAGGCGGCCAAGGCATTGCTCGCGCGCGATCCCAGGGAAGAGAGATAGAGGCCTAACGCAGCACCGAGCGCGCGACCACCCAGCTCTCGACCCGGGCGGCGCCCGCGCGCTTGAGCACACCGGCGAGCTCGTTCAGGGTCGCGCCCGTGGTCATGACGTCGTCGACGACGGCAACCCGCTTGCCGGAGAGATCGAGGTCGCAGGCAAAGGCACCGCGGACGTTTCTTGTCCGCTCTTCGTACGGCAGGTCGGTTTGCGCGGCCGTGTCCCTCACGCGCCGCGCGGAGCCGGGCGCGAACGTCACGCCGCGGAGCCGGGCCAGGCTTCGCGCAATCTCGGCAGCCTGATTGAACCCCCGCAGCGCCAGGCGATTCGGATGCAGCGGCATCGGGACGAGCAGGTCGACCGCCGGGAGCGGGAGCGCGGCGAGGCTGCGCGCGAAGAAAGGCGCCAGGGCGAGCCACGCGCGGTACTTGAGCGCGTGCACCAGCCGGTCGCAGGGAAATTCATAGAGCCACAGGGCGAGCGTCGCGTCGAAACGTGGGGGATCGGCAAGACAGCCTCCGCAAGCCGAGCCGCCCGGCGAGGGAAGGGCACACTGCGGGCAGTGCTCGGGCAACGCCGGAAGGTACGCGACGCACGCGGCGCACAGCGCGTCGGCGCCGCTGCGCCCGGCGCACAGGGCGCAATCTCCTCCGAACCAGCTCAGCCCGGCCTGCACGCTGCGCGCGAGCAGGCGCCCGCGATTTGACATGTGCGATTGTTGCCGCGATGATTTGACGGACCCGTCCCGAAACCGTTCAAGGACCGGCACGATGCGCGTCCGCATGCCTTCCCCCCATAACGAACCAAGCGGCACCGCGGTTCACCGCCAGCGCGCGGATTCCGCTCCTGCGGTGTGGACTCGCGTGGAGGTCGAGACGCTGTTCGAGCTGCCGTTCAGCGACCTCCTGCACAGAGCCCAGGGCGTCCACCGCCTGCATCACGATGCCAACGCCGTGCAGCTTTCGACGTTGCTCTCGATCAAGACCGGGGGATGTCCCGAGGACTGCGCCTATTGCCCGCAGTCGGCGCGCTACCGGACCGGGGTCGAGAACGAGCCTCTCGTTCCGGTCGAAGACGTGCTCGCGGCGGCGAAGGCGGCGAAGGCAAACGGCGCCACGCGCTTCTGCATGGGGGCGGCTTGGCGCGGCCCCAGGCAGAGGGACCTCGAGCAGGTGGCCGAGAGGGTGCGCGTGGTCAAGGCGCTGGGCCTGGAGACCTGCGCGACGCTGGGATTGCTGCGCGACGGCCAGGCGGAATTGCTCAAGCGGGCGGGACTCGACTACTACAACCACAATCTCGATACCGCGCCCGAGTTCTACGGCGATATCGTCACGACGAGGGACTATCGGGATCGTCTCGAAACTCTGGAGCGCGTGCGTCGCGCCGGGATCAAGGTCTGTTGCGGCGGCATCGTCGGCATGGGTGAATCGCGCGCGCAGCGCGCGGGCCTGATCGCACAACTCGCGAGCCTCGATCCGCAGCCGGAGTCGGTGCCGATCAACGATCTCGTTCAGGTGGAAGGCACACCGCTACACGGGCTGCCGAAGCTGGACTGGAGCGAGTTCGTGCGCACCATCGCCTGCGCGCGCATCGCCATGCCCGCAAGCTTCGTGCGCCTTTCCGCCGGGCGCGCCGAGATGCCCGAGGCGGTCCAGGCGCTGTGCTTTCTCGCCGGCGCGAATTCGATCTTCTACGGCGACAAGCTACTCACCACCGGCAATCCCGAGGCCGCGCGCGATCGCGCCCTGCTCGACAAGCTCGGAATCCGCCCGCTCTGAGCATGGATGCCTTTCGCGTCGACGCGCGGCAGGCGCGGCGCGCGTTCGAACGCGCGGCGCGGCGGGGTGAGGACGCGGCGGCGCTGCAGAACGAAGTCGAGCGGCGAATGCTCGAGCGGCTGGAGTACGTGCGCCTCGCCCCGCGGCGCGTGCTCGACGCCGGATGCGGAACGGGAAGAGGGGTGGCGCTGCTGCGCGGGCGCTATCCGAAAGCCGACGTGCTCGGCGTCGATTTCGCCGAATCCGCGGTCGGCGCCGCCTCCCGCTCCGGGTCCTTCGCCGAGCGCGTGCGAAGCTTTGTCCGCGGCGCGCGCGTTGCTTACGTCTGCGCCGATTTCGCGCGGCTCCCGCTGCCCGGCGGCTCGATCGACCTGCTGTGGTCGAACCTGGCCTTGCCCTGGGCTGAGGATCCTCTCGCCGCCTTGCGCGAATTCCAGCGCGTGCTCGCGGTCGGCGGGCTGATGATGTTCTCGAGCTACGGGCCCGACACGCTTAAGGAGCTGAGGTCTGCATTCACCGCTGCTTCGCCCGCCCGCCGCGTCCACTCCTTCGCCGACATGCACGACGTGGGCGACATGCTGGTCGCGTGCGGCTTCTCCGCGCCGGTGATGGATGTCGAGACGATCACCCTCACCTACGGTCGCGCCGACGATCTCGCTCGCGACTTGCAGACATCCGGCCAGACCTGCGCCGCACGTGACCGGCAGCGCGCGCTCACGGCGCGCGGCGCTTGGCGCAGGATGCTCGCAGCGTACGAGGAGATGCGCAGAGGCGGACGACTGCCGGCGACGTTCGAGATCGTCTATGGCCACGCCTGGAAGGGCGAGCCGCGGACCGCGCCCGACGGAAGGCAGATCGTGAAATGGACCGGCAAAATCACGCCCTGATGCCGGGTTTTTCGCGTCGATTCGGCTTGCCCGGCATGGGACAGTATGTTAATTTAGCGCGGTTTTTTGACGAATCCTCCGCATCATTTCCAGGCAGGGCGCTCGCGTGCATACGGCGGTATCGGAACCGGCTTTCGACCTCACGATCAAGCGCAACTGCTCGATATCGCCGCGTGACCTTCTGTGCGTGCTCGCGTTCCTTGCGTGCGTTACGTTCGGGATCGCCGCGGGCTTCGCTCAAGCCGGGGCTTGGCCCGTCCTGCCGTTCGCCGGGCTCGAAATCCTCGCGCTCGCCGGCGCTTTCTACCTGAACGGACGGCACGCCGCCGACTACGAGCGCATCGCGATCTCGGGAGAAAAGCTCGTAGTGGAAGCGAGCGACGCGGGGCGCGTCGCATGCCACGAGTTCGATCCGCGGTGGCTGCGCATTGCCGAGCGACGCCTCGGCCGCGACCTTCGCCTGCTGCTGTGCTCGCGCGGAAGCGAGCTCGAGATCGGACGTCACCTGGATGCGGAACGGCGGGCCTCGCTCGCCCGGCGCCTCAGGCGCAGCCTCCCGAATCGTTAGCGAAGAAAAGTCAACGAGGGACATGATGAAAAAAGGGATAGTCGCGGCAGCTTGGCTCCTTGCGCTTTCGGGAACGGCGCGCGCCGCCTACGAGTGGGACCTGCAGACGCCGGTGACGCGAGTCGCCGCCGAAATCGACAAGCTCCACGTCACCATGATGTGGATCATCCTGGTCATTTTCGTGGGCGTCTTCGGAGTGATGTTCTATTCGATCTACGCCCACCGGAAGTCCATCGGGCACAAGGCCGAGCACTTCCACGAGAACACGACCGTCGAGATCTTCTGGACGGTGATTCCTTTCCTCGTCCTCATCTTCATGGCGTGGCCCGCGACCAAGACGATCCTGGAGATCAGGGACACGACCAGCCCGGACATCACCATCAAGGCCACGGGCTATCAGTGGAAATGGGGCTACGACTATCTGAAGGGAGAAGGCGAGGGTATCAGCTTCCTCTCCGCTCTGGCGACTCCCCAGGACCAGATCACCGGAAAGGCCGCCAAGAACGAGCACTATCTGCTCGAGGTCGACAACCCGCTGGTCGTGCCGGTCGACCGGAAGATTCGCATCCTGACCACCGCCAACGACGTGATCCACTCCTGGTGGGTGCCCGCGTTCGGCGTGAAGCAGGACGCGATACCGGGTTTCGTCCGGGACACTTGGTTCAGGGCGGACAAGCCGGGCACCTACCGGGGGCAATGCGCCGAGCTCTGCGGCAAGGACCACGGCTTCATGCCGATCGTGGTCGAGGTCGTCTCCGCCGAGGACTACACGAAATGGGTCGGCGCGCAGAAGCAGAAGCTGGCCGCCGCCGCCGACGATCCGAACATGAAGTGGAATCTCGCCGACCTGAAAGCGCGCGGCGAGAAGGTCTTTGCGGCGAACTGCGTCGCCTGCCACCAGGCGAACGGGCAGGGCGTGAAAGGCGTGTTCCCCGCGCTCGACGGCTCGCCGCTCATCAAGGAGCCGAAGGGCCGCCACATCGAGGTCGTACTGAACGGCAGGGCGAAGACGGCCATGGCCGCCTTCGGAAAGCAGCTCTCGGACACGGACATCGCCGCGGTCATCACCTACGAGCGCAACAGCTGGAGCAACAAGACCGGTGACGTCATCCAGCCGAGCGAAATCCAGGCCGCGCGCGGCAAATAGCCGGCGCCAGCCACAGGACAACGAACACTAGGAGCGATTCATGAGCGCAGTCATCGACCACGGGCACGCCCACGATCACGAGCATCATCCCTCGGGCATCATGCGCTGGATCACGACCACCAACCACAAGGACATCGGCACGCTCTACCTGTGGTTCAGCTTCACCATGTTCCTGGTCGGCGGACTGCTCGCGATGGGCATCCGCGCCGAGCTGTTCGAGCCGGGCCTGCAGTTCTGGCACCCCGAATTCTTCAACCAGCTGACCTCGATGCACGGCCTCATCATGGTGTTCGGCGCGATCATGCCGGCGTTCGTCGGTTTCGCGAACTGGCAGGTGCCGATGATGATCGGAGCGCCCGACATGGCATTCGCGCGCATGAACAACTGGAGCTTCTGGCTGCTGCCGGTGGCGGCGACGCTGCTCGTCTCATCCTTCTTCGTGCCCGGCGGGGCGGTAGCGGCCGGCTGGACGCTATACGCGCCGCTCTCGACGCAGATGGGGCCGGGGATGGACCTCGCGATCTTCGCCCTGCACATCATGGGCGCGTCCTCGATCATGGGCTCGATCAACATCATCACCACCATCCTCAACATGCGCGCCCCCGGGATGACGCTGATGAAGATGCCGCTGTTCGTCTGGACTTGGCTGATCACCGCCTACCTCCTGATCGCGGTGATGCCGGTGCTCGCGGGCGCGGTGACCATGGTGCTCACCGACCGTCACTTCGGCACGTCCTTCTTCAACGCCGCGGGCGGCGGCGACCCGGTGATGTTCCAGCACATCTTCTGGTTCTTCGGGCATCCCGAGGTCTACATCATGATCCTGCCCGGCTTCGGCATCATCAGCCAGGTGATCCCGGCTTTCGCGCGCAAGCCCCTGTTCGGCTACTCCTCGATGGTCTACGCCACCGCCTCGATCGCGATCCTGTCGTTCATCGTCTGGGCACACCACATGTTCACCGTCGGCATGCCGACCGCGGGCGTGCTGTTCTTCATGTACGCGACCGTGCTGATCGCCGTGCCCACAGGCGTGAAGGTCTTCAACTGGCTGGCCACGATGTGGCGCGGCTCCATGACCTTCGAGACGCCGATGCTGTTCGCCGTGGGCTTCATCTTCGTCTTCACCATGGGCGGGTTCACCGGCCTGATCCTCGCGATCATGCCGATCGACATCCAGCTGCAGGACACCTACTACGTCGTGGCGCACTTCCATTACGTGCTCGTCGCGGGGTCCCTCTTCTCGCTGTTCGCCGGCTTCTACTTCTGGGTGCCGAAGTGGACCGGAAGGATGTACGACGAGAAGCTCGGCAAATGGCACTTCTGGCTGTCGATGATCTTCTTCAACGTCACGTTCTTCCCGATGCACTTCCTGGGTCTCGCGGGCATGCCACGCCGCATCCCGGACTACGCGCTGCAGTTCGCCGGCTTCAACGAGATCGCATCGATCGGCGCGTTCGGTTTCGGCCTCTCGCAGATCCTGTTCCTTTGGATCATCCTCAAGGTCACGGTGCTCGGGCGCGGCGAGAAGGCGGGCCAAAGGCCCTGGGAGGGCGCGGATACGCTCGAATGGACGCACCTGCCCAGCCCGGCCCCCTACCACAGCTTCCACGAGCAGCCGGTGGTGAAGTGACGCCCGAACGGCAGCGCGACAACCTCAGGACCGCACTCGTTCTCGGGTCGATCGCGCTCGCGTTCTTCATCGGCATCATGTTGAAGTACATCACTCTCAAATGAGCGACCGGGACGACCGCTCGGCCTCCAACCGGCGACTGCTGAGGAAGCTGCTGGTATGCGCGGCCGTGATGTTCGGCTTCGGCTTTGCCCTGGTGCCTTTCTACGAGAAGATCTGCGAGGCCACGGGCATTCGCAACGTATTCCAGCCCGACGTGCTCGCGGCGCAGAACACCCAGGTCGACGCCGCGCGCAATGTCTCGGTCGAATTCGACGCCAATACGCAGCGGCTGCCCTGGGCGTTCAAGCCGCTGCAGGCGAGCGTGTCGGTGCACCCGGGCGAGGTCACGCAAGTGCTGTACGAGGTGCGGAACACGCTCGACCGGCCCGTCACCGGCCAGGCGGTTCCGAGCTACGGGCCGCAGCAGGCGGCGCTGTTTTTCAAGAAGGTGGAATGCTTCTGCTTCCAGCAGCAGACGCTCGGTCCCGGCGAAGTCCGGAAGATGCCGGTGGTGTTCCTGATCGACCCGAAGCTGCCAAGAGACATCAACACGGTCACGCTCTCCTATACCTTCTTCGAGGTCGATGGAGCGCGCGGTGGCCGGGGGTGAGGGCGATGGCCGACCCCGAGCTCAAGACCGCGTCCCCGCTGCAGGTCGCGAAAGCGGTGTTCTGGTCTTTCTTCGGCGTGCGCAGGCGCGCGGAGCACGAGAAGGATCTGGCGCAGATCAAGCCCGCGCAGGTCGTGATCGCGGGCCTTTTCGGCGCGGCGATTTTCGTATTGAGCCTGGTGCTGCTGGTGAAATTCATCATGGGCCGGGCTGCGCAATAAAAAGGAGAGGAAGATGAGCGACCACGCTCAGCACCAACACTACTACGTTCCGAACCCGTCGCACTGGATGATCTTCGGGTCGGCCGCTCTGTTCTTCATGGCAACCGGCGCCGCGAGCTGGTTCAACGGCTGGGAGCCGGGGCGCTACTTCGTGTTCCTGGGCCTGGCTATCCTTATATTCATGATGGTGCGCTGGTTCGGCGACGTGATACGCGAGTCCGAGGGCGGGAAGTACGGCCGCTGGGAAGACGTGTCGTTCCGCTGGGGCATGAGCTGGTTCATCTTCTCCGAGGTGATGTTCTTCGCCGCGTTCTTCGGCGCGCTCTACTACGCACGGCAGCTCGCCATGCCGGACCTCGGGAGCCTGGACAGCAAGCTGCTCTGGCCGGAGTTCTCGCCCCACTGGCCGTCCGCGGGGCCGGACTTCAAGGACCCGTTTACGCCGATGGCAGCCTGGGGGATCCCTGCGATCAATACCCTGCTGCTGCTTTCCTCCGGCGTGACCGTCACGATCGCGCACTGGGCCCTCAAGGAGAACAAGCGAGGGCAGCTCGTGCTGTTCATGTTCCTGACGATAGGCCTGGGCGTGACCTTTCTCGGATTGCAGGCGTTCGAGTACGGTCACGCCTATTCGGAGCTGAACCTCAAGCTCACGACCGGCATCTACGGATCGACGTTCTTCATGCTCACGGGCTTCCACGGCTTCCACGTGACCTTGGGCGCGATCATGCTGACGACGATCCTCGTCCGCTGCATACGCGGGCACTTCAAGCCGGAGCACCACTTCGCGTTCGAAGCGGTGGCTTGGTACTGGCACTTCGTCGACGTGGTGTGGCTCGGCTTGTTCATCTTCGTCTACTGGCTGTAGACGCGCCGCCTCGACCGCCGAGTCTAGGTGATCTTGCCCGGGATGAGTCCGAAGTAGTAGCCCGCCATCAGGAGCAGGAACAGGCCCAGCGACAGGCCGACGCGCATCGCCAGGGCCTTGACGGTCCGCTTCGACTGACCGCGGTCGTGCACCAGGAAGAACAGCGCCGACCCGAGACTCGCCAGAATGGCGATGAAGATCAGGATGACGACGATTTTCATGCGGAAGTCGGGAACGGGCCGCATCGAGTGTACTCCAATCCTCGTAGCGCCATGAGCGGGATCAGCGTCGCGGGCCGGACTTTCAGGCCGGGTTGGATGCCGAGCCTGGCCGCCGCCGCGTTCATCGCGCTGACGGTTGCGCTGGGCAACTGGCAGACCCGGCGCGCCGAGGAGAAGCTCGCCGCGGGCCGGCTGCTCGACGAGGCCGAGCGGGCACCGGCCCTCCGCGTGCCTTCCGAGCGCGTCGACGCGGCGGGCTTCGAGCGCCGCCGGGTAGCGGCGCGCGGAACCTTCGTCGCCGGCGGCACATTCTTCCTCGACAACAAGGTCGTGCGCGGAGCCGCCGGATACGAGGTCGTCACGCCGCTCAAGCTCGAGGGCGCAGGAATGCATGTTCTCGTCAACCGCGGCTGGATCACGGCGGGCGAGCGCTCGAGGCTGCCCGACGTGCCCGCGCCGGAAGGCGTTCAGACGATAGAGGGCATGGCCGTGGTGCCCAGCGCGCGATTCCTCGAGCTCGCGCCCGAGGCAGGCTCGGGAAGGCTGCGCGAGAACCTCGTGCTCGCGCGAGAGGAGAGGCGCCTGGGCCTGAGTCTCCAGCCGTTCGTGATCCAGCAGACGAGCGATGCTCCGGACGGCCTCTTGAGGGCTTGGGAGCGCCCGGGCATGGGCGTCGAGCGACACCGGAGCTACGCCCTGCAGTGGTATTCCTTCGCGGCGCTGGCCGTCGTTCTCTATGTGGTTCTCGGCTTCAAGCGAACCGGTCCCGCCACAGGCCGATGAGCATCGCCGACGCGGCCGGCGCGTCGCGCTGATGATCCTGGCCCTGTGCGCCGCCCCGACGGCAGCCGCGTGGTTCGCCTATTTCGTCTGGCAGCCGCAGTCGCGGACGAACTACGGCGAGCTGGTCGATCCGCGGCTGCTCCCGGACCCCGAGCTGCGCCTGCCCGACGGACGCTCGTTCCGGCTCGCCGAGCTGCGCGGCAAGTGGGTACTGCTCCAGGTCGATTCGGGCGCCTGCGGCGAGGCGTGCCGCAGGAAGCTCGTGTACATGCGGCAGGCGCGCCTCGCTCTCGGCAAGGACGCGGACAGGGTGGAGCGTGTATGGCTCCTCGACGATTCCGCTATCCCGGACCCGGGATTGCTGCGCGAGCACGAAGGCCTGAAGGCCGCACGCGCGTCCCATGGATCTCTCCTCGGTGAGTTGCGCCTGCCGGAGAACGCCACCGGATACATTTTCGTCGTCGATCCCCGGGGGAACCTCATGTTGCGCTTCCCGGGAGATCCCGACGGACGGAGAATGCTGAGAGACCTCGCACGCCTGCTGCGGGTCTCGAGAATCGGATAGGACGGTGGTGCGTGGTGATAAGATTTGCGCAATGCAATTCGCCTTGACCGCTTCAGGCCTGCGCCTGCGACAGTTCGTCGGCCTCACCAAACCCCGCGTGGTGTCGCTCATCGTGTTCTGCGCGGCGATCGGCATGCTCCTTGCGACACCGGGCATGGTGCCGCCCGGATTGCTGCTGTCGGCCATCGTCGGGATCTGGCTGGTGGCGGGATCGGCAGCGGCGGTCAACTGCTTGGTCGAGCAGAAGATCGACGCGGTCATGAGCCGCACGCGAGGCAGGCCGCTGCCTCGTGGGGAGCTCACTTCGCGGCAGACACTCGCCTTCGCCATCGCGATCGGCGGCGCCGGCTTGTGGATGCTCTACGTGCTCGTGAATCCTCTCACTATGTGGCTGACCTTCGGAACATTCATCGGCTACGCGGTGATCTACACGGTGCTCCTCAAGCCCTCGACGCCGCAGAACATCGTGATCGGCGGGGCCTCCGGGGCGATGCCGCCGGTTCTCGGCTGGGCCGCCGTCACGGGAAGCGTGGCTCCCGAGGCGCTGCTCCTTTTCCTGATCATCTTTGCGTGGACGCCGCCGCATTTTTGGGCGCTCGCGCTCTACCGAACCGACGATTTTGCCAAGGCCGGACTGCCGATGCTGCCGGTGACGCACGGCCACCGCTTCACGCGCCTGTACGTCCTTCTCTACACCCTCGTGCTCTTCGCCTCTGCACTGCTGCCGTTCGCTTACGGCATGAGCGGCTGGATCTATCTCGCCGCTGCATTTGCCTTGAACGCCGTGTTCGTCGCCTACGCCGTACGCCTCTATATCCGCTACACCGACGCGCTCGCGCGGCGCACCTTCCGGTATTCGATCGCCTACCTGGCGCTGCTCTTCGCCGCGCTGTTGGTCGATCACTACTTTCATCTCTGAGCGCTCCCGTGCGGCGTTGGCTGGGCGTGGCGCTTGCGGCCTCGGTGGTCTGCGGATGCAGCGGTTCTGGACCTTCGTTCAAGAATACCGACATCACCGGCGCCGACTACGGCAAGGATTTCACGCTCACCGATCACACAGGGATGACGCGTGCGCTCGCCGATTTTCGCGGCAAGGTCGTGGTGGTGTTCTTCGGCTATACGCACTGTCCCGACGTTTGCCCAACCACGCTCGCCGACCTTAAGGTCGCGCGCGAGCAATTGGGAGAAGACGGAAAGCGCGTGCAGGTTCTCTTCGTGACGGTCGATCCCGAGAGGGACACCCGCCAGCTGCTGGCTAACTACGTACCCGCGTTCGACCCGAGCTTTCTCGGCTTGTATGGAGACCCCGCCGCCACTGCCCGCGTGGCGAAGGAGTTCAAAGTGTTCTATCAGAAAGTTCCGGGAAAGACACCGGACAACTACACGGTCGACCATACCGCCGGCAGCTACGTATTCGATCCGCAGGGACGACTGCGCCTGCTCGTGCGTCCGGGCAATGTCCCGAATCTGGTCGCCGACCTCAAGACACTGCTGAACGCCAAGGGCTGAGTGGTGGTCCTCGCCATTCGATTGCGGCCCGGAACCGTTGTATTCTTAGGTATCGCGTCCAGGGGGGGCAGCGCAGGCCATGAAGGTCCTGATTGTCGACGACTCTCCAACGATCCGCGTGGCGCTTCGCGGCCTCGTGGAAAGGATGGGCCACTCCGTCATCGAAGCGGAGGACGGACGCCGGGCCCTCGAAATCTACCGGCAGGACAGGCCCGACGTCGTGCTGATCGACGTCGTGATGCCGGTCATGGACGGTTACGACGCAGCTCGGGAGATGCGGCAGATCCGCGTCGACGAATGGGTCCCCATCATTTTCCTGAGCTCCAAGGAGGCCGACCAGGATCTGGATCGAGCCATCGAGGCGGGCGGAGACGATTACCTCGTGAAGCCCGTAAGTTTCGTCGTGCTGAACGCGAAGATCCGGGCGCTGCAAAGAATAGAGTCGACCCGCGTCAAGCTGCTCGAGACCTCTCGCGAGCTGGCCGCGGCGAACCGAGAGCTGGAGAACCTGTCGCGGCAGGACGGGCTCACGGGCATCGCGAACAGGCGCCACTTCGACGCCTACCTGCTGACCGAGATGAAGCGCGCGTCGCGCGAGCGCCAGCCGCTCTCGCTGATTCTCGCCGACGTCGACTACTTCAAGGCGTACAACGACTGCTACGGCCATCAGGCCGGCGACGATTGCCTGAGGCAGGTCGCTTCAGCGATGAAGTCCATAGGCCGGCGCCCCGCGGACCTCGTGGCGCGCTACGGTGGAGAGGAATTCGCCATGGTGCTCCCGACGACGAACATCGAGGGCGCGGTGGACGTGGCGAAATCGCTGGCGCGGGTGATCGAGGGAATGGCGATTTCCCACCTTCGCTCGGGCGTGGGAAAGGTGATCTCTCTGAGCCAGGGGATCGCGTCGACGATCCCGTCGAACGACACTAGGCCGGAGAGCGTGATAGAACTCGCCGACCAAGCCCTCTACCAAGCCAAGCAGCAGGGACGCAACCGCTACGTCGTAGCGGCAGGAGCGTAGGACCGTAGCGGCGTTGTAAGCCGCGCGCCACGCGGCTCAACGAGGCGCGATCAGACCTTTCATCTTGGCCAGCGCCTTCGCCTCGATCTGGCGGATGCGCTCGGCGGAGACCTTGAACTCGGCGGCGAGTTCGTGCAGCGTCGCTGGATCCTTCTCGCGCAGCCAGCGCGTCTCTACGATGCGACGGCTGCGGGTGTCGAGACTCGCGAGAGCGCTCTTCAGGCCGCGCATGCGCAGGTCTTCCTCTTCCCTGGCCTCGACCAGCTCCGAGGGCTCGGGCGAGCGATCGGCCAGATAGGCGATCGGGGCGTAGGTGTCCTCATCGTCGCTCGATGGCTCGAGAGCGATCTCCTGCCCGGCGAGGCGCATCTCCATTTCGGCGACATCTTCCGGCTTGACCTTGAGCTGCTTGGCCACCGAACCGATCTCCGCTTGCGTCAGCGGGTCGAGTGACGGCTTCATGCTGCGCAGGTTGAAGAAGAGCTTGCGCTGAGCCTTGGTGGTTGCGATCTTCACCATGCGCCAATTGCGCAAGACGAACTCGTGGATCTCGGCGCGGATCCAATGGACTGCGAACGATACCAGCCGCACCCCGCGCTCCGGGTCGAAGCGCTTGACGGCCTTCATCAGGCCGATGTTGCCCTCCTGAATCAGATCCGCATGCGGCAGGCCGTACCCCATGTAGCCGCGGGCGATCGCCACGACCAGACGCAGGTGCGACAGTACCAACTGCCGTGCAGCCTCGACGTCACTCTCCGCCCTGAACTTCCGAGCGAGCTGCAACTCCTGCTCGGGCAAGAGGATAGGAAAGCGATTTACTGTGTGGATGTAGCTCTCCAAGCTTCCAACCGGAACTGGCAGAGTCATCATCGCGTTGGTCATTTGCGGTTTCCCCAGAATTGGTAATCCTAGCACTCTCACGATTAGAGTGCTAATTGGAGGGGTGGTTCCAGCCGGTACCCAATAGTCCGGGGACGATTCTATTTGCGCCCTATTTACGGCCACTTTCGAGCAAGTGCTTGCTCACTGATAAGTACGCACCCAGCCATCCCAAGGCGGCTGCCACGCCCAGGACCGCCCCCATCTCATTGGGCCTGGGGAGCCCAAGTCGAAAGTCGCTGCCGTACAGCTGGGCGAGCGTTCCGAGATCGCGGTTCAGGAAAGCGAGCCCGGCCAGCACGATTCCCACGGCCGTGACCCCCCCTAACAGGCCGAGCAACGAACCGAGGTAGAAGAACGGCCGGCGTATGTACGCGTGCGTCGCGCCGATCAGCCGGCACAACTCGATCTCGTCGCGCTGCGTGAGGATCTGCAGGCGGATCGTGTTGAACGTCACGGCCACGAGGGCGATCGCGAGCAACCCGGCGAGCAAGGTCGCTGCGGTCCGCCCCAGTCGCAGCAACGCGTCCAGGCGCCTTACCCAAGCGGAATCCGCCTGCACGTATGCGACCTTGGGCAGCGATTTGAATTGGAGCTCGAGCCGATCAGCGAGGACCGGGTCGCTGGTGGAGAGCGTCACGACGAAGGCATCCGGCAGCGGATTCTGCGGCAGGCTTGCGATGACTTCGCTCATGCCGGCGGAGCGCCCAAGCTCCGAGAGCGCCGCATCGCGGGATACGAAGCGCACGCTCCGCACGCCGCGGACCCCCTTCAGACGGCCTTCGACCGCGGCGATCTCGGTCCTTCCCGCATCCCTGGCGAGAAAGACGGTGAGCTGCGGGTCGACCGAGACCTTCTGCGACACGGACTCGAGGTTCGCGAGCAGGCAGTACACCCCAAAGGGCAGCGAGAGCGCGACGCCGATTGCGAGGACGTTGAGCGTGGTTGCAAAGGGCGACCTCGCCAGGCGGGCGATCGTTTGCGCGAGGCTCAGGCGATGGTGCTGCAGCCAAACTCTCATTCGAGCCTGCCGTGGTCGAGTCTCAGTACGCGCTTGTGATACTTGCCGATCAGTTGCCGGTCGTGCGTCGCAACCAGCACGGTGACGCCGACCTGGTGGAACGCATGGAACATCTCCATGATTTCGTCCGCGTAGGCGGTGTCGAGGCTGGCGGTGGGTTCGTCGGCCAGGAGAATGGCGGGGCGGTTCACGACGGCGCGCGCGACGCACAGTCGCTGCTGCTCGCCGCCCGAGAGCGTGACGGGATTCGCCTTCTCGCGCGTGAGCAGGCCGACCTTGTCCAGAGCCGCGCGCGCGCGTCGCGCCGCCTCGCGATAGGGTTGACCCGTCACGATGAGCGGCAGCATGACGTTGTCGAACACGCTTCTGTCGTACAGGAGCTTCTGCCCCTGGAAGACGAGCCCTAGGCTGCGCCGCAGGTAGGGAATCGCGGCCGAGCGCATCGACGAGACGTTCTGGCCGTTGACCAGGACCGTGCCGCCGTTGGCGCGCTCGATCGCGGCGATCAGCTTGAGCAGCGTCGTCTTCCCGGCCCCCGAGTGGCCGGTGAGAAACAGCATTTCCCCCGCCTCGACCGAGAAGCTGACCGCTTTCAGCGCTTCGAACCCGCCGGGATAGCGTTTGCTGACCTGATGGAGCGAGATGATCGTCATGCCGCCGGGATCGAGTGCCCCTAGCTGAGAAAGGCGGCGGCGAATTCCTGGGCGACGAAGGGCCGCAGGTCGTCGGCGCCTTCGCCCACCCCGAGGAACCGCAGAGCCAGGGGATTGCGAGGCCGGGCGAGCGCGATCGCGCACGCGACGCCGCCCTTGGCCGTTCCGTCCAGCTTGGTGAGAATGAGGCCGGTGAGGCCGAGCGCGTCATCGAAGGTCTTGACCTGCCCGAGGGCGTTCTGGCCGGTATTGGCGTCGAGCACGAGCCATATTTCGTGCGGAGCGCCCGGCTCGGCCTTGGCGATGACGCGCTTGACCTTGACGATCTCCTCCATGAGGTGCGCCTGCGTCGGGAGGCGGCCTGCGGTGTCGGCGATCACCACCTCGATGCCGCGCGCCCGCGCCGCGGCGATAGCGTCGAACACCACTGCGGCGGGATTGCCTCCCGATTGAGCGACGACCGCGACCCCGTACTGCTCGCCCCAGGCGAGAAGCTGCTCGCGCGCCGCCGCGCGGAACGTATCGCCCGCGGCGAGCAGTACGGAGCGGCCCTGGTCCCGAAAGAACTTGGCGAGTTTGCCCGCCGAAGTCGTTTTGCCCGCGCCGTTGACCCCGGCGAGCAGGATGACCCAAGGCCTGCTTTTGCCCGGATCGAGGGGACGCTCGAGCGGAGCGAGCAGGTCGGCGAGGACGGTGCGCAGGGCCGACCTCAGTTCGTCGGCCGTCGTCGCGTTTCCCGCGCGCTCGCGCATGCGGTCAAGAAGGTGCCGCGTCGCCTCGACGCCCGCATCGCTTGCGAGCAGCGCCGCCTCGATCTCTTCGTATAGCGCCGGATCGACGGGCCGGTCGCCGAAGAGCCGCGCTAGGCGCGAGCGCGTCCTGGCGAGCCCGTGCCTGAGCCGAGTCGTCCAGGAGTCGTGCCGCGCGGTTTCGGAAGAGGCTTCGAGCATCGCCACGTCGAATGAAGGAGCACAAACCGCTATAGAATAGCGACGTCGGATTTTAGCATCGTCGTAATGGTTCCCCTTCGCGCCGTGTTCACTCTAGCAGCGCTGGCGCTCGTCTCCGCAGCGCAGGCCGAGCCGCGCGAGTTCGCGCTCTCGAACGGGCTGCGCCTCATCGTCAAGGAGGATCACCGTGCGCCGACGGTAGTGCAGCAGGTGTGGTATCGGGCCGGCTCGATGGACGAGTCGCCGGGCACGACGGGCGTCGCGCACGTGCTCGAGCACATGATGTTCAAAGGCACCCGCAAAGTCGGACCCGAGCAATTCTCGCGCCTCGTCGCGCAAGCGGGGGGGCGGGACAACGCCTTCACGTCGACGGACGTCACCGTCTATCACGAGCAGGTGCATCGAGACCGCCTGCCTTTCGTAATGGGCCTGGAGGCGGACCGCATGGCGAACCTCGCCATCCGTCCCGAAGAGTTCGCCCGCGAGATCAAGGTGGTGATGGAGGAGCGCCGCCTGAGCACCGAGGACCAGCCGCGCGCATTGCTCGACGAGAGTCTCGCCGCGACTGCGTTCTCCGCCCATCCGTACAAGTGGCCGACGATAGGGTGGATGCAGGACCTGCAGAACATGACCTGGCGGGACGCTCGGGCGTGGTACAGGAGCTGGTACGCGCCGAACAATGCGACCGTCGTCGTCGTCGGTGACGTCGACCCCGGGCAGGTTCTTGCCTGGGCGAGGCGCTACTACGGGCCGCTCCCACGCAAGGCCCTGCCGCTGCGCAAGCCCCAATCGGAGCCGACGCAGCGGGGCATGAAGCGGGTGGTGCTGAAGGCGCCCGCGGAGCTGGCTTACGTGCGCTTCGGATATAAGGCTCCGGCGCTGCGCGACCCGGAGAAAGACTGGGAGCCGTTCGCGATCGCCGTGCTGGTGAAGGTTCTCGGCGGCAACGACGCGGCGCGGCTGAATCAGATCCTCGTGCGGGAGCGCCGCATCGCCACTTCTGCGGGCGCCGAATACGAACTCATTTCGCGCGGCCCGGGGATGGTGTTTCTCAGCGCCGCTGCCGCCGAGGGACACGGCGGCAGCGAGCTCGAGGCCGCCCTGCGGGAGATCGCGGTGCAGGTCGCATCCCAGGGTGTCGCGCCCGAGGAGCTTCGGCGCGCGAAGGTCCAGCTCCTCGCGCAGATCGTATTCCGCAGGGATTCCTTCTTCGCGCAGGCGATGGAGCTCGGCGAGCTCGAGTCGAGCGGCCTCTCGTTCCGCGACGCCGACCGCATTCCGGAAGCGATAAAGGCCGTCACGGCCGAACAGGTGCGCAGCGTCGCGGCCAAGTACCTCGTCGACGACTCTCTGACCGTGGCCGTGCTCGATCCTCAGCCCCTCGACCCCAGAGCGGCGGCCCACTGAGGATGAACATGCACATGTGCGCATGCCCGCGAGTCATGCTCGAGCTGCTCCTTGTCGCGGCGGCCACACCCGCGCTCGGAGGCGTGCAAATCGAGCACTGGACGACGCCGTCGGGTGCGCGGGCGTATTTCGTCGAAACACACGCCTTGCCTATCGTCGATGTGTCGGTCGAGTTCTCCGCCGGCAGCGCCTACGATCCGCGCGAGCGCGCCGGCCTGGGCCAGCTCACGCTGACGCTGCTGAAGGGCGGCTCTGCGCGCTATTCCGAGGCCGACGTGGACCGCCGCATCGCCGATGCCGGCGCACAGCTGCGCGAGACCTTCGACCTCGACCGCGCCGGCTTTGCTCTGAGGACCCTGTCCTCCGACGCCGAGCGGAAGGCGGCGGCGGACACGCTCGCCGACATCCTGCAGTCGCCGCGCTTCGCCAGCGAGACCTTCGAGCGCGAGAAGGCGCGCGCGATCGCAAACGTCGCCGAGGCGGAAACCCAGCCGGACCAGGTCGCCGAGAAGCGCCTGTACGCCCTGATGTATCCGTTGCATCCCTATGGTTGGACCGCGACGCGTGCCACGCTTGCGGCGGTAACCCGGGAAGACGTCGAGCGCCACTACCGCGCCCGCTACGGCGCGACCGGGGCCGCGGTAGCGATCGTCGGCGACCTGAACGTCGAAGCGGCGAAGGCCCTCGCCGACCAGCTCACCTCGCGCCTCGCGCCCGGCGGCGAGGCCGTGCTTCCGCCGGCCGTTCCCACGACGCAGGCGGAGACGGTACGCGTGGCCTTCCCCTCGACCCAGAGCCACGTGCTGCTGGGGGAAGCCGTTCTGACTCGCGACGACCCCGACTACTTCCCGTTGCTCGTCGGCAACTACATTCTCGGCGGCGGCGGATTCGCGTCGCGGCTTATGACCGACCTGCGCAGCAAGCACGGGCTCGCCTACAGCGTGTACAGCTACTTCTATCCCTTCGCGCGCCGCGGCCCGTTCACGGTCGGACTGCAGACCCGTCGCGATCAGGCGGACGAGGCGCTCAGGCGCGTGCAGGACGTAATCAAGGATTTCGTCGCGGGCGGACCCACGTCGGCGGAGCTCAAGGCGGCGAAGCAGAGCCTCGTCGGCGGCTTTCCCTTGCGCATCGACACGAACCGGAAGCTCCTCGAGCAGCTGGCTATCATGGGTTTCTACCGGCTGCCCCTCGACTGGCTGGACACCTACCCCACACGGCTCGAGGCAGTGACGCTCGAGCAAATCCGCGATGCTTTTGCGCGGCGCGTCCCGTCGGCAAAGCTCGCGACCGTGGTCGTCGGTGCGACGGACTAGGCGCAACACCGTTCGCATCATCGGCGGCTTGTGGCGCAGCCGCATTCTCCAGTTTCCCGAAGCCGTGGATCTGCGGCCGACGCCCGATCGCGTGCGCGAGACGCTCTTCAACTGGCTCGGGCAGGATCTGCGCGGCCTGGCCTGCCTCGATCTGTTTGCGGGCAGCGGCGCGCTCGGCTTCGAGGCGCTGTCGCGCGGCGCGGCGTCCGCGGTGATGGTCGAGAAGGACCCGGCGGCGCTGCGCGCGCTGCGCGAGAACGCGCAGAAGCTCGGTGCGGAGAACCTGACTGTCGTCCGCGGCGATGCGCTAGAATTCGCCCGGGAAACGCGCTCGCGTTTCGACGTCGTGTTCGTCGATCCGCCATACCGTCTGGGGCTTCAGGGCGCAGCTCTCGCCGTGGTGCGCGGGCTGCTCGCGCCGTACGGACGGGTGTACGTGGAAAGCGCGTCGGCCTTCGAGCCCGGCCGCGGCTGGACGGTTCTCAGAAGCTCGCGCGCCGGAAGCGTGCATTTTCATCTCTTGACAGGGGAGATCGATGATCAAGGCGGTGTACCCCGGAACGTTTGACCCGATCACGCTCGGTCACCAAGACCTCGTGCGGCGGGCTTCCGCCCTGTTCGACAAGGTCGTCGTGGGGATCGCGGCGAGCGAAGCCAAGCGCCCCTTCTTCCAGCTCGAAGAGCGCATCCGGCTCGCCCGCGAGGTCCTCAAGCCCTACCGCAACGTGACCATCGAGGGCTTCCGCGGCCTGCTCATGGATTTCGTCCGGGACCAGAAGGCCCAGGTGATCCTGCGGGGGCTCAGGGCCGTGTCGGACTTCGAGTACGAATTCCAGATGGCTGGAATGAACCGTAATCTCTACCCGGACGTCGAGACCGTGTTCCTGACGCCGGCCGAGCAGTACCAGTTCATCTCGGCGACGATCGTGCGCGAGATCGCGTCTCTGGGGGGTGACGTGAACAAGTTCGTGCAGCCGCTCGTCGCCCGGGCGCTCGCGCAGCGCGTGGGAAAGCGCAGGAAATAGAGCTCGTTCAGCTCTGGCAGGTGGTGCAGTAGAAGCTCGAGCGCTGGCCGAGCCGCGCCACTCGTATGCCCGCTCCGCACACGCGGCACGGCAGCGCCGCGCGATCGTAGACGTAGTAGTTCTGCTGGAAGTAGCCCGAGGCGCCGTCGGAGTGCACGAAATCGCGCAGGCTGGATCCGCCCGCGGCGATGGCCGCGACCAGCGTCTCCTTCACCGCTTCGACCAGCCGGGCGCAGCGCTCGCGCGACAGGCGCCCGGCGCGCGCGCGGGGGTGGATCCTCGCCCTGAAGAGGCTCTCGTTCGCGTAGATATTGCCGACGCCGACGATCACCCCCGCGTTCATCAGCAATTGCTTGATGCCGACGTCGCGGCCGCGCGTGACGCGGTGCAGGAATTCAGCGGTGAACGCCTCGCTGAGCGGCTCCACGCCGAGCCGGGCGAGAAGAGGATGACGCGAAGTATCGCCGCGGCCCCACAGGACCATGCCGAAACGGCGCGGATCGCGCAATCGCAGCGCGAACCCGCCGAAAACGAGATCCACGTGATCGTGCTTGCGGGGAGCTGACTGGGCGTCGATCAGGCGCAGGCTGCCCGACATTCCCAGGTGCACGATGAGCGAGCCCGCGTCGAAGTCGAACAGTATGTACTTTCCCCGCCTGCGCAGGCGCTCGACCCGCTGGCCGACGATGATCCGCGCCAGGTTGCGCGGCACGCGCCGTCGCAGCTTGGGGTTACGAACGGTTACACCCGTGACCGTCTTTCCCAGCACGAACGGTTCGATGCCGCGGCGGGTGATCTCGACTTCCGGCAATTCTGGCACGAAGGGAACTCGGCGTCCTTGTCTCGCCTCTCAAATATACCTAAACTAGCCCCACAGGACAGCAGGCTTTCATGCTCAATTCCCAGGTGGTCTTTTGCCCGGTCGCGGGTGTCACGCGCTTCGTCGCCGCGCTGGCGTTCGTTGCGCTCGCCGGTTGCGCGGCGAATCCGCCGCAACCGAGTGCCGCGGGAGAGGAGGCGCAGGAACAATCCGACTCGGACGCGAATTCCGGCGACTCGCCGGCGATGGCACCGGAGCCGGAGAACCACTCGACGTATCCCAATCAGGACCTCACCGAGAACCTGCTGTACGAATACCTGCTCGCCGAGATCGCGGTCCAGCGCGGCAACGTCGCATTGGGGGCGCAGGCGTACGTCGATCTCGCGAAGCGCACGCGCGATCCGCGGATCGCCCGCCGCGCCACGGAGGTGGCGCTGTTCGCGCGCATGAACAACGCGGCGATCGAGGCCGCGACCATCTGGCACGAGGCCGACCCGGACTCGACGCGCGCTCTCGAAGCGCTCGCCGGGATGCTGGTCTCGGTCGGCCGCTACGACGAGGCCCTGCCTCGGCTGAAGGAGCTGCTCGCCATGCCGGGCAGCGACCCCGCGAGCCGCTTCACGCTGTTTCCGCGCATGCTCGCGAACGCCCAGGACAAGCAGGCCGCGCTCAGGCTGACGCAGAAGCTCGCGGCCGATCATCCCGATGTACCGGAGGCGAACTTCGCGGTGGCGCGCATGGCGACGGCCGCGGGCGACGACCGGCTTGCGCTCGATGAGGTGCGAAAAGCAAGGCGGCTGCGGCCCGATTCGGAGTCGGCGGTCCTTTTCGAGGCGCAGCTTCTGCAAAAGACCTCGGCGGATCAGGCGGCCTCCGTCCTGGCAGACTACCTGCAGAAATATCCCCAGGCGCGCGAGGCGCGCCTGGGGTACGCGAGGACGCTCGTCGCGCAGAAGCGCTTCGGCGAAGCGCGCTCCGAGTTCCAGAAGCTGATGACCGGCCTGCCCGACAGCACCGAGATGGCGTTCGCGGTGGCGGTGCTGTCGCTGCAGTTGAAGGACTATGACGCCGCCGAGAAATACCTCAGGGGCCTGCTCAACACTCAGTATCGTGACAAGGACGGCGTGCGCCTGTACCTCGGCCAGGTGGCCGAGGAGCGGAAGAATCTTCCCGAGGCGCTCAAATGGTACGGACAGGTGGGCGAGGGCGAACAATACGTGCAGGCCCAGATCCGCTACGCGCAGGTGCTGGCGAAGCAGGGCAAGCTCGACGACGCGCGCGCGCACCTGCACCAGGCGGCGGCGACCAATCCCCAGGAACGCATTCAGCTGGTCCTCGCGGAGGCGCAGCTGCTGCGGGACGCCAACCAGCCAAAGGCCGCGTTCGACCTCGTCGGGCAGGCGCTCGACCGCGTTCCCAACAACCCCGATCTCCTCTACGACTACGCCATGCTCGCGGAGAAGATCGAGCGCGTCGACATCCTCGAGTCCTCGCTGCGCAAGCTGATCGAGATACGGCCCGAGCACGCGCACGCCTACAACGCGCTCGGCTACTCGCTCGCCGACCGCAACCAGCGCCTGCCCGAAGCGCAGGAGCTGATCGAGAAGGCGCTGAAGCTCGCTCCCGACGACTCGTTCATCATCGACAGCATGGGGTGGGTGCTCTACCGCAGGGGCAAGCTCAAGGATTCGCTCGCCTACCTGCGGCGCGCCTACGCGGGCCGGCCCGACCCGGAGATCGCCGCGCATCTCGGCGAGGTGCTGTGGGCGCTGGGCGAGCACTCCGAAGCGGAGCGCGTCTGGGGCGATGCGAGGAAGGAAGCCCCGGAAAACGAGACGCTCGTCAACACCATCAAGCGCCTGAAACACTGATCCCTTCGTGCTCCGGCTCGCGCTCTGCGTAGCTGCGGCCGCCTTCGTCGGCGCCTGCACCACGCTCCCCGGGAACGGGGTCGCGCCTCCGGGCGGCTTCGAGTTGTCCGGCCGCGTCGCGGTCCACAGCGTAAAGGACTCCGGGTCCGCCCGAATTTTCTGGCGCCACTCGAGCGACAGCGACGAAATGCTGATCACCTCTCCGGTGGGCCAGACCATCGCGCGCATCCGCCGCGACAACGGCGTGTTCCGACTCGAGACCGGCGACCGGCAGGAGTATCGTGCCTCCGACGCGGAGAGCTTGACCGAGCAGGCGCTCGGCTGGCGTCTCCCGCTCGCGGGCCTGTCGGACTGGATTCAGGGTCGCGCGAGCCCCGACCGGCCCGCCGAGGTGAGCGGCCAGCCGGGGAACGGATTGGACATCCGGCAGGATGGCTGGAGCGTGGCGTACGAGGAGTTCCGCGAAGGCAAGCCGTCGCGCCTTCGGCTCTCCCGCGAGGGCGTCGAGATCCGGCTGGTCGTCGACCAATGGTCGCAGTGAATCCCTGGGAGCGACGCTATCCGGCGCCGGCCAAGCTGAACCTGTTTCTGCACGTCATCGGCCGGCGCGCCGACGGCTATCACCTGCTGCAGACCGCGTTCCGGCTGATCGACCTGTGCGACTGGCTGCGCTTTACGCCGCGCGACGACGGCGAGATCACCCTGGCCCGTCAGATTCCCGGGGTGACCGCCGACGAGAACCTCGTGGTGCGCGCCGCTCGCCTCCTCCGGGAGGAGGGCGGCACTCGCGCGGGCGCCGACATCGATCTCGAGAAGTACATCCCCGTCGGCGGGGGTCTGGGCGGGGGGAGCTCGGATTGCGCGACGACCCTCGCAGTCCTGAACCGCCTTTGGGGACTCGAGTTGCCCGCGAAGAGGCTTGCGGCGCTGGCACTCGTCCTCGGCGCCGACGTCCCCTTTTTTCTCTTCGGCCGAAACGCGTTCGGCGAAGGCATCGGCGAGCAACTTGCGCCGCTCGATCTTCCGCGGGCGTGGTATGTGGTGCTGATCCCGCCGGTCGCGGTGTCCACGCGGGCGATTTTCGCTGCGCCTGAATTGACACGAAATTCAAAAACCATCAAAATATCAGGCTTTTCCGGCGGCTTCGGTAGGAACGATCTGGAGCCTGTCGTGTGTCGGCGCCATCCGGAAGTGGCGAAGCATCTCGAGTGGCTCAGGCGATTCGGTGATGCCCGCATGAGCGGTTCTGGCGCCTGTGTATTCGCCGAATTTGCGACCGAACGCGAAGCGCGGTCGGTCCACTCCAAGATGCCCGCGGACATGCGCGGGCTGGTCGTGCGGGGCTTGGATCACCAGCCGCTCGCGGCGCTCCTGGAGAAAGAGTAGCGCTTGGGGAGTCGCCAAGCTGGTTAAGGCAGCGGATTTTGATTCCGCCATGCGAGGGTTCGAATCCTTCCTCCCCAGCCAAAGAAGGATGTTGAGCCGCTCGCGCGGCTAATTTTTTGCGTACGGGGCCGCAAGCCCCGGGAATCACGGCGACTCGAAGCGACGCGCATGGCCTACGAAAGCCTGATGGTGTTCACCGGGAACGCCAACCCGCTGCTCGCGCATGCGGTGGTGCGGAGGCTGAACATCCCGCTCGGCCACGCGACGGTCGGCAAGTTTTCCGACGGCGAGGTCATGGTGGAACTGCTCGAGAACGTGCGCGGCAAGGACTGCTTCGTGCTGCAGTCGACCTGCGCGCCGGCGAACGACAGCCTGATGGAGGTGTTGCTGATCGTCGACGCCCTGAAACGCGCCTCGGCGGCGCGCGTGACCGCTGCGATACCCTACTTCGGCTACGGCCGGCAGGACCGGCGCCCGCGCTCGGCGCGGGTCGCGATCAGCGCGAAGGTCTCGGCGAACATGCTCCAGGCGTCGGGAGTCGACCGCGTGCTGACGATGGATCTGCACGCCGACCAGATCCAGGGATTCTTCGACGTGCCCGTGGACAACATCTACGCGACCCCGGTTCTGCTCGGAGACGTGTGGAAGCACCAGTACGAGAACCTGCTGGTGGTGTCGCCGGACGTGGGCGGAGTGGTGCGGGCGCGCGCGATGGCGAAGCGCCTGGAGTCGGATCTGGCGATCATCGACAAGCGCCGTCCGGCGCCCAACGTCTCGGAAGTAATGAACGTCATCGGCGACGTGAAAGGGCGCAGCTGCGTGCTCATGGACGACATCGTCGACACTGCGAACACGTTGTGCAAGGCGGCGCAGGCGTTGAAGGAAGAGGGCGCGGTCCGGGTGGTCGCGTACTGCACGCACCCGGTGCTCTCCGGCGGCGCGGTCGAGCGCATCGCCGAGTCCGAAATGGACGAGCTGGTCGTCACCGACACGATTCCGCTCTCGAAGGCGGCTCAGGCGTGCAGCAAGATCCGCGTGCTGTCGGTGGCGGGGCTGCTCGCCGAGACGATATTGCGCATCAGCAACGAGGATTCGGTGTCGTCGCTGTTCATGGAATAGTTTTCTAACGCGGTGCCTGGTCGCGGGTACCGCACTTATCGGAGGCAACATGGCAATCGAAGTGGTAGCGCAAACGCGCAAGGTGCAAGGAAGGGGTGCGAGCCGCCGCCTGCGCCACGGGGGGAAGGTCCCCGGGATTCTCTACGGCGGCAAGGCTGAGCCCGTGAATATCGAGCTCGATCAGAACGATCTCTTTCACCAGCTGCGCGACGAGAAGTTTCACGCGTCGATCCTCACGCTGTCCCTCGACGGCGCGAAGCAGCAGGTGCTGCTGCGCGCGGTCAACATGCATCCGTGGAAGGCCGAGGTGCAGCACATCGACTTTCAGCGGGTCTCGGCCGACCAGAAGATCCACATGAAGGTGCCGCTGCACTTCGTCAACGCCGAGAAGTCGCCGGCGATCAAGGAGCAGGGCGGCCTCATCACTCACGTGCTGAACGACATCGAGATCCGCTGCCTGCCGGCGGATCTGCCCGAGTTCGTCCCGGTGGACCTGTCGAACATCTCGATCGGCCACTCGATCCACGTGCGCGATGTTTCCCTGCCCAAGGGCGTGGAGCTGGCGCTCGGCGGGAACGAGAACCCGACCGTGGCCTCGGCGCAGATCCCGAAGGCCGCGATCGCCGAGGAAGAGGCCGCTGCAGCCGCTGCGGCTGCCGGCGCCGTCGAAGGCGTGGCCGCGCCCGCGGAGGCGGTGCCCGCTGCCGCCGACGTGCCGACCGTCAAGCAGAAGGCGCCCGAGGCCGCGGCCCCCGCAGCCGAGGAGAAGGGCGGCAAAGGCGGCAAGGGCGACAAGGGCGACAAGAAGTAGCGCGCCTCATCTCCCTCGGAAAGGGCGCGGCGACCACCGCGCCCTTTTTGTATCGTCCAATGATGAAACTCATCGCAGGCCTCGGCAACCCGGGTCGGAACCACGAACGCGACCGCCACAACGTCGGCTTCTGGTTCGTGTCGCGCCTCGCGGCCGGCGCGCGCGTCGAGCTGAAGTCCGTCGCCCGGTACCACGGGCTCCTCGGCAAGCTCGCGCGGCCCGGCGGAGAACTGAAGTTCGTGCTTCCGCAGACCTACATGAATCTCTCCGGGAAATCGGTGGGAGCGCTCGCGCGCTTCTACAAGATCGCCCCTGACGAAGTGCTGGTCGTGCACGACGAGCTCGATTTTCCGCCGGGAACGGCGAAGCTCAAGCTGGGCGGCGGCGTGGCGGGTCACAACGGCCTGAAGGACATCGCCGCGCAGCTCGGCAGCCCCGGCTTCTGGAGGCTGCGGATCGGCATCGGCCATCCGGGGGACAAGCGCCTCGTCGCGGACTACGTGCTCAACCCGCCTTCGCCCGACGACCGCGAGCTGATCGAGGCGGCGCTGGCCCGCTGCTTGGATGTCTCGCAGCTGCTGCTCGACGGAGACATGCAGGCGGCGATGCTGAAGCTGCACACGGGCTCCTGATGTCGCTCAAGTGCGGAATCGTCGGTCTTCCGAACGTGGGCAAGTCGACGCTGTTCAACGCGCTCACGAAGGCGGGGATCGCGGCAGAGAACTATCCGTTCTGCACCATCGATCCGAACGTGGGGATCGTGGAGGTTCCCGATCAGCGCCTCTCGAAGATCGCCGCGATCGCCAAGCCGGCGAAGGTCGTCCCGGCCGCGGTCGAATTCGTCGACATCGCCGGGCTCGTGGCCGGCGCGTCCAAGGGCGAGGGGCTGGGGAACCAGTTCCTCGCCAACATCCGCGAGTGCGACGCGATCGCGCACGTGGTGCGCTGCTTCGAAGATCCGAATGTGGTGCACGTCGCCGGCAAGATCGATCCGGTCTCGGACATCGAGACCATCAACACCGAGCTCGCGCTTGCCGATCTGGCGACGGTGGAGAAGGCCTACGCGCGCTACGGCAAGGTGGCCAGGACCGGCGGCGACAAGGAAGCGCAGCGCATCGTCGCGGTGCTCGACAAGGTGCGCCCGGTGCTCGACGAGGCCCGGCCGGCGCGCAGCGTGCAGCTGTCGAAGGAAGAGCACTCGGTGCTGAAACCCTTCTTCCTGCTGACGGCGAAGCCGGCGATGTACGTCGCCAACGTCGCCGAGCACGGTTTCGAGAACAATCCTCTGCTCAAGCGGGTCGACGAGCACGCGAAGAAGGAAGGCGCGCCGGTCGTTCCCATCTGCGCGGCGCTCGAAGCGCAGATCGCCGACCTGTCGGACGAGGACAAGCAGGTGTTCCTCGCCGACATGGGCATGAAGGAGGCGGGCCTCGACCGCCTGATCCGCGCGGGCTACGCGCTACTCGGTCTGCAGACCTACTTCACCGCGGGGCCGAAAGAAGTGCGCGCCTGGACCGTGCAGGTCGGCGCGACCGCGCCCCAGGCCGCCGGCGTGATCCACACCGACTTCGAGCGCGGCTTCATCCGCGCCGAAGTCATCGCCTACGACGACTACGTCGCCCGCGGCGGCGA
>DASSQD010000079.1:0-9869 GCA_035702665.1 Burkholderiales bacterium
GCCCAGACCAAGATTATGAAGCGCCGCGACACGGGAGGCGGCGTGCGCCTCGCGCTCGCGCAGTACCGCGAGCTCGCCGCGTTCGCGCAGTTCGCCTCGGACCTCGACGAAGCGACCCGCAAGCAGCTCGACCGCGGGCGCTTGGTGACCGAGCTGATGAAGCAGCCGCAATACCAGCCGCTCGCAGTGTGGGAGATGGCGGTGACGCTGTTCGCCGTGAACAACGGCTACTTCGACGGCATGGAGATCGCCAAGGCGCTCTCGGCCGACAAGTCGCTGCGCGACCACCTCAAGAGCAAGTCCGCGGCCCAGGTGAAGCAGATCGAGGACAAGAAGGACCTCTCGGCCGACGAGGAGAAGGCGCTCAAGGCCGCGATCGAGGACTGGAAGAAGACTGGAAGCTTCTGATGTCATCCCGAGCGCAGCCGATGTCATCCCGAGCGCAGCGAGGGATCTCCACCGGGACGATGCATCCGGCGTACCGAGATTCCTCGTCGCTTCGCTCCTCGGAATGACAAGGACCGACTGATGCCCGGAACCAAAGAAATCAGGATGAAGATCCGGAGTGTGAACAACACCCGGAAGATCACCAAGGCGATGGAGATGGTCGCGGCTTCGAAGATGAAGAAGTCGCAGGACCGCATGCGCGCCACGCGCCCCTACGTCTCCAAGGCGCTGCAGATCGCGATGCACGTGTCGCACGCGAGCGCCGAGTACAAGCACCCGTTCCTGCAGAAGCGCGAGACGGTGAGGCGCGTCGGGGTCGTCGTGATCACCACCGACAAGGGACTGTGCGGCGGCCTCAACACCAACGTGCTGCGGGCGGTGCTGCAGCAGTACAAGGAGTGGCAGGCGGCGGGCGTCGGGGTCGATTTCTGCGCGATCGGCAGCAAGGGCCTGGGCTTCCTGCAGCGCATGGGCGGCAACGTGGTCTCGCAGGCGGTGCAGATCGGCGACCGCGCGCGGCTCGAGCAGCTGATCGGGCCGGTCAAGGTGCTGCTCGACAAGTACATCGCCGGCGAGATCGACGAGATCCACGCGTTCTTCACGCGCTTCGTCAACACCATGCGGCAGGACCCGCGGCAAGGCACGATCATCCCGGTGCCCGAGGAGTTCATCGACGAGCACGGCGAGACGGTGCGCAGCACCGTCAAGGAAGGCGGCTGGGACTACCTCTACGAGCCCGACGCGCGCGCCGTGCTCGACGCGGTGATGACGCGCTACGGCGAGGCGCTGGTGCTGCAGCTCGTCGCCGAGAACATCGCCTCGGAGCAGGCGGCGCGCATGGTGGCCATGAAGGCCGCCTCGGACAACGCGGACAACCTGATCGACGAGCTCACGCTCATCTACAACAAGAACCGCCAGGCCGGCATCACCAAAGAGATCTCTGAAATCGTAGGCGGCGCTGCCGCCGTCTAGGACACTAGGAAAAGCAATGGCACAAGCCCAAGGAACCATCGTTCAATGCGTCGGCGCGGTGATCGACATCGAATTCCCGCGCGAAGCGCTTCCCAAGGTCTACGACGCGCTCGTCCTCGATGACGCGCCCGGCAAGACCTTCGCCGAGAAGGGGCTGACCTTCGAGGTCGAGCAGCAGCTCGGCGACGGGGTGGTGCGCTGCATCGCGCTCGGCTCCTCCGACGGCCTGCGCCGCGGCATGACGGTGAAGAGCACCGGCGCCCCGATCTCGGTGCCCGTCGGCAAGGGAACCCTGGGACGCATCATGGACGTGCTCGGGCGCCCGATCGACGAGGGCGGCCCGGTCAGGACCGAGAGTCGCCGCGCGATCCACCAGATCGCCCCCAAGTTCGACGAGCTGTCGCCCTCGGTCGAGCTGCTCGAGACCGGCATCAAGGTCATCGACCTGATCTGCCCGTTCGCCAAAGGCGGCAAGATCGGCCTGTTCGGCGGCGCCGGCGTCGGCAAGACCGTCACCATGCTCGAGCTGATCAACAACATCGCCACCAAGCACGGCGGCCAGTCGGTGTTCGCCGGCGTCGGCGAGAGGACGCGCGAGGGCAACGACTTCTACCACGAGATGATCGAGGCCGAGGTCATCAAGCTCGACAATCTCGAGGAGTCCAAGGTCTCGATGGTGTTCGGCCAGATGAACGAGCCGCCGGGCAACCGGCTGCGCGTCGGGCTCACGGGCCTCGCCATGGCCGAGGCGTTCCGCGACGAAGGGCGCGACATCCTGCTGTTCATCGACAACATCTACCGCTTCACGCTCGCGGGCACGGAAGTCTCGGCGCTGCTCGGCCGCATGCCCTCGGCGGTGGGCTACCAGCCGACGCTCGCCGAGGAGATGGGCAAGCTGCAGGAGCGCATCACCTCGACCAAGACCGGCTCGATCACCTCGGTGCAGGCGATCTACGTGCCGGCCGACGACCTGACCGACCCGTCGCCCGCGACCACCTTCGGGCACCTCGACGCGACCGTCGTGCTGTCGCGCGACATCGCCTCGCTCGGCATCTATCCCGCGGTCGATCCGCTCGATTCGACCTCGCGCCAGGTCGACCCGAACACCATCGGCGAGGAGCACTACGGCACCACGCGCGCGGTGCAGGCGGTGCTGCAGCGCTACAAGGAGCTGCGCGACATCATCGCGATCCTCGGCATGGACGAGCTGTCGCCCGAGGACAAGCTCGCCGTGGCGCGCGCGCGCAAGATCCAGCGCTTCCTGTCGCAGCCGTTCACGGTCGCGCAGAACTTCACCGGCACGCCCGGCAAGTACGTGACGCTCAAGGACACGATCAAGGGCTTCAAGATGATCGTCGAAGGCCAGTGCGACGGGCTGCCCGAGCAGGCGTTCTACATGGTCGGCACGATCGAGGAAGCGATCGCCAAGGCCGAGGACATGAAGAAAGAGGCCGCGAAGAAGTAATGGCGAACCCCGCGATCCACGTCGACGTCGTCAGCGCCGAGGAGTCGATCTACTCGGGCGAGGCCGAGTTCGTCGTCCTGCCCGGCGAGGCGGGCGAGCTCGGCATCTACCCGCGCCACACGCCGCTCATCACCCGCATCAGGCCGGGCTCGGTGCGCATCAAGCCCGCGGGCGGCGGCGCGGAGGAGCTGGTGTTCGTCGCCGGCGGCATCCTCGAAGTCCAGCCCCACCGCATCACCGTGCTCGCCGACACCGCGATCCGCGGCCGCGACCTCGACGAGGCCAAGGCGGCGGAGGCGATCAAGCGCGCCGAGGAAATGCGCTCCCGGGCGACGGACAAGGCCGAGGTGGCGACCGTCGAGGCCGAGCTCGCGTCGCTCGCCGCTCAGCTCGCGGCGATCAAGAAACTCAGGAAGCGCTAGGAGAAACGCACCGCGGGAAGGCCGAGCCTTCCCGCGGGTCTGCCCGGGTCAGGGCGCGGTATTGCAGTAGACGTACAGGTACTTCGTCCAGACCGGATCGTTCTGCTTGATGGTCACGTTGATGGTCCCGGCGCCGCCTGAGTCGGGGTTGCACCAGCGGCCGGTGTCGTAGCAGTAGAAATTCACCACCTTGCAGCCCGGCTGGTCGGCCACCGTCACTCCGTGCACGCCCGCCTCGACGGCCTCGATGTGGGCGAAATGGCTGATCAGCGGGCTGAAATACGAGAATTTGGTGTTCGTCGAGCCCAGCGTGTCGGTCCACGTGAGCTTGAGGCCGTCCAGCAGCTGGCCGGTAGCGTTGTCGATGAAACGCGTGTCGATCTCGAGGTTGTTCGTCTGCCCGACCTTGTAGTTGTCGGTTTTCGTGTTCCGCGGAATGAAGCCGTGGAAGTTTCCGTTGCCGCGGCCGCAGTCGACGACGTCCAGCCCGTTGGGTACGCCGAGCGCCGCGCAGCCCTGGAGGAAATCGGCGACCCGGACGACCCACGCCTTGTACTCGCCGCCCGGGTTGGGCGTGTCGGCGTAGGGCATGAGCTGCACCGTCAGCGCGTTGTGGTCGATGTCGGTTCCGGTGACGTGCTCGCATCCCGTGATTACCAGCGAGGTAATGATCCCGCCTGAGACGACGATCTGCCGGCATTTCGCCGCGTCCTGCGACAGCAGCGTCTTGCCGCTCGGCTCGGTCACCTGAAACACGTAGGTTCCGTCGTCGAGGCCCGCCGCGCCCTGCGGCGCGCCCGGTCCGGGACCGCCGTCGAGGTAGACGAGGTCCTTCGACGCGTAGATATTGGCGTTGACCTCGCTGCCGTCGGCCACGGTGGTGAAGATCGCGCCGGACGGAGCGTTTGCCATCGCGGTCGAGGCAAGCGCTGCGGCAAACAGGGAAACAGCCAGGGACGAACCCTTCCTCAGACGAGACATGGTGCCCTCCGCTTTTGTGTATTGGGGTGACGCTGCCCAGCAAGGCAGCCTTGGCTAATATGCTCGCGTAGGGAAGAAAATTCCATCAGCGGGAAGCGGCCCGCGCGTTGCGGGCGACTTTTGCCATTTGACTGCGGCTCCTTGCGGGCGCTTCTTCACGCCGCGGCCGAACAGGTACGCCGACCCCGCTGAGATCGCGGGAGAATCGCCCGATCTCAATGACGCTGGAATGAAGGCGGACCGAGAAGGCGCCGCACCGCCGGCTCCAGGCAGGCGGCGACCGCCGCGTTGCCCGCGGGCGAGTAGTGGGGGCGGCCGGCGATGAAGGCCGCCGGCTCCCCGAGCTTCGCGATGCAGCCGGTGAGATTGTCGTGGTCGATGTGCCGCTCGCCGAACATCTCGAGGATGCCGTCCTTCGCCAGCCGGTTCTGCCCGCTGAAGTCGCCGCGGCTCGGGAAGTACACGAGATACGGAATCGAGCCTTCCTTCTTCGCCGTCTCGACGAACGACGCGAACAGCGCGGCGTTCACTTCCGCGAGCGCCGCGTCGGAGGCCTGCGCGCCCGGCACGGGCGCGGGCTCGAACCGCGAGAGCACGAGCCGCGCCAGGCGCGAGGCGTAGACTGCGTGCCAGCGCCAGTCGCGCGGCTGGTAGCCGCGGTCGAGCCGGACGAAGGGCAGGTCGAGCACCGAGGCGCGCTGCAGGATCTGCTCGGGCGGGAGCACGGGCGTGTTGAGCAGCTCGAGCTTTCCGTTCTCGACGACGAAGCGCGGCTTGCCGAACGGCAGCCCCCATTCGGGGAAGCTCACGAAGGCGTACACCGCCATGCTGCGGTACAGGTCGTGGTTGATGAAGCCGAAGATCACGAGGTCGGGCTTCCACGGTCGCGCGTCCCGCATGTAGCGCAGGTACGCCTGGTCGACGCCGTAGGCGTCGACGCCGAAATTGAGAACCTGCGTTCCCGGGCCGAGCGCCCGCTCCAGCCGGTGCGCCCACGAGTCCGCGAACGGCACCTCGAGCCCGAAGCTGTACGAGTCCCCGACGACCGCGATCCTGCGCTTCGGCTTTTCTTCCTTCGCGTACGAGACCCCGGGATCGGCGCTGCGGATGCCCTCGGCGCTGCTCGCGTAGAGGCCGTTCTTGCTGACGCGTCCCGGGCCCACGGTCCAGCCGAGCAGCCCGTCGGGGACGAAGTACGAGATGTTGTTGGGCGCGTTGCGCAGCAGCTCGCGGTTCCGCGCCCTGACCGCGTCCCAGTCGTAGGGGAGCAGCGGCACGCCGGCCACCGCCGTCCTCCCGTCCGGCGTGCTCGTCGACAGAAGGCGCGCCGCGGCCTCGCCGAGGGCGAGCGCGAGAATCACCGTCACCGCATTCATCGCGACGGTCATGCCGAACCAGCGCGTTCCCTCGCCGCGCGTCCGCAGCCCGGCGCGCACGACGATCGCCGCGGCGGCGAGCCCGCCGAGCAGCGCCGCCGCGAAGATCGCGCCGTCGCGCGAGGCGAGCAGCGCGAGAAAGGGCGCGTCGCTCGTCTTGTGCAGGGCGACGCCGCAGACGAGCAGGGCCGCTTCCGCGACGTACAGCGCTGCGAGCACCAAGCCGATCGGCGGGGAGCGCACGGATTCAGGGATTCGCCACTTCGAGGAGCGCCGGCGCGACCGCTCCGACCTCGACCTCGAAGCGCTTTCCGGTTCCGAGGACGCGGCCCGCGCGCAGGTCGGTGACGCGCGCGTCCTCGCGCAGCGCCAGCATCACGGTGCCGGCCGGCGCGCCGGCCGCCGCGCGCTGCAGGGCGACGATCACGGTCTTGCCGTCCCGCCACCGCTGGGTCTCGATGTCGAAGGCACGGGTCCCGTCCCTGCCCTCGAGCGCGAACATCGGCTCGACGCCGGCCTCCGCGAGGATCTTCAGCAGCTCGCCGCCGCGGCGCAGAGGATCGCCGAAGAGCACTGCGCGGCCCTTGGCGGGACGCCCGCCGAAGAGATCGGCAAGCAGCGGCGCCGGGCGCCGGCGGCAGTGCTCGTCGAACGCGCCCGGGACTTCCTCGGCGATCACCGTTCCGCCGGCGTCGGCGAAGCGCCGGATCTCCGCGCCTTCTTTTTCCGAGAGGGACAGCGCGCGCGGGAGGACGAGCGCGCGGATTCCGCGGCGCAGCGCGCCCTGCTCGAGGGTCTCGGGCGTCACGACCCGCGCTTCCAGCCCGACGCGCCCGAGCGCGTCGAGAAAGCCGGTCATCGACGCGCGCACCGCGCTCGCGTCCTCGTAGACCTCGTTGGGCTTGCGGTCGCTCCAGGCCGTGCCCTTGGGCTGCCAGTCGAGCATCCACTGGGCGCGCAGGCTCGCGGGCGAGTACAGCACCGCGACCGGCGCGGTCTCGCGGCGGGCGCGGATGAGGCGCGCGGCGATCCCGGCCTTGATCTCGCGCAGGTGCGGCGCGAGGCTGCGGCCGCGGTCGCCGGCGCGGCCCTCGGCGTCCACGATCTCGCCTTTGGGATCCCAGAAGACGACGCCGCGGCCGCCGCGCAGCAGCGAGCGCCACAGCTCGCGCGCCTCGTTCGGCCCGCCGTAGGAGGTGCGCAGCACGACCAGGCGCGGGTTCAGCGAGCGCGCGATCTCGACGTTGCCGCCGTCGTCGTAGATCTCCATGACGTCGACCGCGGCCGCGAGGCGCGAGTAGTCGTAGCCGCCCCAGCCGGGGATCTGCGCGCCCTCGATGGCGGCGTAGGCGCGCGGGTCGGCGGCGTGCACCGCCTGCGTGCCCGCCGCGATCGCGCGCGCGAACTCCAGATCCATCCATTCCTTGAAATCGCTCCAGGCGGAATAGTTTCCGTCGGCGCGCTTCATCGCCTCCGCCGTGGTCATCGGCACGACCGACTCCCAGACGTCGAACCGCGATCCCCACTGCGCGTTCAGCGCGGCGGTGGTCCGGTAGCGCTCCTTCAGCCAGCGGCGCAGGCCCGCGAGCGAATGCGGCGAGAAATCGAAGTCCCAGAACGCCGAGACGTCGGCGATGCCGGGCTCGTCGCCCAGATCGTAGAAGAGCGGCCGCCGGGCGCTGTGCACGCGCACCGTCTGCGCGAGGCGCTCGCGGATCCTCGCCAACCAGGCGGGATCCGACAGGCTGGGGTCGCGGATGAAGGCGCGGAGGTCGCGCGGGTCGTCCCGGTACGCCTTCTTCGCCTCGATGAAGCGCCAGTTCACCGGCTTGCCGGGCGTGAAGCGATGGTAGGCCGAGTAGAAATCGGTGGCGATGTTCTCCACGTACCAGGACAGGCCGCAGTCGCGGAGCGGCGCGGTGCGCTGCTCGATCCCCTTGGCGGGCTGGTCCCGGTCCTCGGCGATGACCGCCCCCGCGTCGATGCCCACGGCCTTCAGCGCGGCGCAGCTTCCGGGCTTCTGCGGATGCCAGACGATGGCGCGGTACTTGGGCCAGTCCGCGGCGAGGCAGGTGGAGGCGGCGAGGAGGGGAACGAGCGCTGCGAGAAGCTTCATCGGCGCGACTATAATGCCCGAACCCCGCATGGCCCACCGCTCCTCGCGCAAGTCCCTCGGCAAGCTGGCCGCGCCCTACCGCGTCGGCGACGGCGCGAAGTTCCGCCTCGAGCGCGTCGACCCGGGCGACACCGGCGAGCTGGAGAGCGAGGGCAAGGCGGACGCGCAGCAGCTCCTGGCGCGCGGCGTCGAGCGCCTCGCGCGCCTCCAGGAGAAGCTCGCCGCTCAGGCGCAGTGGTCGCTGCTGCTCGTCTTCCAGGCGATGGACGCGGCGGGCAAGGACGGCGCGATCAAGCACGTCATGTCGGGCGTGAACCCCCAGGGCTGCCGGGTGGTGTCGTTCAAGGCGCCTTCGCGCGAGGAGCTCGCCCACGACTGGCTGTGGCGCTGCGTGCGCGTGCTGCCCGAGCGCGGCCAGATCGGCATCTTCAACCGCTCCTACTACGAGGAGGTGCTCGCCGTGCGCGTGCACCGCGACCTGCTCGAGACGCAGAACCTGCCCGGGCGCCTGGTGACGGGCAAGGTCTGGGACCAGCGCTACCAGGACATCCGCGGCTTCGAGCGCCACCTCGCGCGCTCGGGCACGGTGATCCGCAAGTTCTTCCTGCACGTGTCCAAGAAAGAGCAGAAGAAGCGCCTGCTCGAGCGGCTGGACGATCCCGAGAAGCACTGGAAATTCTCGGAGAACGACGCGCGCCAGCGCGCGAGCTGGGCCGACTACATGAGCGCCTACGAGGACATGGTGCGCGAGACGGCGAGCGAATCGGCGCCCTGGTTCGTCGTGCCCGCCGACCGCAAGTGGTATACGCGCCTCGTGGTCGCCGCGGCGATCGTCGACGCGCTCGAGGAGCTGGACCTGGCGTTCCCCGAGATGCCGGCGGGCAAGAAGCGGGCGCTCGCGCGGGCGCGGCACGAGCTGATGTCCGAAAAGTCGTAGACTATCGGGCGTCGCCGATGCTCTCCCGAATCTGACATGAAACGACTTCTCGCCGCCGCCGCCCTGCTGTTCGCCCTGCCGGCGCACGCGCAGGATCCCGCGGCGTTCCCCTCCAAGCCCATCCGCATCTACGGCCAGGGCACGGGCTCGACCGCCGACTATCTCTCGCGCTACGTCGCGCAGAAGCTCACGGAGCGCTGGGGCCAGCCGGTGATCGTCGACAGCACCGCGGGCGCCGGCGGCACGATCCCGACGAACGCCGTCGCCAAGGCCGCGCCCGACGGCTACAACCTCGTCATGGGCCACATCGGGCCGATGGTGAGCGCGGTCACGCTGTACGCGAGGAGCCTGCCCTACGATCCGGTGAAGGACTTCGAGCCCGTGACGATGGTGGGACAGGGCGTGGTGGTGCTGGTGGTGCAGCCCTCGATGCCGGTGAGCACGGCGCAGGAATTCGTCGCCTACGCGAAGCAGAAGGGTGATCTCTCCTACTCGTCCGCCGGCAACGGCTCGACCAGCCATCTCACCGGCGAGCTGCTGAAGCGCATCACCGGCATCCCGCTGCAGCACGTTCCCTACCGCAGCGCCGGCAACGCGCTCACCGCGATGCTCACCGGCGAGGTCCAGGTGTCGTTCCTCTCGCCCCTCACGGCGCACGCGCAGCTCAAGGCCGGCAAGGTCAAGGCGCTCGCGGTGTCGAGCGCCGCGCGCTTCGCGGGATCGCCCGAGATCCCGAGCGCCGCCGAGGCCGGCATCCCCGGCATGGACGTGAGGCTGTGGTTCGGGCTCTTCGCCCCGGCGAGAACGCCGAAGCCCGTCATCGCGAAGCTCAACCGCGAGATCGGCGACATCCTGCGCGATCCCGCGGCGCAGGAGATGTTCCTCAAGCAGGGCGTGGCCGCCGCGCCCGGAACGCCCGAGGAGCTGGGCGAGTGGGTCAAGGCCGAGCTCGCCCGCTGGACGCCCATCATCCAGGCGGCGGGAATAAAGGCCGACTAGAGTCCGTTCAGCGAGGATGAAGTACCGCAAGCTCGGAAGGAACGGCCCGACGGTTTCGGCGATCGGCCTCGGCGCCGGCAGCGCGACCACGAACTTCGGCGAGCGCGACGACGAGGTGCAGATCGACACGGTGCACCGCGCGATGGACCTCGGC
>DASSQD010000080.1:0-72878 GCA_035702665.1 Burkholderiales bacterium
CGCTTTCTCCGTCTCGCTCGTCGTCATGGCGCTCGCCGGCCCGCGGGTCGGGCGCGCCATCGATCGCCACGGCGGCCGCGGCGTGCTCGCCATTTCCAACGTGGTGCTTGCTCTCGGGCTCGCCTGGCTTTCGCTGGCGCAAGGACCCCTTAACCTCTATCTCGCCTGGTGCATGCTGGGCGTAGGCATGGCGCTCGGCCTCTACGATGCCGCGTTCGCGACGCTCGTGCGGCTTTACGGCGCCGAAGCGCGCCTGTCGATCACCGGCATAACGCTGATCGCGGGTTTCGCGAGTACCGTGGGCTGGCCGCTCACCGCCTATCTCGCCGCGCACGGCGGCTGGCGCACCGCCTGCCTCGCGTGGGCGGCGATTCACCTCGCCCTTGCGTTGCCGGTGAACCTGCTGTGCATCCAGCGCGCCGATCCATTCACCGAAGCCGCTCGTGGCAAATCTTCCGGGAGCGCGAAGGCGACCGCGCCAACCACCATGCCGCTCCTCATCGCGTTCGCGGCCACCACGGCGTTCGTCACTTCGGCGATGGCTGCGCATCTGCCCGGCCTGCTTCTGGCGATGGGCGCGAGTGGCGTGACGGCCGTCGCCGCTGCGTCGTTGCTTGGCCCCGCCCAGGTCGTTGCTCGAATCGTCGAGATCGCGGCCGCCCGGCGCTATCGGCTGCATCCGCTGATCCCGGCTCGCATCGCCACCGCGCTTCATCCGCTCGCCGGCGCGACGCTCGCGCTCTTCGGCGGCGGCGCGGCATCGGCCGCCGCCTATTCGCTGCTGCACGGCGCGGGCAACGGGCTCATCACCATCGTGCGCGGCACGCTTCCCCTCGCGCTTTTCGGCCAGGCGGGATACGGCGAGCGGCAGGGCGTGATCGCAGTCCTCGCGCGCGCGATGCAGGCGGCGGCGCCCGTCACTTACGCTTGGGTCCTCTACAACGCGGGGCCTGTAGCAGCGATCGGCCTTACCGCGGCGCTCTCGCTCGCCGGGCTCGCCGCGCTGCTCGCCCTCAAGCCTTCAGCTGGCTCTTGAACTTGCGCAGCACCTGCTCGCGCAGCTCGGGGGAAGCCTTCACCACCGGCGGGAATTCGCCGAGCATCTCGTAAGGCCGGCAGGCATCGATCAGCCCGCGCGAGTTCCAGGTGGTCCCCTTTGACAGGCGCGGTTCGAGCGGACCGCTCCAGGCGCGGCGCACGATATCGATGTCCTGCGCCGGGTCGCAGCGCGTGCACATCGCCCAGATGACCTCGTCGAGCTTGGTCGGATCGACGTCGTCGTCGACCACCACCACGAAGCGCCCAAGGTAGGAGCCCGACTGGCAGCTCGCGGCGAGCAGCGCTGCCTGCTTCGCATGGCCCGCGTAGGCCTGGCTGATCGCGATGACGTTGAACATACGCGCGCAGCCGGCTTCGTGCACCCAGACGCCTTTCACGCCTGAGAGGCCGGCGCGCTCGACCTCGTCCCAGATCATGCCGGCCTTCATCACGCACTTCGAGTACGAGAAGTCGGACGGCGGCACCATTGGGCAGGCCAGCGACAGGATCGGCTCGTTGCGGTGATAGATGCGCTCGACGCGCACCACCGGCTGATCGGAGCGTCCGCCTGCGTAGTAGCCGGTGAACTCGCCGAACGGCCCTTCCGGCCTCGTCTCGCCCGGATGCATCACGCCCTCGAGGACGATCTCGGCATGCGCCGGCATCGGCAGGCGGTAGAGCTCGCTCTCGATCACGTCGTAGGGCGCGCCCCGGTGACCGGCAGCGTAGTCGTACTCCGACAGGCCGAAGCGGATCTCGTTGCCCCCGGCGAGGAAGAGCAGCGGGTCATGGCCGAGGCTGATCAGCACCGGACAAGGCTCGCCGCGGCGAAAGTACTTCTCGCGGATCTGCCGGCCGTGCTTGCCGGGCGACATCCACACGCCGACGCGCTTCGCGTGGTGCACCATCACACGATAGGTGCCGCAGTTGACCCAGTTTCCTTCGGGGTCGCGCATGATCACGAGGTCGTCGGTGCCGATGTAGCGCCCGCCGTCGAGCTCGTGCAGGAAGGGAACCGGAAACTTGAGCACGTCGACGTCGCTCCCGGAGAGCACGTTCTCGAGCACCGGCCCCCCGTCGACCACGCGCGGCGGGATGGGGGCGTGCGTCTTCATGCGGTCGCGGTAGGCGCGCACGACGTCCAGCGGGTGCGAAGGGACCGGGAAGCCGAGCGTGATCGCGAGCCGCTTCATCGAGTTGGTCGAGCCGGAGAGCGCGCGAAAGCCCTCCGGGTACCCGGGAACGTCCTCGAACAGCACGGCGGGCGCGTTCGCGCGCTCGTTCACCGCCTCGGCGAGCGTTCCCATTTCCAGGTTCCAGTCGGCGCGCGGGATGCGCAGCAGCTCGCCGGCCTTTTCGACGCGCGTGATGAATTCGCGCAGGTCCAGATGGGGCCGATCGTAGTCGTTCCAGAGCTTGGAGGGACGCGGGTCGTTCATGGCGGGTTATTGTATAGGTCCTCCCGAGCGAGCAGGAACACGCAGTCGTCGCCCGCGCTGGTCTCGGCCCAGATGAACGGGAGGCGCGGGAATGTCCGCTCGACCGCACGCCTGCTATGGCCGACTTCCACCGCGAGCCATCCTCCTGCCGCGAGAAATTCGGGCGCTCGCTCCACGATTCGGCGCACGAACGCCAGCCCGTCCGCGCCGCCCGCGAGCGCGATCCTCGGCTCGCGCCGGTACTCGGGCGGGAGCTTGCGCATGGCCGCGGCGCCGACGTAGGGCGGATTGGCGACGATGAGGTCGTACCGGTTGCCTGCCTTGGGGAACAGATCGACGTTCATCAGCTTGATCCGGCGACCGACGCGATAGATCCCGATGTTCTTCCGAGCGACGGCGAGAGCGGGGCGCGAGATGTCGGTCGCGTCGATCTTTGCCTTGGGGAAAGCCAGCGCGACGAGGATCGCGAGGCAGCCCGATCCCGTGCACAGATCGAGCGCCCGGGTGACGGGCCGCGAGACCCAGGGCCTGAGACGCTCGCGCAGCAGCTCGGCGATGAACGAGCGCGGCACGATGACGCGCTCGTCGACGTAGAACCTGTGATTGCCGAGCCAGGCTTCGCGGATGAGGTAGGCGAGGGGCTTGCGCGTGCGCACGCGCTCCTCGAGCAGGCGCAGGGCCTCGCGCCCTTCCCGGGCGCTCAGCTCGCGGTCGGCCGACAGCGCGAATTCGTCGTGGGAAATTCGGAGCACGTGCGCGAGGAGCCAGGCGGCTTCGTCGCGCGCGTCGTGCGTGCCGTGGCCGAAGTGCAGGCGTGCCCGGCGCAGCCGGCGTTCGGCGGCGGCCAGCCAATCGCGGACGGAACCGGTCAGGATGCGAGAAGCCGAGCGAGCAGGCGCTGGTAGATCTCGCGCAATCCCTCGATCGCGGCGAGATCGATGTGCTCGTCGAGCTTGTGGATCGAGGCGTTCACCGGGCCGAACTCCACGACCTCCCTGCAGATCTCGGCGATGAAACGCCCGTCCGAGGTTCCGCCCGTGGTGCTTACGTCGGCCGCGAGCCCGGTGGCGTCGCGGATCGCGGCCGAGAGGGCGTCGACCAGCTTGCCGCGGGGCGTGAGATAGGGCACGGCGGAGAGCGTCCAGTCCAGCCTGTACTCGAGCTTGTGGCGGTCGAGCACCGAGTGCACGCGCTGCTTCAGGCCCTCGGCGGCGCTCGCGGTACCGAAGCGGAAGTTGAACTTGATCTCGACGTCGTTGGGGGTGACGTTGTCGGCGCCGGTTCCCGCATGGATGTTCGAGATCTGCCAGGTCGTGGGCGGGAAGGCGTCGTTGCCCTTGTCCCATTCGGTCGCCGCGAGCTCGGCAATTGCCGGCGCGACCTGATGAACCGGATTCCTGCCCAGGTGAGGGTAGGCGATGTGCGCCTGTATGCCCTTGACCTTGAGCACGCCGGCGAGCGAGCCGCGCCGCCCGTTCTTGATCGTGTCGCCGAGCTTCGAGGCGCAGGTCGGCTCGCCCACCAGGCAGTAGTCGATGCGTTCGCCGCGGCCCTTCAGCAGCTCGACCACCCTGACTGTCCCGTCCACCGCCGGGCCCTCCTCATCGGAGGTGATCAGCAGCGCGATCGACCCCCCGTGCGCGGCATGCTTCGCGAGGAAGTCCTCGACCGCGACGACGAAGGCGGCGATCGAGGTCTTCATGTCGGCGGCGCCGCGGCCGAAGAGCTTGCCCTCGCGCTCGGTCGGCACGAACGGGTCGCTATGCCACTGGTCGAGGGGCCCCGTGGGAACGACGTCGGTGTGGCCCACGAAGCAGAAAAGGGGCGCCGCCGTGCCGCGGCGCGCCCAGAGGTTGGTCACCTCGCCGCGGCGGACGGTCTCGATCTTGAAACCCAGCCGCGCGAGGCGCTCGCCGAGCAGAGCCTGGCAGCCTTCGTCCTTCGGTGTGATCGAGCGGCGGGCGATCAGCTCGCGCGTGAGCCGCAGGGCGGCGGCCGCCTCCGCCGCCACGCTAGGCGTCCTCGGTCGCGTCCAGCTTGAAATTGCTGTACGTCGTGTTGGGATCGGCCATCGCTCTGGCCTGCGGCTTCTTCTCGCCTCCCGCCGCCAGCGCCGCGCCGGCCTCGGTGTTGTTGATCAGCCACAGGAGGTTGTTCGCCGAGTCGGCGTTGGCGAGTGCCTCGTCCTGTGTGACGACGCCCTCGCCGATCATCTTGAAGAGCGACTGCTCGAAGGTCTGCGAGCCGGGCGTCAGCGCCTTCTCCATCGCCTCCTTCATCTCGTTGATCTCGCCCTTCTCGATCAGCTCGGCGATGTAGCGGCTGTTGAGCATCACCTCCACGGCGGCGGAGCGCGTCCCCTTCACGTTCTTCACCAGGCGCTGCGAGATCACGCACTTGAGCGTGGCAGACAGGTCCTGCAACAGCGCCGACCGGCTCTCCAGCGGGTAGAAGCTGATGATGCGGTTCATCGCGTGGTAGCTGTTGTTGGCGTGCAGCGTCGCCAGGCACAGGTGGCCCGACTGCGCGTACTGGATCGCCGACGTCATCCCTTCCTTGTCGCGGACCTCGCCGATCAGGATGCAGTCGGGCGCCTGGCGCAGGGCGTTCTTCAGCCCGATCTTCATGTCCAGCGTGTCGGTTCCGACCTCGCGCTGGTTCACGATCGACTTCTTGTTCTGGAAGACGAACTCTATCGGGTCCTCGAGGGTGAAGATGTGGCCGGTCCGGTGTTCGTTGCGGTAGTCGAGCATGGCAGCGAGCGTGGTCGACTTTCCCGATCCGGTCGCGCCTACCATGAGGATGAGCCCGCGCTTCTCCAGGATCAGGTCCTTGAGCACCGCCGGCAGCCCGAGCGTATCGAACGGGGGAATGGTGGCGGGGATGAAGCGCACCACCACCGCGGGCGAGCCCTTCTGCCGGAATCCGCTGATGCGGAAGCTGCCCACGCCCGGAAAGGTGAAGCCGGTGTTCAGCTCGAGCGTATCCTCGTACTCCTTCTTCTGCCTGTCGTCGATCACCTCGTAGAGGAGGCCGCGCACTGTGGCCGAGTCCATCATCTGCTGGTTGATCGGCAGGACGTTGCCGTTGATCTTGATGTTGATCGGCGCACCGACCGACAGATAGATGTCGGAGGCCTTCTTCTCGGCCATGAGCTGGAACAGGCGCTTCATCGCGGACATGGGCTTTCCTCCGGGTTCTACTCGCCGCGCAGCAGCTCGTTGATGCTGGTCTTGGCGCGGGTTTTGGCGTCGACCTGCTTCACGATCACCGCACAGTATAGGCCGTATTTACCGTCGGCGGAGGGCAGGGTGCCGGGGACGACGACCGATCCGGCAGGGACGCGCCCCTGGAGTATCTTTCCGCTCGCCCGGTCGTAGATTCGCGTGCTCGCCCCGATGAAGACGCCCATCGAGATCACGGCGTTCTCCTCGACGATAACGCCTTCGACGATCTCCGAGCGGGCCCCGATGAAGCAGTTGTCCTCGATGATGGTCGGGTTCGCCTGCAGCGGCTCCAGCACTCCTCCGATCCCCACGCCCCCGGAGAGGTGCACGTTCCTGCCGATCTGCGCGCAGGAACCGACCGTGGCCCAGGTGTCGACCATGGTCCCCTCGTCGACGTAGGCGCCGACGTTCACGTACGAGGGCATCAGGACCACGTTCCTCGCGACGTAGGCGCCGCGGCGCGCCACAGCGGGCGGGACGACGCGAAAGCCGCCGCGCTCGAACTGCTCGCGGTCGTACTTCTCGAACTTCGTGGCGACTTTGTCGTAGAACTGCAGCGATCCGGCATGGATAGGGCGGTTCCCCTCGATCCGGAAGGACAGCAGCACCGCCTTCTTGATCCATTGGTGCGTGATCCAGCTTCCGCCGGATTTCTCGGCGACGCGCAGCCGTCCCTGGTCGAGGTCGCCGAGTACGCGGTCGACCGCCTCGCCGACTTTCGCCGGCGCCGACCCCGGGGCGAGGGCCGCGCGCTCCTCCCAGGCCCGCTCGATCGTTTCTCGAAGTTGTTCCATCGAATTCAAAGGGAATTCGCGAATTCTACGATACGCCGGGCCGCTTCGAGACATTCGTCGATCTCGGCGACCAGCGCCATCCTCACGCGGTTCGCGCCCGGATTGACGCCGCCCGACTCGCGCGCCAGGAAGCTCCCGGGCAGCACGGTCACGTGCCGTTCCGCGTAGAGGCGCCGCGCGAACTCGGTATCCGCGACCGGCGTCGGCGCCCACAGATAGAAGGCGGCGTCGGGGGCCTCCACGCCGAGCGCGGAGCGCAGCAACGGAGTGACGCGCGCGAACTTCTCGGCGTACTTCCTGCGGTTCTCTCGCACGTGGGCTTCATCGCGCCAAGCCGCGACGCTCGCGTCCTGGACCGCCAGGCTCATCGCGCTGCCATGGTAGGTGCGGTAGAGCAGGAAGTCCTTGAGGACGGCGGCGTCGCCGGCGACGAAACCCGAGCGCATGCCGGGTACGTTCGAGCGCTTCGACAGGCTGGAGAACACGACCAGGCGCTCGAGACCTCGGCCGAGCCGGTTGGCGGCCTGGAGCGCGCCGAGCGGCGGAACGGCTTCCTCGAAATACACCTCCGAGTAGCATTCGTCGGAGGCGATCACGAAGCCATAGCGGTCCGAGAGCGCGAAAATCTCCTTCCATCCCTCGAGGTCCAGCACCTTTCCGGTGGGGTTTCCGGGCGAGCACACGTAGAGGAGCTGGGTGCGGCGCCAGACGCCATCCGGAACCGAGCCGTAGTCGGCGGCAAAGCCGCGCTCGGCAAGGGAGTTGACGTAGTGCGGGCGCGCCCCGGCGAGCAGCGCGGCGCCCTCGTAGATCTGGTAGAAGGGGTTGGGGCACACGACGACCGCGTCCGCGCGCGAAGGATCGAGCACGGCCTGGGCGAAGGAGAACAGCGCCTCGCGCGAGCCGTTCACGGGCAGCACCTCGGTCTTCCAGTCGATCGCGCGCAAGGCGTAGCGGCGGACGAGCCACTCGGCGATCGCCTGCCGGAGCGCTTCTCCGCCGGCCGTGGCCGGGTAGCTCGCCAGCTTGCCCAGGCTGTCCGTCAGGGCGCGCTTGATGAACTCCGGGGTCGGATGACGGGGCTCGCCGATGCCCAGGCTGATATGCGGAAGCGCGGGATCGGGTGTGACGCCCGCAAACAGCTGGCGCAGCCTCTCGAACGGATAGGGCTGCAGCGACTGCAGTCTCGGATTCATTCCTCGAGCGGTGGAAGCGCGAACCCGGCGGACGGCTTCCAGCCTGCCTTGCGGTGCTCGACGACCACGCTGGTGGTGATGCCGCCGCGGACGAAGAAGCGGGCGGCGAGCCGCAGCAGGCGCGGCGAGAGCACCTTCACGAGGTCGTCGCCGATACGGTTGGTCACGGCCTCGTGGAAGGCGCCTTCGTTCCTGAACGACCAGATATAGAGCTTGAGGCTCTTCAGCTCGACGCACTTACGGTCTGGGACGTAGTCGAGGAACAGCGTCGCGAAATCTGGCTGCCCCGTTTTCGGGCACAGGCAGGTGAATTCGGGGAGTTGCATCCGAATCAGGTAGTCGCGTCCCGGGCTCGGATTGGGGAAGCTGTCGAGCGACTTGCTCGGTCTGGACGGCATTTCGGGGACGATGGCGGAAATGGAGATGGTATTATATGTGCTCCGTTTTGTCGGCGATGAATCCGGTGCGCAGCCGGTTTTCTTTTATCCGGATCTGTAGCGGCTTCTGCTAGCGTGCGGCTCACTCAAATCAGGCTCGCAGGCTTCAAGTCCTTCGTCGATCCCACCACCGTGAACGTCCCGGGGCAGCTGGTCGGCGTCGTCGGCCCGAACGGCTGCGGCAAGTCGAACATCATCGACGCCGTGCGCTGGGTCCTCGGGGAATCGCGCGCGGCCGCGCTGCGCGGCGACTCGATGCAGGACGTGATATTCAACGGCTCGTCGCTGCGGCAGCCGGTCGCGCGAGCGAGCGTCGAGCTGTCCTTCGACAACAGCCTGGGACGGGCGGCGGGCCAGTGGTCGCAGTACGCCGAGATATCGGTGAAGCGTGTCCTGCAGCGCGACGGCGAGTCGACCTACTTCATCAATAACTCGCACGTGCGCCGCCGCGACGTGCAGGATATCTTTCTGGGGACCGGGCTGGGACCGCGCGCCTATGCCATCATCGAGCAGGGCATGATCTCGCGCATCATCGAGGCGCGGCCGGAGGAGCTGCGCGTCTTCCTCGAGGAAGCCGCCGGTGTGTCCAAGTACAAGGAGCGGCGGCGCGAGACCGAGCACAGGCTCGCCGACACGCGCGACAACCTCGCCCGTGTGAGCGACATCCGCCAGGAGCTGGGATCGCAGATCGAGCGGTTGGAGAAGCAGGCCGAAGTCGCCCGGCGTTACAACGAGCTTCTGGCCGACAGGGCACTGAAGCAGAACCTGCTCTGGCTCTTGCGGCGTAACGAAGCCCAGGGCGAGGCGCAGCGCCACGCGCGCGAGGTCGAACGCATCGGGATCGAGCTCGAGTCCGAAACCGCGCACTTGCGGGAGAGCGAGCGCGAGCTCGAGCGGGCGCGCGCCGAGCACTACGCGGCGGGCGATGCTCTGGCCTCGGCGCAGGGCGAGCTCTACGGCGCCAACGCCGACGTTTCGCGTCTAGAAACAGAGATACGCTACGTCGCCGAGTCACGGCAACGGATCGAAGCGCAACTCGTACAGGTTCGCGCGCAGCGCGACGCCGGCGGGCGCAATGAAGTCGAACAGCGCGAGGCGCTGCGCGGCTGGGAGACGCGGCTGGCGGAGTCGCGCGACGCCGTGGAGCGAACGAAGCGCCGGCTCGAGGAAGAGAAGGTCACGCTGCCGCAGTCGGAGCAGGCGGTGCGCCTGCTCCTTGGACGGATCGCGGGCGAGCGCGAGTTGATCGCCCAGGCCGAGCAAGCGTTCCAGGTCAAGCAGGCGCACCTGGAGCACGCCAACAAGACCTTGCAGTCCCTGGAGCAGCGCGGCGAAAAGTTGCTCGCCGAGCGCTCGGAGCTGGCCGCGCCCGACGTCGAGGCGATGGCGCGGCTGGGTGAGGAGCTGGAGCGGAGCCGCGCCGAGCTCTCGAAGCAGGAAGCGCTGCTGGCCCAGCTCGAGGAAGCGCGCGCTTCGGTCGAGGAGCGGCGCCGCGCCGGCACCGACACGTTGCAGTCGTTCGAGCGGGAGCTTTCGGTCCTGGAGGGCAAGGTTGCCGCGCTCCAGAAGATCCAGAGTCACGTCGAGGAGAACAGCAAGCTCCAGGACTGGATCGCGCGCCACCAGCTCGCATCCAGGCCGCGGTTGTGGCAGAAGATACGCGTCGACCAGGGCTGGGAAGCCGCGGTCGAGTCGGTGCTGCGCGAGCGCCTGCACGCTATGGAAATGTCCGACCCCGAGCTGTTGCAGCGCCTGCTGGAGGATCCGCCGCCGGCGCGCGTGAGCGCCTTCAGCACGGGCACCGATGCGGAGCTCGAGCGAGAGAAGGGCCTCACCCCGCTCGCAGACTACGTCAAGGCGTCCGACGCATCGGTGGGAGCGGTGGTTTCCACCTGGCTCGCGCCGTATTATGCGGTCGAGGGCGTGCCGCGCCTGCTCACCCGCATGGGGCTGCCGCCCCACGCTGTTCTGGTGAACCGCGAAGGGCATCAGTTCAGCCGCTTCGGGGTCAGCTTCCACGCGGCCGATCCCGCCGACAGCGGCATTCTCGCGCGCCAGCGGGAGATCGAGGCGCTGCAGCAGGAATCGGCCCGCCGCGAGGATGAGATCGGGAGGATGCGTCAGGAGCTGTCCGGTCTCGAGCATTCGCTGGGTGAGCATGACGAGGGGCTCGCAAGACTGCGCGCGGCGGGCATGGCGCTCAAGCAGCGCCACCATGAGCGCGAGCTCGAGCACCTCAAGCTCGCCCAGGGGCAGGACCGCTATCAGGAGCGCAGTCGCCAGATCGAGGGAGAACTGGCGGAGATCGCCGCGCACCAGGCTCATGAGCGCGCCGCCCAGGGCACCGCGGAGACGAGCCTTGAGCAGCACCAGGCGGAGATCGACGAGCTTTACCATCGGGTCGAGCAGACCCAGAAGGGGCACGAAGACGCCGAGGGCCGGTTGGAGCGGCAGCGGCAGGTGGTGCTGCAGGCCGAACGCGACAGCCAGCAGGCGACGTTCGATGAAAGGGAGTGTGTAAGCAAAATCAATGATATAACGTCATCTCTTAATTCGATACATGAACAAATAGCTCAAGCAGACCAGAGCCTGGAGCAGCTTCAGGCAGACCTCGCGAGCATCGACGATCAGGCCTTGCGGAACCAGTTGCAGAGAGGGCTGGAGGCGCGGAGCGCACGCGAGCAGAGCCTCGCGGGGGCACGTAACCTTCAGGAGGAGGTCGCAGCCCAACTGCGCGCCTTCGAGGAGGCACGGCTCGCCAGCGAGCAGAAGCTGCAGCCGCTGCGCGACCGCATCGCCGAGATGCGTCTCAAGGAGCAGGCCGCGCGCATCAACGCAGAGCAGTTCGAGGCGCAGCTGCGCGAGGCCGGCGCCGACGAAGCGGCCTTGACGGCGGCGATGAAGGAGGGACAGAAGGCCGCTCCGCTGCAGGGGGAGATCACGCGGCTCACCAACGCGATCACCGAGCTGGGAGCGATCAACATGGCTGCCCTCGAAGAGCTCACCGCCAGCCAGGAACGCAAGCAGTTCCTCGACGCGCAAGCCGCGGACCTGGGCGCGGCGCTCGAGACGCTGGAGAACGCGATTCGCCGCATCGACCGGGAGACGCGGGATCTGCTGCAGACGACCTTCGATACCGTGAACAGGCACTTCGGCGACATGTTTCCTGCGCTTTTCGGCGGGGGAGAGGCCCAGCTCATCATGACCGGCGAGGAGATCCTCGACTGCGGCGTGCAGGTGATGGGGCGGCCACCGGGCAAGAAGAACAGCACGATCCATCTGCTCTCGGGAGGCGAAAAGGCGCTCACGGCGATCGCGCTGGTCTTCTCGATGTTCCAGCTCAACCCGGCGCCGTTCTGCCTGCTCGACGAGGTAGACGCGCCGCTGGACGATGCCAACACCGAGCGCTTCTGCAACCTGGTCACCAAGATGTCGCAGCAGACCCAGTTCCTTTTCATCAGTCACAACAAGATCACCATGGAGATGGCGCACCAGCTGGTCGGCGTCACCATGCAGGAGCGCGGGGTTTCGCGCGTCGTGGCGGTGGACATCGAGGAAGCGTTGAAGCTGCGGGAAGAGCCCGCCGCCGCCTAAAGGAAACCTGACATGGGCGAGCTGCAATTCGGCCTAATCGCCATCGGGACTCTGGTCGTGGCAGGCGTCTTCTTCTACAACAAATGGCAGGAAAGACGCTACCGGCGCCAAGCCGAGGCCGCGTTCGGGTCGCGCCACGAGGACGTGCTGATGCGCTCGAGCGGCGAAGGACCGCGCATGGACACCGGGGCGGTCGAGCGCATCGAGCCGATGCTGTCGTCCCTGGGCGCGGCGCCTGATCCCGCCGGCGCGTCGAGGCAAGTGCTCGCCGAATCGATCGATTTCATCATTCCGATCGAGAGCACGGATGACGTTCCCGGAGCCGCGGTGTTGGACGCGGCTGCCGCGGCGCTCGACCGCTGCCCGAGATCGGTTCATCTGGAGGGATTCGACGAGAAGCTCGCCTCTTGGGAGCTGATCGACCCGGAGCGCAGCTATTCGAGAATGCGCGCGGGGCTACAGCTCGTGGACCGGCGCGGGCCCGCGGACCTGGACGAGATCGCCGCTTTCGGGGCGGCGGTCGAGGAGGCGGCGGGTTCGCTCGGCATGCTCGCGACCATGCCTGATCCGGGGCAGGCGCTTGCGCTCGCCAAGGATCTCGACCGTTTCTGCGGCGACGTCGACATCCGCATCGCGGTGCACTTGGTGAACGACGACGCGCCTTTTCCGGGCGCCAAGGTGGACGCTGCGGCCAAGGGTTCCGGGTTCGAGCTCGACGAGCCCGACGGGAAGTTCCGTTGCCGGGACGAAGCCGGCGCCGTGATATGCGCGCTCGCCAACCTCGAGCCGATCCCCTTCAAGGTCGACAGCCTCGAGACTCTGTCCACGCGCGGGGTCACCCTCGAGCTCGATGTACCGCGGGCGCCGCACAGCGCTTTTGCGCGCTTCCGCGAGCTGTCCGAACGGCTCGCCCGGCAGCTCAACGCGCGGGTCGTTGACGACAACCGCCAGCCCCTGGGAGCGGGCGCGTTCGATGCGATCGGCACGCAGCTCCAGGCGGTGCACAGAGCGATGGAGGCGCGCGGCTTCGCTCCCGGCGGAGCGCTCGCGCTGCGGCTGTTCTCCTGATGGGGAGCGGCGAAAAGATCCGCCGGCGCGCGGAGGAGCTTCGCCGGGATATCGAAGCCCACAACTACCGCTACTACGTCCTCGACGACCCGAGCATCTCCGATGCGGAGTTCGACGGGCTCTTCCGTGAGCTCGCCGCCCTGGAGGCGGCGCATCCGGAGCTGGTCACCCCCGACTCGCCCACGCAGCGCGTAGGAGGCGCACCGCTTGCGGAATTCCCTCCGGTTGTGCATCGCAGCCCCATGCTGTCCCTCAACAACGCGTTCACCACGGAGGATGTGGCAGGATTCGACCGTCGTGTGCGCGAGGCGCTGCGCAAGGACGGGGTCGAGTACGCGGCCGAGCCGAAGTTCGACGGCCTGGCGATCAGCCTGCGGTACGAAGGCGGCCGGTTTGTGCAGGGCGCGACGCGCGGCGACGGGCACACCGGGGAGGACGTGACCGCCAACCTGAAAACGGTGCGAGCGATCCCTCTGAAGCTCCGCGGCGCGAAGCCGCCCGCCTCGCTCGAGGTGCGCGGCGAGGTTATCATGTACAAGGCCGACTTCGAACGTATCAACGCCCTCCAGCGCGAGCGCGGCGAGAAGGAATTCGTCAACCCGCGCAACACGGCCGCAGGCGCGCTGCGCCAGCTCGACCCGAAGATGACGGCCGAACGCCCGCTGCGGTTCTTCGCCTACGGCATCGGCGACGCCAGCGCCTTGCAGTTCGGACGCCATAGCGAAATCCTCGCTTGGCTGGCGGAGGCCGGCCTGCCCGTGTCGGCCGAGCGCGCAACGGTCAACGGGCTGCCGGGTCTGCTTGCCTTCTACACGAGCATGGGTGAGAAGCGCGACCGCCTGCCGTATGCGATCGACGGGGTCGTGTACAAGGTGAACGATCTCGCGGACCAGCGCGCGCTCGGCTTCGTGTCGCGCGCGCCCAGATTCGCGATCGCCCACAAGTACGCGCCGGAGGAGGCGACCACCGAGGTGCTCGACATCGAAGTCCAGGTCGGGCGCACGGGGACGCTTACGCCGGTGGCGCGTCTCAAGCCGGTCAGCGTGGGCGGGGCCACGGTGACCAACGCCACGCTGCACAACGAGGACGATGTGCGCCGCAAGGACGTGTGGCGCAGGGACGTCGTGGTCGTGCGCCGGGCGGGCGATGTGATTCCCGAGGTCGTGGGTGTTTCCAAGCACGGTCCCCGCGAGAGCGCGGATCGGTTCGAGATGCCCTCGCGCTGCCCGGTCTGCGGCTCGGAGGTCGTGCGACTCGAAGGCGAGGCTGCCACGCGCTGCACCGGAGGGCTCTTTTGCGCGGCCCAGCGCAAGGGCGCACTGCTGCACTTCGCCTCGCGCCGTGCCATGGACATCGAGGGCGTGGGCGAGAAGCTGGTCGACCAGCTGGTCGACCAGCAGGTCGTGCGCACTCCCGCGGACCTGTACCGCTTGAGCGCAGGCGCGCTCGCCGGACTCGATAGAATGGGCGAGAAATCGGCCCGGAACGTCGTGTCGTCGATCGACGCATCGAAGCAACGGCCTCTGGCGCGATTCGTATACGCGCTCGGCATTCCGGGCGTCGGCGAGGAGGTCGCCAGGATACTCGCCAGGCATTTCGGAACGCTCGACGCCCTGCTCGAGGCGGACTGGACGGAACTGGCGGAGAGGAAGAAGACGATCCAGAAGGAGAACGCGGGAAGAAAGCGCAGGGGAGAAGTGCCGCATTCCCCGGTGCTCGAAGGCGTGGGGCCGGAGTTGATGGAGAGCCTGGCGAAGTTCCTCTCGCAGAAGCACAATCAGCAGGTCATACGGCAACTGACCTCGCACGTGCGAGTTCAGACGGAGGAGCGTCCGAGGACGGGCGGGCTGAGCGGGAAAGTGTTCGTCCTTACCGGGACCCTAGCCGGGCTCACTCGCCAGGAAGCCACGGAGATGATAGAAAGCCGCGGCGGCAAGGTGACGGGCTCGGTGTCGGGCCAGACCGACTACGTCGTCGCCGGTGCGGAGGCGGGAAGCAAGCTGGAAAAGGCCCGCAAGCTCGGCATCGCCGTCGTCGACGAGGAAGAGCTGCGAAGGATCTTGAGGGAGTCTCGAGCATGAAAAAAGTGACCAAAGCCGTTTTTCCCGTGGCCGGCATGGGCAGCCGGTTCCTGCCGGCGACCAAGGCGAGTCCGAAGGAGATGATGCCGATCGTGGACAAGCCGCTGATCCAGTACGCAGTCGAGGAAGCGGTCGCGGCCGGCATCCAGGACATGGTTTTCATCACCGGCCGGAACAAACGCGCGATCGAGGATCACTTCGACAAGGCCTACGAGGTGGAGGCTGAGCTCGCGGCGCGCGGCAAGAACGATCTGCTCGCGCTGATCCAAGGTGTCATCCCGAAATCGGTCAACTGCATCTACATACGCCAGCCCGAGCCGCTGGGCCTGGGGCACGCCGTGCTGTGCGCGCAGGCCGCCGTCAACGACGAGGTCTTCGCGGTGATCCTCGCCGACGATCTGATCGACGGCAGCCCTCCCGCGCTGCAGCAGATGACCGAGTTGTTCGAGAGGCACCAGTCGTCCATGGTCGCGGTGCAGCAGGTGCGGCGCGAGCACACGGCGCAATACGGCATCGTCAAGACCGAGGCGGTTACCGAGAATCTCGAGCGCGTCATGGGGATCGTCGAGAAGCCCAAGCCCGAGGCCGCGCCGTCCACGCTCGCGGTGGTCGGCCGCTACATCCTCACCCCGCGGGTCTTTCATCACCTCTCCAAGGCGCAACCGGGGGCGGGGGCCGAGATCCAGCTGACCGACGCGATCGCATCGCTCCTGACGGAAGACCGGGTGCTCGCTTACCGCTTCAAAGGCACGCGCTACGACTGCGGCTCGAAGCTCGGCTACCTGCAGGCGACGGTCGCTTACGGGCGCAAGCACCCCGAGGTGGGAAAGGCGTTCGAGGACTTTCTCAAGACGCTGTGATTCCGTTCCCATGACCCCCGAAGAGTCCTGGAGAGTCCTCGAGACCGCGGACCTGTTGTGCGACGAATCGCAGGTGCGGGAGGCGATCACCAGGCTCGCGGCCGAAATCACCGTGAAGCTCAAGGACCGCTTTCCGCTCGTGCTCGCCGTCATGGGCGGGTCGATCTTCTTCGCCGGGAATCTGCTGCCGCTGCTGCGCTTCCCGCTGGAATTCGACTATATCCAGGCGTCGCGATATGGCAGGGCCACCTCGGGGGGGAAGATCGTGTGGACGGTAGAGCCCGGCGAAAACGTGAAAGGCCGCACCGTGCTTGTGCTGGACGACATCCTTGACGGCGGTGAAACGCTCGCCGCAATACGCGATCGCGTGAAGCGGCTCGGCGCGGCGGAGATCTTCAGCGCCGTGCTCACCGACAAGGAGATCGGACGGGCGAAGCCCGCCGTTCCCGATTTCGTGGGGCTGAAGCTCCCGAACCGCTATGTCTTCGGCTGCGGAATGGACGTGTCCGGAGCGTGGCGCAATCTTCCCGCGATCTACGCCGTCAAGGGAACCTGAGGCGAATGCTCGCGATCATCGGCGGCACCGGGCTGACGCAGCTCGCCAACCTCGAGGTCTCGCGCCGGCAGGCGGTGCGCACTCCCTACGGAGATCCCTCGGGTCCGCTCACTTTCGGCGCGATCCGGGGCGTTCCCGTAGTTTTCCTCGCGCGCCATGGCGACGCGCACACGATCGCGCCGCACCAAATCAACTACCGCGCCAACCTCTGGGCGCTGAAGGAGCACGGCGCCCGCGAGGTCGTGTCGGTGGCCTCCGTCGGCGGTATTCGCACCGACCTCGGGCCGGGAACGATAGTCGTCCCCGACCAGATCATCGACCGCACATGGGGGCGGATGCACACTTTCTTCGAGAATCAGACGGCCGTGAAGCACATCGACTTCACGGAGCCGTATACGCCGGCGCTGCGGGGGCGTCTCCTTGCCGCCGCGAAAAAGAGCGGCGAAGCAGCGCGGGACGGCGGCGTCTACGCCGCGACGCAGGGCCCGCGCCTCGAGACCGCCGCAGAGATCGATAGCCTCGAGAAGGAGGGCGCGCACATCGTGGGCATGACCGGGATGCCCGAAGCGTCGCTCGCGCGTGAGACCGACCTCGCCTACGCGGCGCTCGCGGTCGTCGTCAACCACGCGGCGGGCCGGGGCGCCAGCGCCCGTGGTATACAGATGCAGCAGATCGAAGAGGTGCTGAAGAACACCATGGAAAGGGTGCGCAGGATCATTGAAGCCCTGGTGACCGCATGATCCGCGAAGTCCTCAGGATGGGCGATCCGCGGCTGCTCGAGCAGTCGAAGCCGGTGCAGTCCCTCGGGACGCCGGAGCTGCGCGAACTGATCGTCGACATGCGCGACACCATGGCGCACCTGAACGGGGCGGGCCTAGCCGCGCCGCAGATCGGCGTGCTGCTGCGCGTGGTGATCTTCGGCCTCACGCGCAACCCGCGCTACCCGGACGCGGAGGAGGTGCCGGACACGGTGCTAGTCAATCCGGTGATCACGCCGATCGGCGACGAGATGGAGGAGGCCTGGGAAGGCTGCCTGTCGGTGCCGGGGATGCGCGGCGTGGTGCCGCGGTACAGACGACTGCGCTATCGTGGGGTCGACGAATCGGGCAGTCCTATCGACCGGACAGTCGAAGGATTCCACGCGCGCGTGGTCCAGCACGAGTGCGACCACCTGGACGGCATCCTCTATCCGATGCGCATCCGCGACCTGTCGCAGTTCGGCTTCTCCGATGTCCTCTTTCCGGGGCAGGACCTCGGAGACGAGTAGCTATTGCGGCTGCAGCGCCGCCAGCAAGTCGGTTTCGAACTGCAGCACCGTTTTCGGATTGGACAGGGCGGCGCCCGACACCACCAGCACGTCCTCGGCGCGCTCGCCCAGCGTGACGATCTTGGCGTTGTGCAGGCTGATGCCGTAGCGGCCGAGCACCAGCGCGATGGCATACAGGAGCCCGGTGCGGTCGCCCGCGGTAATCGAGAGCGAGTGGTACTGGCCTTTCTCGTCGGGCACGATGCGCACTTCGGGAGCGATCGGGAAGTGTTTCACCCGGCGCGAAACGCGTCCCTTGATCGGCGGCGGCAAGGGACCCTGCTCGGCGAGCCAGCGCGCGAGCTCCTCCTCGATTTTCGAGATCATGTCGCGCGGATGCGGCACGTTGCCCACGTCCATGACCTGGAAGGTGTCCAGCGCGAAGCCGTGGCGGGTGGTGTAGATCTTCGCGTCGACGATGCTCAAGCCGACCGAGCCGAAGTAACCGCAGATTCGCGCGAACAGGTCGCGCTGGTCGCGAACGTAGATCATCGCCTGCAGCCCTTCGCCTGCCGGCGACAGGCGGGCCTTGACCACCGGCTGGTCGACGCTCGGCCGCGAGTGCAGCATTCGGGTATGCCAGGCGATCTCCTGCGCGTCGTGGCGCAGGAAGTAGGGCACGTCGAAGTTCTTCCACAGCGCGTCCTGGACCGTATCCGATAGCTCGTAGAGCCTGAGCAGGCGCTTCGCCTCGGCCTGCTTGTTCTGGATGTACTGGTCGGCCTCGAGCCTGCCGCCCTTCAGCAGAGTGCTCGTCGCATTGAAGAGATCTTCCAGCAGCTTGCTCTTCCAGGCGTTCCAGACCTTCGGGCTGGTGCCGCGTATGTCCGCAACCGTGAGCAGGTACAGTGCGACCAGCCGCCGTTCGGTCCCGACGATACCCGCAAAGCGCCTGACGACCTCGGGGTCGGAGAGATCCTGCTTCTGCGCCACCGCCGACATCGTGAGGTGTTGCTCGACGAGGAAGGCGACCAGATTCGTGTCCTCGGTCGATAGGCCGTGCTCCCGGCAGAAGCGGCGCGCGTCGGCCTTGCCGAGCTGCGAGTGGTCGCCTCCGCGCCCCTTGGCGATGTCGTGGAAGATGGCCGCGATGTAGAGGACCCAGTGGCGCTCGAGGCCGGCGATCAAGCGGCTGCAGAGCGGGTATTCGTGCGAGAACTCGAGCATGGTAAAGCGGCGCAGGTTGCGCACCACCGAGAGGATATGCTGGTCGACGGTGTAGACGTGGAACAGATCGTGCTGCATCTGGCCGACGATGCGCCGGAATGCCGGGAGATATCTGCCGAGGATCCCGTATTGGTTCATGCGGCGCAGCTCGTGGACGATGCCGCGCGGCTGCTGCAGGAGGGAAAGGAAGGTGGCGCGGTTGTGCGGGTCTCGCCGGTAGGCCGCGCCGATGCGCTCGCGAGCCCGCCATAGTGCGCGCAGCGTCGTCGCGGTCATACCCTGCAGCTCGGAATGCTGCTGCATGACGAGGAAGCTCTCGAGGATCGCACCGGGGTCGCGCTCGAACAGGTCGGCGCGGCGCGCGTCGAGCAGCTCGCCCACGCGGCAGAACTTGTCGTTGATGATCTCGGCGTCGGAGGTCTTCGCCGGGAAGATCTCGGTGCCGATGTTCTGCAGCAGGATCGTGTTGAGCTGCGTGATCGCCTTCGCCGCGCGGAAGTACGCTTGCATCAGCTGCTCGCCCGCGCGGCGGTGCGCGCTCGGGGCGTAGCCCATGTCCCGCGCCAGACTCTCCTGAAAGTCGAACAGCAGCCGGTCCTCGCGGCGCCCCGCGGCGTAGTGCAGGCGCACGCGGAGGTTCTGCAGAAGGCGGTGATGCCGATGCACTTGCCGCGCCTCGTCCGCCGTGATCAGCCCGCGGCGGGCGAGTTGGGGCCAAGTGTGGCCCAGGCCGCAGGCGCGGCCGATCCACAGCACGACCTGCAGGTCGCGAAGCCCGCCGGGGGCTTCCTTCAGATTGGGCTCGAGGCTGTAGGGGCTGTCCTGGAACTTGGTGTGGCGCTGCTCCTGCTCGAAGCGCTTCGCTTTGAAGAAGGCCTGCGTGTCGATGCACTCGCCGCGCGCGGCTTCGAACCGCGAGAAGAGCTCCTGCCTTCCTGCGAGCAGCCTCGCCTCGAGGAGGCTGGTCATGACGGTGACGTCCTTGGCGGCCTCCTCGACGCATTCGGCGACCGTGCGCACGCTGTGGCCAAGCTCGAGCCCCATGTCCCAGAGCCGGCTGACGAGATCCTCGATCTTCGCGGCGAGTTCGGGAGCGGCGGCGTCCGTGAGCAGGACGAGGACGTCGATATCCGAATGCGGGTAGAGCTCGCCGCGTCCATAGCCCCCGACTGCAACCAGGGCCAGGGACGAAGGCAGTTGCAGCTCGCGCCAGACGTCCTTCAGGGTCCGGTCGATGAGGCGGCAGTGCTCGCGCAGGACCATCGGACCATCCGCGCTTTCGCGGAAGCGGGCCTGCAGGGCCGTGCGCTCCGCCTGGACGCTTGCCTTCAGCCGCGCAAAGGTACTGCCGGCATCCGCAAGCGTCGCTTCCGGAGACAGCATGGTCAGTGCTTCGGCGGAGGCGGCGCGCCCGCCGAGAGCGTCAGCACCTCGTAGCCGCCCTCGGTGACCAGAACCGTGTGTTCCCATTGCGCCGACAGGCTGTGGTCCTTGGTGACGATAGTCCAGCCGTCGGCGAGTTCCCTGACCGCGGGCTTGCCGGCGTTGATCATCGGCTCGATGGTGAAAGTCATGCCGGCCTGGAGGCGCACGCCGGTTCCGGCTCGCCCGTAATGCAGCACCTGAGGCTCCTCGTGAAATTTCCTTCCGATCCCGTGCCCGCAGAATTCGCGCACCACGCTGTAGCCGTGCGCTTCCGCGTGCTGCTGGATCGCCGCCCCGACATCGCCTAGAAAGGCGCCGGGGCGGACCATCCGTATCCCGAGCCACATGCACTCGTAGGTCGTGTCGCACAGGCGCCGCGCCTGTATCGAGGGCTCACCGACGTAGAACATCCGGCTGGAATCGCCGTGGTAACCGTCCTTGATCACGGTCACGTCGATGTTGAGGATGTCGCCGGCCTTGAGCACCCGGTCCCCCGGAATGCCGTGGCAGACCTGATGGTTGACGGACGTGCAGATCGACTTGGGGAAGGGCTTGTAGCCGGGCGGCGCGTAGTTCAGGGGCGCCGGGATGGCTTTCTGCTCCTCGACGATCAGGTCGTGGCAGAGCCGGTCGAGCTCGCCGGTGGTGACGCCCGGCTTGACGCGCGAGGCGATGAAATCGAGAACCTCGGCGGCGAGCTGCCCGGCGACGCGCATGTGTCCGATGTCCTCCGCCGTCTTCAGGTGTATCGCCATGCGCTGCAAAAAAAGTGCGAAGGATAAGTCATCGACCCCTTCGGGGCAATTGATTGGGGTAAAACGCTGTTTGCACAGGAAAAAAGCTTGCGCCGCTCGCAACCCGCATGCTACTATTTTAAATCTAGCCGGGCGTGGCTCGGCTAAATTTTTCCGCTCCGGCCGTTAGGGTGCCCGCCCGATTTTGGCGGGTCATTGGCTCGCGACGGACCCTATAACCCTAACCGGAGTGATTCATGTCGACCACGATGCGCCAGATGCTCGAAGCGGGCGTGCATTTCGGCCACCAGACCCGCTACTGGAACCCGAAGATGGCGCCTTTCATCTTCGGCCACCGCAACAAGATTCACATCATCAACCTCGAGAAGACGATGGTCATGTATCTCGAGGCGATGAAGTTCGTGCGCCAGCTTTCGGCCAACAAGGGCACACTGCTGTTCGTCGGGACGAAGCGCCAGGCCCGCGAGATCGTCCGCGAGGAGGCCGAGCGCTGCTCCGCCCCATACGTCGACCACCGATGGCTCGGCGGGATGCTCACCAACTTCAAGACCGTCAAGCAATCGATCAAGCGGCTGAAGGACATGGAGGCCGCGATCGAGGACGGCAGCGTCGAGAAGATGCCGAAGAAGGAAGGTCTGCACTTCCAGCGCGAGCTGGTGAAGCTCCAGCGCAGCCTCGGTGGCATCAAGGGGCTGGACAATCGGCCCGACGCGCTGTTCGTGATCGACGTCGGCTACCAGAAGGGCGCGGTCGCCGAGGCGAAGAAGCTCGGCATCCCCGTGATCGGGGTGGTCGACACCAACCACTCGCCCGACGGGATCGCGTACGTGATCCCGGGCAACGACGATTCCAGCCGGGCGATCCGCCTCTATGCGCGCGGCATCGCCGACGCGATCCTGGAGGGCCGAAGCCAGTCGGTGCAGGAGATCATCGGCGCAACCTCGGACGAATTCGTCGAGGTCGACGAGCCGGGCGAGAAGGAAGAATGAGCGGTTGCTGCCGAACCGAACAAGGGGCTCGGCAGCCCCTTTTTTTTAATCTGTTCACGAGATGAGGCAGTAACAATGGCGGAAATCACCGCAGCCGCAGTCAAGGAGCTGCGCGACAGGACCGACGCTCCTATGATGGAGTGCAAGAAGGCGCTGGTCGAGGCAAACGGAGACCTGGCGAAGGCCGAGGAACTGCTGCGCATCCGGCTTGGGAACAAGGCTTCGAGAGCGTCGAGCCGGACGGCCGCAGAGGGCGTCGTCGCGATACACGTAGCCGGATCTGCGGGTGCAATCGTCGAAGTCAATTGCGAGACGGATTTTGTCGCGAAGAACGAGGACTTCCTCAAGTTCGCCCGCTCGCTCGCCGAACTCATCGTGACGAAGAACCCGGCGGATGTCGTGACACTTTCAGCGCTGCCGCTTGCCGGTGCGACCGTCGAGCAGACGCGCACCGCGCTGGTCGGAAAGATCGGCGAGAACCTGTCGGTGCGGCGCTTCGCCAGGATCGACGCGAAGGGGCGCCTTTCTCACTACGTCCACAACGCGAAGATCGGCGTTATCGTCGACGTCGCGGGCGGGGACGAGCAGCTCGGACGCGACCTCGCCATGCACATCGCCGCGTCCAAGCCTAAGGGATTGTCTCGGGAAGACGTCCCGGCCGATCTGGTGGAGAAGGAGCGCAGCATCGCCGCGGCTAAGGCCGCAGAGTCGGGCAAGCCGGCGGAGATCGTTGCCAAGATGGTCGAGGGCAGCGTGCAGAAATTTCTCAAGGAAGTGACGCTGCTCGGGCAGCCTTTCGTGAAGAACGACAAGCAGACGGTTGAAGCGTTGCTGAAGGCGAGCAAGGCCTCGGTGTCGCGCTTTGTCCTGTACGTAGTCGGCGAAGGCATAGAGAAGAAGTCCGGTGATTTCGCCGCCGAGGTAGCGGAGCAGGTGAAAAAGGCGAAGAGGGATGAAGGCCCCAAGTCCGAAAAAGCAGCCTGAAATGGCCGCATCCGCGAAGTACAAGCGGATTCTGCTCAAGCTGAGCGGGGAAGCCCTCATGGGCGACGACCCGTTCGGGATCAACCGTGCGACGATCGAGCGCATCGTCGGCGAGATCGCGCAGGTCGCGGCGCTCGGCCTGGAGATCGCCGTGGTGATCGGCGGCGGCAACATCTTTCGCGGCGTCGCGCCCGGCGCAGCCGGGATGGATCGCGCGACGGCGGACTACATCGGCATGATGGCGACGATCATGAACGCGCTCGCGCTGCAGGACGCGATGAAGCAGGCGGGATTGAGCGCGCGGGTGCAGTCGGCGCTGAACATCGAGCAGGTGGTCGAACCCTACATTCGCAACAAGGCTATCCGCTACCTGGAAGAAGGCAAGGTGGTGATCTTCGCCGCCGGCACGGGCAACCCTTTCTTCACGACCGACACCGCCGCCGCGCTGCGCGGCACCGAGATCGGCGCCGAGATGGTGCTCAAGGCAACCAAGGTGGACGGGGTTTACACCGCCGACCCGAAGCTGCGTCCGGATGCCAAGCGCTACGACAAGGTGAGCTTCGACGAGGCCATCGGCAAGAATCTCAAGGTCATGGACGCAACGGCGTTCGCCCTGTGCCGCGATCAGAAGCTTCCGATCACTGTCTTCAGCATCCTGAAAGCGGGGGCCATGAAGCGGGTCGTGACCGGCGAGCCGGAGGGCACGCTGGTCTACGTCGACGCCTGACTGCGAAGGAGAAGCCATGGACGATCTGGCCGAGGTCAAGAAGAACGCCGAGCAGCGCATGCACCGGTCGCTCGAGGCGCTGAAGGCGGACCTCGGTAAGGTCCGCACCGGGCGCGCGCACGCCGGGCTGCTCGACCATGTCATGGTCGACTACTACGGCACCCAGACGCCGATTCCCAAGGTTGCCAACGTCAGCCTGATCGACGGCCGCACCCTAGGGGTGTCGCCTTGGGAGAAGAAGATGATCAGCGGCATCGAGAAAGCCATTCGCGAGTCCGATCTTGGCCTGAATCCTGCTTCGCACGGAGACATGGTCCGGGTGCCGATGCCTGCGCTGACCGAGGAGCGTCGCCGCGACCTCGTCAAGGTGATCAAGCACGAAGGCGAGAACGCGAAGGTCGCCGTGCGCAACCTGCGGCGCGACGCCAATCACGCCCTCAAGGAGATGCTGAAGAAGAAGTCCGTTTCGGAAGACCAGGAGCGGCGCGCCCAGGACGAGATCCAGAAGCTCACCGACAAGCACATCGCCGATATCGACAAGATGATCGCGGCGAAGGAAGCGGAACTGATCGCCGTTTGACGACGGAGAATATCCGGACATGACATCCTTCAGCAGCTCGACCCGCGAGATTCCATCGCCCGGCGCCATACCCCGGCATATCGCCGTGATCATGGACGGCAACGGACGCTGGGCGAAGAAGAGGTATCTGCCCCGGGTCGCGGGCCACAAGCAGGGCGTCGAGACGGTGCGCCGGGTCACGCAGTGCTGCGCCGAGCGCAGCATCGAGTACCTGACGCTGTTCGCGTTCAGCTCGGAGAACTGGCGCCGTCCCGCGGAAGAGGTGTCGACGCTGCGGCAGCTTTTCATAGCGGCGCTCGAGCAGGAAGCCGAGCGACTGCACCGGAACCGGGTCCGCCTCAAAGTGATCGGCGATATCACGCCTTTCGGGGCGCGCGTGACCGAGCTTGCGCGCCGCGCCGAGGAATTGACCGCCGGGAACAACGGCCTCACGCTGACTATCGCCGCGAACTACGGCGGCCGCTGGGACTTGATGCAGGCTATCGCAAAGCTCGTCCGAGCCGAGCCGGTCCCCGCCGACGGCTACACCGAGGAGCAGCTCGCACCGCATCTCGCGCTCAATTACGCGCCCGAGCCGGATCTTTTCATACGCACCGGCGGGGAGCAGCGCATCAGCAACTTCCTGCTGTGGCAGCTTGCGTACACCGAGCTCTACTTCACCCAGACGCTGTGGCCGGACTTCGATGCCGCGCAGCTCGACGAAGCGATCGCGTGGTACCAGCAGCGCGAGCGACGCTTCGGGCGCACCAGCGAGCAGCTCGAAAAGTCCAGGCGGGAGAGCACGGGCCGGCGGAGGATCGCGTAGCTGTCTCCGCGGGGCGAACGGGAGCGCAGCCATGCTCAAGACGCGTGCGCTGACCGCGGCGGTGCTGCTCGCGGTGTTCGGCTCCGCGCTTTTCCTCCTTCCGCAATGGGGCTGGATCGCGTTTTGCGCTGTTCTCCTCGGGGGCGCGGTCTGGGAATGGGGAGGGCTCGCGGCGCTCGCTCCGGCCGGCCGTACGTGCTACACGGTCCTGCTCGTGCTCCTGTTCCTCTCGCCCCTCCTGCTCGAGGGCGTCCGCGTCGGCTTCTACGCGCCCGTGTGGGTCTACGGCGCTTCCGGGCTCTTCTGGGTGCTCCTCGCGCCGCTGTGGATCTGGCGCGGCCCGCACCTCGGCAGCAGGGGCGCGCTGCTCGCGGCCGGGATCCCGACGCTGGTGCCGGCGGGCGCTGCGCTCGTCGATCTCCGGGGCGGGCACCCAGCATTGCTGCTCGCCGTCCTTGGAACCGTGTGGATCTCGGATTCAGCGGCCTATTTCGTCGGCCGCCGGTTCGGGAAGCGCAAGCTTGCCCCCTCCATCAGTCCCGGAAAGACCTGGGAAGGAGTCGCGGGAGCCCTGGCAGCCGTCGGGGTCTACGCGTTCGCCTGGGCGGGGCTCGGTACGCCGCAGAACCCCTGGGTCGGCGGGCGCTCCGCGCCGGGCGGGCTCCTCGCCGTGCTGCTGGGACTGGCGGTGGTCGGTATCATTGGCGATCTGTTCGAATCTTTGATAAAACGCCAGGCAGGAGTAAAGGACAGCGGCACGCTTCTCCCCGGGCATGGCGGGATACTCGATCGCATCGACGCTCCCGTGGCCGTGCTGCCGCTGGCGGTACTTGCGTTCATGAGATGAGCAAGATGCAGAACATCGCGATACTCGGAGCGACCGGGTCGATCGGGGCGAGCACCCTGGACGTGATCGCGCGGCATCCTTCCCGCTTCCGAGTGGCGGCGCTGACCGCGAACCGCCAGGTCGACGAGCTGGCGCAACTGTGCCGCCGATACCGCCCGGACACCGTGTGCGTTGCCGACGCTTCCCAGGCGCCGCGGCTGCGCGAGCGTCTGGCCGGCATGAGCTGCAGGATTCTCGCGGGAGAGGAAGGCCTGGTCGAGACGGCTTCCTCTCCGGACGTGGACTGCGTCATGGCGGCGATCGTGGGAGCCGCAGGACTGCGGGCCACCCTCGCGGCAGCGAAGGCGGGCAAGAAGCTGCTGCTCGCGAACAAGGAAGCGCTGGTGGTCGCCGGCCCCGTTTTCATGGAAGCCGTGCGCGCAAACCGCGCGACGCTCCTGCCGATCGACAGCGAGCACAATGCGATCTTTCAGTGCCTGCCGCCGTTCGCGAGCGGCGACCTCGGAGCGAGGGGCATACGCAGAATTCTGCTCACGGGCTCGGGCGGGCCGTTTCGCGCGCGCGCGCGTACGGATCTGCACCGTGTGACGCCCGATGAGGCTTGCGCGCACCCGAACTGGGTGATGGGGCGCAAAATCTCCGTGGACTCTGCGACGATGATGAACAAGGGTCTGGAGGTCATCGAGGCGCACTGGCTGTTCGGCGCCACGGCCGAGCAGATCCAGGTGGTCGTCCATCCCCAGAGCGTGGTGCACTCGATGGTCGAGTACGCCGACGGGTCGATCATCGCCCAGCTGGGCCACCCCGACATGCGCACCCCGATCGCGCAGGCGCTCGCCTATCCGGAGCGCATCGACGCGGGAGTGCCCTCGCTGGACCTGCTTCGCATCGGCACGCTGGGCTTCGAGCGGCCCGATTTCGAGCGCTTTCCTGCTTTGGGTCTGGCGTACGGGGCGCTGCGGAGCGGAGGCGCTGCGCCGGCCACGCTCAACGCGGCCAACGAGGTCGCGGTCGCCGCGTTTCTCGAAGGCAGGCTGCCGTTCCTCCAGATCACGGCAGTGATCGAGGAGACGCTGAACGCTCTCGACTCGGGCCCCCCCGGCACGCTCGATGAGGTGCTGGCCGCCGACGCGCGGGGTCGCCTGCGCGCGACCCAGATTGTTTCCCGCTTCAATTCCAACGCCGCGTGAACATCGCCTACACCGTCGCCGCTTTCGTGGTCGCTCTGGGCGTGCTGATCGTGTTTCACGAGCTCGGCCACTACCTGATTGCACGACTATTCCGGGTCAAGGTGCTGCGTTTCTCGATCGGCTTCGGCAGGCCGTTGTGGCGGACCCTGCGCGGCGCCGATCGTACTGAATGGGTCGTCGCCGCGCTTCCGCTGGGCGGTTACGTGAAGATGCTGGACGAGCACGAGGGTCCGGTGGCGCCGGAGGAGGCGCACCGGGCGTTCAACCGCCAGAGCGTGTGGAAGCGGATCCTGATCGTCGCTGCCGGCCCGGTGGCGAATTTCCTGCTCGCCATCGCCCTCTATTGGATGCTGTTCATCGCGGGCGTGCAGGAGGCGAAGCCCATCGTCGGCGCACCGGACTCCGGAACCGCAGCGGAGGCCGCCGGCGTCGTGCGGGGCGAGACGATCCTCAAGATCAATGGCGAACCGGTGGCGAGCTGGCAGCAGGTTCGCTGGCGCCTGCTGCAGCTCGCCGTCGAGAAGCAGCCTGCGCGGCTCGAGGTGATCGACGCGAAGCAGCACCTGGCGACGCGCACGCTGGATCTGTCGGCGTTCGACCTCGAAGGCTTCGACAGCGACCCGATGGTCCGGCTGGGGCTGAGGCTCGACCGGCCAGACGTCGCGCCCGTCGTCGGGAACGTCCTGCCGGGCAGCGTCGCTGAGCGGGGCGGATTGCGCGTCGGCGACCGCATCGCGTCGATCGACGGCGTCGGCGTGCGCGTGTGGGAAGAGGTTGTCACAGCGGTGAGGCGCCGGCCCGGCCAGATCGTCCGCTTGGACATCGAGCGCGGCGCAGAGGCGATCGCGCTCAGGCTCAGGCCCGAGACGATCCAGGAGAACGGCCGCGCTATCGGCCGCATCGGCGCCGCGCCGAGGATCGATCCCGAAGCAATGAAGAATCTTCTGACTCTCGTGCGCTATCCGCCTTTCGCAGCGTTCGGTCGGGCGTTCGAGCGGACCTGGGAGACGGCCAGCTTCAGCCTGAAGATGCTCGGCAAGATGGTGATCGGCCAAGTGTCGTGGCGGAACCTGAGCGGTCCGGTGACGATTGCGGATTACGCGGGCCAGTCCGCGCAGCTCGGTGTCGGCGCCTACGTGGCGTTTCTCGCGCTCATCAGCATCAGTCTGGGCGTGCTCAATCTGCTGCCGATTCCGTTATTGGACGGCGGACACTTACTGTATTATGTCGTCGAGATTTTCAAGGGAAGCCCGGTATCCGAGCGCGTGATGGAGCTGGGCCAGCGCGTGGGACTTACCCTGCTCCTGTTCCTGATGGCCTTCGCGATCTACAACGACTTCAACCGTCTGTTGACGGGGTAATTCTCCCTAAGTGAAAAACGCGTTGCGGGCGGCGATTCTCGTGCTCACGCTCGCCGATTCGGCGTGGGCGTTCGATCCTTTCGTCGTCAAGGACATCAAGGTCGAAGGAATCCAGCGCATCGAGCCCGGGACGGTCTTCAACTATCTGCCGGTGAAAGTCGGCGACCGAATGACCGACGAGAAGGCGTCGGCGGCGATTCGCACGCTGTTCGCCACGGGCTTCTTCCGCGACGTGCGCCTGGAAGTGCAGGGAAACGTGCTTATCGTGAGTCTCGAGGAGCGCCCGGCGATCGCGTCGATCGAATTCTCCGGAATGAAGGAATTCGAGAAGGACAAGGTCAAGCAAGGATTGCGCGACGTCGGGTTCCAGGAAGGGCGCGTTTTCGACCGCTCCCTCCTGGACCAGGCGGAACAGGAGCTCAAGCGCCAGTATCTCACCCGGGCCCTGTACGGCGTGGAGGTCACGACGACGGTCACTCCGCTCGAGCGGAACCGCGTGGCCATCAACTTCAACATCGTCGAAGGGGAAGTGGCGAAGATCAGAAAGATAAACATCGTTGGCAACAAGGCGTTCAGCGAGGGCGATCTGCTCGACGTGATGCAGCTGCGAACGCCGGGCGTGTTCACCTTCTTCTCGAAGAACGACCAGTACTCCAGGCAGAAGCTGCAGGGCGACCTCGAATCGCTCCGCTCGTTCTACCTGAACAACGGTTACATGGAATTCAACATCGACTCGACGCAGGTCTCGATCACGCCGGATCGCCACGACATCTACATCACGGTAAACATCACCGAAGGGGAGAAGTACACGGTGACCGAGGTGAAGTTCAGCGGCGATCTCCTCGTTCCGGAGGCGGAGCTCCGCTCGCTGGTCACGGTCAAGCCCGGCGAGACGTTCTCGAGGGAAAAGCTGACCGATTCGAGCAAGGCGATCACCGACCGCCTGGGGAGGGACGGCTACGCGTTCGCCAACGTCAATGCCACCCCGGACATCGACAAGCAGAAGCGGACGGTCAAGTTCACCTTTCTCGTCGACCCTGGGCGGCGCGTCTACGTCCGGCGCATCAACGTGAGCGGCAATTCACGGACCCGCGACGAGGTGGTGCGACGGGAAATGCGCCAGCTCGAGGGCGCCTTCTTCGACAGCCAGAAGGTGCAGCTCTCGAAGCAGCGGATCGACAAGACGGGCTACTTCAGCGAGGTCGAGGTCGAGACCCCGCCCGTCACGGGTACGACCGACCAGGTCGACATCAACATGCGCGTGAAAGAGAAACCGACAGGCGCATTCCTCGTCGGCGTGGGCTTCTCCAGCGTGGACCGGCTGATCCTCCAGGCTTCGGTACAGCAGGCCAACTTCTTCGGCACCGGCAACACCGTCGGCTTCCAGGTCGCGTCCGGAACCGTCAACAAGGTCGCCGCGCTGTCCTTCACCGACCCTTACTACACCGTCGACGGCGTGAGCCGAGGCTTCGACCTGTACCGTCGCGACGTCAATGCCACGACGCTGGGCGTCGGAAACTACAAGACCAGCACGTCGGGGGTCGCGGTGCGCTACGGGGTGCCGTTCACCGAATACGACACCCTGTTCTTCGGACTGGGAGTGGAATACGTCAACCTGCGTCTCGAGGACGACAGCCCGCAGCGCTATCTGCATTTCGAGAACGAGTTCGGCAGCCGATACACGACGCTCATCAGCAACTCGGGCTGGGTGAACGATACGCGGGACAGCGTGATCTGGCCGACCAAGGGCCGCCTGCAGCGCGCGAACCTCGAGCTGGGCCTTCCGCCGCTCGACTTGAACTACTGGAAGGCGACGTACACCCACCAGTATTTCTACCCGGTGTCGAAGATCTTCACCCTCGTGCTCACGGGGGAGGTGGACGCGGCGGACGGCTTCGGCAGCAAGCCCTTGCCGTTCTTCAAGAACTACTATTCGGGCGGTCTGGGCAGCGTGCGCGGATTCCGCACCGCCTCGCTCGGCCCGCGCGACACGGACGGCACCTTCCTCGGGGGCAACCGCAAGCTCAACGGCACCAGCGAACTGCTGTTTCCCGTGCCCGGGAACACGACCGACCGCTCCATGCGGCTCGGCGCGTTCATCGATGCAGGGCAGGTGTACGGTGCGGGCGAACCCGTGGAGCTCTCGGCGTTGCGCGCGGCCTGGGGGATCAGCTTCGCGTGGAATTCGCCGGTGGGACCGCTGAAATTCAGCATCGCCAGGCCGTTCAACGAGCGGCCCGGCGATGCGGTGCAGGCCTTTCAGTTCACGCTTGGCACCGTATTCTGACGGCCCGGTATAATCGCTCTCCATGTCAGTATCGAAAGCACCACGACGTGCGCTCGCCTGCTGCACTTCCGCGGCGCTCCTGGTGGCCACCACTCCCGCTTTCTGCCAGACGAGCATCGGCTTTGTCAGCCTGGAGCGCATCCTGCGCGAGGCGCCGCCGGCCCAGGCGGCGCAGAAGAAGCTCGAGCAGGAGTTCTCGGGACGCGTCCAGGATCTTAACAGGCAGGCCGAGCAGCTGAAGAAGATGCAGGAGAACCTGGAGAAGAACGCCGTCACGATGTCGGAGTCCGATCGCCAGAAGCGCGAGCGCGAATTCGGCGACGCCAACCGGGAATTCCAGCGCAGGCAGAGGGAGTTCAACGAGGATCTCGCCCAGAAGCGCAAGGAGGAGTTCGATCGCGTGCTCGACCGCGCCAACAAGGCGGTGAAGCAGATCGCCGAGGCCGAGAAGCTCGACGTGGTGTTCCAGAACGAGCAGGTCGTGTGGGCGAGCAACCGCATCGATATCACCGACAAAGTCATCAAGGCGCTCAGCGAGACGCGCGCTGGCGCCAAATAGCGCGCGGGCGCCCGCCGCCAAAGAGGCGCTAGCTTACCCGTGACGCAACCCGCCCCCCGCGCCCATCGGCTCGCCGAAATCGTGGCGAAATTGGGTGGGGAGCTGGTCGGCTCTCCCGACATCGAGATCCGGCGCATGGCCACCTTGGAAAGCGCCGGACCCGGGGACCTCGCCTTCGTCGCGGGCGCCAAGTATCTGGAGCAGCTGAGCGGCACGCGTGCCTCGGCGGTGATTCTCGCCAAGGGCCAGGGCGGCGCCACCCAGCTGCCCAGGATCCTATGCGACGACCCATACGTCTACTACGCCCGCGCGGCGCAATTGCTGAGTCCGCACGAACGGCCCTCCGCGGGAATCCACCCTCAGGCCGTGGTCGAGGCGGGCGCTCAGGTCGCGGCCTCCGCCACCGTCGGCCCGTTCTGCCACGTCGGGCGCGGCGCGCGGCTCGGCGACCGCGTCGTCCTCGGCGCCGGGTGCGCGATCGGGGAGGACGCGCGGCTCGACGAGGACGCGAGCCTGGGCCCGTCGGTCACCGTCTACCCGCGCTGTGTCATCGGCAAGCGCACGCTGATCCACGCCGGGGCCGTGATCGGCGCCGACGGCTTCGGGCTGGCGCCACAGGGGGGACGATGGATCAAGATCCCGCAGACCGGGCGCGTGATCATCGGGGACGACGTAGAGGTCGGCGCCAACACGACGATCGACCGCGGCGCCCTGGATGACACCGTCATTGAGGACGGCGTCAAGCTCGACAACCAGATCCAGATCGGCCACAACGTACGTATCGGCGCGCACACCGCGATCGCTGCCTGCGCAGGGGTGGCGGGCAGCACGCGCATCGGCAAGCACTGCGCGATCGGTGGGGCGGCGCGCATCATGGGTCACATCGAGATCGCCGATCGCGTCACGGTCACCGCAACCAGCTTCGTTACCAAGTCGATCAGGAGCGCGGGCACGTATACTGCGGTGCTGCCCGCCGAGCCGGGCCGGGAATGGGCGCGAACCGTGGCGAACCTGCGAGGTCTCGACCGGCTGTCGAAGCGGGTGCGCGAGCTGGAGACGGGCTCGAAGCCGAAGACAACGAGGGCAAAGAAGAGGAAGAGGTAGAACGATGGACATCCGCGCGATCCTGGAAACCTTGCCGCATCGCTACCCGATGCTGCTGATCGACCGTGTGATCGTGTGCGAGCCCGGCAAGCACATCGTCGCACTCAAGAACGTCACCATCAACGAGCCCTTCTTCAACGGGCATTTCCCGCGGCTTCCGGTGATGCCGGGAGTCCTGGTGGTGGAGGCGCTCGCGCAGGCCGCCGCGGTGCTCGCGTTCCGCACCGCGGAGAAAAAATCCGACGACAAGTCGATCTACTACCTCGTGGGGATCGACGGCGCGCGCTTCAAGCGCCCGGTGGTCCCCGGCGATCAGCTGCGCCTGCAGGTGAACGCCGATCGAATCGGCCGGGAGCTGATGAAATTCTCCGCGGAGGCGCGCGTCGGGGAGGCGCTCGCCGCCGAGGCGACCCTGCTGTGCACGCTGCGGCCGGCATGATCCATCCGAGCGCGATCGTTCACCCCGGGGCGAAGCTCGCCGCCGGCGTGTCGGTCGGTCCGTACTCGATCATCGGCGAGCACGTCGAGCTCGGCGAAGGCACGACGATCGGCGCGCACGTGGTGATCGAGGGGCGGACGCGCATCGGGAAAGACAACCGCATCTTTCCCCACAGCGTGCTCGGCGGGCCGCCGCAGGACAAGAAGTACGCGGGCGAGGCGACGGGCCTTGACATCGGCGACCGCAACCTGATCCGCGAGTTCTGCACGTTCAACTGCGGCACGGTGCAGGATGCAGGCACCACGCGCATCGGCAACGACAACTGGATCATGGCGTACGTGCACGTCGCCCACGATTGCCAGGTGGGCGACCACACGACCTTCGCCAACGCGGCGTCGATCGCCGGCCACGTCCACGTGGGCGACTACGCCGTGCTCGGCGGATTCACGGGCGTGCACCAGTTCGTGCTCATCGGAGCGCATTCCATGACCGCGGGCGCGACCCTCCTACTGCAGGATCTTCCGCCGTACGTCATGGCCGCCGGCAACGCGGCAAAGCCCTTCGGCATCAACGCGGAGGGCCTGAAGCGGCGCGGCTTCGGCGAGGACCAGATCGCCGAGATCCGGCGAGCCTATAAGACGCTGTACAGGTCCGGGGCGACGCTCGAGGAGGCGAAGAGCGCCATCGCGGCTCAGGTGGACAAGGTGCCGGCGCTGAAGATCCTCGTCGAATTCCTCGGACGCTCGACGCGGGGCATCGTGCGCTGACTCCCGTGGCCGGCGAACCGATCCTCGTCGGGATGGTCGCGGGGGAAGCGTCCGGGGATTTCCTCGGCGCGCATCTCATCGCCGCACTGCGCGAGCGCGTAGCCGGTCTGCGCTTCGTCGGCATCGGCGGCCCTCGTATGGAAGGGCAGGGCCTGGAGTCCTGGTTCCCCATGGAGAAGCTTGCGGTCCGGGGCTACGTGGAGGTGCTGCGGCATTTCCCGGAAATCCTCGCGATCCGCCGCAAGCTCGAGCGGCGGCTGATCGACGCAAGGCCCAGGCTCTTCATCGGCGTCGACGCCCCCGATTTCAACCTCGGCCTGGAGCGCAAGCTCAAGCGAGACGGCATTCCGGCGGTGCACTACGTGAGCCCTTCGCTGTGGGGCTGGCGCGGCGGTCGGATGTCCTCCATTGCGAAATCGGTCGACAAGATGCTGGTGCTCTTTCCATTCGAGGAGGCCCTCTACCGCGGCGCCGGCGTCCCGGTCGCCTATGTCGGGCACCCGCTCGCCGACCTGACCTCCGACGACGACGGAACCGCGGTCGCACGCGAGCAGCTCAAGCTGTCGGCCACGCGAAAAGTCATCGCGCTCCTCCCCGGAAGCCGGCAGTCTGAGCTGCATTACATGGCGGCGTGCTTCGTGCAGACGGCCAAGCTGATCGCGACGCGCCAGCCGGCGGTGAATTTCCTGGTGCCGCTGATCAGCCGCGAAACGCGTGCCATCTTCGAGGAAGCGGTGTACGCGGCCGGAGCCTCGGACCTGCCGCTGACCGTCCTGTTCGGCCATGCGCGCGAGGCGCTCGCCGCCTGTGACGTAGCGCTGGTGGCGAGCGGCACCGCAACGCTCGAGACGGCCCTCGCCCGCAAGCCCATGGTTATCACCTACAAGATGGCCGAGCTGACGGCTCTGATGATGAGGAAGATGGCCACCGTGCCCTACGCGGGCCTGCCGAACATCATCGCCGGGGAGTTCGTCGTGCCGGAAATACTCCAGAGCGACGCCACGCCCGAGAACCTGGCCCAGGCGGTGCTGAACGCGTTGAACGACCCCGTGGTCGGCCGAAAGCTTCCCGAGCGCCTCGACCGCATGCGGCGTCTCCTGAGGGTGGACACGGGGGCGCGGGCGAGCGAGGCGCTGTTGCCGTGGCTGCGGCCCGCCTGATCTGCGGCGTCGACGAGGCCGGCCGGGGCCCGCTCGCCGGGCCGGTGTTCGCGGCAGCGGTAGTCTTTCCTCCCGGTAGCCGCGCGCCGAGGGGGATCGCCGATTCCAAGCTGCTGAGCGCGCTGCGGCGCGAGAAGCTCGCTGGCGTGATCAGGGCGAGAGCGCTGGGCTGGGCGGTCGCCTGGGCGAGCGTCGAGGAAATCGACGCGCTGAACATCCTACAGGCGAGCCTCCTCGCGATGCGGCGCGCGGTGGAGTCTCTCGCCTTTGTTCCCGACGAAGTCCTCCTCGACGGTCCGTATTGCCCGCAGCTCGCGGCGCCGTCGCGCGCCGTCATCGACGGAGACGCGAAAGTGAAGGTGATCTCCGCGGCGTCCATCCTTGCGAAGACGGCGCGCGACGCCGAGATGCGCCGCCTGCACGAACGCTTTCCTCAGTACGGCTTCGACGAGCACAAGGGTTATCCGACCCCGCAGCACCTCAGGGCGCTGCGGCGTTACGGCGTATGCGAGGCTTATCGCCGCAGCTTCGCGCCGGTGCGGGAGATGCTAGAGCGCGGTTGAGGCCGCCCGAACTCGGCGAGTAGCCGGCGCAATCCTTCGCGCTCGGCCGCGGGACGGAAGAGCGGCCGTCTCGCGCGGACCAGCCTTTTCAGACGGGCGTAGTACGCAGAGTCGAGCGCCGCGCGGCGGATCTGGCGGGCGAGGGCGCGCTCGTCGCCCACCCGGTAGTAGCCGGAATAGCCGCGCCCCAGCATGCCGACGTTGCCGGAGATTCGCGACGCGATCACCGGAACGCCGGCCGCGGCCGCCTCGCACACGACATTGGCGCCGCCCTCCATGCGCGAGCTCAGCACGAGGAGACGGCTGCCGGCGAGCCAGCGCAGGGCGGCAGCGTGCGGCACGTTCCCCAGCCAGCGGTAGCGACGGTCGACCCGCATCAGGCGTCGCGCCTCCCGCTTCATCGCCGGGGACAGCGCTTCGCCCAGATGGATGACTTCGAGCTCGGTCAGGTCCTCGAGGTGTGCCAGCGCCAGTGCGGCGCGAAAAGGATCCTTCTCCTCGCGCAGGTGCCCGAGCACGGCGATGCGGAAGCCTGGAGTGCGGCGCGGGGCGCGGGCTTGCGCCGACTGATAGATGACCCGCGTCTTGCGCTGCAGCCGCCGCGCGAGCTCCTCTCTCCCCATGTCCTGCAGCACGACCAGGCGATCAGCCATCTCGAGCGAGCGCTGTGCGTCCCGATCGGTCTGGATGTCGCGGTACAGATCCGTTCCGGTGAGCGCCACCACCAGCGGGGCGTCCGGATGCCGGTCACGGAAGCCGGCGATCGAGGCATGGCTGCGCCGCGCGTGCAGCGCGATCATGCAGTCGGCCGCGCCTCCGTCCCAGAAACGCGACACGCGGACCGAGTGTCCGAGCGATCGCAGCATCCCCGCCCAGCGCGCGGCCGTGTGAAGATTGCCGCTTCGCGAGCGCGCCGCTGCGGGCGTGATCAGCGCAATTTTCATGTTATGTTCCGTCGATGCTCTCGGACCAGTTGAACGATGCCCGGCGCCGCACGCGGGCGCTCACCCGGGATCTCGAGGGCCAGCAATTGTTCGGCCCAAAGCTGGCTATCGTCAATCCCGTGCTGTGGGAGCTGGGTCACGTCGCCTGGTTTCAGGAGCGCTGGTGCCTGAGGCTGCGTTCCGACGAGACGCTTGCCGACAGCCTGCTGGAGGGCTCGGACGTGCTCTACGACTCCGCCGAGGTCGCTCACGACTCGCGCTGGGATTTGCCTTTGCCCAGCCTGTCGGAGACCTTAGCCTATCAGGACCGGGTACTCGAGGGCGTGCTGACGCGCCTCGAGCGCGAGCCCGACGATCCCTGGTTACGCTACTTCGTGCAGCTGGTGATCTTCCACGAGGACATGCATGCGGAGGCGTTTCACTATACCCGGCAGACGCTCGGCTATGCGGATCCGTTCGGGCGACCGCCGGCGCCTCAGCTGGGGAGGGGCGACGCGGCGGCCCAGGGCGACGCGGAAATGGCCGGCGGCACCTATCTGATCGGCGCGCCGCGCAACTCGGGGTTTCACTTCGACAACGAGAAATGGGCCCACCCCGTGCAGATGGCTCCGTTCCGCATTGCGAAGACGCCGGTCACGAACCGGGAGTTTCTCGAGTTCGTGCGCCAGGGCGGTTATCGCCGCCGGGAATGGTGGTCGCCCGAAGGCTGGGCGTGCAAAGGAGAGGCGGACGCGCCACGCTACTGGAAGCAGCGCGATGGCGAATGGCTGGAGCGCCGCTTTTCGGACTGGGCGCCCCTGGTGCCGGAGCTTCCGGTGATGCACGTCGACTGGCACGAAGCCAACGCCTATTGCCGCTACGCCGTCCGGCGCCTGCCGGCCGAGGCCGAATGGGAGGCCGCCGCGTCGCTCGCGAGCAGCGGGGGCCGGCGAACCTATCCTTGGGGCGACTCGAGCGGCAGCGAGCGCGCCAACCTCGGCGGAACGGGCCGGGCGCCGGTAGGGTCGTTCGCCTCGGGCGACAGTCTCGGCGGCTGCCGCCAGATGATCGGCAACGTCTGGGAGTGGACCTCCAGCGCGTTCGAGCCTTATCCCGGATTCGTCGCCGATCCGTACCGGGAATACTCCGAGCCCTGGTTCGGAACGCACAAGGTGCTGCGCGGCGGAAGCTTCACCACGCCGGCCCGGCTCATCGCGAACAGCTGGCGAAATTTCTATACGCCGAACCGGGGAGACATCTTCGCTGGCTTCAGGACCTGCGCCGTCGAGTGAAGGCGATCCGCTCCCGAAGCAATCCGAGAGTCAAGGCCCTGGTGAAGCTCGCCGGGTCATCGCGCGAGCGGCGCAAGTCCGGGAGCACGCTCCTCGAAGGCGAGCGGCTGGTGCGCGCGTATGCGGAGAGCGGCAGCAAGGCCGAAGCGGTGCTCGCGAGCGAGAGCGCCCTGGCGGACCCGGCGATCCGGGCGTTCGTCGAGAAGCTGCCTGCGGGGGAGCATCTTGCGCTGAGCGACGCGATCTTCGCCACCGTCTCGCAGCTCGCGAGCGCCGCCGGAGTGGCAGCGGTGATACGCACTCCGGATCCCGGTCCCGCGCCGAAAGCCGCCTCGGGCTGCCTGCTGCTCGAGAACATGCAGGATCCTGGAAATCTGGGATCGATTCTCCGGACCGCAGTGGCCGCGGGTTCGCGGCAGGTGTTCTTGTCCCGCGGCTCGGTCTTCGCGTGGGCGCCGAAAGTCGTGCGTGCTGGGATGGGTGCGCATTTCTATCTCTCGATCTACGAAGGCGTCGACCTCGCGGAGGTCGCGCGCTCCTTCGCCGGCCGGATCATCGCGACAGCTCCGCGCGCGTCGACCTCGCTCTTCGATCTGGATCTGAAGGGGGAGGTCGCGTGGCTGTTCGGAAACGAAGGGGCGGGATTGTCTTCCCGCGCCAAGGGAATGGCGACGATCCAGGCGCGTATTCCGATGCCGGGCCAGGCCGAGTCGCTGAATGTCGCGGCCGCCGCCGCGATTTGCCTGTTCGAGCAGATACGGCAGCGGGCTAGTAGACCCGCCGCTCCAGCTTGAACTCTTGCATGATGGTGGTGGCGATCTCCTCGATCGACTTGGCGGTCGAGTTCGCCCAGCGTATGCCCTCGCGCTGCATCAGCTTCTCGGCCTGCTGCACCTCGTAGCGGCAGTTCTCCAGGTCGGCGTACCTGCTATTGGGCCGGCGCTCGTGACGGATCTCGCGCAGGCGCTCGGGAGCGATCGACAGGCCGAAGAGCTTGCGCCGATAGCCTTCCAGTGCCTTCGGCAGGCTCATGCGGTCGAAGTCCTCGGGTATGAGCGGACAGTTGGCCGCGCGTATGCCGAACTGCAGGGACAGGTACAGGCTGGTCGGGGTCTTGCCGCTGCGCGAGACGCCGACCAGGATCACGTCGGCCTTGTCGAGATCCCGCGAGGATGCGCCGTCGTCGTGTGCGAGCGCGAAGTTGATGGCGTCGATGCGGTGGGTGTATCCCTTCGCGTCGCGCGCGCTGTGGGAGCGCCCGACGGTGTGCGTCGACTTCGAGCCGAACTCCGCCTCGAGCGGATCCAGGAAATTCTGGAAGAAATCCAGGACGAAGGCATCGGCCTTGCGCACGGTCTCGCGTATGTCCGCGTTCACGAGGGTAGTGAAAACGACCGGCCGGAAGCCCGCGGGGCGTGGAGCGCCGTTGATCCGAGCCACACAAGCCTCGGCCTTCTCGACCGAATCGACGAAGGGGATGGTCTCGTGGGTCGACTCGACCCCGTCGAACTGGGTGAGCAGGCTGTGGCCGAGCATCTCGACCGTGATGCCGGTGCCGTCCGAGACGAAAAACACGGTTCGGCGGCGATCGGACATGAAATGTAAAATAGCCGTTTCAAGAAGAACCTTCAACTCGACCCATTTCGATGAAGAACACGGTGGCCGGGCTCAAGTACGTGGTGAATTTCGATCGGCTCGGGATGGGCGACGTCGAGCAGGTCGGAGGCAAAAACGCGTCTCTAGGCGAGATGATCTCGCAACTCTCGCAGGCGGGGATCCGAGTTCCCGGAGGCTTCGCCACGACGGCGGACGCTTTCCGCGAATTCCTCGCACAAGGCGGCCTTGCGGAACGCATCCGGGCGCGCCTCGAAAGCCTCGACCCCGAAGACGTCGAAGCGCTCGCCCGCTGCGGCGAGGAGATCCGGGGTTGGGTCGAGGCGGCGGAGTTCCCGAAACGGCTGGAGGCCGAGATCGGGGAAGCCTACCGCGCGCTCACGGGCGGCGATGAGGGCGTGTCGGTGGCCGTGCGCTCGAGCGCAACCGCGGAAGACCTCCCCGACGCCTCGTTCGCCGGGCAGCAGGAGACCTTCCTCAACATCCGCGGGCTGTCCAACGTGATGACGGCGTTGAAGCGCGTCTTTGCCTCGCTGTACAACGACCGCGCGATCTCCTACCGCAGCCACAAGGGCTACGCGCACACCGCGGTGGCGCTTTCGGCAGGAGTCCAGCGCATGGCGCGGAGCGACCTCGGCGCGAGCGGCGTGCTGTTTACGATGGACACGGAATCGGGCTTCCGCGACGTCGTCTTCATCACCGCGTCCTGGGGACTGGGCGAAATGGTGGTCCAGGGGGCGGTCAACCCCGACGAATTCTACGTCCACAAGCCCATGCTCCGCGCCGGAAAGTTTCCGGTCATCCGCCGCAGCCTGGGCTCCAAGCTGCAGAAGATGATTTTCGGTGACCAGGCCACTGCGGGGCGATCGGTGAAGACCGTGGACAACCCGGAGGCCGATCGCCACCGCTTCTGCCTTTCCGACGCGGACGTGATCGAGCTGGCGCGCTTCGCGGTGAAGATCGAGGAGCACTACGGCCGTCCGATGGACGTCGAGTGGGCGAAGGACGGCGCGGACGGCAGGCTCTACATCCTGCAGGCGCGGCCCGAAACGGTCAAATCGCGCAAGAGCGCTGAGGGACAAGAGCGTTTCCTTCTCAGGCAGAAGTCCGAGGTGCTGGCTTCGGGGCGCGCGATCGGGCACAGGATCGGCGTCGGCGTCGCGCGCGTGGTAAAGGACGCCTCCGAGATGAGCCGCATCAAGCCGGGCGACGTCATAGTCACCGACATGACCGATCCCAATTGGGAGCCGGTGATGAAGCGCGCCGCGGCCATCGTCACCAACCGCGGAGGGCGTACCTGTCACGCGGCCATTATCGCTCGCGAGCTCGGCATTCCGGCGGTCGTCGGCTGCGGCGACGCGACGGTGACGCTCAAGGACGGCGAAGCCTGCACCGTATCGTGCTCCGAAGGCGACACCGGCAACATCTACCGCGGCAAGCTCGACTTCGAGGTGACTTCGCGCGATTACGGGGAAATGCCCGATTGCCCGGTGAAAATCACCATGAACATCGGCAATCCCCAGCTTGCATTCGACTTTCAGGCGCTGCCCAATGCCGGAGTCGGGCTGGCGCGCCTGGAGTTCGTTATCAACAACATGATCGGAGTGCACCCCAAGGCAGTACTCGATTATCCGAATCTCCCAGGAGACCTCAAGGGCGAAGTCGAGCGCTCGTCGCGAGGGTACGCCAATCCGCGCGCCTTCTTCGTCGAGAAGCTCACCGAAGGCGTCGCGACCATCGCGGCGGCCTTCTGGCCCAAACCGGTGATCGTGCGCCTCTCGGACTTCAAGTCGAACGAATACAAAAAGCTGATCGGCGGGAGCCGTTACGAGCCCGACGAGGAGAATCCGATGCTCGGATTCCGGGGCGTCTCGCGCTATATCGGCAAGTCGTTCCGCGAGTGCTTCGAGATGGAATGCGAAGCGATGCGCCGGGTCAGGAACGAGATCGGGCTGACCAACGTCGAGATCATGGTGCCCTTTGTTCGCACCTTGAAAGAATGCCGGGAGGTCATCGATCTGCTCGCGGCAAACGGGCTGAAGCGCGCGCAGAACGGCCTGCGACTGATCATGATGTGCGAGGTGCCCTCGAACGCCGTGCTCGCCGACCAGTTCCTGGAGCACTTCGACGGCTTCTCCATCGGATCGAACGACCTGACGCAGCTCACCCTGGGCCTGGACCGCGACTCGGGGTTGGTGGCCGATTCCTTCGACGAGCGCGACCCCGCGGTGAAGGCGATGCTGCGGCAGGCCATTCAGGCGTGCCGCAAGGCGGGTAAGTACGTCGGGATCTGCGGGCAGGGTCCGTCCGACCATCTCGATTTCGCCAAGTGGCTGGTGCAGGAAGGCATCGAGAGCCTCTCGCTGAACCCCGACACCGTGGTGGACACCTGGCTCCAGCTGGCCCGGGAAACTTCGGGCAAGGCCAAGGCCACTGCGGCCTAGTCAACGGGCACGCAGCAGGCGCTGCTGCTCGCGCTTCCATTCCTTCTCTTTCTCCGCGGCGCGCTTGTCGTGCTGCTTCTTGCCTTTCGCGAGGCCGACGTTGATCTTGACGCGGCCGCGCACGTAGTGCAGGTCGAGCGGCACCAGCGTGTAGCCGGCGCGATCGACCTTGCCGATGAGGCGCCGGATCTCCTCGGCGTGGAGCAGCAGCTTTCGCGTGCGCACCGGGTCGGCCTGGATGTGCGTGGAGGCGGCGGCGAGCGGGCTGATGTGAGCCCCGATCAGGAAGATCTCCTCGTTCGAGACGATCACGTAGGCCTCCTTGAGCTGGGCGCGGCCGGCCCTGATGGCCTTGACCTCCCATCCCTGCAGCGCGAGTCCTGCCTCGTAGCGCTCCTCGATGAAGTAGTCGTGCTGCGCTTTGCGATTCTCGACGATCGTCACGGCGATCCGCTTCCGATAGAATTTTCGATTCTACAACGATGACCAGTCTCAGCCGCTCGGCGATCGTGAACCACAGTGCGCGGGAGATGTTCGCGCTCGTGTCCGGGATCGAAGCCTATCCGGCGTTCCTGCCGTGGTGCGACAGGGCCATTGTCACCGAGCGCGGTCCCGAGCGGACCATCGCGACGCTGCGGATCAATTTTCGCGGGTTGAAGGAGGAATTCACGACCGAGAATCGCGAGCGGCCGGCCGAGCGCATCGACATGACGCTGGTGTCGGGGCCTTTCCGCCGCCTGGAGGGGAGCTGGCGCTTCACGGCGCTTTCCGACACGGCGTGCAAGGTCGAGCTCGATCTGCGCTACGAGTTCGCGAGCGTGCTGCTCGGAAAGCTTGTCGGTAGGGTGTTCGACGAGATCGCCGGTAGCCTCGTCGACGCCTTTGCACGCCGGGCCGAGAAGCAGTTCCGACGCGCGTGAGCCCTCGGAATATCGCGGTCGAAGTGGTGCTCGCGCTCGCCGAGCGCCAGACGTTGCGCCGCCTCGAGCTGCCGGCGGGAAGCACGGTGGCGGACGCGGTGGCGGCGAGCGGCCTGGCACCGGCGGTCGCGGCGGGGCGCGTCGGGATCTACGGCCAAGTCGTGCCGCCCGAGACGACCGTCCGGGACGGCGACCGGGTGGAGATCTACCGGCCGCTGGTGGCGGACCCGAAGGAGCTCAGACGGGCGCGCGCGGCCAAGAAACGCGCGAAACGTTGAACCTCAGTTGCAGAATCGCGCGATGTCAGCTTGCGCGCGCGCTTTCCCGGACTCGATTTGGGCATCGTCCATGTAGTAGCGCTCGCCCTTGTCGTCGATCTGCGCGATGCGGCCTCCAATCTCGAACTGCGCGAGACGCTGCTTTGCCGCGGTGCAGTTGGCCTCCTTGGCTTGCGCCTGCGCGGTCTTCTGCTCTGCGTCCTTGGCGGCCTTGGTCGCATCCTGCTGGCGTTTGCGGAAGGCCTGTTCCTGCTCAGCGGGCGTCTTGGGGCCACCCTTGGCCGCCTTATCTGCGGCGCCAGCGGACGGAGCCGCGTCCGGCGCGATGACTGGCTTGGACATCGTCTCCCGCTTCATGCTCGCCGGGCAGGGATCCTGCCGATACACGGTTCGGCCATTCGCATCGAGGCATTTGTAGACCTGGGCCTGTGCGGCGGCGGCAGCGAGAAGCGCGAACGCGAGAAGTGCGAAGCGAATCATGACGAACTCCCCGTCGGGGTGAGGCGCACCATACTCCAGTTCCAACGCGCCAGTCAATTGCGCGGTTGACGGAAAAGTGCAGGATTTACCGGGAGTTGCGACCCGCGTATAATGCGCCTTTTGGGTGTGGTCATGCGTCTGGTTCAGAAGGCTCTCACCTTTGACGACGTCCTCCTCGTCCCCGCCCACTCCCGCGTCCTCCCCAGAGAAGTCAGCCTCAAGACCAAGCTGACGAAGCGAATCCAGCTCAACATCCCGCTCGTATCGGCGGCGATGGACACGGTGACCGAATCGCGGCTGGCCATCGCGATCGCGCAGGAAGGGGGCATCGGCATCGTCCACAAGAACCTCCCGGCGAAGATGCAGGCCGCCGAGGTCGCCAAGGTAAAGCGCTACGAGTCCGGCGTGCTGCGCGATCCGCTTACCGTATCGCCTGAAATCACCGTGCGCCAGTTGCTCGCGCTGACGCAGCAACACAAGGTATCGGGGTTCCCTGTCGTGGAGAGCGGGAAGGTGGTCGGCATGGTCACCAACCGCGATTACCGCTTCGAGACGAATCTCGACGCGCCGGTGCGCTCGATCATGACTCCGCGCGAGCGGCTCATCTACGTGAAGGAAGGGGCGAGCCCCGAAGAAGCCCGCGCGCTGCTGCACAAGCATCGCCTGGAGCGGGTGCTGGTCGTGCGCGACGGGTTCGAGTTGCGCGGGCTCATCACGGTCAAGGACATCCTCAAGTCGAGCGAGCACCCGGACGCCGCCAAGGACCAGCAGGGCAAGCTGCGCGTGGGCGCGGCGGTGGGGGTCGGCGAAGGCACCGAGGAGCGCGTCGAGGCGCTGGTCGAAGCAGGGGTGGACGTCATCGTGGTGGACACGGCGCACGGGCATTCGCAGGGCGTGCTCGACCGGCTGCGCTGGGTGAAACGGAACGCGGGGTCGGCGGACGTCATCGGCGGCAACATCGCGACCGCGGACGGCGCCAAGGCGCTGGTCGACGCCGGTGCGGACGCCGTGAAAGTCGGGATCGGGCCGGGATCGATCTGCACGACGCGCATCGTCGCAGGGGTCGGGATTCCCCAGATCACGGCGATCCAGAACGTCGCCCAGGCGCTCGAGAAAGGCGGCGTCCCGCTGATCGCCGACGGCGGGGTGCGGTTCTCAGGCGACGTCGCCAAGGCCATCGGCTCGGGCGCGTACGCCGTCATGCTCGGGAGTCTGTTCGCAGGAACCGAGGAATCGCCCGGCGAAATCGAGCTCTTCCAGGGCCGATCGTACAAGTCCTATCGTGGCATGGGCTCGCTCTCGGCCATGCAGCAGGGGGCCGCCGATCGCTATTTCCAGGATTCCTCGGTGCACGCCGACAAGCTCGTGCCCGAAGGCGTCGAAGGCAGAGTTCCCTACAAGGGGTCCGTGGCGCGCGTCATCGAGCAGCTCATGGGAGGTGTGCGCGCAAGCATGGGCTACTGCGGCTGCCAGGACATCGACGCGATGCGCACGCAGGTGCAGTTCGTGGAGATCACCTCCGCCGGGATGCGCGAATCCCACGTGCACGACGTGCAGATCGTCAAGGAAGCCCCGAACTACCAGGTCGAGTAAGGGCGAGTGCACGACAAGATCCTCATCCTCGATTTCGGCGCGCAGTATTCGCAGCTGATCGCGCGCCGGATCCGGGAAGCCAAGGTCTATTGCGAGCTGCATCCCTTCGACGTCAGCGAAGGTTTCGTGCGTGACTTCGGCGCGCGCGGAGTGATCCTCTCGGGCGGGCCCGCCTCGGTCTACGAGGACGCGACCCCCAAGGCGCCGGAGTCCGTCTTCAGGCTCGGTGTGCCAGTTCTCGGCATCTGCTACGGTATGCAGACCATGGCGGCGCAACTCGGCGGCCAAGTCGAGAACTCCAGAGCGCGGGAGTTCGGGTACGCCGAGGTACGCGCGCAGGGCCACTCGAAGCTGCTCGACGGCATCCAGGACAGGATCAACGGCGAGAAGCACGGGCTGCTCGACGTGTGGATGAGCCACGGAGACAAGGTTACCGCGCTGCCGCCGGGATTCAAGATCATCGCGAGCAACGATTCGACGCCGATTGCCGGAATGGCCGACGAGGCGCGCGGCTTCTACGGCGTGCAGTTCCACCCGGAAGTGACGCACACCCGGCAGGGTGGGGCGATCCTCGAGCGTTTCGTGCACCGGATCTGCGGCTGCGGCGACGACTGGAACATGCCGGACTACCTCGCCGAATCCGTGGAGGGGATCCGGCGCGAGGTCGGGAAGGAGGAGGTGCTGCTCGGCCTCTCCGGCGGCGTCGATTCCGCGGTCGCGGCGGCGCTCATCCACCGTGCGATCGGGGAGCAGCTGACCTGCGTGTTTGTCGACACGGGGCTCCTTCGTCTGAACGAGGCCGCGCAGGTGATGGAAACCTTCTCGAAGCATCTCGGCGTCAAGGTCGACCTGGTCGATGCTTCCGCCCGGTTCCTTTCGGCGCTGGCGGCAGTCACCGATCCCGAGGCGAAGCGCAAGATCATCGGCCGAGAGTTCGTCGAAGTGTTCCAAACCGAGGCGAAGAAGTTCAGGAACGTGAAATGGCTCGCGCAAGGGACGATCTATCCCGACGTGATCGAGTCGGCCGGCGCCAAGACCCAGAAGGCGCACACCATCAAATCGCACCACAACGTCGGCGGCCTGCCCGAGACCCTGCATCTGAAGCTGCTCGAGCCCTTGCGCGACCTGTTCAAGGACGAGGTGCGCGAGCTCGGAACCGCACTGGGACTGCCGCGCGAAATGGTGTTCAGGCACCCGTTCCCGGGGCCGGGGCTGGGCGTGCGGATACTCGGAGAGGTGAAGCGCGAGTACGCGGATGTGCTTCGCCGCGCCGATGCGATCTTCACCGACGAGCTGCGCGCAAGCGGCTGGTACGACAAGGTCGCCCAGGCGTTCGCAGTGTTCCTGCCCGTGAAGTCGGTCGGCGTCATGGGTGACGGGCGGACCTACGAACATGTCGCTGCCTTGCGCGCCGTGCAGACGACGGACTTCATGACCGCGCACTGGGCGCCCCTCCCACACGAGCTGCTCGCCAGGGTGTCGAGCCGGATCATCAACGAGGTTCGCGGGATCAACCGCGTGGTCTACGACATCTCGGGCAAGCCGCCTGCCACCATAGAATGGGAATGAGCGCGGAGATCGACGCGGTCATGATGCGCGAAGCGCTGCAGCTCGCGGCCCAGGCTGCACTGCGGGGAGAGGTGCCGGTCGGCGCCGTTGTGGTTAAGGGCGGCAAGATCGTCGGCCGCGGCTACAATGCGCCGATCCTCTCGAGCGACCCGACCGCGCACGCCGAGATCCGCGCGCTGCGCGACGCCGCCACGGCCCTGGAGAACTACCGGCTCGGCGAATGCACCCTGTACGTGACCCTCGAGCCCTGCACTATGTGCGCCGGCGCGATCATGCACGCGCGGATAGCGCGGCTCGTGTATGGGGCGGCCGACCCCAAGACGGGGGCCTGCGGCAGCGTGATCGATCTCTTCGGCGAAGGCAGGCTCAACCATCACGCGGAGGTCACGGGCGGGGTGCTGGCGGCGGAAGCCGGGAAGCTGCTTTCCGAATTCTTCGCGGCCCGGCGCAAGAGCGATGCCGAGGATTGAGATATCCATTCCGGAGCAGAGCCTCCGGCTGCTGTCCGACGAGGGCACAGAGATGAGCCGCTATTCGGTCTCGACCGCTCGCAACGGAGCAGGGGAGCTGGAAGGGAGTTTCTGCACGCCGCGCGGCGCTCACATCGTTCGCGCAAGAATAGGCGCCGGGCAGCCGCTCAACACGGTCTTTCGCGGCCGCCGACCGACGGGGGAGATCTGGACACCGGAGCTGGGCGAGCGCTTTCCCGGACGCGACTGGATCCTGACGCGGATACTGTGGCTCTCGGGGCGCGAAGTGGGGAAGAACCGCCTCGGCAACGTCGACACCATGCGCAGGTACATCTACATCCACGGCAGTCCCGACTCTGTGCCGATGGGCAAGCCCGGCTCGATCGGCTGCATACGCATGCGCAACGCCGACATCGTCGAGCTCTTCGAGCGGGTGCCGGCCGGCATGGCGGTCACGATCACCGCGTAGAGCGATGAAGATCTCGATGGTCGTCCCGGCGTTCAACGAGGAGCGGCTGCTTCCCGCGACGCTCGCGAGCCTACAAGCGGCAAGGTCTGTGTTCGATGAACGCGGTTGGACGTCGGAACTTGTCGTCTGCGACAACAACTCCACGGACCGGACCGCCGAGATCGCCCGCGCGGCCGGCGCGGCGGTCGTTTTCGAACCGGTGAACCAGATCGCGCGGGCGCGGAACACGGGCGCGGCGAGTGCCGGCGGGGATTGGCTGGTCTTCGTCGATGCGGACTCGCAGCCCACGCGGGCGCTCTTCGACGACGTGGCCGCGCAGATCGAAACGGGACGCTGCCTCGCCGGCGGAAGCACGTTGAGATTCCGCACCGATCGTCTCGCCGCCCGTCTTCTCGTGACGCTGTGGAACGCGCTCAGCCGCATCTGCAGGTGGGGCGCAGGCTCGCTCGTGTTCTGCGAGGGCGCCGCCTTTCGCGAGGTCGGCGGCTTCAGCCAGACGCTCTACGCAGGGGAAGAGATCGATCTTTTCGCGCGCCTCAAGCGCGTCGCCGGCGCGAAGGGGCGTACGATCGTGATCCTGCACCGGCATCCCCTGGCGACGAGCGACCGCAAGGTGCGGCTCTACGGCATCGGCGAGCACCTCGCCTTCCTGCTGAAGACGTCGCTCTCCGCGGGACGTACGCTGCGCAACCGCGACGCGTGCTTCCTTTGGTACGACGGCCGGAGATAGTCACCCTCTGTTACACTTGCCGCGGCACGCTTCCACTATAGTCCCGCGCATCGCTTCGGACCCGAGCATTTCTCAAGTGCGTTACCTGATTCCCGTCATCGCCGCCCTGGTCGTTCTCTCGGGCTGTCACGCGAAAGCCAGTGCGCCCGGCGAGGCGCCGACGGGGGTGACGGCAACGCAAGGAGACGGCCTCGTCGTCATGAAGTGGGATGTGCTGCCCGATCTGACCTACTGGATCTTCTTTCAGGCCGGCGACACGGTCGACGTCGCGTCGCCGAATTCCACCGTGATCCGCCGCGCTGTCGCGCCGCGGGTGGTTTCGGGGCTGACAAATGGGACCACGTACGCGTTCGCGATGAACGCGACCCACAACGACAGCTCTGCCGGACCCAGCTCCACTCCAGTGCTTAAGGCACCAGCCCTTGCGGGGGCGAGCTGGTTTGCCGGCACACCTCTGCCGCTTGGCGGTCCGCCGGCGAACCTCAGGGACATCGCCTTGAGCGGCAGTCGGTTCGTGGTCGTAGGAGATGCGACGACAACGGCCGGCGTTACCACTTCAACGATTTTCGCCGGCGATTTCGATTACACCGAAGGGCTATTCAACTTTGTCCCGGGTAACCCCCAGGGCGTGGCCGCGTGGATGCCCCCGGTCACGCTTCCCTTGAATTTCACGCTGGACCTGAGCTCGGTGATATTCGCGCCGGGGACATACGTCGCACTAAGTCCCGCAGGTCCGGTCATCGTAAGTGCCGACGGGCTCAATTGGACCCAGCCGGGCAGCGTTCCGGCGAACGGTCTGAGCGCGATCGCTTTCGGATTCGTTGGACAGGTAACGGCCACTTACGTGGTCGTCGGGGCCGGGGGGGCGATTTACCTGAACAGCGGTGGCAATCTTCAGACCTGGGTTCCGCAGAACTCGACGACCGTGAGCGATCTCAACGGCATCTTCTCCCTCAACATCGGCTTCGTGGTGACTGGCGCTGGAGGCACCTTGCTCACCAGCGCGGACGGCCAGGCCTGGTCCCTCGTGACGACGGGCACGACGAACACGCTGCGCGGGGTTGCCTTCTGCGCGGCGTGCGCGCTCGGCGCTATCCGCTACGTCGCCGTCGGCGACGCCGGAACCGTGGTCACCAGCTCGGACGGCGTAAATTGGAACCCGGCCATCACCCTTGCCGGGGCCCCGAATCTTCGGGGTGTTACCGTGGGCGGCTCATCGGGCACGCGCTTCCTGGCGGTCGGTCAAGGCGGAGCAGTGGCGTACAGCGACGACGGTATAGTGTGGACCGCGGCATCGTCCGGTTCCTCCGATCTGGCGAAGGTCCTCTATACCGGTGGACTCTACCTTGGCGTAGGCGACGCCGGGGCCAACGCAGTCTCGCGATAGCAGGCTCGCCCGCCGCAACGCACGCTCGCGGCCGGCCTAGACAAAAGCGGGCAAGCTCGTCGGTGTTGCGCTAGCGCGCGTCGATCACCCGGATGCGGGTGTTGCCCACCCAGTCGATCAGCGGCGTCAGGTCGCTCAGGGTCTCGCCGCGCACCAGCGCGATGTGGGTTGCGTCGGCAGGATTCTGGTCGAGGGTCGGGTCGACCGCGCGCCACTTGCCGTCGACCAGACTCTCCGCCCAGGTGTGGTAGAGAAATCCCCCGTGCTCGGGCGAGTAGACCAGCCCGTTGACCACGCGCGTCGGCACTCCCAAGGCCCGCATGAACGCGGCATACAGGTACGCATGGCCCTGGCACTCTGCGCGTCTTGCGTCGAGCACGTCCAGCGCCGAGAAGGTATCGACCGCTTCCTTGGCGATGTTGTGGTCGATCCAGGCGAGCACGGCGGCGATCCTGTCGCTTGACGAGGTTTGACGGCCCGCGATCGACAGCGCCCGCGTGCGGATCATGGGATCGCGGCTTTGTACCGTGCTCGAGGGCAGCAGAGCGCTCGCTCCAGCGCCGTCGTCGTCAGCGGCCGCGTTCGCGTCGACGTCACAGACGAAATCGCGCTCGGAGCGGGCGCAGCGCTGGCGCGCGTCGGACAGAGGTGTCCGGGCCGGCCCGGGATCGAGCAACGCGAATCTCAGGTAGCGCGCCAGGCGCGGGTCGGGGAGTGGGAACGGCGACTTCACCAGGCTCCAGCCGACCAGCACGTCGTCCTTGTTGAGCGCCGCGCTGGTCAGGTAGCTCTTCGCCGCGCCTTCCTCTTCGAGCACGGAGATGATGACGCCGTTGAGCCCGAGCTCGAACACCGGGAGGCCCCGCGCATCGATCCAGGTCGTGCTGTGCAGGCCGAGCATATCGGTCTGGACCTTGAAGGCGGCGCTCTCGAACAGCTCGCTCCTTTCGTAGGAGAGAATGCGCTGCTCGGCGCGGTCGATGGTTTGCGTCTCCCCGTTGAACACCAGGTGCTGCAGTGTCTTGCCCACGCGCAGGCCCTCGAGCACGGGAAGCAGGCCGAGGGCGCCAGAAGGATAAACGTCCTCGGCCAGGGCCTCCTCCTTCCCTTCCGGGGGTCGGCCCGCCGTTGACACCCGGGAGCGGAGCCTTCCGTCGCGCACCTCTCCGCTCACGTCCTGCTCGGTGTCGTCGAGCACATAGTGGTAGGCGAAACGCAGCAGCCGCCCGTCGGCGTCGACGGTGTCCGAGGAGCGTACCTCCACGCGCTTTTCGTAGCCGAGAAAGCGAAATTTCAGGACCGCCTCTCCCTCCAGCGCGTACAGCCCGCCACCGGCGGGGGATATCCGCGTGTGGGAGAACCCGACCTTCGCGCCATTGAAGACGACCCCGGTCCAGTACTCCGGCTGCGGGAGGCTCGCCAGGGAGTAGCGGGGCGGCTCGGGCGGGGCGCCCGCATCGCGAAAATACTGGCTGGCGCACCCGGACAGCGAGATCAGCAGCGCCGGAAACAGCGCGCGAACCGTGGTTCTCGCATTCATCGCTCGAAGAGGTTGCGGATCCTCGCGGCGTCCGGCCGCTCGACGACGCCTTTCTCGGTGAAAAGCGCGCTGACGAGCGCAGCCGGCGTCACATCGAAAGCGGGGTTGGCGACCGCTACGCCCTCGGGTGCCCAGCGCACACCGGCGTAGCCGGTGACTTCCGCGGCGCCGCGCTCCTCGATGGGGATCGAAGCCCCGTTCGCAATCGACCTATCGATCGTCGAAAGCGGCGCGGCTACGTAGAACGGCAGGCCGTGGCGCTCGGCGAGGACCGACAGCGCGTACGTTCCGATCTTGTTCGCCACATCGCCGTTGGCCGCGATGCGGTCCGCTCCGACGATCACCAGGTCCACCTTGCCGCGGCTCATGAGGTGGCCTGCGGTGCTGTCGGTGATCAGGGTGACCGGGATCCGCTCCTGGATCAGTTCCCAGGCGGTAAGGCGCGCCCCCTGCAGATACGGCCGCGTTTCGCTCGCGATCACGGAGATGCGCTTGCCGGCGTCGCGCGCCGAACGCACCACGCCGAGAGCCGTGCCGTGGCCGGCGGTGGCCAGCGCGCCCGTGTTGCAGTGGGTCAGGATGCGCGCGCCGTCGGGAACGAGAGCCGCCCCCGCGCGGCCGATGGCGCGGTTCGCCGCGAGATCGGCGTCAAAGAGGGCGAGCGCCGCTTCGGTCAGGCTCTCCGCCGCGACTTCCGGGTCGCGCGACCGTGCAAGCACCGCACGCATGTGCTCGAGCGCCCAGAACAGGTTGACCGCGGTCGGCCGACTTCCGGCGAGCATTCGGAACGCAAGCTCCATCGCATCGGAGAACGGGCCGGGAGCTCGGCGCTTCTCGCGCCGCGCCTCGAGCGCCACTCCGAAGGCGGCCGCACAGCCGATCGCCGGAGCCCCCCGCACGGCCATGGCGCGAATGGCCATCGCCACCTCGGCGGCGCTGGAGCAGCTCAGGTACTCCAGCCGGCCGGGGAGCAGGCGCTGATCGATCAGCTCGAGACGCCCATCCCGCCAGCGCAGGGTCTCGACCGACGCCGCTTCAGATGACGCGCTCATTGCCGCCGTCGACCGGCACCTGCGCGCCGGTGGTCTTGGCGAAAAGCGGCCCGCACATCTCTGCGGCGAGCTCGGCGACGTCGCGGCTGGTGACCTCGGTGTGCAGCACGTTGTTCTTCTTGTACGCGTCCACGGTCATGCCGTACTGCCTGGCACGCTGTGCCAGGACATCGTCGGTCCACAAGGCGGTGTCGAAGACCGCATTGGGGTGCAGGGTATTGATGCGTATGCCGTCGGCGCCCCATTCGAGCGCCGCGATACGGGCGAGCTGGTTGAGCGCAGCCTTCGAGGCCGAATAGGCCGAGGCGCCTGGGCCGGGCGCGGGCACGTTCTTCGAGCCGATCACCACGACCCGGCCGCCACGGGGCGCGAGCTTGAGGAAGGGGTAGGACAGGCGCATCAGGAGGAGATTGGCGTCGAGGTTCACGCTCATCGATCTGCGCCACTCCTCCGTGGGAAGATCGGCGATCTTGCGAGTCGCCGGGAACATCCCGGCGTTGAGCACGACCATGTCGATCCCGCCGAAGGCACCCACGGCACGCGCGAGCGCGATCTGAACTTGCTGCTCGTCCGTCACGTCACAACGCAATCCGAGAAAATCGGGCCGCGTGTGAAGCGACTCGATCTTCGCATCGAGATCCAGCCCTATCACAGCGGCGCCGCGCGCGAGGAAGGCCGCTACCGCCGCCTTGCCGATTCCGGAGGCTGCTCCGGTTACGAGCGCAACCTCGCCGGCGAACGCAGCCGGCTTGCCGCCCTTCTTGAGCTTCGCCTGCTCAAGGTCCCAGTACTCGACGTCGAAGATATCCTTCGCTGGCAGCGCCTCGAATCCGCCAAGAGCTTCCGCGCGCAGGATCACCTCGATGGTGTGGGCGTATATCTCTGCAACGATCGCGGCGTCCTTCGCCGTCCGGCCCGCCGCGGCGAGGCCGAAGCCGGGATCGAGCACGACTCGCGGCGCCGGGTCGAGCATGGTCTTCGGCTCCTTGGCCTTGGGGGCGTGCTCGCCGAAGTAGCGCTTGTACTCTGCGACGTAGCGGTCCACATCCGTTCCGAGCATCGGCGTGCGCTTGGTGCGGATCACGTGGTCGGGAGTTGCCGGCCCTCGCTGCGTTATCGTCGACACTTGGGGATGCCGCGCGAAGGCGAGGGTACGGTGGCTCATTTCGGTGCGCACGATGAGAGGAGCGCCGGCCAGGTCGGAGAGCTTGCGTCGAAGCTCCGCCTGGGCATTGATGTCGCTTTTTCCCGGGCTGGCCCGCTCGTGCACCGCCCCCCAGGCCTCCTTCGATTCGAGATACTTCTCGGCGAGCGTCACCAGCTCGATCATGCGCTCGTAGGACTCGCGAGCCGTTTCACCGAAGGAGAAGATGCCGTGGTTGAGCAGGACCATTCCCACCGTCTCGGGCGTGCCCTGGCGCTTGAACTCCTTCGCGCAGAACTGTGCGAGATCGAATCCAGGCATCAGGTAGGGGATGACGACGCAGCGCTTGCCGTAGATCTCCCGGATGCGCTTCTCGCCGTCCTTGGTGTTGGTCACCGAGAGCACGGCGTCGGCATGGGTATGGTCGACGAATTTCTGAGGCATCAGCCCGTGCAAGATGGTCTCGATGGACGGCGCGGGCGCCGAGGCCTTCAGCATGTGGGTCACGAGCTGGTTGACCATCTCGGGATCGGAAAGCGACGGCAGCCCGGCGAGCCGCAATACGTGCGACAGCCGCACCGGCGAGAAGCCCTGCGGCTCGATCGTCTCAAGATCCCAGCCGCTGCCCTTGACGTAGAGGATGGTTTCCTCCTCGCCGAAGAGGTCCTTCTCCCTGATCTTGACCGAAGTGTTGCCACCGCCGTGCAGTACCAGGGATTTGTCGCGGCCGAGCAGTCGCGAGGTGTAGACGCGCAGGCCCAGATCGCCCTGGAACTGCCTCGCGTCCTCGTCCTTCCACAAGCTTTGCATCCGTAGGATTATAAGGGGCCGATGCCCGCACAGTTCACCGTCCGTATCATGGCGTGGCGCGAGGCGCGCCTGCTGGCGCGCCCGGTGCGCGAGACCGTCTTCGTCGCCGAACAGAAAGTTCCTCGGGGTCTCGAATGGGACGAATGGGACGAGCGCAGCGATCACGCGCTCGCCCTCGACTCGAGGGGCCGCCCGATAGGCACGGCGCGGCTCTTGCCCGACGGGCGCATCGGACGCATGGCGGTGATAAAGGAGTGGCGCAGGCGGGGGGTAGGGGGTGCGCTGCTCGTCGCCTTGCTCGAGCGCGCGCGCAGCCGGTCGATGACCCGCTCGGTCCTTCACGCCCAGACGCATGCGGCCGGGTTCTATCGGCGCTTCGGCTTCAGCGAGCGGGGAGAGGAGTTCCTCGAAGCGGGGATCCCGCACGTCGAGATGACGATCGAGCTTTTCCCCCGGCGAGGACCAGCCGGTAGCTGACCGACCCGCCCGTTCCGCCGTCCTCGCGGTAGCTGCACTCGTGGAATTCGATGCGCCCGTCATTCGAGCAGGCCACCGCGGTCGAGCAGCGTGTGCCGTACCCGCCCGAGGCGAGAATGCGGATCGCCGACAGCCGCTCCTCCAGCTCCAGGCTCACGCCCGTGCTGGGAAGCTCCGCGCTTGGCGCGCGCGCGGTGTCGCCGAGGATCTCGAAGGCCACGGCCGAATCGAAGGGCTGCCCCAGCTGCCTTGTCAGTCTCGCCTTCGCCCGCTCGACCTTGGGCCAGGGGGTGTCCAGCAAGTGGTTCGACAAGCCATGGACGCCAGGCGTCACGCGCACCGGTGCGCCTCCGCGATTGGACACAAACCACAGCGAATCGCTGTCTCCGACGAGCAGGCTGAAGCCGTTGTATTTCGTCGCTCCCCGCGCGACCTCCTTCGCATAACCCGCGGGGCCTGTCGTTCCGGTGAGGAAATCGGATACGAGCACGCCGCGCGATGGCGCGCCGGTCCGCCTGTCGGCCGGATTCCGGTAATTGGTCAGCGCGGCGAAGCGGCCTCCCAGAGTGATGCCGAGCCAAGTCCCGCTTGCCTCAAGATCTCGCCCCGCCAGCACGCCGCGGTGGTCTTCCCAGAACGCTGCCTGCGCAGTGGGCCGTCTGAAGTACTCGTCGCGATTCGCCGCGACGATCAGGCGGTAGGCCGGGTGAGCGCGCCAGGCCAGGGCAATGAGGCACATCGGGTCAGAACGCCCGGAAGATTTCCTGCTTGCGGGAAGATCCGGGAACAAGCAGGGCAACGATGCCATGCCGGACAACCGCCTTCGCGAGCGTCGATTCGAAACGCGCTCCGTCGGACACGCCCTCGTAGATCTCCATCCACGTAGTCTCGTCGTCGCGGCGGCGCAGCAGGCGCCCGTCGATACCCGTCGCTTCGGACAGCTCGCGCTGTAGAGCGCCGACCACAGCCCGCGCTCGCTCCGCGTTGCCCGCCGGTACCCGGTAGTAGACGTAGTAGCTCAAGCTCAAGCGACACCATAGGGTAGGGGAAGAAAGCGCAGGGCCGGCCCGTCGGGCGCTCCTAGTCGGACGGTCGAGCGCTCCCGGCTAGCGATCTGGACTATTGCGAGGAGGTCGCATCCACCTTCGGGCGAGGCTTCGGCGTTCATGACCGTTCCGGCCGCCTGCCCGGCGAGATCATCGCTGTAGAGCGCGTCTCCCGCCTGCACCGCCGCCAGCGCGTTCGCGAGGAACATGCGGCGCTTGACCTGGCCCAGGTGTTGCGCGCGCGCGACGATCTCCTGTCCGGTGTAGCAACCCTTGTCGAAGCTGACGCCGCCGATGAGCTCGAGGTTCGCCATCTGGGGAACGAACTGGTCCCGGGTGGCGGCGGTCACGAGTGGGAGCCCGTTGCGAATATCGAGCCAGCGCCACAGCGCCGCATCCGCGACTGGTAGCCCGCGCAGCGCTTCCGAGACGGTCCCGGCCGGCAACGCGAGAAGGAGCCTTCCGTCTTTGAGCCTTAGGAAAGGAAACGCGGGCAGGCGCTTCTCCGGCACGCCGATCGCGCCGACAAGTGCAGTTGAATCGCTCGTATCTTCTATTTTGACCTTGGAGCGTAGGACGAACCTCGAGATATGTTTGTGCATGGTGACAGCGAGCTCGCGCGACAGGACCATGGCGAAACCTTGATCGTCGCGCCACAAGATGAAGCTGGCGAGCATTCGCCCCTTGGGGCTGCAATAGGCGCCGTAGCTGCTCGAGTTCGGGCGTATTCCCGCCACGTCGCAGGTCAGCTGTCCCTGCAGAAAGATCTCGGCGTCGGTCCCGCTGAAGCGCAGCGTCCCCAGGTGATCCAGTCTCGCGACGAGATTGTCCGTTAGGCGCCCTGCCTGCGGCGCCACCCGGTCCGGTGCGTGTTGAAGCGGGGCCATCTATGGTGTTCCCATAGCGTTTATTATACGAGCGTAGTCAAGCGCCCCAGACACTCGATGCTTTCCGGATGAAGCGCACTTTCTTGGCGATCGGCGCCGCGATCCTCGGATTCGGCGGCTGGCTGTTCTGGATCGCGCTCTCGCCGATAGATCTCCCTTCGCCGACTGTGGATTTCTCGATCCGCCCGGGCAGCTCCCTGCGCAGCGCGACGCGCCAGCTCATCGACGCCGGCCTGCCTTTGAACGAATGGGTATTCGTGCTGCTCGCGCGGATCAACGGCGCGAGCGGCGCCGTCAAGGCCGGCAGCTATGAGGTCGCCGAAGGGATCACGCCGCTGCTCCTTATCCGCAAGATCGTGCGCGGTGAGTACGCGCAGGCGGAAATCGTTTTCCCCGAGGGCTGGACTTTCCGTCAAATGCGCGAGCTGATGAATGCCCACCAGGACCTGAGGCACGACACGGCGAGTCTCGGCGAGGCGGAGATCATGCAGAAGCTGGGAGAGCCCGGCGCGATTCCCGAGGGACTGTTCTTCCCGGACACCTATATCTTTGCCAAGGGCTCGAGCGACCTCGCCGTCCTTGCGCGCGCGCGGGGAGCGATGAAGAGCCAACTCGAGGCGGCCTGGGCGAAGCGCGATCCGGGACTGCAGCTCACCGATCCCTACGAGGCGCTGATTCTCGCCTCGATCGTCGAGAAGGAAACAGGCCGGTCTAGCGACCGCGCGATGGTGGCAGCGGTGTTCAGCAACCGGCTGCGCCGGAAGATGAAGCTCCAGACCGATCCGACCGTGATCTACGGCATGGGCGAGACGTTCGACGGGAACCTGCGCAAGCGCGATCTCGCGCGGGATACGCCGTTCAATACCTATACACGCCTGGGCTTGCCGCCGCATCCGATCGCCATGCCGGGCCTCGCGGCGGTCGATGCCGTGATGCATCCGGCGAAGACCGATGCGTTGTACTTCGTCTCGCGCGGCGATGGAACCAGCGAGTTCTCGCGGACCCTCGTCGAGCACAACCGGGCCGTCGCCAAGTATCAGATGCCCGGAGCCCACAAGCGGGTGAACCCGTGAGTCCCGGCAAATTCATCACGCTGGAAGGGATCGACGGAGCCGGTAAGAGCACGCATGTCGCGGGCATCGCCGATTTCCTGCGCGGGCGCGGCAAGGCCGTCGTGGCGACGCGCGAGCCCGGCGGCACTCTGCTGGGCGAGAAGCTTCGCGCGGTGCTGCTCTCTCAGTCCATGAGCATCGATACCGAGACACTCCTGATGTTCGCGGCGCGTCGCGAGCACATAGCGAAGATAATCGCACCGGCGTTGTCCGAAGGTCGCTGGGTCGTCTGCGACCGCTTCACCGATGCTACCTATGCCTATCAAGGCTGCGGCGGGGGGATGGCGAGGGACCGGATCGCCATTCTGGAGCGCTGGGTACAGGGCAGCCTGAAGCCCGACCTGACCCTTGTTTTCGATGTGCCAGTCGATGTGGCGCTCGCGCGCTTGCCAAAGAACGGGGCCGATCGCTTCGAGTCCGAGAATCGGGCCTACTTCGAGCGTGTTCGGGCCGGATACCTGGAACGCGCGGCAGAGGAGCCTGCGCGCGTGCGCGTGGTGGATGGGCAACCGTCGCTTCAAGAAGTTAAGAAAACAGTTGAGTATATTATTTCAACCCTAAGTTGAACCTATATGTTTGAGTGGCAGGAATCAGCGTGGACTGCTTGGAGAAAGGCGTCCGGACGGATTCCCCATGCGGTCCTCATGCAAAGCGGAGAAGGCTGGGGCGAGCTCGAATTCGCGCTTGAAGTCGCCCAATCGCTGCTCTGCGAACAACCCAAGCGCGACAGTCATGCATGCGATGCCTGCCAGGCCTGCGTCTGGTTTGCGCTGGGCAACCATCCGGATTTCCGCCTCGTCATCCCTGAGAACCTGGCCCCGGAGCCGCAAGAAGGGACGGAGCCGGCAAAGAAGCGCAGCGACCAGATCCGTATCGAGCAGGTCCGCGAGCTCGCGGATTTCCTCGCGGTCGGAACCCACCGGGCCGGCTTTCGCGTCATTCTGATCTATCCCGCCGAGGCGATGAATGCGAATACCCAAAACGCGCTCCTGAAGAGCCTCGAGGAGCCGCCGCCAGCGACGGTGTTCCTGCTCGTAGCGACGCAGGCCGATCGGCTGCTTCCCACCGTGCGCAGCCGCTGCCTCAAGTTCAACTTGCCTGCACCCGACTCTGCCGGCGTGCTCGCATGGCTGAAGGAGCAGGGCGTTGCGCAGGCGGAATCCGCTCTTGCGGCGGTCGGCGGGGCCCCGATCGCCGCACTCAAAGGTGCGGCGGCCGAGGCCGATTGGCTCGCCTTCATCGAGGGCCTACAACGGCCCCGTTTCGATCCAGTCGCGCTCGCCGACAGCGTCCAGCGGATTCCACTAGGGGACTTCGTCGGCTGGTTGCAGCGCTGGAGCTTCGATCTGCTCCTCGCTCGGGCGACGGGTCGGGTGCACTATCACCTTGGACAGGAAGGACGGATCGCGGAGATCGCGCAGCGCTGCCACGCCGCAGACATCGCCGCCTATCTCCGACGTCTGGCCCAGGCTCGAGCGCTCGCCCGGCACCCGCTCAACGCTAAGCTGTTCGTCGAGGATCTGCTGCTCCAATACCAGCGACTGGTCGCCCAGCCATGATTCCGCCTTCCTCCCTAGGGCTGGTGGATTCGCATTGCCACCTGGATTTTCCGGAGTTCGACGGGAAACTTGCCGAAATCCGCGAGGAGATGAGGACAAACGGGGTCACCCACGCCCTGTGCATCAGCGTCCAACTCGCCGATTTCCCCAAGGTGCTGGCGCTCGCCGAGACATACGACAATTTCTTCGCAAGCGTAGGCGTCCATCCCGACCACGAAGGCGATCCGGTGAATCCGTCGCGCCTAGTCGAGCTGGCCCGGAATCGGCGCGTCGTTGCGATCGGCGAGACTGGCCTCGACTATCACCGGCTGTCCGGTGACTTGGGATGGCAGCGCGAGCGCTTTCGGGCGCACATCCGTGCAGCCCTGGAATGCGGGAAGCCGCTGGTGATCCACACGCGGGACGCTGCCGAAGACACGCTTCGAATCATGAAGGAAGAGGGGGCAGGGAAGGCGGGGGGCGTGATGCACTGCTTCACCGAGAGCCAGGAAGTCGCGGACGGCGCCCTCGCCCTCGGATTCCATATTTCCTTCTCCGGGATCATCACCTTCAAGAACGCGGGGCTGCTCAGGGAAGTCGCGCGGAAGGTGCCGCTGGATCGGCTGCTGGTCGAAACCGATTCTCCCTACCTCGCTCCGGTGCCGCACCGGGGGAGGACGAACCGGCCCGGCTTGGTCCGGCATGTCGCAGAGGAAGTGGCCCGCCTCCGCGGTATGACTCTCGAGGCCGTCAGCGAAGCCACGACTCGTAATTTCTTTGGGCTTTTCTTGAGGGAGACATAAGGTATTACTTTAGCTTAGCTAGGGTAATCCTTTGAAAAGACGACGGTGTGTTGCGGCTGTTGCAGTCGGTCTTATTTAACATAATACACATATGCAACAATTCGCCTTATCGGACCGGCGTCTTCAGACCTACAGCCACGCGCTTCTTCAGCTCCTCGGCCCGCTTTTTGTCGAGCTTGCCGAGCACCGCGAGCGCGGTCGCGAAGTCTTCCTGGTTCCCCATCCTCGCCGAGGCGGCTCCCAGCTCCACCCACCCCTGGGCGAACTCGGGCTCGAGGCGCACGGCTTCCCGATACGCTGGAATGGCTTGGTCCAGGCGTTGCGTGTCACGGTAGGCCTCGCCGAGGAAGAAGAACGTAACGTAAGAGGTACGCCCCACGACACTCGCCTGCTCAAGCGTTCTCGCCGCCCGTCCGGGCTGTCCCGCCCGGCGCTGTGCCTCACCGAGCAGGTTCCACGCGCCGACGTCCTCGGGATTCTGTTTGACGACTTGCGATAGCGAGGCGACTGCCCTCGAATAGTCGCCTGTGCGTAGGAAGGCGTAGCCGGCGAGCACCCCCCCATCGGAGCCTCCAGGATCCTGGCGTATCAGCGCCAAGGCGAAACGCAGCAGTCCGTCCCAATCCTTTTTGCGGTTCAACTCGGAGATCTGCTCTCGCTCTTCGTAGGTGGAACCGCGCTCATAGATCGCCCATGCAAGAGGGTCGTCGACCGGCGGGGTCGGTGGGCCATTCATGGAGAAGCTGCTGCAGCCGGCGATCAGGGTAAACGCGAGGGTCGCCGCGAACCTCCCGAAACCGGAGTCAGACCTTGTTTTGATAGACGTAGGCCTGCTGCTTGACGTTCGATTCCTGGATGCGCTTCATCTCCTCGGAGTCGAGCTTCTTGTCCCACCACAGCGCACGTCCTTTTTTCTGCTCCTGAACGATGTGCGGCTTCGCCTGAAGCAGCTCGCGGATCATGCGGGTGAGGTCGGATTCGTAGGGCTTGGTCACGGGATGGAGTCCGTAGTCCACGCAAATTATACGCCCCTTGCCAAGTGGACAAAGACTGTATATAAATACAGATACGGAGGCGCCATGACCGAAGATCTCACCCCCAAGCAGCAAAAAATCCTCAACTTCGTCCGCAAATCCATCGAGAAGACCGGCTTCCCGCCCACCCGCGTCGAGATCTCCAAGGCGTTCAATTACAGCTCGGCCAACGCCGCCGAAGAGCACTTGCGCATGCTGGAGAGGAAAGGTGCGATTGAGCTCACCCCGGGCGCTTCGCGCGGCATCCGCCTCACCGAGAGCCCAGGCCTACCCCTGGTCGGCCGTGTGGCCGCCGGCAGCCCTATCCTCGCCGAGGAACACATCGAGCGGCGCTGCCAGGTCGACCCTGCCCTGTTCCAGCCGCGTGCCGACTACTTGCTGAAGGTCCGCGGCATGAGCATGCGCGACGCAGGCATACTCGACGGCGACCTGCTCGCCGTGCACCGCACACGCGAGGCACGCACCGGCCAGATCGTGGTGGCGCGTCTGCACGACGAGGTCACGGTGAAGCGCTTGCGCCGCCGTGGCAATGTCGTTGAGCTGCTCCCGGAGAACCCCGAATTCAAGCCCATCGCCGTCGATCCGGGCGCAGACGATTTCGTCATCGAAGGTCTGGGCGTCGGCGTCATCCGCAGACCTCTTTGACGTTCGCAAGGGTTTTTCTGCAGGTCGCGATCCGTGGTAGGTACGTCTTTTCCTGCTCTCCTAGATCGCCCCGACATCTGGCGCGGTGACAGCCTGAACCGAGTCGGTGCGAGCGCCGTCTCAAGCGGAATTCCCGAGTTAGATGCAGTGATTCCAGGCGGCGGCTGGCCCGCCGGGATGCTGACCGAGATCCTGCCCGCGCACGAAGGCATCGGTGAGCTTCGCCTGCTCGGACCCACGCTCGCCGCCCTGTCGCAGGGCGGATTGCGGCTCGCCTGGATCGCTCCGCCTCACCTGCCCTACGCTCCGGCGCTCGTCGCCGCAGGCATCGACATCGCCAAGCTCGTCATCGTGCGCACCGCCTCGCACAAGGAGAAGCTGTGGGCGGCCGAGCAGGCGCTCGCGTCGAATGCCTGCGGCGCAGTGCTCGCTTGGCTGGGAGGAGCGAAGTACGCCGAGCTGAGGAGACTGCAGATCGCAGCAGAGGGCGGGCAGGCTCCCGCCTTCCTGTTCAGGCCTTCGGAGGTCGCCTCCGAATCTTCACCGGCGGCGCTGCGCATCGCACTCGGAACTTCGGGCGGCGGTCTCGCGGTGGATGTATTCAAGCGCCGCGGCATACCCCTCACCTACCCCGTTCTGCTCCCGGCGATGCCGCTCGCCGTGCGCGGCAGGAGCCTTCATGTGGATCGCCATCCGGCTGCCGCAGCTACCGCTCGAGATTTTCCTGCGCGGCTCGTCCACGCCTGAGCCTTTCGCCCTCGAAGAGCGGCACCGGGTCTTTGCCTGTGACCGCAAGGCCGGAGCGCGCGGCGTACGCCCCGGCATGGCCGTTTCCGCGGCGCTCGCCCTGGCACCCGGCTTGCGCCTCGCGCAGCGCGACCCCGCCGCCGAGACCGAAGCGCTGCTCGGGCTGGCCGGGTGGGCGGCGCAGTTCACCCCCGGTGTGGCGCTGGAGTTTCCCGATACGGTGCTGCTCGAGATCGCCGGCAGCCTCAAGCTTTTCGGCGGCCTTGCGCCGTTCCTCGGACGCCTGCGTCGGGAGCTGACCCAGATGGGCTGGAGCGCGACCCTCGCGGGCGCGCCTACGCCGCGCGCGGCTTCTTGGCTGGCCTTCGCCGGAGGCGAGCGCTTCGTCGATTCCGCGGCCGAGCTCGAACCGACGCTGTCGGCGCTGTCCGTTGCAGTTCTGCGCTGCGACGGCGAGACGCTGGAGGCGCTCGGCGCGATCGGGGTGTGCACGGTCGGCGAGCTTCTCGCGCTGCCGCGCGGAGGGGTGGCGCGGCGCTTCGGGCAGAGGCTGCTCGATGTCCTCGACCGGGCGCTCGGGAAACTTCCCGATCCGCGGAATTTCTTCGTCCCACCGGCCCGGTTCAGGGCGGCGCTGGAGCTTCCTGCGGAAATCATCCAGGCCGAGGCGCTGCTGTTCGCCGCCAAGCGGCTGATCGTCCAGCTCGCGGGATTTCTCGTCGCGCGCTCGGGCGGCGCGCAGCGCCTCGTCTTCCGCCTGAGGCACCGCGACCGCGCCGCGACCGAGGTCGCGATCGGGCTGGTTGCGCCTTCGCGCGACGCCGAGCACTTCACGCTGCTCGCGCGCGAGCGCTTCTCCAGTCTTGCGCTCGTCGGAGGGGTGCGCGAGATCGCCCTGGAAGTCGAGGACGTGGCGTCGCTCCCCGGCCGCAACCTCGGCCTCCTGCTCGAGCAAGGCAAGCCTCAGGGCGACTGGGAGCGCCTCTTCGAGCGGCTGCGCGCGCGGCTCGGCGCCGAAGCCGTGGGCGGTATCGCTGTTCGGCCCGAGCATCGTCCGGAGCTCGCCAGCGTGGCGGCTGATCACGCTGCGGGCCAAGCACAACCGGAATTCGGCGAGCGCCCGCTGTGGCTGCTCGATCGTCCCAGGCCGCTCGCGGAGATCGGCGCGAGGCCCCACCACGAAGGGCCGCTCGATCTGCTCTCCGGTCCCGAGCGCATCGAGTCCGGCTGGTGGGACGGGAACGAGGTCGCGCGCGACTATTTCATTGCCCGTATGCAGAACGAGGCGCTGGTGTGGATCTATCGCGAGCGCGGCGGAGGGGGCTGGTACCTGCACGGCTTGTTCGCCTGAGATGTACTCGCCTCTCCCTGTTTACGCCGAGCTGCATTGCCTTTCCAATTTCACCTTTCTTCGCGGCGCCTCGCATCCCGAGGAGCTGGTGCAGCGCGCTTCGGCGCTCGGCTACTCGGCTCTTGCGCTGACCGATGAATGTTCGCTCGCGGGCGTCGTGCGCGCCCATGTCGCCGCGAAGGACAGGCTGACGCTCATCGTCGGCTCGGAGATACGGCTGCAGGACGGGCCAAAGCTCGTGCTGCTCGCGACCGACCGCGACAGCTACGGCCACCTCTCCGCGCTCATCACCCGCGGTCGGATCGGGAGCAGGAAAGGCAGCTACTCCCTCAGTCGCGCTGATCTCGGCGATTTACCGGGGTGCCTTGTCCTATTCATTCCCGACGGCGAGCACGACGCCGAGCACGCGCACCTCGTCGCCGAGCGCTTCCCCGGCCGCGCCTGGATCGCCGCGGAGTTGCTGTGCGGGCCGGACGACAGGGCGCGTCTCGGCGAGTTGCGCGAGCTGAGCAAGCATTCTGGCCTCCCGCTCGTCGCCTCGGGCGACGTACACATGCACCTGCGCTCGCGCCGGGCCTTGCAGGACACGCTGACCGCGATCCGCCTGCGTACACCGGTTCGCGCCTGCGGTCACGCCCTTCACCCCAACGCCGAGCGCCACCTGCGGCTGCGCATGCGCCTCGCGCAGATCTACCCCCCCGAACTCCTCTCGGAAACGGTGGCGATCGCCGCGCGGTGTCGTTTCTCGCTCGGCGAGCTGCGCTATGAGTACCCCGAGGAACTGGTCCCCGAGGGCGAGACTCCGGCGAGCTGGCTGCGCAAGCTCGCCGAGGAAGGATTGCAAAGGCGCTTTCCCGGGGGCGTCTCGAAAGAAATCCGGAATACCGTCGAGCGCGAGCTGGCGCTTATCGCCGAGCTGCGCTACGAACCCTTCTTTCTCACCGTGCACGACGTGGTCCGGTTCGCCCGCGGCGAGGGCATCCTGTGCCAAGGTCGAGGCTCGGCGGCCAACTCGGCCGTGTGCTACGCCCTGGGGGTCACCGAGGTCAACCCGGCGAAGCAGGAGCTGCTGTTCGAGCGCTTCCTGTCAAAGGAGCGCAACGAGCCGCCCGACATCGACGTCGACTTCGAGCACCAGCGGCGCGAGGAGGTCATCCAGTACATCTACGAAAAGTACGGGCGCGACCGCGCCGCGCTGGCGGCCACGCTGATCACCTACCGTCCCAAGAGCGCGCTGCGCGACGTCGGAAAGGCGCTGGACCTCGATCCGCGGCAGGTGGACGCCATCGCCAAGTCGATCGCCTGGTGGGATGACCGCAGGGATCTCGCGCTGCGCCTGCGCGAGGCCGGCTTCGATCCGGGGAGTCCGGTGATGCGCCGCCTGATGGCGCTCTCTCACGCCCTCCTTGGATTTCCGCGCCACCTGTCGCAGCACGTCGGCGGCTTCGTGATCTCGCGAGGGGCCCTGGCGCAGCTGGTGCCGATCGAGAAGGCCGCCATGCCCGCGCGCAGTGTCATCCAGTGGGACAAGGACGACTTGGAGAGCCTGGGACTGCTCAAGGTCGACGTGCTGGCGCTCGGCATGCTCTCCGCGATCCGGCGCGCGCTCGCCCTCGTCAACGCGCGGCGCGGGGGCACTATCACCATGGACACGCTGCTCCTGGAGGAGGATCCGGCGGTCTATGAGATGATCCGCCACGCCGACACGATAGGCGTGTTCCAGATCGAGTCGCGCGCACAGATGAGCATGCTGCCGCGTCTCGGGCCCAAGAATTTCTACGACCTGGTGATCGAGATCGCGATCGTGCGGCCCGGGCCGATCCAGGGCGACATGGTGCATCCTTATCTGCGGCGGCGCTCGGGCGCGGAGCCGATCGACTATCCGAACGCGGCGGTGGAGAAAGTGCTCGAGCGCACGCTCGGCGTGCCGATCTTCCAGGAGCAGGTGATGCAGCTCGCGGTGGTAGCTGCGGGCTTCACCCCCGGCGAGGCCGACCAGTTGCGCCGCGCCATGGCCGCATGGAAGCGTAAGGGCGGCCTCGAGCCCTTCCAGAAAAAGCTTGCCGATGGGATGCGTGCCAACGGTATCCCAGCGGCGTTCGCCGACCGCATCTACCGGCAGATCCTCGGCTTCGGCGAGTACGGCTTTCCCGAGTCGCACTCGGTGAGTTTCGCCCTGCTCGCCTACGTTTCCGCCTGGCTCAAGCGCCACGAGCCGGCCGCATTCCTCGTGGCGCTCCTCAACAGCCAGCCGATGGGGTTCTACTCGCCTTCGCAATTGGTGCAGGATGCGCGCCGCCACGGCGTCGAAGTGCGGCCGATCGACGTCACCGCGAGCGAATGGGAGTGCACGCTCGAGGTTGCCGCGGTGCGCCTCGGTTTACACATGGTGCACGGTTTCTCCGAAGCGGCGGGAAAGCGCGTCGTCGAGGCGCGCGCGCGAGGGGTACTGGAGTCCGTGGAAGACCTGGCGCACCGCGCCGCGCTCGACCGCGGCGACCTGAGGTGCCTCGCCGCGGCAGGCGCGCTGGCGCCCCTCGCAGGACACAGGCGTCAGGCGCACTGGTCGGTCGCGGGCGTCGCCGCCGGAACCCACATCCTGAGCGGCGCGCCGGCCGCGGAAAGTCGGCCGGTGCTGCCGCCGCCTACCGAGGGAGAGACTCTCCTCGCCGACTACGCGAGCACGGGCCTGACGCTCGGGCGCCATCCGCTCGCGCTGCTGCGTGCGCGACTTGCCCGCATGCACTTCGCCACCGCCGACGAGCTCAAGCGGCTGCCGAGCGGGGCCCCGGCGCGCGCGGCGGGCATCGTCACCGGCCGCCAGCGCCCCGGAACCGCCTCGGGCACGGTATTCGTCACGCTCGAAGACGAGACCGGCTGCGTCAACGTGATCGTCTGGCCGCGTTTGATCGAGCGCCAGCGGCGCGAGCTGCTGGGCTCGAGGCTGATGGGAGTCGAGGGAACGCTGGAGCGCGAAGGCGAGGTGATGCACCTCATCGCGAAGCGGCTCGTCGACCACAGCGACCTGATTGGGTCGCTCGAGGTCGAATCACGGGATTTTCACTGACCCTGAGGGCCGCCGTACATGTAGTCGCGCGTGAACGGAAGCGGATTCGACGCCGCGCCGTCCTTGCGCGCCAGCACCTGGTAGATGTTCATCCACTCGTTTGCGAACCCGTGCGCGCAGCCGGCTAGGTAGATCTGCCAGATGCGGTAGCGCTTTTCCCCTGCCGACGCGACCGCGCGCTCGCGGTTCTGCTCCAAGCGCCTCGCCCATTCCAGGCAGGTGCGCGCGTAATGCCGCCGCAGCGACTCGATGTCGGTGGCTTCGAGGCCCGCGCGCGCCATTTCGCGCAGCACGAGCGATAGGTGCGGGAGCTCGCCGTGCGGGAACACGTAGCGGTTGATGAATTCTCCGGCGCCCAGTCCAACCCAGTTGCTGTCCGGGTCGGAAGCCGTGATGCCGTGGTTCAGGACCAGTCCGTTCTCGGCGAGCAGCGAGCGGACCTTTTCGAAATATCGCTTCAAGTGCTTCAGCCCGACGTGCTCGAACATGCCGACGCTCGCGATCTTGTCGTAGGCGCCCTCCCCCGGGATCTCGCGATAGTCCTGGAGGCGCACCTCGCAGCGGCCTTCCAGACCCTCTTCGCGGATGCGCCTCGAAGCATGCTCGAACTGGTTGCGGCTGAGGGTGACGCCCGTGGCGCGGGCCCCGTACTTCTTTGCCGCGCGCAGGATCAGTGCGCCCCAACCGCAGCCGATGTCGAGCAAACGCTCGCCGGGCTTGAGCATGAGCTTGCCGAGGATATGGTCGAGCTTCTGTTCCTGGGCCAGCTCCAGCGAGTCCGATTCGTTCCGGAAATAGGCGCACGAATAGACCAGATTGCGGTCCAGCCACAGAGAATAGAAGTCGTTCGAGACGTCGTAGTGATACTGGATCGCCTCGCGGTCGCCCCGTTTGGTGTGCCGGAACACGCGGTGCAGGCCCCGCCGCCCGCGCGAGGCGGCGCCCCGCGCGAGGCCCTCGGCCGCCCTGAACACGTCGAGGATCGGTCCCTCGACGCGGAGGTGGCCCTCGACGTAGGCGTAGCCGAGCTTCATCAGGTCGGGGGAGATCAGGAACCTCAGGGCCGACGGGCTGGTCACTCCTATCTTGACCGTCGGTTCGCTCGCGAAGTCGAAGGTGCGGCCGTTCCACAGCTCGAGGCGGAGCGGGATGGTCGTGGTCGTCTTGAGCTTCGCGATCAGGCGCTCGATGCGGCGTTCTACGAACATGTCTTTTGGGGCACGATGATTTTTCCCGGACCGGCGAATATCATAGCATCGGGTGCCTGTTGCATTTTCGCCGGAGGGTTTCATGAGTTTCGGTCGGCTTCGTCATTGGATCGTGGTGGTCCTCGCGACGTTCCTCTCCCTTTCTGCCTGGGCTCAATACCCCACCCGGCCGATCAAGCTGATCGTCCCCATCCCGCCCGGGGGCGCCCCGGACATCTCCGCGCGCGTCGTCGGGCAGCGGCTCGCCGAGCTCGTTGGCCAGCCGGTGGTCGTGGAGAACAGGCCCGGCTCGAACGGCAACATCGCCATGGATCTGGTCGCCAAGTCGCCGGCCGACGGCTACACCCTCGGGCTGCTGGCCGACAGCATGATCACGATCAATCCGCACATCTATAGGGAAATGCCCATCGACACCGTCAAGGATCTCGCTCCGGTCGCCTCGGTCGTGTCGAACCAGTGGGTGCTCTCTGTCAATCCCTCGGTCCCGGTCAAGGACTTCAAGGCGTTCATCGAGTACGCGCGCACGGCCAAGCCGCCCCTCGCCTACGCCTCGGGCGGCAACGGCAGCATTCATCAGCTCGCCATGGAGATGCTGAAGCAGCGGGCGGGCATCAATCTCATCCACGTGCCCTACAAGGGCGGCGCGCCCGCCACGACGGCAACAGTGTCGGGCGAGGTCGCCGCGATGTTCTCGGGCACGTCTTCCGCGGCGCAAATCAGATCCGGCCGGCTGCGCGCCCTCGCGGTGACCGGCCTGCACCGCTCGTCGATCTTTCCGGAGTTGCCGACGATCGCCGAGTTCTATCCTGGCTACGAGGTCACGATCTGGCTGGGCCTGTTCGCCGCCGCCGGCACGCCCGAGCCGGTGCTCGCGAGCCTGCACGCGGAGGTGAACAAGCTGCTCGCCGAGCCGGAAACGAAGAGGAAGCTCAACGCCGCAGGGGGCCTCGAGCCCTACATCACTACGCCCGCCGAGTTCGCTGACCTGATCCGCCGCGACTACGACAAGTACGGCAAAATTGTCAAGAGCGTGGGCGTCAAGGTCGACTAAGCAATCGAGTGTTAGGTTCGGCGAGACTGATATAGAATCGGTCTAATTTCTTGCGAGGAGGGAAAGTGAATCAAGCGATCAAAGCCGGAACACTATTGCTGGCGGCCTTGTGCGCCACGCAGGCATCCGCCCAGACGATCAAGGTCGGCTCGGTGCTGACCTTGTCCGGTCCCAACGCCACCTTGGGCGAGAACATGGACCGAGCGATGAAGCTGTACATGAAACTGCACCAGGACAAGCTGCCGCCCGGCGTGAAGGTCGAGCTCGTCACGCGCGACGACGGCGGACCCAACCCCGACAAGGCGAAGCAGCTCTCGCAGGAGCTGATCGTGCGCGACAAGGTCCAGTTCCTGGCCGGCATGACCTGGACGCCGAACGCGATGTCCTCGGCTCCCTTGTGCACCGAGGCCAAAGTTCCGATGGTGATCATGAACGCCGGCACCTCGGTCATCACAACCATGTCGCCCTATATCGTCAGGCTGTCGTTCACGCTGTGGCAATCGAGCCTGCCGATGGGCACCTGGGCCGCCAAGCACTTCAAGACCGCGTACGTCGCGGTGAGCGATTTCGGCCCCGGTCATGACGCCCAGGCCGCCTTCACGAAGGGCTTCACGGACGGCGGCGGCAAGATCGTCGGCGATGTCCGCATTCCCCTCGCGAACCCCGATTTCATCCCCTTCATGCAGCGCGCCAAGGACGCCAAGCCGGACGCGATCTTCGCCTTCGTGCCCGCGGGCAAGCAGGCGACGGCGATCATGCGCGCCTTCGGCGAGCTCGGCCTCGACAAGGCGGGCGTGAAATTGATCGGACCCGGCGATATCACCACGGACGAAGAGCTGCCCAACATGGGCGACGTGCCGCTCGGCGTCCTCACCGTGTTCCACTACTCCGCGGCGGCCGACCGGCCGGCCAACAAGGCGTTCATCGCCGCTTGGCACAAGGAGTACGGCGCGAACGCCACGCCGAGCTTCATGGCGGTGGGTGCATGGGACGGCATGGACGCGATCTATTACGCGATCCGCGCGCAGAACGGCAAAGTCGACCCCGACAAGACGATGGATCTGCTCAGGCACTACAAGAGCGACAGCAGCCCGCGCGGGCCGATCTCGATCGATCCCGAAACGCGTGATATCGTGCAAGACGAATATCTGCGCGAAGTGCGCAAGGTCAACGGCAAGCTCGAGAACGTCGAGCTGGAGACCGTGCAGGCCGCCGTGAGGGATCCCTGGAAGATTCTCAATAACAAGAAATAGCTCCGGAGACCCGCTCCCCGCGCCACGCCTGCCGTGCCGCGGGGTTTGTTTATCTGCACCTGAGGGAGGCTTCTGAGTGCAGGCTGTTCTGGCATCGGTGGTGAGCGTCGCGTTCCACGGCGCGGCGCTCGGCATGATCCTGTACGTGATCTCGGTGGGCCTGTCGGTGACGATGGGCCTGATGGGGTTCGCCAACCTCGCGCACGGCGTGTTCGCCATGGCGGGCGGCTACATCCTCACCACCGCGATCGCGCGCTTCGGCGTGCCCTTCCCGCTCGCGCTGGCGCTCGCGTTCGTCCTCGTCGGAGCGGCGAGCGTCGTCCTCGAGCGCCTGCTGTATTCGCGCCTCTACACGGCGAGCGATCTGGAGCAGGTCCTGTTCACGATCGGCCTGATCTTCATTGCAGTCGCGGTCGCGCGATTCATCTACGGCACGCTGCAGCAGCCGGTGGTGCTGCCGGCCTACCTCAAGGGCCAGTTCTCGCTCGTCGGCCGCGACTTCCCCACCTACCTCGTGTTCATCATCGCCTTCAGCGCGGTATTGGTGGGCCTGCTGTGGTTCGGCGTGGAGCGCACGCGCTGGGGCGCGATGGTGCGCGCGGCCGTCGACAACCGCGCCATGGCGCAGTCGGTCGGCATCGACACCAAGCGCCTCTTCACCCTCACGTTCGCTCTCGGTAGCGGACTGGCCGGCCTGGGGGGCGGGCTGGGCGCGGAGATCATCGCGATCCAGCCGACGTATCCCTTCGAGAACCTCGTCTACTTCCTGGTGGTGGTCGCGGTGGGCGGCCTGGGCAGCTTGCGCGGCCCGTTCGTGGCGGCCCTGCTGATCGGCGTCGCCGACACCGCCTGCAAGTACTGGCTGCCGCAGTTCGGCGCCTTCCCGATCTACGTCGCCACCATTGCGATACTCCTGTGGCGGCCTGCGGGTCTCTTCGGACGGCACGCATGAGCATGCACGCCGGAGGCTACAGCGCCGATCCCCGCATCCGCCCGGTCGAGTGGCTTCCATGGGCAGTCGGGCTCGCGGCCTTCTTCCTGCTGCCGGAATACCTCTCGCTCGGGGCGCGCATACTGATCTACATCCTCTACGCGCTGTCGCTCGACCTGATCGTCGGCTACGCCGGAATCATCACGCTCGGCCACAGCGCGTATTTCGGCCTGGGCGCCTACGTGGCCGGAATTCTCGCGGCGAAGGCGGGTATTTCGGATCCGATGATCCAGCTGGCCGCTGCTGCTGCGGCCGGCGCCCTGCTCGGCATCGCGACCGGCGCGATCATCCTGAGGACCCGCGGGCTGACGCTGCTCATGCTCACGCTCGCGATCACGTCGGTGCTGCTCGAGATCGCCAACAAGGCGTCCAGCCTCACCGGCGGGGCCGACGGTCTTTCGGGCGTCGTCGTCGCGCCGGTCCTGGGCGCGTTCAAGTTCGACATCTTCGGCAAGACCGCGTACCTCTATTGTCTGGCGGTGCTGCTCGTCGGCTGGTGGCTGGTGCGGAAGCTGATCTACTCCCCGTTCGGTACCTCGCTCACGGGCGTGCGCGAGAACAGCCTGCGCATGCACGCGATCGGCGCGCCGGTCTATTGGCGTCTGGTTCTCGTGTATACCCTGTCGGCCACCATCGCCGGCACCGCCGGGGGATTGATCACCCAGACCAACCAGTTCGTAGGGCTCAACGTGCTGTCGTTCGAGTCCGCGGGCGAATTGCTCGTCATGCTCATCCTCGGCGGCGTCGGCCGCATCTACGGCGCGTTCGTGGGGCCCATCGTGTACCTGATCGCGCAGGATTTCCTGGCGAAGCAGTTTCCGGAGTATTGGTACTTGGGGATCGGGACGATGCTGGTGCTCGTGGTGATGTTCGCGCGCGGCGGGATCCTTGGCATCTTCGACGGCCTGATCGCCAGGTTGCGGAGGAAGTCGTGAGCGCAGCGCTGGAGACCCGGTCCCTGTGCAAATCGTTCGGCGCGTTGACCGTCGCGGAGAAGATCGATTTCCGCCTCGAGCCCGGAGCGCGCCACGCGCTGATCGGGCCGAACGGCGCAGGCAAGACCACTTTCGTCAACATGCTGACCGGCGTGCTCGCGCCCTCCTCCGGGACCATCATGCTCGGCGGCGAGGACATCACCGCGCTCAGCCAGGCGAAGCGCGTGAAGCTCGGCCTCGGCCGCACCTTCCAGATCAACGCGCTCTTCCGGAGGCTGTCGGTGCTCGACAACGTCGCGCTCGCGGTCGCCGAGCGCCGGGGCGTCGCGCCGAGGATGCTGCGCGCGGCGAGCCGGCATTCCGACGTGCGCGACGAAGGCGCGGAGCTGCTGGCGATGCTGGGGCTCGCCGACGACGCGAGCCAGCGCATCCTCGACCTCCCCTACGGCAAGCAGCGCCTGGTCGAGATCGCGATCGCGCTCGGCCTCAAGCCCCGCGTGCTGCTGCTCGACGAGCCTGCGGCGGGCGTGCCTTCGCTCGAGTCGCACCGCATCCTCCAGGTCCTCGACAACCTGCCGCGCGACATCGCCATCCTCATCATCGAGCACGACATGGATCTGGTGTTCCGCTTCGCCCGGCGCATCACGGTGCTGGTGCAGGGCGAGGTCCTGGTCGAAGGCACGCCCGAGGAGATCGGCAAGGACAGGCGTGTG
>DASSQD010000081.1:0-4586 GCA_035702665.1 Burkholderiales bacterium
CATGATCGGCAGGACTTGCGGCGGCGGCCAGCCGTCATGCACGTCGCAATTGGTCAAGACCAATGACCTGAGCCGGTGCGGATAATTGGCTGCGAAAATTTGCGCGATGGCGCCGCCGCTGTCGTTGCCGACGAGATCGACCTGCTCGATGTTCAAGGCATCGAGAAACTCCTTGAGCATCTTCGCATTGGCCGTCACGGACACGTCCTGGTCCGGCGCGATCTCCGTGTCGCCGTGCGCGAGCAGGTCCACCGCAATGCAGCGTCGGATGTTGGACAGATCCGCCAGCTGATGGCGCCAGAGGTGTCCATTCAGCAACACGCCATGAACGAACAATGCAACCGGCCCTTCGCCCTGCTCCGCGTAGCTGATACGGCCCGAGGGCGTCTGCACGCTGCGCCGTGTTGGCGACTGCTTATTTGTTGCCGCTGCGTTCAGTCTTGCTTCCATGGCTGTCACTCCTCCCATCTTTCCGGACGCCATCACGCGCGCGTCCACGCCCGCACACGTCGCCAGCTCCACGCCCAGGCAGTACCCCGTGACCTGCGCGCCGATCAGCACCCGGATGAAACTCCGCGCGATCCGGCGCTGCCTGCGACAGACTCCTGTCGCCATGCGGTGTCCGTCCATATTTCAGGCCTTCTTCGCGGCCGAAGCGGAGGCCTGAGCTTCGTCCAGCCTCCGCGCGCACTCATCGCAGCACACCTCGACCGCCTTACCCCCGATCGTCACCGTGATCGAGTTCGCGTCGAGCTCGCAATCACAAGCCGCACAGGTCTTCTCTGACATGACGTCCTCCTTGGTGAGGAGTAGGTCACGCCGCGGGAGAGCGTCGCTATCAGGATCTTTAGCGACTTGTGCGAGCCGGCTCTAGCGACGCAGCGCGGCTTGCCTGAACTCGGAGGGGGAGCGGCCGTAAGCCGCGCGGAACGCGGCGCTGAAATGGCTGTGGCTGGAGAAGCCGAGGTCCAGGCTCAGCGCGGTCAAGTCGTCATACTGCGCGAGAAGGTCGAGCGCTCGCGCCAACCGCAGCCGCAACTGGTAGCGATACAAGGGAAGGCCTTCCACTTGCTGAAACACCTGCGTCAGATATACGGGCGAGCCGCCGCGCACTTCGGCCGCGACCTCGGCCAACGTCCAGCGACGTGCCAGGTCGCCGGTCAACACGAGCTTGGCCCGATCCACCAGACGCTGCCGTCCCAGACTGGCGCCGGGTGGGTGCGAGGTGCGCGGACCCAGCGCCCGCTGCGCCAGAGTCAAGGCCAGGCTTTCTGCCTCCAGGGGTTCGGCGAGGTTCTGGCGAAGGCTGTGCCGAAGGAGCGCCATGAGGCCTTGAGCACGCGCATCGATCCGCGAGCGTTGCCGCCGAAATTCCAGTGACGCGCGGCTGCGCAGTAACGTCCGCGGCGCCAGCTCCAAGAGCAGCGGTTCGCTGATGATCAGGGCCAGACTGGCATCGCCTCCCGGCACGGGATGGCTGACCCGGTAGCCATCGCTCGCGTTGAAGAACAGAACCTGGTTCGCCTCGGCGACAGCGTCGTCGCACCCCACGTGACGCACGTAGGCGCCCCGATACGGAAATACCAGCTGCGTGGCGCCCGCGTGCTCTTCCGCGCTCCGGTGCCGGTGGCTGCCTTGGCAGTACACGTCCCGGACTGTGACCGTCGGAGTCTTCAGGAGGGTTTGAACTTCGAATTCAGGCATGGGTGCTCGCGAAACGCTCACCGCCCTACTGGTCAGCCCAATTCTAGCGATCCTGACGCAGGCCCGTGCGGCCTCATCGTTCGACTCGCCTCGGCGGCGTGCGGTTGACGCGAATCGCGCGGCGGACGCTATTCGGTCGCCGGGTAGAGCCGCTCGAATTCCGGGTCGCCGTGGAGGAGCTCGAGATCGGGGTCGCGGCGTGTCCAGCTGGGATCCTTGAACCCCGCCTCCCACGCCTTCCGCAGAGCGTCGATCGCGTCCTCCCTGCGATTGAGGTGGCAGAACAGACAGGCGGCGTTGTATAGAACCGTGGCCTCGTTCGGCCGCAACGCCATTGCCAGCGTCGCTTCCCGCATCGCGTCTTCTGGTCGACCCGATTCCGCGTAGTCATTGGCCAAAAGAACTCGCGCGCGAGCGTCTTCGGGGACCTTTTTCAAGTGCGCTTCGAAGAACTGGGTGCGTCGCTGGATGAAGCTCCTTTTCGCTTCGTCCTTTCCGAGGGCACCGAGCGCGTTGGTGATCGGGACATAGACGTTGTAGTCCTCTCCCGACGCGGCGATGCCGTCCTCCGCTATATCGACCACTTCCTGATAGCGTCCGGCGGCGAAGAGGGTCCTGCCCAGCAGGTAATAAGCGCCCTCGCAGTCTGGCTTGCGATCGATCGCCTGACGCACGCACCGGCTGGCCTGGTCATACTTCGCCTCCGCGTACAGAATCCAGCCTTCGGCGACCAGAACTTCCGGGGTGTTCTTGCTCAGGGCACTCGCGCGCTGGCTGGCGGCGACGGCCCGCTCGATCCACTTCTTCTCGCGCTCGTAGTGGTAGTGGTACTGGGCGCACGCGTTGGCGATCGCCGCGTGAGCGAGGGCGAACCCGGGATCCACCGACACCGCGTTCTCGAACATCTGCAGCGCGAACTCCAGGTCCTGCCGAGTCAACCGGCGCGCGTAGCTCTTGCCTCGCAGGTAAAGGTCGTAGGCCTGAAGGTTCTCGGTCGGCTTCGCCGCGAGGGCTTCCTCTTCCTGCCGCGTCAGCGTGATCCGCAGCGCTTCGGCGATCTTGCGCGCGATCTCGTCCTGAAGCTCGAAGACGTCCTGCATTTCCCGGTCATACCGCTCCGACCAGACCGGGAAATCGGTGTGCGTGTCCACGAGCTGGGCATTGATCCGCAGCCGCGTCCCCGAGCGGCGCAGGCTCCCTGCCAGAACGAACGCCGCGCCCAGCTGCTGGCCGATCTGCGCCGGCGTGACCGGTTTGTCGCGATAGGCCAGCACCGTTGGACGCGAAAAGATCTTCAGTCCTTTGATCTTCGACAGCTCGGTGATGATGTCCTCGGTGACTCCGTCGCGGAGGTACTCGTCCTCCTTGACACCGCTCAGATTCTCCAGATAAAGAACGGCCACCGACTTCTCAGCCGCCCTGGCGGCTTCGCGGCTCGCTTCGCTTCCCGCCGCTGCGCGGCCGGCGCCGGAATCGATGTCCCTCTTCAACCTCAGCAGGTCCGCTTTCATGTCGCTGGCCGTCTGGTAGCGAAAGTTTCGATCCTTCTCCAGAGCGCGTCCGATGATGCGGTTCAGCTCAGACGGCAGCCGCGGGTTGACTTGATTGACGGCCGCCGGCTCCCGATTCAGGATCGCTTCGAAGATGACCGCCGAGGTCTCTCCTTGAAACGGAGGTGATCCCGTGCCCATCTGGTAGATCACCGCGCCGAGGGAAAAGAGGTCGGTCCGCGCGTCCGTCAGCTGTCCGCGCGCCTGCTCGGGCGACATGTACGAGACGGTGCCCATGGTCGAGCCCGCCTTGGTCAGATCGTCGGCGCGCGCCATCGTCACCATTCCGGAGTCTTCGGGAGCCGCGCGCGCCGTACCGATCTTCGCGAGACCGAAATCGAGGATCTTCGCCTGACCGCGGGAATTGACGAAGATGTTGGCCGGCTTCAGGTCGCGGTGAACGATTCCTTTTCCGTGCGCCGACTCGAGCGCGTCGGCGATCTGAATCGACATGTCCAGAAGGGTCTCGACCTCCAGCGGTTGCGAGCTGATCATCGCGGCGAGGCTCTCCCCCTCGAGAAGCTCCATCACGATGAAGTGCTGCGACTCGTGCTCTTCGATCGCGTGAACGGTGCAGATGTTGGGATGGTTCAATGCCGACGCCGCGCGCGCCTCGCGCTGGAAGCGCTGAAGCGACGGAGCGTCGTGAGCCAGGTCCGGGGGAAGGAACTTGAGAGCAACCCGCCGGCCAAGCCGAGTGTCCTCGGCCTCGTAAACCACACCCATTCCGCCGGCGCCGAGCTTCGACGCGACGCGATAGTGAGAGATCGTTTGCCCGATCATCGATTGTTTTCTTGCCCGCGAAGCCGTGATGCTATCCGCGCGGCGCCGGCCCCGTCAACGCGGAATCTTTGAACGGCATGATCCTTTCATAGGATGCAGGCATGAGCGAAAACATTGGCTTCGTAGGACTCGGAAACATGGGACGCGGGATCGCTCGCAATCTCGTGGCGGCGGGACACCACCTGCGCGTGTGGAACCGCACCGCGGGCAAGGACAAAGAGCTGTTAGCGGCAGGCGCGGAGCGAGCGTCGAGCCCGACAGATGCGGTGGTCTCGGGCGGAATCCTCATCACGATGGTCTCGGACGACAAAGCAGTGCAAGAGGTCGCCGACTCCGCCGGTCTCCTCGAACGACTCGGCAACGGAGTCCACCTCTCGATGAGCACGATCGGGCCGGAGACCTCCCGGCGGCTCATGAAACGCCACGAGGCAGCCGGAAGCTCTTACGTTACGGCTCCGGTCTTCGGCCGGCCCGAGGCGGCGGAAGCCCGGAAGCTCTGGGTCTGCGTTTCAGGTCCGGCGAAGCCGGCCGCGCGGGTGCGGCCGCTTT
>DASSQD010000082.1:0-11157 GCA_035702665.1 Burkholderiales bacterium
CTTGTGATCCAGCGACTCCGGCGCGCCGTGGACCTTGGCGCCGCCGTGGAGAGTGACGCGCCACAGGTCCCCGCCGTTCAGCGAATTGAGCGTCGCCCACACGCCGGTCGCGTTCACGATGAAGTGCAGCACGCCCTTGCCCTTGTCGTGGTAGTCCCAGAGATTCTTCGCGCGGAAGTACACGGAAAGCGGCGCGCCCAGCACCTCGCCTTCGTTGGCGTCGATGCCGAGCTGCCGCCGGATCGGGCTGCGGCCGCCGCAGCAGGCGGCAAGCCAAGCCGAGCGGATCGTGTGCGACTCGCCGCTCGCGACGTCGGTGACGGTCGACGCGACGCCCTTCTCGTCCTGGACGAAGGAGTCGAAGCGCCACCGGTAGCGCAGCTTCACGGAAGGAAAGCCCTCGGCGCGCTCGCGCAGCACCGGGTCGAACCAGATCTGGTTGCAGCGCTGCGGCGCCTCGGGCGTGAACGCGATCTTCTTGTCGCCGCCGTGCGCGGGCCGCTCGATGCGCGCGATGAGGTGCCCGCGCATGGAAGTCAGGTACATCGCGGTGTGGGGATAGTCGGGCGGCGTGCCGACTTCCTTCACCCGCGACGCGACGCCCCAGCGCCGGCAGAACTCCATGGTGCGAGAGTTGATGAGGTTCGCGCGCGGATGCGTGCGGTAGCCGTCGCGCTCGAGCTCGTCGATGAGCAGGCATTCGACGCCGCGCCAGCCCAGGTCGAGCGCGAGCGCGAGGCCCACCGGCCCTCCGCCGACGATGAGAACGGGAGTTTCTAGATTCACGACCGGCCGCTAAGATACGCCGATGGATGCCCTACGCGCCACAGCCCTGGTCGTCGGAACGCTTCTCGCCCCCGCGGGACATGCCCAGACTTTCCCGTCTCGCCCGGTGACGCTGGTGCTGCCCTCGGCGCCCGGCGACCCGACCGACCTCATCGCGCGGGTGCTGCAGCCGAAGATGTCGGAGCGGCTCGGCCAGTCCTTCGTGATCGAGAACCGCCCCGGCGGGTCGGGAGTCATCGCCTCGGCCGCCGTCGCCAAGGCCGCTCCCGACGGCCACACGCTGCTGCTTCCCTTGAGCGCGCATTCGATCAACCCGATCGCGCTGAAGAACCTGCCTTACGACACCTTCCGCGATTTCGCGCCGGTGACGCAGCTCGCGCGCTTCCCGCTCTTCGTCGGCGCGAATCCGAGCGTCGAGGGATCCACCTTGCGCGAATTCATGGAGGCGGCCAGGGCGCGCCCGGGACGGCTGAACTTCGCCTCGCCCGGCCCGGGAACGCTCTCCTTCCTCGTCGGCGAGGAGATCAACCGGCGCTCGGGGCTGAACGCCGTGCACCTCGCGTTCAAGGGCGGCGCGCCCGCGATCCAGGCGCTGCTCGCCGACCAGGTGCAGTACTGCGCGATCACGCTCAACCTGCTCGGGCCGCATTTCGCCTCGGGGAAGCTCAAGCCCCTCGCGGTCACCTCGGCCGCGCGCTCGCCCCAGCTGCCCGGCGTCCCCACGGTCGCCGAGTCGGGCTTTCCGGGCTTCGAGGCCTACAACTGGATCGGCGTGTTCGCGCCCGCGGGAACGCCCCAGGCCGTGATCACGCGGCTGCACGACGAGTTCGTCGCCGCGGTGAGCGAGCCCGACGTGCGCGCGAAGCTGACGGCGGTCGGAATGGAAGTCGTCGGCTCGACTCCGCAGGAGCTCGATCGCTTCGTCCGGGGCGAATTCGAGCATTGGGACAAGTTCGTCCGCGAGTTCCACATCAAGTTCGACTAGCGCTTACTTCGGCGGCGGCGCCGGGCGTATGAGGAGCCCCGTCGTCGAGACGCGCAGCTCCAGCTCCGCGGGCTCGCCCACCGGAACGTAGGCCGCCGAGCCGTACGTCGCGTCGACGAAGTGCTCGAGAAAGGGAAAGCGCTTGCGCAGCGCGACCAGATCGACCGGTTTCTCGCGTCCGAGCGAGTACAGCGTGCGCGGGGCCGACTTCTCCTGGTCGACGTCGCGGTACCGCCCGCCGATGCGGTCGAGCTCGTAGGCGGTGGTGAGGCCCAGCATGTTCGCGAGCGGGTGCCACTTCAGGATGCGCGCGTCCACGTAGATCTCGTCCCCCGAGAGCGCGTAGCTCGCCTCGCGCCCGTCGGGGAAGGCGAGCTTCGCCGTGAAGCGCTGCGGGGCGTACGGCTTGACCGAGATGCGCGCCGCCAGCTCCTCCTGCGTCAGCGCGCGATAGCCCTGGATGCCGAGCGTGATCGTCCCTTCGAGCACGCCGAGAGTGATGAGCAGCAGGCCGAGCAGCGTGCGCGTCATGAAGCGCAGCGGGTGCAGCCCGAAGAGGGCGGTGAGCCCCGCGAGCACGAGGATGAGGCCCAGCGAGAACAGGATCGCGGCGCCCAGGATCCAGGGGAGCGTCGCGGTCTGCGTGAGGAATCCGAGGTCGGGCATGCCCCGCGCTATAGTCCCATGTACAGCTTGTGGATCAGCTCGTTGTTGGCGAGGTCCTCGCGCGAGCCGCCCCGGTACTCGATCCGGCCGTGGACGATCACATAGCCCCGGTCGGCGATGCGGATCGCCTGGTTGAAGTTCTGCTCGGCCATGAGCACCGTGAGCCGGTAGCTTTCCTTCAGTTCCCGGATCTTGTCGATCGTGTGGATCACCAGTATAGGCGCGAGCCCGACCGAAGGCTCGTCGACGAGGAGAATCTTCGGCGCGGTCATGAGCGCACGGGCCAGCGTCAGCATCTGCTGCTCGCCGCCGCTCATGCTGCCCGCGAGCTGCCGGCGCCGCTCTGCCAGACGCGGGAAGGTCTCGTAGCAGAACGCGAGGTTCTTCCCCATCACCGCCCGCGCGGTCCTGCGCGACGCGCCGAGCAGCAGGTTCTCCTCGACCGTGAGCCGCGGGAAGAGCCGCCGCCCTTCCGGGACGAGGGAGATGCCGAGGTCGACGATCTCCTCGGGTGAGCGTCCGACGAGGTCGTGCTCGGCGCCGTCGATGACGGCGCGCACGCTGCCGCTCGTCGGCCGCACGATGCCCATGATGCACTTCATGAGCGTGCTCTTGCCGTTGCCATTGGTGCCGAGCAGCGTCACCGTCTCGCCGTCGTTCACCGACAGCGAGATGCCTTCGAGCACCTGCACCGAGCCGTAGCCCGCGCAGAGGTTCTCGACCGCGATGCCATTCGCCAACTTATTCACCGAGATACGCCTTCACGACTTCGGCGTTGCCCACCACGGTCTGGGGATCGCCGTCGGCGATCTTGCGGCCCGCGACCAGCACGGCGATGCGCTCGGAGAACTTCATCACCGCGCGCATTACGTGCTCGATCATGATCACCGCGACACCCTGCGCCTTCAGTCCCATGAGGAGCTCGAGGATGTCGTCGACTTCCGACGTCGACAGCCCCGCCATCGCCTCGTCGGACATGAGGAGCTTCGGCTTCGCCGCCATGGCGCGCGCGAGCTCGAGCTTCCTCATGTCGACCTGCGTGAGACCGCCCGACATCGCATGCGCCTTCTCGTGCAGGCCCACCTGGCGCAGGATGTGGTTCGCCTCGTCGGCCACTTGGCCGCGCCTTGCGCCCTCCCTGGCCGCGTACAGCAGCGGCACGCACAGGTTGTCGAGCACGCTCATGCTCCCGAAGGGCTTGGGTATCTGGAAGCTGCGAGCGAGGCCGAGCCGGATGCGCCGGTGCGCCGGATAGGCGTGGATGTCGCGGCCCTCGAAGCGGACGCGGCCCTCCTCGTTGCGCAGCGTTCCGGCAATGCAGTTCACGAGCGTGCTCTTGCCCGAGCCGTTGGGGCCGATCAGGCCGACGCGCTCTCCCGGGCGCACCGCGAAGTCCACCCCGTCGAGCGCCGTGAAGCCGCCGAAGCGCTTCACCACGCCGGTTACCTCGAGCACCATCTCCGCCATCAATGCCCTTTCCGCCGGCGCCAAGTCTCGACCCAGCCCATGATGCCGTTGGGCGCGAGCGTGACGAAGAGCACCAGCAGCGCGCCGACGATGAGCAGGTTCCATGCCCCGAGGGAGAACATCACCTGCACCAGCTGCTGCACGCTCCCCAGCAGGATCGCGCCGATCAGCGGGCCGATCCAGCTCATCATGCCCCCGATCAGGGGCATGGCGATGCTGTTCACCGCGTACGACAAGCTGAACGCCGAGCTCGGCTCGATGAAGGAAAGGTAGTAGGGGAACGTGGTTCCCGCCATGCCCATGAGCGCGCAGCTCACCATGGTGGAGAAGATCTTGAGCCTGAGCGTGGGCACGCCCGAGCACTCGGCGGCGAGCTCGTCGTCGCGGATCGCGGCGAGGCCCCGGCCGATCGTGGATTTCTCGATCGCGCGCGCGACGACCAGCGCGACCGCGGCCTGCAGCACCATGACGACATACAGCAGGTGGATGTAGCGCGGCAGGCCGAACGGCACTTCCCGCGGCTGCAGCACGTAGGCGCCGCGCGCGCCGCCGACGTAATCCCAGTTGACGATGAACGTGAAGAGTACGACGGAGAGGGCGAGCGAGGCGATGGCGAAGAACACGCCGCGCAGTCGGAGGGTGAGATAGCCCAATCCCAGGCCCGCGAGGCCCGCGACCAGCGTCCCGGCGACGATCATGACGGGAAGCGGAGCCTTGAAGGCGTTGTAGAGCACCACGGTCGAGTAGGCGCCGATCGCGAAGAACGCGGCCGATCCGAAGTTCACGTAGCCGGTATAGCCGCCGAGGATGTTCCAGGCGGTGGCGAGGATCACGAACTGCAGCACCGTGTACGCCGCGGTGAAGAAATATTCGTTCGGTATGAGCTGGCTCGCCGCGGCGAACGCGACGGCGAACGCGAAGGCGACGAGGGCGAAGCTGCGGTTGCTCATCTTCCGCTCATCTTCCGCTCATCTTCCAAGCAAGCCCGAGGGCCTGAACGCGAGGGTCGCGAGCAGAAGGCCGAACGACACCGCAGGCGCCCACGAGGGCCCGAAGAACGTGGAGGTGAACGATTCCGCGAGGCCCAGTACCAGCGCGCCGATCAGCGTTCCCCAGATCGAGCCCATCCCTCCGAGCACGCACACCGCGAACACCAGGCCGATATACTCGCGGCCGATCGACGGCTGCACCGGCTGGATCACGATGAGAAAGGCGCCCGCTACGCCGGCGGTCGCGATCGACAGCGCGAACGCCAGCTCCTTGACGCGCACCGGGTTCACGCCCATCAGGCGCAGGGCGAGCTGGTCCTGCGCAACCGCCAGCACCGCGCGCCCGAAGAACGTGTGCGTGAGGAAGAGCTGCACGCCGATCACCATCGCCAGCGACACGACGAAGGGGACGAACAGCCGCATCGGCAGGTCGACGTCTCCCGCCCGCCAGGTCACGTCGCCGTAGGCGGTGCTCACCATGCGGTAGTCGACGCCGAAGATGAGCACCAGCGTCACCTCGGTGATGAAGAGGATGCCGAAGAAGAACGCGAGCCCGCGCAGCGATTCCTGGCCGCGCTTCTCGAAGCAGATGTAGTAGACCCGGTACAGCGCCATGCCGAGCGCGAAGAACAGCGGCGACAGGACCAGCGACACCACGATGGGATCGAGGCCGAAGCGGTCGTTGACGATGTAGGCGACGTACGAGCCGAGGATGATGAACGCCGGATGCGCGATGTTCACCACGTCGAGCATGCCAAACGAGATCGAGATCCCCAGGCTGACGGCGGCGTAGAAGCCGCCGAGCAGGAGCCCGGCGATGATGGCGTTGACGACCAGCGCCGTCGAACCTTCCATGGGGCAAAGCAAAACCGGCGGGGGTCGCCCGCCGGTTTCGTCCGGTTACCTTTCCGGCCTCAGTGCTTGGAGTCCTGGTAGGGCGCTTTGACCGCTCCGGTCTTGTACGCGCCGGGCTCGAGCACCGTGACCACCCCGGGCTGCTTCCACTGGTCGATGTTGTTGCCCTTGATGCCGTTGTACTGGACCATCATCACGCGGGGCTCGGCCCACTCGCCGTTCTTCGCGAAGCCCACCTTGCCGACGAAGGTATCGAAGGTGTGCGTGTGGATGTACTCGGCGAGCTTGCCGCTGTCGAGGCTCTTGGTGGCGGTGATCGCGTGGTCGAGCACCTGCATCATCGCGTAGGCGTACGGCGGCAGGTAGTAGCCGAGCGGGTCGACGCCTTCCTTCGCCGCGCGGTCCTGGTACTTCTTCAGGAAGGCGTCGAGGAAGGGGAATTTTCCGGAGAGCTCGGGCGAGTACAGCTCATAGTTCACCACGCCGTTGAGCAGCGGGCCGAGCTGGGTCTTGAGCGCGGCGAACTGCGTGCCGACGAGGCCGCCGCCGAACATGCGCGTCTTCAGGCCCACTTCGTTCACCGCGCGCACCATCCCGGCCGAATCCGGCGGATACGAGGCGAGGTAGACGAGGTCGGGATTGGTGGCCTGGATCGCGCGCACGATCGGCGAGTAGTCGACCGTGTTGGGCGGGTAGCTCTTGTCGTAGACGACCTTGAGGCCCAGGCGCTTCACGTGCGTGCGCGCGCCCTCGAGCGCGAGGTGCGGGTACTCGGCGTCGGCGCCCACCAGCGCGATGGTCCGAGGCTTCGGGTTCATCCCCATCGCCGCGTCGAAGAAGCCGCGCGTCCAGCCCACCGCGGGCTCGGGGCCGGCAGGCATGATCTGGAAGTAGCGGTCGTAGTTGAACTTCGAGTTGACGTTCAGGCCGAACAGCGTCATGAACATGAGGTTGCGCTGCATCATCAACGGCATCGCGGGCGCGATCACCGCGGTGCCGTATCCCGACACCACCAAGTCGACCTTGTCGACGTCGAGCAGCTTGGTGTACAGGCCGGGCACGGTCGCCGGGTTGGTCTGGTCGTCGTAGTAGACGAACTCGACCTTGCGACCGAGAATGCCGCCCTTCGCGTTGACGTCGTCCTTCCAGATCTCCATGGCGATCAGCGCGGCCTTGCCGTTTCCGGCGAGCGGCCCGGTGAGGCTCATGCCGAAGCCGATTCGAAGCGGCGGCTGCTGCGCGAACGCCGCGCCCGCGAGCGCCAGGGCGAGCCCGATGGCCCCCAGCAAGCGTCCCAGAGTGGGTAGAACATTTCTGCCTGGCATGTCTCCTCCTAATTGGTTTCTGCTGAATAGCTGGAGGCGCTCGGTCGCGCCTTACGGCCCTCCCGTGGGCCTGTCCGGCGATTATGAAAGCAAGGCGTTATTTGTCAAGCCGACCGCGGCCCACTGCCCACGCTGAGCTAGACTTGCCGCATGCCTTTGCCGGGCGCTCCGTCGGTCTACTTCGTCGTTCTTCTATCGGTCCTTTCGAACATCGGGCTTCGCGGCAGCCGGGTGCTGGTGTCGCTGTCCGCCCTGCATCTCGGCGCGAACTCCTTCATGGTGGGGGTCCTTGCCGCGCTGTTCTCGGTCTTTCCCCTGGTGCTCGCGGTCTACGCCGGCCGCGTTTCCGACCGCGTCGGCGTGCGCGCCCCGATCGTGCTCGGCTCGGCCGGAATGGCCGCGGCGCTGCTGCTCCCCGCCCTGCACGAGGACCTGCTCACGCTGCTCGCCTGCCCGGCGCTGATCGGGCTCGGGCAGATCTTCGTGCAGGTGTCGATCCAGAATGCGGTCGGCTCGATCGGAGGCGCGGAGCAGCGGGCGGGCAATTTCGGGACCTTTTCCCTCGGCGCTTCGATCTCCACCTTCGTCGGCCCGTCGCTGGCGGGCTTCTCGATCGACGCTCTCGGCTTCCGTCCGAGCTACGTCGTGCTGGCCTCGATGTCGCTCGCCGTGGTGCTGCTCGCGCTGCTTTTCGGGCGGCGCATGCCCGATCGCGGCGCGCACGAGAGCGAGCAGAAGCCGGGCCGCACGCTCGACCTGTTCAGGGAAGGCCCGCTGCGGCGCACGCTTTTCATGAGCGGAGCGGCGCTCACGGGCATCGAGCTGTTCTCCTTCTACATGCCGATCTACGGCAAGTCGATCGGGCTGTCGGCCTCCGGGATCGGACTGGTGCTGTCGGCTTACGCGGGAGCGGCGTTCGTCGTGCGCCTCGCGATGCAGGAGCTGGCGCGGCGCTACTCCGAGACGGGGGTGCTGACCGCGTCGCTGTTCATCGCCGCCGGCACCTACGCGCTGTTTCCGCTGCTCTCGGGCGTGGCCATGCTGGTGCTCGTCGCATTTCTCCTGGGCCTGGGGCTGGGCTCGGCGCAGCCGCTCACCATCATGCTCACCTACCACCACGCGCCCGAGGGGCGCTCGGGAGAGGCGCTCGGCATGCGGCTCACGGTCAACAAGATCACGCAGATCGCGATCCCGGTGGTCTTCGGCGGGATCGGCGCGCTGTTCGGCCTCGCGCCCGTGTTCTGGGCGAACGCCGCGTTCCTGCTCGCCAGCGGGGTGATGTCGGCGAAGGACCGCCGCGCCGTCAGCTCCGCGCGGCCGCCGGTGCGGCCTCCGCCTTCGGCATGAGGAAAATGAACAGGTTCGCCGCGACGATGGTGCCGGCGAGGAAGTAGAACGCGGCGTTGAGCCCGTACCGGTCGGCCACCAGGCCGCCCAGCAGCGGGCCGACCGAGGACCCGAGCGCCTGCGCGCCGAAGAGGACGCCGATGCTCGTCCCGCCCATGTTCTTCGGCGTCGACTCGAGCAGCCAGGCCTGCAGCACCGGCCGGATCGCGTAGAGGAAGAACCCGAGGACGGTCACGAAGATCACGAACGCGGCGGACCTTCCGGCGAGCGCCATGAACAGCAGCACCACCGCGGTCATCGCCATGCTGGTCATCATCACGCTCCTGCGGCCCATGCGGTCGGAGAGATGACCGGCGACGGGCGCGGCGGCGAAGCCCGCGGCCTGCAGCGCGAACATGCTGGCGCCCACCCACAAGGGCGAGTAGCCGAGCTCGTAGGCGAGGTAGACCGGCAGGAAGGTGAGCAGCGCATTCTGGGTCATCGAGCGGAACGCGGAGCTCGTGGCGAGCACGATGAGCCCGCGGTTGCCGAGGAGCTCGGGCAGCCCGCGGAAGTAGTCGCGCAGCGACTGGGCCCGCGGCTCGGCCGACGCCGCGGGCTTTCGCGACCCGAGCTGCATCGTTCCGAGGAAGACGAAGATGAGGAGCGCGAGGAGTATCCCCGGCGCCACGTTCAGCACCACCGCCTGGCGCCAAGTGAGCACCGAGAGGAGCGCTCCGACCGCGAGCGGCGCGATCGCGTCGCCGACGTTGCCGCCCATGCTGTGCAGCGACAGCACCAGGCCCTTCCGCTCGGGAAAGCGCCGCGCGAGCGTCGGGATCGCGGTCGGGTGCCACAGGCTGTTGCCGAAGCCGACGAGCATGACGCAGCCGAGCAGCATCAGGTAGCCGTGCGCGAAGCCCATCAGCAGGTACGGGAAGCCGACCCAGAAGAGCGAGGCCGCCATCAGCACGCCCTTGCGGCCCACGGTGTCGACGAGCACGCCGCCGGGGATGTTGGCCACCGCCCCGGCGACGTACTGGCAGGTCATGATGAGGCCGATCTGGCTGTACGAGAGCCCCAGCTCCCTGCCGATGATGGGGAGGAGCAGATAGAAGGTCGCGGGATACCAGTGCGTGAGCGCGTGGCCGAGGGTGATCAGCCACATCTCGCGGAACGATCCGCGCGGAGCTTCGGATACGGCGACGGCGGTGTTCATGGGGCGCTGTTCAGTCGGGAACCGGCGCGAATGTTAGCAGAGCAGGCGCGGAAGCGGAGTCAGTTTCTCGCGGGGTTCAGGACGATTTTCTCGAACAGGTCCTTCCACTTGTCGCTCTCGTCGAGCGTGCGGATCGGGTCGGTCTGGAGGATTTTCACCCCCTTCAGGGGCGAGGCGACCTTCACGTTGGAAGGGACGTAGTCCATCTTGACGAGAACGCGCTGGCCTTCCTCGCCGAGCATGTACTCGTAGAACAGCAGCGCCGCGTTCGGATGCGGCGCGCGACGCGCGATGCCGATCGCGTTGGAGCGCGCCACCGCCGGCTCGAGCGCGAACCAGTCGATCGGCGCCCCCTTCCGCTTCGCCTGCTCGGGCATGTAGTTGTAGATGTCGAGCGCGAGCGGCACCTCGCCGGCGATCACCATGTTGTTGAGCAGCGTGTGCCCGGTGCGCGGCGACAGGCCGTTCTTCGCGACCAGGTCGCGGAAGAACTGCAGGCCCTTCTCGCCGCCGCCCATGACGTCGACGACGGACGCGAACCAGTCCTCGTTCTTCGCCTCGATGCCGAGCCTGCCCTTCCAGCGGGGGTCGAGCAGGTCGGCGTAGGTCTTCGGCAGGTCCTGCCTGCGGACGAGCCTGGTGTTGTAGGCCTGCACCCACACCGAGAGCAGCGTCGCCGCCCATTCGCGGTGCGACGGCACCGAGCCGGGGTGCAGGTCCCGGTGCACGGGAGATTTCACCGCCTGCAGGATCCTTTCCCGCGACAGGGCCTCCATCTCGGGAGAGCCGAAATGGATCACGTCGACGTCGTACTTCTTCGCCGAGGCCTCGGCAATGGTGCGCTGGAGCACCTTGTCCGTGCCCGCGCGCCACACGACCACCTTCACGCCGTACTTCGCCTCGAAAGGACCGAGCAGCCCCGGCTGGTCCTTTTCCGCGAAGGTGGTGTAGATCGTGAGCGTGCCCTCCTTCTTCGCCGCAGAGACGATCTTCTGCATGCGGTCGGGGCCGGCGTAGTCGAAAAGCTCCTGCGCCGGAACGCCGGCTGCGCCCAGGGCCAGGGCCAGGAACGCGATCAGCCGCGACATGCGCCTAGCGGGCGCCCGCCGCGAAGATGTCCTGGTACAGATTGACCCACTTGTCATACTGGTCGAGGGTGGAGCCCGGATCGACGAACTTGAGCGGCAGCTTGTTGAGCGGCGTGTCCACTTTCCGGTTCGTGGGGACGAAATCGCGCTGCGCGAGGATCCGCTGGCCTTCCTCGCTGATCTCGAAGTCGTAGAACAGCACCGCCGCGTGCGGATGCGGCGCTTCGCGCGCCACGCCGACGCCGTTCGGCCGGGCGATCGCGGTACCGATGGCAAACCAGTCGATCGGCGCGCCCTTGCGCTTGAGCTGCTCGGCCTTGTAGTTGTAGACCGTGAGCGCGAGCGGCACCTCGCCCGAAACGACCAGCTGAGCGAGCAGCGTGTGCCCCTTGCGCATCGACATGCCGTTCTTCGCGACGATCTCCCGGAAGAGCTTGGTCCCTCTCGCCTC
>DASSQD010000083.1:0-2292 GCA_035702665.1 Burkholderiales bacterium
ACCCGCATGGACAAGGCCCCGCAAGTCAAGCTCAACTCGACCGCCCACTATTTTCTCGAAGGCCTGAACGACATCGGCGTCGAGTACCTGTTCTCCAATTTCGGCACCGACCACGCGCCGCTCATCGAGGAGATGGCGCGCTGGAAGAAGGCGGGCAAGGCCTACCCGAAGGTGCTGAACTGCCCGCACGAGAACACGGCGATGCACATGGCCGCCGGCTTCGCGATGGCGACGGGCCGCGGGCAGGCGGTGATGGTGCACGTCGACGCGGGCACGGCGAACTCGGCGATGGCGATGCACAACGCGCGCCGCGGCAGGCTGCCGCTCGTCCTCATGGCGGGCAAGGCGCCGTACACGGTGCGCGGCGAGCTGCCGGGCTCGCGCGACAACTACGTGCACTTCATCCAGGAGCCGTTCGACCAGTCGGGCATCGTGCGGCCCTACGCGAAGTGGGAGTGGACGCTGCCCTCAGGCGTCATGACGAAGGAGACGCTCAGGCGCGCGCACACGGTCGCGCACAGCGATCCCATGGGTCCGGTCTACCTCATGCTGCCGCGCGAGACGCTCACCCAGACCTGGGAGGAGGCGGCGATGCGGCCGTTTCCCGCGGAGCGCTACGGCGCGGTGCGCTCGGGCGCCGCCGACGCCGCGCTCGTCGCGCAGCTCGCCGAGAAGCTCCTCTCGGCGAAGCACCCGGTGATGGTCGCGTCGTACGCGGGGCGCAACCCCGAGGCGCCGGGGCTGATCGAGGAGCTGGCGCGCTTCGCCGGCATCCGCGTATTCGAGGCGAGCCCGCTCTATCTCAACATCTCGCGCGCCTCGCCGTGCTTCGCCGGCATGATGCCCGCGATCGCGGAGGCCGACGTCGGGCTGCTCGTCGACGTCGACGTGCCCTGGATCCCCAAGCACACCAAGGAGAACCCGGGCACCTGGTGGGCGCACATCGACGTCGACGTCGTGAAGGAGTGCTTCCCGATCTGGGGCTTCGCCTCGAACGCGCGCCTCCAGGGCGATAGTTACCTCATCCTCAGTCAGCTTCTCGAGGTTCTCAAAGCGAAGGCGACGCCGGCGTTCCGCGAGGCAGCGGCAAAGCGGCTTCAGACGATGCAGCGCGAGGGCGACGAGCGGCACGCGATTCTCGGCAGGCAGGCCGCGGACAAAGGGAAGAAAGGGGCGATCAACCCGCACTATCTGTGCGCGGAAGTGTCGAATGCGCTCGGCGACGACGGTGTCGTCGTCAACGAGGGCATCCGCAACGGCCCGGTGGTGAACGCGCAGATCATGCGCACCCGGCCCGGCTCGTCGATCGGCTTCGCCGGCGGCGGCCTCGGCAGCTCCTCGGGAACGGCGCTCGGCATCAAGCTCGCCCGGCCCGAGGCGACCGTGGTGCAGATGGTCGGCGACGGCGGCTTCTACTTCGGCAATCCGTCATCGGTGTACGCCGTGTCCAAGCAGTACCGGCTCCCGATCTTCACCGTGCTCTTCGACAATTCCGGCTGGTCGGCGGTGAAGGAGGCGACGCTGCGCGTCTATCCCGAAGGCGAGGCCAAGGCGACCAACGAGTTCAATGCGCTGCTCGCCCCGGAAGTCGAGTTCACCAAGATCTGCGAAGCGGCCGGCGGCTACGGCGAAAAGGTCACCGACCCCGACGCCGTCCCCGACGCGATCCGGCGCTGCCTGAAGGAAGTGCGCGGCGGCCGCTCGGCGCTGATGCACGTGCGCATACCGGTGCTCTAGCCGGACCGCGGGCGCGCGAAGCGCGATGGGTACGCACGCGCTCGATTTTTTCCGCGACCGGCTCGAAGCGGACGCCCGCCTGTCCCTGCAGGACTCCTGTCCGCGTGTCCTGTACGTCCGCTCGGGCTCGCTCGCCGCGCGATCGAACGCGGTGGTCGCGACCCTGGCGGCGAACAGCGCGTGGCACGGCGCGGGTCCCTGCGAGGCGGTCGCGGGCAAGGCCGGTGCCGAGGTGTATCGATGGGAGCTGCGGCGCGGGACCGCTACGGTCGGCGCGGCGAGCGCGCTGCGCGCGGTGCTGACGCTCGATCCCAAGGGGGCCTATCTCATGCGTTGCGACCGCGTGGACTTCCCGCCCGGCGGAATCGCCTATACCCACACGCATCGCGGGCCGGGCATACGCTGCCTGCTCGGCGGGGAAATCCGCATCCGGGTGTCCGGCGCGGAGCATGTCGTGCGCCCGGGCGAGGCATGGTTCGAGGCGGGTCCCGACCCGGTCCTCGCGCTCGCGTCCGAGCGCGAGCCGACGGCGTTCGCACGTGTGATGATTCTCCC
>DASSQD010000084.1:0-6252 GCA_035702665.1 Burkholderiales bacterium
TGCCAACGGCCACCAGCTGGGCGTTGAAGAGCTCGTTCTCGGCGTAGAGTACCTCGATGTAGCTCGCGGCGCCGTTGTCGAAGCGCAGCCGGGCGAGGCGGGCGTAGTCGCTCAACGCCTTCACCCTGCGCGCCTGCGCCTCGGCCTCATCCTTCTTCTTGATCGAGCCGATCAGCGCGTCGTTGGTCTCGCGGAAGGCGTTGAGGATGGTCGATTGATAGATGAGCGTCGCCTCCTGCTGGGCGGCCTCGGCCGAGCGGACCTGGCCGCCGATGGCGCCGAAGGTGAAGATCGGCCCGGCGAGGTCTGCGGCGACCGACCAGGTCTTGGACGGTGCCTTGAGGAACTCTCCGGTCGTCGTGCTCACCGAGCCGAAAAGGCCGGTGAGCGAGATCGAAGGGAAATAGAGCGACTTGGCTACGCCGATATTCGCGTTGACGGCGACGAGATTCTGCTCGGCCTGAAGGATGTCGGGGCGGCGCTCGAGCAGCTCCGAAGGCAGCCCGGCGGGGATCGCCGGCGCGACCAGCTCGTCGATGGTCTTGCCGCGCGGGATGTCGCCCGGGCTGCGGCCGAGCAGCACCGAGATCAAGCCCTCCTGCGCGGCGATCTGCTGCTCGAGCGAGGGGATCGCGGCGAGCGCCGTCTGGTACTGCGACTCGATCTGCGACAGCTCCACCTCCGACACCACGCCGCCCGCGAACCGGAGCTGGAAGAGCTGCTTGGTGTCGGCGTAGTTCCGCGCGGTCGAGCGCGCGATCTCGAGCTCGCGGTCGAGCGCGCGCAAGCCGACGTACAGGACCGCGGCGGTCGTCACGACGGACAGGATCACCCCGCGCCGGCCCTGCTCGCTCGCGTACACCTGCGCCTGCGCAGCCTCGCTCTCCCGCCGCACGCGGCCGAAGAGGTCGATCTGCCAGGAGGCGTTCAGGTTGGCCTGATACGTGGAATACGCCGGATCCAGGCCCGCAGGGATCGGAGTGGGCCCGACCGTGCTCGCGCGGTTGCGGCTGGCGCCGGCCGCGTAGCCGAACTGCGGGAAGAACTGCGAGCGCGTCGTCGTCAACGCGCCCAGGAATCGGTCGACGCGCGCCGCGGCCGCCCGAATGTCGAGGTTGTTGCGCAGCGCCTCGTCGATCAGCTGGTCGAGGGCCGGGTCGCCGAACTGCTTCCACCACCGGGTGTTCGCCACCTCGGCGGCCCTGGGATAGTCGATGCGCCAGTCGCCGGGTGATTCCGTTTTCGGCCGCTGGTAGTCCGGACCCACGGCGCACGCGGCCAGCAGCGTGCCGGCCGCGACGCACAGCGCGGCGCGCCTCACCTCAATCGCCTTTCCGCTTCTCATGCACCGAAGCCTTTGCCGCGCCGCCGTGCGCCTTCCCGCCGCCGAAGCGTTCGCTCATCGATTCGAGCGCCCAGAAAAACAGCGGGACGAAGAAGATGGCGATCAGGGTGGAAAACAGCATCCCGCCGATCACGCCGGTGCCGATGGCGCGCAGGCTGTTCGCGCCGGGACCGCTCGCGAGCGCAAGCGGCACGCAGCCGAGGATGAACGCGAACGAGGTCATGACGATCGCCCGCAGCCGCAGGCCGGCCGCCTCGATCGCCGCCTCGCGCGGCGCCATGCCCTTGTGCACGCGCTCGATCGCGAACTCGCAGATGAGGATGGCGTTCTTCGCGGCGAGGCCGACCAGGGTCACCAGCCCGACCTGGAAATAGACGTCGTTCTCCAGGCGCAGGACCCAGGTGAGGAGCAGCGCGCCCAGCACCGCGAAGGGCACCGTCAGCACGACCGCGATCGGCAGTGTCCACTTCTCGAACTGCGCGGCGAGCAGCAGGAACACCACGATCAGTCCGAAGATGAACGCCGAGGACGACGTGCTGCCCGACTCCTTTTCCTGCAGCGCCTGCCCCGCCCACGCGTAGGCGAAGTCCCCGGGCAGCGCTTCGCGGGCCGTCTCCTCCATCGCCCTGATCGCGTCGCCCGAGCTGAATCCCGGCGCCGGGTTGCCCGTGATCTTGACCGCCGGAAAACCGTTGAAACGCGTGACCAGCTTGGGCGAGGCGACGTAGCGTGTCGTGATGAGCGCCGAGAGCGGAATGTTCGCGCCGCTGCTCGAGCGCACGAAGACCTTGCGGAAGTCCTCCGGATTGGCGCGGTAGTCGGCGTCGGCCTGGACGATCACGAACCACACGCGGCTGAACTGCGAGAACTGGCCGGCGACCTGCGAGCCGAAGAGCGCTTGCATCGCCGTGAACACGTCGCCGACGCGCACGCCCAGCACCTCGGCTTTGTTGCGGTCGAGGTCGACGAACAGCTGCTGGCTGTTGGCGCGAAACGTGGTGCTGACCCCTTGCAGCTCGGGCCGCTGCCGCGCCTTGGCGATGAACGCCTTCACCGCATCGTCGGTCGCGCGCGGATCGCCCGTACCGCGGTTCTGGACGTAGAACTCGAATCCCCCGGTCGTGCCCAGCCCGGGGATCGATGGCGGATTCACCGCGAAGGCGACGCCGTCGCGACGGGCGGCGAACTGGGCGTTCAGCCGCTTGAGCGTGTCGAAGGACAGCAGCTTCGGGTCCTTGCGCTCGTCGAAGGGCTTCATGAGGCCGAACATCACCGCGGCGCTGTTGTTCTGCTGTCCGTCGATGAAGCTGTAGCCGTTGACCGTGCCCACGTCCTGCACGGCCGGGTCCTTGAGCAGGATCTCCTCCAGCTCCGAGCTGAATCGGGCCGTGACGTCCAGGCTCGCCGTGTCCTGGATCTGCGTCACCACGAAGAAATAGCCCTGGTCCTCGTCCGGCACGAAGCTGGACGGCAGGATCCGGAACATGAGCAGTATCCCGGCGACGACGGCCACGAAAACGCCGAGCGCGACCGGCCACGCCCGCAGGGTCGCGTCCACGACATGAAGGAAACCCTGCCGCACGCGCTCGAAACCGTCCTCGAACGCCTGGAACACGCGGTTCTTCTTCCCGTGATGCGCCTGGATGATGATGGCGGCGAGCGCCGGCGACAGCGTGAGCGCCATGATCCCGGAGATCACCATCGAGATGGCGATGGTGATGGCGAACTGCTTGTAGAGCGTTCCGGTCACGCCGCCCAGGAACGCGACCGGCAGGAAAACGGCCAGCAGGACCAGCACGATCGAGATCAGGGCGCCTGCGATCTCGGTCATGGCCTGCTTCGCCGCCTCGAGCGGCGCGAGCCCCTTCTGCGAGATGTTCACCTCGACGTTCTCCACCACCACGATGGCGTCGTCCACCACCAGGCCGATCGCCAGGATCATCCCGAACATGGTCAGCATGTTGATCGAGAAGCCGAGCAGGTGCATGCCCACGAAGGTGCCGACGATGGATACCGGCACCGCCAGGATCGGGATCACGGTCGCCCGAAGCGATTGCAGGAAGACGAACACCACGAGCACGACGAGAATCACGGCCTCGAAGAAGGTATGCACCACCTTTTCGATCGAGTACAAGGTGAACTGGCTGGTGTCGAGGACGATCTTGTAGTCCAGGCCGGTGGGAAACTTGGCCTTCAGCTCTTCCATCTTCTTGCGCACCGCCCGCGCCGTGTCCACGGCGTTCGCGCCGGGCTGCTGGTAGATGCCGATCGTCGTGGCGGTCTTGCCGTTCATCCGGCTGGCGAGCGAATAGTCGCGCTTGGCGAGCTCTACGCGGCCGATGTCGCGGACGCGCACGCTCGCCACGCCTTCCTTCTCCGCGCGCACGATGATGTTCTCGAATTCCTCGGGCTTGGTGAGCAGGCCTTGTGCGGTGACGACGAATTGCTGGTCGGTTCCGGGCGGCGCGGGCGGCGCGCCGATCTGGCCGATCCCGAAGGCTTGGTTCTGGCTCTGGATCGCGGCGGTAACGTCCTGGACGTTTATCCCCAGCTGCGCCATGCGGTCGGGGCGCAGCCACACCCGCATCGCGATGTCGGGCGACCCGAATACCTGCGAGCGGTTCGCGCCCGGAATGCGCTTCAGCTCCTCGAGCACGTACAGGTTGGTGTAGTTGTCGATGTAGGCGGCGTTGTAGCGCTCGTCGGGCGAGTACACCGATACCACCATCATGATGCTCGGCGACTTCTTGTCGACGATCAACCCCTGCTGGGTCACCACCTGGGGTATGAACGGCGTCGCCTGGCTGAGCTTGTTCTGCACGTTGACCTGGTTGATGTCGGGGTTGCTGCCGGGCCTGAACACCACCACGATTTCCGAGTTGCCGCTCGAGGAGCTGGTCGAGTAGTAGTAGAGGAGATTGTCGATGCCGTTGAGTTGCACCTCGATCGGCGCGGCGACGTTGTTGGCGATGACCTCCGCGGTCGCGCCGGGGTAGATCGCGCTGATCGTGACCTGCGGCGGCGACATGTCGGGGTACTGCTCGATCGGGGAGACCGACATCGACACCGCGCCCGCGAGCACGATGAGTAGCGAGATGACCGACGAAAGGATCGGCCGGTCGATGAAGAAATGGGTGAACACGTCTACTTCTTTGCCGCGTCCGCGCCCTTCGCCGCGTTGACGCCTTCATCCGCCTTCCCGGGGGCGGTCGTTCCGGGCTCGGCGATCTTGACCGGCTGCCCGGGAACGACCTTGAGCGCGCCGTCGACCACGACGCGGTCGCCGGCCTGAAGGCCGCTTGCGATGAGAATCCCCTTCTCGCCGGAGTAGTCGCCGACCACTACGGGCCGAAGCTCGGCGGTGCCGTCCTCCTTGACCACATAGACGACATGGCCCTTGGAACCCTGCTGCACGGCGAGCTGCGGCACGACGATCGCATTGGGCCGCGTCCCGCCTTTTACGTCGGCGGTGACGAACATCCCGGGCCTCAATTCCCTCTTCGGATTCGGCAACACCGCGCGCACCAGGAACGAACCCGTGTCCTGGCTGAAGGTCGGATCCGCAAAGTTGATCTTGCCGGTGTAGGCGTAAGGCTTGCCGTCGGAGAGGAGCAGCTCGACCTGGAAGTCCTGGTTCTTGGGCGGGACAAGCTGCCCCTTCTGCACCAGGTCCCGGATCTGCGCCAGCTGATTCTGCGACATGCTGAAATTCACCCACATCGGCTCGACGGCGGCGACGTACGAGAGCTTGGCGCTGTCGCCCACGGCGTTGATGTACGCCCCCTGGCGCTGCAGGGCGCGGCCGGAGAATCCGGTCACGGGCGAGCGGATCGTCGTGTAGCCGAGGTTGATCTCGGCCTGCTTGAGCTTCGCCTGCGCGGAGAACACGGCGGCCCGGGACGCGTCATACTCGCCCTGGGCCTTGTCGAGGTCGGCCTGCGACATCGCGTTCTGCTGCGCGAGCGGCTTGATGCGCTTCAGGTTCGATTCGGCCGTCGTGAAGCGCGCCTGCTGCGCGAGCACCTCGCCCTTGGCCGCATCGAGCTGCGCCTCGAACGGCTTCTGGTCGAGCTGGAACAGCAGCTGCCCCTCCTTCACCAGCTCGCCTTCCGGATAGGCGATCCGGTCGAGGAAGCCCGAAACCCGCGCGACGATATCCACCTGGCGCGAGCTCTCGGTCTGCGCGACGAACGATGCGCTGAACGGGATCGCCTGCGGCGTCGCGGTCATGACCGTGACCACCGGCGCGGGTCGCTGCGCGGTCGTCTCTTCCCTGCCGCATCCCGCCGCGGCGAGGCAAAGCCCGATTGCTACGGGGAATCTGATCTGCACCGCGCACCCCCTTCCGTCCTCTGACCGACATCCTACTGTCGAAGAGGCCGGCCAGACATTGGACCTTGGTCCAATTGTGTCACGGTTTGATCGGCCTCGAAGAAATACGCCGGCGCAGGGCGACGCCGGCACACCACTGAAAGCCGGTCACGCGACAGCACTTCGTTCGGTGCGCGCCAAGGCCATTAGATAGAGGATGTCCGTCGCCAGAGTGGCGCCGGCAAGCGCCGTGACCTGGCCCGGCGAATCGTAAGCAGGCGCCACTTCGACCAGATCGCCGCCGACGACCTTCAGTCCGCGCAGGCCGAACAGGAGCTCGCGTGCCTGATGGGTGGTGGGCCCGCCGATCACCGGTGTTCCCGTACCCGGGGCGTAGGCGGGATCCAGAAAGTCGATGTCCAGCGTGAGATACGCCGGACCGCCGCCCACCAGCGACCGCACTTTCTCGGCGGCCGCGTGCGGCCCCTGATCGAGCAGCGTGCGAGCGTCGATCACGGTCATACCGTGCGCGTCGGGGTTTGGCGTCCGTATCCCGATCTGGATCGAGCGGGCCGCGTCGATGATCCCTTCTTTTG
>DASSQD010000085.1:0-12930 GCA_035702665.1 Burkholderiales bacterium
GGGGCGAGCCTCACCCCGACTGGATCGTTCCCGACTGGCCCGCTGCGCCTCGGGTGCGGTCTCTGATCACCACTCGCGCGGGCGGCGTCAGCTCGGGCGCGTTCGCGAGTCTGAACCTCAGCGCTCGCGTCGGCGACGACCCGCAATGCGTCGCCCGCAACCGCGCAATCCTTCGCGCCTGCCTGCCCGGAGAGCCGGCCTGGATGCGGCAGGTACACGGGAGCGCGGTGATCGACGCCGACCGCGTGACGCCCGACACGGAAGCCGACGCCGCAGTGACGCGGCGCGCGGGAGCCGTGTGCGCGGTCATGACCGCCGACTGCCTGCCGATCCTCCTGAGCGACCGGGCGGGAGGCGTGGTCGGTGTCGCGCACGCCGGCTGGCGGGGGCTCGCGGACGGCGTCGTCGAGAGCGCCGTGCGGGCGATGGATACGCTTCCGCGAGATCTGATCGCCTATATCGGGCCGGGCATCGGGCCGCACCGCTACGAAGTCGGAGAAGACGTTCGCGGCGCGTTCCTTGCGAAGGATCCGGCCGCGGACGTCGCGTTCGTGGCGCGGGGCGATGGGAAGTATCTCGCAGATCTGTACGCGCTCGCCCGATCGCGGCTCGCCGCGGCGGGAGTCCCTGCGACGTACGGCGGAGGGTCGTGCACGGCGAGCGACGAACGCTTCTTCTCCTTCCGCAGGGACCGCACAACGGGCAGAATGGCGGGCCTTATCTGGATCGAGGACCGCTAGCGCATGCCCATCCTGGCCTGGGTGTCCGGCGCCGCCGTCGCCGGGAGCGTCATCAGCATTGCGATCGCCGCGCTGTTCGCGCTGTCGGCGCCCGCCAGCTGGGTTCCGGCGCTGGTGAGCTTCGCGGTCGGCGCGCTGCTCGGCGCGGTCTTCCTCGAGATACTGCCGCACGCCATCGGAGCGGCGGCGAGCCTCCAGGCGGTCTTCGCTCCGGTGCTCGGCGGGATCCTGGGGTTCTTCGTCCTGGAGAAGCTCGTGCTGTGGCGGCACTGCCATGTCGAGGACTGCGAGGCCCATGATCACCACGCCGATCCCGACGATCATGGCCGCAGCGGGCTGATGATCATCATCGGGGACGCCTTCCACAATTTCGTCGACGGCATCCTCATTGCGGCAGCCTTCCTGCAGAGCACGGATCTGGGCGTCGTGACCGCGGCGGCGATCATCGCCCACGAGATTCCCCAGGAGATCGGCGACTTTGTGATCCTCCTGCACTCCGGCTACGGCAAGGCCGCCGCGCTCGCGCTCAACCTGCTGTCGAGCCTCGCCATGCTTTTCGGCGCACTGCTCGCGTACCTCACGCTGCAGGCCGCGCAGGAATGGATTCCCACGGTGCTCGCGATCGCGGCCGCGAGCATGATCTACGTCGCCGTCGCCGACCTCATCCCCGGCCTGCACCGGCGCCCGGAGCTTCGCGCCACGGCGCAGCAGGTGGTGCTGATCGCGCTCGGCGTCGGCCTCATCTGGCTGGTCGGCGATCTCGTCCGCGCGGAGTAGGCTGTCACGATTCCTTTTTGTTCGCGCGTGTGTTCGCGCGTGCGCGAACTGCTAGCATGCCGCGGTGCGACCAGGAGCGATACTGTGCGGCGTAGTTGCGGCGACGATGCTCGGGCTGCCCGGTACCGCCACGGCGCAGGGCGCAGACGAGGAAGCGTACGGCGCGAAGTTCCAGGCAACCTACGTCTGGCAGCGCAAATATCCCTTCGGCGCCGCCTACACGGGAACGAACAGCCTTATCCCCCAGGCTGAAAAGAGCTATTCGTTCACCGCGACCGCCGCGCTCGGCGCGCGGACCTGGAAGGGCGGCGAGGTCTACTTCGACCCCGAGGTGGCGCAGGGCGTGCCGCTCTCCCATCTTACGGGGCTGGGCGGGTTTACCAATGGCGAGATCGCGCGTACCTCGGGACCGAACCCGACGTTCTACGTGGCGCGGGCGTTCCTGCGCCAGACCTGGGGGCTGGGCGGAGACCCAGAAGCGGTCGAGTCGGATGCGAATCAGCTCGCGGGAAGCGTCGACCGGCGACGACTCGTGCTTACTGCCGGAAAGCTATCGCTGCAGGATCTCTTCGACGACAATGCGTACAACCACGATCCGCGCACGCAGTTCCTGAACTGGTCCCTGATGACCTACGGCGCGTGGGATTACGCCGCGGACGCGCGCGGATACTCGTGGGGCGCAGCGCTGGAATATTTCGACGGTGGCTGGGCGCTGAGGGCGGCGCGCTTTATGATGCCGAAGCAGTCGAACGGCCTCGCGCTTAATCCCAGGATCTTCTACAGCTTCGGCGACCAAGTCGAGCTCGAGCACGCCCACACACTCGGCAGCCAGGCGGGCAAGCTGCGTCTGCTCGCCTATCGCAACCAGGCCGACATGGGCGGGTACCGCGATTCCCTCGCCGATGCGGCCGCGGCCGGCGCGACGCCCGATCTCGCGACCTCGCGCAAGAAGAGGGTGAAGTACGGGTTCGGTATCAGCCTCGAGCAGAGCGTGTCGTCCTCCGTGGGAGTGTTCGCTCGGGCGAGCTGGAACAACGGTGAAGCCGAGGAGTTCGCGTTCACCGAGATCGACCGCTCGGTCTCGGCGGGATTCCTGATCAAGGGAACGGCATGGAGCCGCGAGTCGGATTCGCTCGGTGTCGCGCTGGTGCGGGATGGGGTCTCGGGGCCGCACCGCGACTATCTGGCCGCGGGCGGGCTCGGCTTCTTCATCGGAGACGGCCGGCTCAGCTACCGCACGGAGAACATCTTCGAGGCTTTCTACAGCCTGGGCGTCGTGAAGGAGGTCTGGGTCTCGGCCGACTTCCAGAGGATCTTCGATCCGGCGTACAACTCCGACCGCGGGCCGGTCAGCGTCGCCTCGGCGCGGTTCCACTACGGCTTCTAGAGGTCAGGCCAGCTTCGGATGCACGACGGCGAAGAGGCGCGTGTCGCCGTCGACGTGCCGGAGCCACCACACCGAGCCCTTGGCGAAATGCCAGTCCGACTCGCTGCCGGTCATCAGCATGGCCGCGACGCGCCCCAGCGTGGGCTGATGGCCCACGATCAGGACCGGCTTCGGGCCGCCGGGCCAGCCTACCGCGGCGATGATCTCCGCGGCGACCGCATTGGTCCCGACCTCCGGGGCGGTCTCGAACTCGAGGCCGAGCGCGGAAGCGGTCTCCTGAGTGCGCGCCGCGGGGCTCACCAGGATCTCGCAGCGCTTGGGGAGCCGTGGCTTCAGCCATGCCGCGACGCGGCGCGCTTGGTCCCGGCCGTGCTTGGTCAGCTTTCGCGCCGCGTCGGGGCTGCCGTCCTCGGCTTCCGCGTGCCGCCAGAGAATCAAATCCATTGGAGTATTATCCGGGAGCGCTCTCGTCTGAGAAGGGCGACAACCGACCAAGGAGACGATCGATGGCCAAAGCTGACGGAGTCTACCGGATCACCGAGGTAATCGGCACCAGCACGACCTCCTGGGAGGATGCGGCGAAGAAGGCGGTGGAAACGGCGTCGAAGACGCTGCGCGACCTTCGCGTCGCCGAGGTGGTGAAGCAGGACATGAAACTCGAAGACGGCAAGGTCGCGGCCTACCGCACCCGCGTGCTGCTGTCCTTCAAGTACGAGAAGTAGCCCCCGAGGGGCGGTTACTCCTTCCCCGTTGCGGAGATGGCCTTGCGAACGAAGGCCTTTCGTTCGTCCTTGTCCTCGATTTCCTCGGCGATCAGCAGGTAGAGCTCTCCCGGGTCGCGCGCCTTGGCCGCGGCGCGCCTCACCACGATCCTCGCGACCGCGCCGATGTACTTGGCGAGGGCGGCCTCGGCCTTGGCCAGGGTCTGGGCGTCGATGTTCGGATTCTGAGACAGCGCGGAATGCGTGCCTCGCACCGGGTCGCCGGTGGGGGCCGACTTGTCGCTCGAGAACTTCTTGACGAACGCGGCGCGCTCCTTCTCGTCGCTGATGTCCGCCGACACGAGATCGGCGAGGCCGGCGACAGTGAAGGTCTTCTTCGCGGCGGCCCGGATGACGACCGGGGCGATGGGGCCGATGTACTTGGCGAGCTCCGTCTCGATCTTCTTCAAGGTCTCCCTGTCGAAAGTCACGCCTGTGGGCAGCGTGGTCAGCGGAATCGAAGGGGTTCCGGCGGCCACCACGGTGGTCTCGACCTTCAGCGTCTTCTGGTCGGCGCTGGAGACGAGCCCCGGGAGCGCGGCGCGGAATTCCGAGACCGACTGCGGGCGGCGCTCCTCGTGCGGCGTCAGCGCCCAGTCGATCGCGGTCAGCAGGTCCGCGCCGAAGCGGTTGCGGTCCGCGGCCTGCACGGCGGGCGGCAGCATGTCCTGCCGCACCCGGGCGACGGCTTCGACCGGCCGCTTGCCGGTGATCATCCAGTACAGCACCCCGCCGAAGGCATAGAGATCGCTCCACGGGCCCTGCTGTCCCTGCGAATGGTACTGCTCGATCGGTGCGTAGCCGGGAGTGACGATGGCGGTGAGCTCCGCGCCCGACGACGCCGACCGAGCGGAGCCGAAGTCGAGGAGCACCGGCGCGCCGTCTTCCCGGATGAAGATGTTGCTGGGCTTGATGTCGCGATGCAGGAAGCCCGCACGGTGCACGACCTCGAGGCCGTCGAGGAGCGGTCCCGCGATGCCCAGCACGGCGGTCTGCGCCAGCGGCCTGCGGCTGCGGATCCATTCCCCCAGGGGCTGCCCCGACACGAACTCCATCACCATGTACGCGGTGCGGTTCGCCTCGAAGAAGCGGAGTACCCGAACGATGTTCGGGTGGCGGAAGGAGGCGAGCGTCCGTGACTCCTCCAGGAAGCGCGACAGGCCCCATTTGAACGACTCGAAAGCCGACTCGGCTTTCGGCCGCACCGACTGGTCGTCGCCGCGCTGCGCGAGATCGCCCGGCAGGTACTCCTTGATCGCGACCTTGAGGTTGAGGTTCGAGTCGGTCGCGAGGTAGGTCAGCCCGAAGCCGCCGATTCCCAGGGTCTGCTCGATTTGGTATTCGTGCAGCGCATAGCCTTTGGGGAGGGCGATCTCGGCGGCCATTGCGACGCTACTTCTGGTCGATCAGGCTGATCGCCTTCTCCAGGCTGCGGCGCATGCGGTTGAACGACTTCGCCAGCAGCGACACCTCGTCGCGCCCGGCCTCGTCGAACTCCGGGATTTCCAGGTCGCCCGTGCTCATACGGTCCGCGGCGTCCGACATCTGCGTGATGGGGCGCACGATCATGAAGGAGAGCATGGCGTTTAGGATGATGAACAGCACGACGAACACGCCGGTGAGCGAGGCCATGAAAGTGTAGAAAGCGCGGTTGGCGTTCTGGATAGGCAGGGACATCGGCACCGACACTACCTGCGCGCCGATAACCTCGTTGAGTTTCCAGCCGAAGCCGTTGTTGGTGCCGTAGAGCTTGACCATCGATGCCGGCGCGATCTCCGCCGTCGTGTGGCAGGCGAGGCACGCCGGGTCCTTGATCTGGAACGGGCGGGCAAGGAACAGCGACATGCCCGTGGGGGTCATGCGGGTACCCGAGATCTCGCCGCGGCCGGGATCGTTGCGAAAGTCGTTGACGATGTCGGCCTCCCATTCGACCGCGCGGTCGCGCGGGTTGGTGGGATTCAGCGCCGCTTCCTTGTACGCGTAGTCCGGATACTTCTTGCGCAGCTGGTTCATGATCTCCGTGGCCGCGAACGCGGGCACGCTCTGCGGCAGGAACTCGTCTTCCTTCTGCACCAGCTTGTCGCGCACCTGGCTCACCGTGTACTGGCGCATCGACAGCGCCGCCTCCATCATCACCCCCGCGTTGCGCAGCACGTCCTCGCGCGCCGTCCTGTGGAGCAGATCGTAGGACACCCAGCCCGAGACGCCCAGCCCGAGCATGAACACGAAGAGAAGCACCAGATTGAACTTAAGTCTCAAGCCCATGATTCCTCCCTGTTTCCCCTCGGGGTCCGGGGCGAGACCTCATTATAGACAGATAGCGCTGCGCTCTGAACCCGCAACGTGATTGCGGATCGGGACCCGCTTCGCATGGGGCAGCCGCCCACCGATTCCGTCCGCGTGCGACAAAGGCCCGTGCGCCGCCGGCAGCTAGGCGCGGGGGCCGCCCTTGTGGGGGCAGTTGGGCTTGGTGCAGTCCGCGTAGAGGTGCAGCGAATGGTCCCGGATCGCGAAGCCGCGCTCCTTCGCCACTTTGGTCTGGCGCTTCTCGATTTCCGCGTCGTAGAACTCCTCGACGCGTCCGCAGGTGACGCACACCAGGTGGTCGTGGTGACTGCCCTCGTTCAGCTCGAACACCGCCTTGCCCGACTCGAAGTGGTGGCGCTTGAGGATGCCGGCCTGCTCGAACTGGGTGAGCACGCGGTACACGGTAGCGAGGCCGATATCCAGCCCCTCGCCGATGAGCATGCGGTAGACATCCTCGGCCGACAGGTGCCGGACCTTGCTGCTCTCGAACAGCTTGAGGATGCGCAGCCGTGGCCCCGTGGCCTTCAGGCCGCTCGTCTTCAGGTCGTGGACGTTCGTCACCGGGAATGCTTCGGAGAGGGAAGACGTTTCCGCTATGATATAGCGTTTTGCCGTCGTGGAAAGATCGTGCCGCGAACCCTGATCGTCGTCAGCCTGTCGCTCCTCACCGCGGCGTGCGGCTTCTTGACTCCTTACCGGATAGAGATCCAGCAGGGCAACTACGTGTCTCAGGAGATGGTCGCGCAGCTCAAGCCCGGCCTGACGCGCGACCAGGTGCGGTTCGTCATGGGGACGCCTCTGGTGAGCGACATTTTCCACGAGGAGCGCTGGGACTACGTGTTCGTGCGGCAGCGCGCCAACAGCACCACCGTGGAGCACCGCCGCATCGTGGTGTTCTTCGAAGACGGCAAGCTGAAGCGGGTCGACGGAGACGTCCTCGCCGCCGCGCCCGGAGCGCCTGCCAAGTGAGGCTCATCATCGCAGGCGCGGGCGGCCGCATGGGGCGCACCCTGATCGAGATGGTGTTGCGTTCGGGGGATCTCGAGCTTGCCGGCGCGATCGAGGCCGCCGGCAATCCCCTGATCGGGAGATCCGCGGGCGAGCTCGTCGGCCTCCCCAGCACGGTGAAGATCGCCGCCGGGGTCCCGGAAGGCGACTGCCTCATCGATTTCACGCGCCCCGGGGGCGCGCTCGCCCACCTGGAACAATGCCTGGCGAAGGGCATGCGCATGGTCATCGGCACGACGGGTTTCTCGCAAAAAGAGAGCGAGCGCATCGCCGAAGGGGCGAAGCGCATCGCGATCGTGCAGGCTCCCAACATGTCGGCGGGCGTCAACGTCGCGTTCACCCTGGCGGAGACGGCGGCGCGCACCCTGGGCGAGGGCTACGACGTCGAGATCATCGAGGCGCATCACAAGCACAAGGTCGACGCGCCGTCGGGCACGGCGCTGAGGTTCGGCGAAGGGATCGCGCGCGCCCTGGGCCGGGACCTCTCGCGCGACTCCGTTCACGGGCGCAAGGGGCAGGTCGGCGAGCGCAAGCCGGGCGCGATAGGGTTTCACGCGATCCGCGGCGGCGACATCGTCGGCGAGCACACGGTCATGTTCGCCGGCGAGGGCGAGCGCCTCGAGATCACGGTGCGGTCGGCGAGCCGCGCGACCTACGCCGCAGGAGCGCTGCGGGCCGCGCGCTTCCTCGCCGGCAAGCGCAGCGGACTGTACGACATGCAGGACGTGCTGGGCCTGCGCCAGCCGGGCTAGCTCTGCTTGAGCGCGCGCAGGGCCTGGTGCGTCCAGGCCTGGTCGATGCCCTCGATCAGCTCTTCCGCGGTCCTGAAGCGGTCGCGGGGATCGACGGCGATCATCCTGTCGAGCAGCCCCTGGAACTCCGCGAGCGGCTCGGGAAGCTTCGGGCGCGGCGCGCTCACGTGCATCGCGATCAGGCCGGACACCGACTCCGACTCGAACGGCCGCTGGCCCGTCAGCATCTCGTGAAAGATGATCCCCAGCGAATAGATGTCCGACTGGGCCGTCGCCGGCTTGCCCTCGATCTGCTCGGGCGAGACGTAGTAGGGCGTGCCGTAGAGCTCGCCGTGGCGCGTGCGCGTCCTCGCGTCGTCGAGGCGCTTCGCGATGCCGAAATCGGCGAGCACGATGCTGCCGTCGGCGCGCGCCATGAGGTTGCCCGGCTTGATGTCGCGGTGGATCACGCCGCGGTTGTGCACCTCGCGCAGGGCGCTGGCGGCCTGCGCCAGCAGCGACAGCGCCTGTCGTGCGCTCAGGCCGCGGCGGATGACCTCGAAGAGGCTGCCGTCGGGAAAGTACTCCATCGCGATGTACGCGTGGCGGTCGCTGAAGCCGCGGTCGTAGATCTTGACCACGTTCGGGTGGTCGATCGAGGAAATGATGTCGAATTCCTGCACGAAGCGCTGCAGCAGGATCTCGTCCAGCCCGGCCTTGGCGTCGAGAACCTTGAGCACAACCTGCTGCTGGTCGCTCTCGCGCTCGGCGAGGTAGACGACCGAGGAGCCGCCCCGGGCGATCCTCGAGACGATGCGGTAGCCCTGCACCGACACCAGCTTCTCGGAGAGGTCTCCGGTCATGATGCTCAGGGTGATGCCGAGCGCGGCCTTGGCCGCCTCGGCCGCGATCCGGGCGTTCTCGGCGAGCGCCTGGCGCATCTCCTCGGGGATGTGCACCGATACGTCGTCGGCCTCCCCCGCGGCCATGCCGAGCACCTCGAAGGCGAGCACCGGCTGGCTGCGGCCGCGCAACTGCACCTCGCGCTGCGCGCCCACCGCGATCGTGGGGCGTGTGAGCGCGTAGATGGCGTCGCTCGCGACGACCGCCCAGCCCAGCGCCTTGGTCTGGCCTTCGAGGCGCGAGGCGATGTTCACGGTATCGCCGACCACCGTCAGCTCGCCCCGGCCGGGCGCGCCGACGTGGCACAGCAGGACTTCGCCGGTGTGGATGCCGACGCCGATGGAGAACTCGGGCAGGCTCTTGGACGGATGGCGCTTCGCGACCCAGTTGCGGAACTCGAGCGCTGCGAGCTGCATGGCGAGTCCCGCGCGCACAGCGCGCCGGGCGTGGTCTCCGTCCTGCTCGTTCGGGCGCGTCTCGAACAGCGCCATGATGCCGTCCCCGATGAACTTCATCACTACGCCGCGGTAGCGGATGACGGGTGCGCACGCGTTGGCGAGGTAGGCGTTGAGCAGCTCCGCGATCTCGTCGCTGGTGAGTCGCTCCGAATAGGTGGTGAAGTTGCGGATGTCCGAGAAGAGAACGGTCGCGTTGGTGATCTTGCCGGTTAGGGACGCGGAGTCGTCCTCGAGCGCCGCGGTGCCGTCGCCTCCGGAGATCTTCTCGCGGAACTTCTTCGTCAGGCGGTCCTGTTCCGGCACTAGCCTCGCCGCGAGCGCCTGCGTCAGCGTCTCGAATTTCTTCAGTCGGCTGTTTACCGCCTCGAGCAGCTCGTTGCGCGTGAACGGCTTCGGCAGGTAGTCGTCGGCGCCGAGGTTCATGCCGCGGCGCGTGCTCGAGCGGTCGTCGAGGGCGGTGAGGAAGATGAACGGGATCTCGGCGAAGCGCGGCTCGGAGCGCAGCGCCTCGAGGACCGCGAAGCCGTCCATCTCCGGCATCATCACGTCGCACAGGATCAGGTCCGGCGGGTCGCTGCGCGCGAGCTGCAGCCCCGCGCGGCCGTTCTCCGCCCCGACCACGGCGTATCGCTCGACCCTGAGCATCAGCATGATGTTGTTGCGGATGCTGGGCTCGTCCTCGATGACGAGAACCTTCTTCGGAGGAGGGGTTTCCATCAGCTCACGCCGACCTGCTGGCCCACGGGGCGCAAGGGAAGCACGACCGTGAACCGCGTTCCGGATCCGACGGCGCTCTTCAGGCTGATCTCGCCGCCGTGAAGCTCGACCGCCTTCTTCACGATCGCGAGACCCAGGCCCGTGCCGGGACGGTTCTCGACGTTCGATGCGCGGTGGAAGCTCTCGAACATCCGCGGCTGATCCTCCGGCGGGATACCGATTCCGCGATCCTGGATCTCGAACGCGGCCTTCTCCTCGCGGCGCTCGAGCGAGAAGGTCACCTCGCTGCCCTGCGGCGAGTACTTCACCGCATTCGAGAGCAGGTTGTTCAGGATGTGGCGCAGAAGGCGTTCGTCCATGAGCGCCTCGAGACGGTCGAAGCGGTCGTCCAGTGTAATCACGTGATCCTTGCCCTGACCGATGCGGAACTCCGACACCACGCGGCTGCACAGCTCTCGGAGATTGGTCGGGCCGAGGTTGAGCTTGAGCACGCCCGACTCGGCGCGCCCCAGCGTAAGGACGTCGTCGATCATCTCGCTCATGCGCTTGGCGCTGCTCTGGATGGTCTGGAGCAGGTTGCGCTTCTCGTCCTGGCCCAGGCTCTCGGAGTAGTGCTCGAGCAGCTCCGCCGAGGACAGCATCGTCGCGAGCGGGGTGCGGAACTCGTGCGAGGCGGTGGATACGAACTTCGACTTCATCTCCGACAGCTCTTTCTCGCGCTGCATCGCGGTGAGCAGCTCGGCCTCGGCGCGCTTGCGGTCGTCGATGTCCACGTTGACGCCGGTCATGCGCAACGCGCGTCCCCCGGCGTCCCGCTCGACCACCCGTCCGCGGGAGAGGCTCCACACCCAGGCGCCGGCGAGAGTCTTGATGCGGTACTCGGCAACGTACTCCGGCTCCTTGCCCTTCAGGCAATCGACGAGTGTCTGCCTTACCCTCGGAAGATCCTCCGGGTGCACCATCTGAGCGAGCTGGTCGATGGTCAGCGCGCTCGCTTCCTTCCCGACCTTGAGGATGATCGACCAGCTGCCGCCGAGAAAAACGTCGGTCCTGCGCGCGTCCCAGTCCCAGATCAGGATGTTGGCCGCCTGGAGAGCCAGGTCCAGGCGCTCCTTCGCCTCCTTGACCTGCGCGAGCAGGCGCTCGTTTTCCGCGCCGAAGCGCAGCGTCTCGGTCAGCGCCCGGCTGGAGGACAAGTAGAGCGCCAGCAGCACCGCGGCGAACACCAGGATCAGTATGCCCGCCGAGGTGTTGTAGGCACCGCCCTGGGAGAACAGCAGGCCGATCATGGGCGCGAAGATCGGCACGATCAGGCAGGCGAAAGCCTTCGGGCTCGGCGCGAGCGCGGGCGGCAGCCCCATCGCCACGCTGCCGATGAGAAAGGGAATGAGGACCTCGTGGAGCTGTCCGCGCGCCGGATAGAGCAGCATTACGGTGAGTCCCCACGCGGCTCCCACCGCGGCGGCGGTCAGGCAGAAATATCCCTCCCAGCGCTGCGCCCCTTCGGGTCCGGGGTGGCGCATCCGGTAGGCGCGGTTCAGGATGAAGCGCACCAGGCTCGTCACCAGCAGCCAGATCAGCCATGCGGCCAGCAACGCGTCGGCGATGTAGCCCCACAGAGCGAAGGCTGCGATCGCCGACACGATGAATATCGCTGGCACGTCGCTTCCTGCGAAGCGGTACAGCAGCGAGACGCGCTGGGGCAGGAATTCGGCCGAGGACAGGGCGGCGATGGAGGTGCTCGGCTTGGCCACGTTTTGTTTGTCTGCGGACAACGGCTCGCGCCAATTCTGGCACGGTTTGGGGGGCAGCGCCGCCCGCGCGCCGCCGAGTTCGTCCAGCGCGTGAATTTTGGTGCGAATAACGGTATACTCCCGAAGCTTCAGAGCGGGACCGGCGCGAGCCGGTCCCGCTCTGCGCATCTGGCCACCCCAATGAGCCTTCCGCCGTGCCCGCCACCACGCCTGCCCTGCTCGTATTAGCGGACGGAACGGTGTTCCGCGGCGCCTCCGCCGGCGCGCCGGGCCTCGCCGCAGGGGAAGTCGTCTTCAACACCGCGATCACCGGGTATCAGGAGATCCTGAGCGACCCTTCCTACTGCCGCCAGATCGTCACGCTGACGCACCCTCACATCGGCAACATCGGCACCAACGCCGAGGACATGGAGTCGGCCAGGGTGTTCGCCGCGGGGCTGGTGGTCCGGGACGTCCCCGCGAGGGTTTCGAGCTGGCGCGCCGAGCGTGACCTGCCTGCGTTTCTCTCGGCGAACGGCGTGCCGGCGATTGCCGGGATCGACACGCGCCGCCTGACCCGGGTCTTGCGGGAGAAGGGCGCCCAGAACGGCGCGCTGCTGGCGGGCTCCGACGACGTCGAGCGCGCGCTCGAGGCGGCGTGCGCCTTTCCGGGGCTCGCCGGGATGGACCTCGCCAAGGTCGTGAGCACGACGAAGCCCTACGAGTGGTCCGAGGGCAAGTGGCAGACCGGGGGCGGTTTCGAGAAGGCGGCGCCGGCGCGCTTTCACGTCGTCGCCTACGACTACGGCGTGAAGCGCAACATCCTGCGCCTTCTGGTCGATCGCGGCTGCCGGGTGACGGTGCTCCCCGCGCAGGCGAGCGCGGCCGAGGCGCTCGCGCTCAGGCCCGACGGCGTCTTTCTGTCAAACGGCCCCGGGGACCCCGAGCCCTGCGACTACGCCATCCGCGCGACCCGCGAGGTCGTGGACGCCGGCGTGCCGACGTTCGGCATCTGCCTCGGCCACCAGCTGATGGGCCTCGCTGCCGGCGGCAGGACGCTCAAGATGAAGTTCGGCCACCACGGCGCCAACCATCCGGTCAAGGATCTCGACACCGGGCAGGTGCTGATCACCAGCCAGAACCACGGCTTCGCCGTCGATCCGGCCACGCTGCCGGGGAACGTCAAGGTGACGCACGTGTCTCTGTTCGACGGCAGCCTGCAGGGCATGGCCTGGACCGACCGGCCCGCCTTCTGCTTCCAGGGTCACCCCGAAGCCAGCCCCGGCCCGCATGACGTCGGTTATCTCTTTGACCGCTTCATCGCGATGATGGACAAGAAGAATGCCTAAGAGAACCGACATCCAATCCATCCTTATCATCGGCGCTGGCCCGATCATCATCGGCCAGG
>DASSQD010000086.1:0-30261 GCA_035702665.1 Burkholderiales bacterium
AGGTCGCCGAGCTGACCGATCCTCCGTCCCCGCCCACGCCACCGGATCCGCCCCCGCCCGCGCCCCCGGTTCGCGCACCCGCCGTCACGGTGGCGGCTCCGGTTGCGCCGATTCCGCCCGAAACATTTACAGTTCCAAGAACAGGGGCGGTTGGCGCGACCATGATCACGATGCCGCCACCACCCCCTCCGCCATTGCCTCCCCAGGATCCGGCTGCCGAGCCATTGCCGCCGACCACGTTGATAGTCCCGGAATTGGTCACCGAGGCGCGGGACGCCAGCACGACGATCCCGCCGCCGCCTCCCGCGATGCTGCTATTGCCCCCGTTTTGGCCCTGCGCGTTAATCGTGCCCGTGTTCGTGATCGGACCTTCGCAATAGATCCTGACCAAGCCGCCTCCGCCGTTCCCCTGGTTGTCGTAGCCTGCACCCGATCCGCCTCCGAATCTGAAGCGGTCGAAAGACGTCTGCGCCACCGCGCGCGGAATTGCCTTGCCTCCGGTTCCTCCGCCGACAGGCTGTACGTTGGCCAGGGCAACATTGTTTTGCTCTCCCAAGGTCGCCGCGCCCGGCGTGTCGCCGGGGTGGGCCACCGAGGTCAGGAACACCGCAGGGCCGCTCGGGCCTGCCAACGCGTCGAAATTGCCGTCCGACACTGCGCCGGGGTCGACATTCAGGATTCCGGCGTTGGTGAAGCTCCCCGAGCATCGAATGGTCGTACCCGCAGGGACGGTCAGGGTTTGACCGGAATTGATCGTTATGTTGGCGAAATTCGGATTCACGGGAGGACTCGCGCTCCAACTCTGAGTGCCTACAGTCAGGTTCCCCGCGCTGCCGTCGCCGCCGAAAAAGCTGAGCGGCTGGCAGACGACCGAGCCGTTCGCGCTGATCGACCGGATCGACTGCCCGGCCGGGCAGGAGCCGGTGACCAGACCCTGTTTGCCGTTGATCGCGGCCGCGGTAGCGCTGAAGTTCGCGTTGACGTCTGCGGCCGTGGCCGGCGTGCCGGAGACGAAGGTGTTGGGAACGGTGAACGTTTGCGCCGACCCGGGAGGCGAGCAAAGCGCAAGCGCCGCCGATGCCAAGTGCAAAGCCGACTTCCGAAGTGTGTTCATAAAACCCCCCAAGTTGCACGTGTCCGGATCGTTCAGGGCTTCCCCTCAGTTGTTCGGAGCCCCGCTCATGATCCAGTTCAGAAACTCGTTGTAGTTCGTGAGGCTGGTGCTGTTGTAGAAGCCGCTCTGCTGGCCCATGCCGCAGTCACCTTGCGAAGGGCAGCGGACGATCAGGCTCTGTGCCGGATCGGTCGCGTTGACTCTCGCGGTGACGCGCTGGTACAGCGTCAGGCCGCCGACCGTTTCATCCACCCACGACGGCGGGACGGTGCTTCCCGAGGAGTGGCAGCCGGTACACCCGAGGCTGACGAACCTGCTCTTCATCGTCGTAAACGTGATCGCGTTGGCGTTCACGGTGATGGTTCGCGTGGCGGTATTGCTCGGGCCGGGCGGCAGGCCGTTGCTGACGAACAACGACACGGTGTAGACCCCTGCGCGGCTAACGTTCAGCGTCGCCGCCGCCGAAGTCGGATTCGTTATCGTCGGCGTGTACGAGCCCGTCGCATTCCCAGGCTGCCCCGTGATCGACCACGAGTAGGTCAGCGTTCCCGGTCCCGTGCTTCCCGTGCCGTTGAGCGCCACGGTCGCCCCGGGTATTCCGGCCGGATCGGGTGCGACAAAACCGCTGGCACCGGTGCTGCTGCTCGGGTTCGTGAAGGTGACGGTCACCGGCCCGCTCGCCCCGGCGTTCGCGACGACTCCGGACCCCGCGCTGGTGACGGTCAGGCTGTGCGTCACCGCCGCGGAAGGCACCCCGAGACTCGAGATTGCAGTGAGCGTCACGACGTAAGTGCCGCCGATGCTGCTCGAGGGTACGTTGAGCAGCGCGGGCGACCCGCAGGATTTGGTCACCGTGGCCGGCGGATTGCTCACGGGCACGGCGACGCCGTCGAGCGTCGCGCCCGACGGACCGGTGACCTGCCACTGGCAGCTCGAGGGGCTTCCGCTGCTCGAGCTCGTCAGCGTGATGTTCCCGCGGAGCGGAGTCCCGGAGAACGTTACCGACTGATTCACCGGCGGGCCGAGGGCCCCCGGCGTAAAGTCGGCGACGACCGGAGTTTCGTTCACGGTGATCGTGCGCTGGATCGTGTCGCTCGATATGCCGTCGCTGACCTGCAGCTCGACGGTGTAAGTGCCCGCGGCGGGCACGTTCAGCGTCGTGGCGGCCGCGGTCGGGTTCGTCGGGGACGCCTGCGCCCCCGTCGCTCCGCCGGGTCCTGTCACCGACCACAGGAAACTCGTCGCCCCGATGCTCGCGCTGGCGTCGAGCGTGATTCCGGTGGCAAACGGAGGAGCCCCCGCGAACGTAAGGGTTGCCGGGCTCACGCCGCCGTTGACGATCGCATTCGCCGCGACGCCCCCGGGCTGCATTCCCGCGAGGATCCAGTTGTAGAGGATCGAGTAGTCGTGGAGGCCTCCTCCGCTCGTCGTATCGGCGACGTCGAGAAGCATCAGGCCCTTGTGATGGTTTCCAGTCGGCTTGCGCAGCAAGGGGCTCGCGGCGATCTCCGTAAGGTTCACGCGCCCCTGAACGGCCTTGAGAAACCAGGCTTCGTCCGTCGCATCCACCGCGCCGTTGTTGTCCCGATCGAGAGTGCTGTTGTAGAAGATCGGTGGCGTCGGGCTGACAGCCGGGGAAACGTGGCATGCAACGCACTTGGCAGACGTTTGGGCGGTACTGTGCTGGATGTTCTGCAACACATTCTTGACATGCGCGAACCTGATGTTCAGCGGATCGGGGAAGTTGTCGTCGACAATGATGTTGACGCTCTTCGAGACGCCTCCGTTTACCGTCAGGAGCACTTTGTACGGAACCTGGCCCGGAACGTTCGCGGTAGCTACACTGGAATTGAAGATCGCAACCATGCTGTTCGGATTGCTGATGGTGGCGGTCTGCGGGCCGGTCGGATCCAGCGACCAAGCGAACGTGCTCGCGAAAAGGCTGTTCTCGCCGGTGAGCACCGCGTTCGCACCGGTTCTGACCATTCGATCCGGCCCCGGATCGGCGATCGGCCGCCCGGGCATCAAGGGAGCGCCGTTGGAGGTCGCGGTTCCCGGGGCGGTCATTGCATCGACGAAGGTCGCGAGCGTCTGCGGCGCGGAGGAATTCCAGAAGTCCTGGTGCGGAATCTGCGCGAGCGGCATGTTGCCGCGGTCGAACACCATCACCTTGATGCGGTCGGCGAAGCTGCGGAATCCGGTCGCGGGGTTCACCCCCGCGGCCGGAATCCCGTACGTCATGAAATCGATGTCGCTCTGGTTCTTCGTGCCGCGGAGGATGTGGCAGGTACGGCAATAGAGCGCGACGACGTTGTCGTACAGATCGATCGGCGCAAAGTTGGTGCCCGTAATCGTCGTAGTGCTGTTCCACGTCGGCGGCACGTAGGCGTCGCTGAACGAAGCGGTCATGGCGGGCCCGCCGTACCACGTCTGGATCATTTCGGCGGCTATCCCCTGCCACTCGTTCGCGCCCGCCGCCGTGCGCGTGCAGCTGCCCCATCCGTTCTGGCCCGTTATGGTCTGCGACGTCGTCCCGGTCGAGTCCCACGGATAGGTGCACATGATCCACTGGTTGAAGTCCAGCAGCTTGGACTGCAGATCAGACTTGGCGAAGCCCGGCTGAGTCGTCGAATACGAGAAGCTGTCGACGTTCATTCCGTGCAGCCTCGCCTGCACGTCGCCGCGCTTGCGCGACAGGCTGTTCTCGACCAGCGGGAACCTCGCCGGGTTGCCGGCGGAATCCGCGGGCGTGAGCGGATCGCCGCGACCTCCGTGGCAGGTGATGCAAGGGCCGGGCATCGCCTTTAGCCCGTGGCCGTCGAGGTCGACCGCGAGCTGGCGAGTGCCGTCCTTCGAGGAGAAGTTGAAGTACTTCGCGAACTTGACCGTGCCGTTACAGTCCGGCGGATCGTAGTTGTACGCATAACCGTTCGCGGTGTTCAGGCAGGGCGTCGTGCTCCACTCGATCGCGTTCGTGCCGACGTGCCACTGCGTGTCGCGCCGGATCGCGGCGTCGACGTTGAGGTCGCTCGCGTAGCCGGCGCTCCCGTTGGGCGTCACGTTGTAGTTCTCGACGTAGAAGGCGACGCCGCTGCCGCCGTTGAAGCGCCCGGTCATGCGCCGTCCGTAGCCGAGGTCCTTGACGTCGCGGAACACCGCCAGATGCTCCACGGCACTTTCGACCCCGGTGAAGCCGTTCGCAGTCTTCCACTTGTCGATCGTGTCCTCCGCATTCGTCGGATCGATCGCCGCGTAGTAAGCCGTTGTATACGCCGTCGTGTCGGTTTCGAAAGTCCCGCCGTTCTGCGCGAACGGATCCGTCCCGATCGGATTGGGAAACAGCAACAGGCGGTCTATCCCGAGCGCTGCGTCTCCGGCCACTGCGGCCTGCTGCTGGCCTTGCTGATCGCCCGTGTTCGACTGCGTGCAAGCGCCGAGCAGCGTCGCGAGGGCGAGCGCCGCGGCGGTGTGGAGGTGGTGTCGTCTCATGGCCGTCTCCCTAGAAGCGCACGAGATATGCGAGCGAGAACTGGTTCAAGGTGTAGGCGAAGTCCGACTTGGTCGCCGGCGCGACCGCGGGCTGCGCGAGCGACGACGTGGCGTAGCGCCAGGAAACGTCCAGCGACTGTCCGCTGCCGAAAGCGTGGTTGTAGCCGAGGGTGGCGATGATGACGTTGGCGTCGATCCGGTAGGCGTCGCGGATGGTGTCGGTGAAGGCGTCGTCCTGGATGATGTGGGGGACCGCGGTGTTCACGAGGCCCAGGGTCTTGTTGACGTCGCAGTTGCGGCAGTTGGTGGACACGAAATTGCCCTTGCGGTATTCCGCGGAGGCGTAGACGGTGTTCCAGTTGTTGAGGCTCCAGTCGAAATTTCCGCGGAGGGCGGTATTATGATTGTCGAACACCTCGCTCCTGCCGTCGCTGAGGTTCTGCTGCAGCGCCCCCAGAAACGTGACGCGGTCCGTGAGCGGCTTGAGGACCGTCACCCCGTAGGCGTGGCGGTACCCGTCGCGCAGGTCCGACTTGAAATACTCGGCCTGCGTGCGGGCGAACACCGAGTAGGTGGCGGCGCCGAACTCGCCCGAGGAGCGGAACTGGAAATCGGCCTGCGCGCCGAAGAAGTTGTGCGACAGGCCGTCGTACTTGTGGAATTTCTCCCCGCCCACGAAGCCCTGAACGATGGCGCGCGTGCGCTGCGACACGGGCAGCGTCAGCCCCTTGCTCGCCCGCACGCCCAGGATCGTGTCGCGCAGCGCGTCGCTGCCGCCCGCGCGCGTGACGTTGTCGTCGGCGGTGAGGCTCGCCTCCACTCGCGCGGCGGTGAAGTCGAAGTCCAGAGCGTTCGCGATCCCCGGCGCAGCGGCGGGCAGGAGAGCCGCGGCGGCAGCCAGGACCCTCATCCTCCTACGGGTACTCGCGCCGCGGCGCATTGTAGTCTTGCATCGGGAACACGAACGGCGGCGTGCGCCCGACGAGCGATTCGATCAGCATCAGCTCCTGGTCGGTGTGGTTGATGAAGGGGGCGCGGCGGATTCTTCCGCCCTCCTTGCCCTTCGCCAGGATGTAGAGCGGCCTGTCGTGATGCGTCGAGACGACCGTGTCCTTGCTCGTCGGATCGGTGTTGGAAGTCACCTCCGCCACCCCGTAGCAGGTGCAGAAGTAGGTCTGCTCCGGGTCGGTCTCGGCGTACACGCCGGTCCCGCGGATCCCGATGGTGGAAGTGGCGGTGAGGATGCGGGTCGGCCGTCCCTTGCCGAACACCGACAGCACCTTCCCGGTCACCAGGCGCAGCGCGTTCACGAGGCCCGACCTCTCGGGCGGCTGCTCGATGACCATGCGGCTGCCGCCGCGCAGCAGGTACGCCTCCTGGGCGACCGCGAAAATGATCTCGCCGTTGGGCGCGGTCTCGACGGTGTCGCCGGGCTTGATGAGGGTCTTGAGCGTCGCCGACTGGCTGTTGACAGTCACGTTGCCGGAGACGCGGTAGATCGATTGCCCCGCGGGGAGCGCCCCGGGCGAGCGGCCGAACAGTTGCGCGGCGGCGGTCCCTGCAGAGGAGAAGAACCCGGCGGCTAGCGCCTGGATCAGGATGCGGCGGCGCGGGTCGTCCAGTACGCCAAACGGTCTCACAGCGGCTAACCCTCCCTTGGGTCCCTGCACCCGCGCTCGCCAGCACGCGACGCGCGGTTACAACTCAGGCGGACGCTCCGCCAGGTTGGTGCTCGGTCGTCGATGCTAACACATAATGTCGGGGATTCCGTCCGGACCGGCCGGCGGAACGGAGACTTTTCTCACACGGCGAGGGCCCCATGAAACAAATGAAACAGTCGATCCTCCTGCGCATCGCCTCGGCGCTCACGCTGGTCTTCTGCGCCGGGCATACCGCCGGGGCGCTCGCTCCTACGTCCCGCGGCCCCGAGGAGGCCGCGGTGTTCATGTCGATGCAGTCGTATCCGTTCGTCATCATGGGCGTGCGCAGGACGCACTGGGATTTCTACCGCGGCTTCAGCCTGCTCTTCAGCGTCACGCTGCTGATGCTCGCCGTGCTGCTGTGGCAGCTCGGCGGCATCGCGAAGACCGAGCCGGCGCGCGTGCGCCCGCTGATCGTCACGCTGTTCGCCGGCTACCTCGGGTTCACGGTGCTCTGCGGCCTGTTCTTCTTCACCGCGCCGGCGGCGGTGTCCGCCGCCGCGGCGATCTGCCTGGCGCTGGCGTTCACGGCACGCTGACCCCGGCGCGGCCTGCGGTAGAATCCGCGGACGAATCCGATCGGACGCGGCGATGTCCTCCCCGGCAAGAAAGATCCAAGAAGCCTCGCACTCCAACTTCATCCGCCAGATCGTCGAGGCGGATCTGATGGCGGGCAAGTACGCGAAGCGCCGCTGGGGCGGAAAGCCGGGATCGGCGCTCTCCACCGAGACCGCGCCGCTCGACGCGAAGAAGATACGCACGCGCTTTCCGCCCGAGCCCAACGGCTATCTGCACTTCGGCCACGCCAAGTCGATCTGCCTCAACTTCGGGCTGGCTCGCGAATACGGCGGCGCCTGCCACCTGCGCTTCGACGACACCAATCCGACCAAGGAGGAGACCGAGTACGTCGACTCGATCCGCGACGCGGTCAAATGGCTCGGGTTCGACTGGGGCACGAACGAGTACTACGCCTCGGACTACTTCGAGTTTCTCTACGAGTTCGCCGAGGAGCTGATCCGCCGCGGCCACGCCTACGTCGACAGCCTCACGGCCGAGCAGATGCGCGTCTTGCGCGGCACCCTCACCGAACCGGGAAAAGAGAGCCCGTACCGCTCGCGCACGGTCGAGGAGAGCCTGAAGCTCCTGCGCGAGATGCGCGCCGGCAAGTACGCCGAGGGCGAGCACGTGCTGCGCGCCAGGATCGACATGGCCTCGCCCAACATCAACATGCGCGACCCGGTCATGTATCGCATCCGGCACGCGCAACACCATCGCACCGGCGACCGGTGGTCGATCTATCCGACCTACGACTGGGCGCACGGCGTCTCGGACGCGCTCGAGAACATCACGCACTCGATCTGCACGCTCGAGTTCGAGGATCACCGGCCCCTGTACAACTGGTTCAACGAGCGGCTCGCCGAGGACTGGACCGGGTACGACGCCGTGAGGAGGCCGGGCCTGCTGCAGCGCCCGCTCCCGCAGCAGATCGAGTTCGCGCGCCTCAACCTCACCAACGTGGTGCTCTCCAAGAGGAAGCTGATCCAGCTCGTCGAGGAGAAGCACGTCGACGGCTGGGACGATCCGCGCATGCCGACGCTGGTCGGCGCGCGCCGGCGCGGCTTCACGCCCGAGGGTTTCAGGCTGTTCGCCGACCGCATCGGCGTCGCCAAGTCGGACTCCTGGATCGAGTTCTCGGTGCTCGAGGACTGCATGCGCGAGCACCTCAACGAGGTCGCGCCGCGGCGCATCGCCGTGCTCGACCCGGTGAAGCTCGTGATCGAGAACTACCCCAAGGGCAAAGAGGAGACCTGCGAAGCACCCAACCATCCCCAGAAGCCCGAGTGGGGAAAGCGCGAGCTGCCGTTCTCGCGAGAGCTGTGGATCGAGCGCGAGGACTTCTCCGAGAGCCCCCCGAAGGGCTACTTCCGCCTCTTCCCGGGAAACAAGGTCCGCCTGCGGTACGGCTACGTCGTCGAGTGCCTCGGCTACGACAAGTCGAGCGACACCGTGCGCTGCAAGTACGACCCCGACACGCGCTCGGGCACGCCGGGCGCCGAGAAGGTCAAGGTGAAGGGCAACATCCACTGGCTGAGCGCGGCGCATTCCCACGGCGCGGAGGTCCGGCTCTACGACCGCCTGTTCCGGGTTCCTCACCCGGGCGCCGGAGACACCGACTTCATCAAAGATCTCAACCCTGATTCCAGAAAGGCCGTGGCCGCTCAGCTCGAGCCCGCGCTGCGGGACGCCAAGGCCGAAGAGCGCTTCCAGTTCGAGCGGCACGGCTACTTCGTCGCCGACCGCGAAACCCCCTCGATTTTCAACCGCACGGTCTCGCTGCGCGACTCGTGGGGCGCCCCGAAGCGAACCGGCTCTTGATGCAGGTCAATCGATCGCTCCGTTCGCCGATTCCTGGACCACGGTCAACTTTCGGCGATCGACGGATTCCCGAGATCCCCTTTTCCTCGCACCATCCGGATTTGTTCCTGGTCGGGAAGCGCCGCGGTCCGTATATATAGACGCGAACGACACAACTACTGAAGAGGCTACAAATGAAGAGCGGTCTTGCATTCACCACATTGCTGGCGGGAGCCCTCGTCGCGGCCCCGAGTCTGTCTCGCGCCGACGAGACGCGCTGGGAGAGCCTGCACGTGTACACGCTGTCCGGCGGCAACCCCGTAGCCGTAGCCGTCCCGTCCGAGTGGAGCCCGGTCGCCACGGGCAGCTACCTCGGCGAGGCGCCGGCCCTTCGCTTCCGCGACCGGTCCGGCACCGAGTTCGCGATCCCGGTCGCTGCTCTCGAGCACGCCTCGGCCGAGAAGCGCCTGTTCCGCCCCGACCTCGCCCGGAGGGTAGCGCGCAACGAGCGCTGATCCGGCGGAACCTGGTCGAATAAAAAAAGGGCCGGCGATCGCCGGCCCTTCTGTTTCGACTACGTATTGCGAGTCGGGAGCTCTATTGAGCGCCCCGCTCAGCGGTCGTGACCGTGACCGTCCCGGTCATGATCATCCCGGTCGTCACGGTCGCGATCGACCTGATGGGAGTACACGGCGACGCAGCCGGTCCCGGTTTTATCGTTCGCGGTGCCGCAGATTCCCGCGCCCACGGCCGTGGTGTCGCCACCGGCGCCGACCGCGGCGGCAGGCGCCACCTGCGGAACGAAGATCAGGTTGCGCTTGGAGTCGGCCGCCACCGAGTGCGAGCCTGAGCCCTGCGGGATGGTTTCGATCAGGACGCTGGTGCCGTCGATCACGCCCAGCACCGCCGCCTGTTGCGACGCGGCCGGGCAGGGGCTTCCGGCGACCTTGCAGTTCCGGTTGGAGCCGGTGTAGTAACGTCCGTCGCCGCTGTTGAACCAGACCTCATCGGAACCGGTGATGCTGCCGACGAGCGTCTGGTTCTTGGTCGTCGCGTTGATCACCAGCGTCTGCACGTTCGCCGGGTTGTTCGCCGGCGTGCATCCCAGCAGCAGATTGTCGTGAGGACCGACCGTGGCGCCGTTCGGGCCGCAGGCGTGCAGCGGCACGATGCCGGTGTTCGTCGCCGGATTGAAGGCTCCGACCACCGTGCTGCCGTCGGTCGGATCGATCACCGCCAGGCCGCCGTCGCAGGTGATGGCTCCGGACAGCTGGCCGTAGTTGCACCCCGCCGGGTTGTTCGCGATGATCGGCACCGAGACGTAGAAACGCCGGGTCTTCGGATCCCACGTCGGCTGCTCCATCGACAGTCCCGCTCCCGCCGGGATGATCGCCGGGTCGCCGCTGATCCTGTGCAGGATGTGCGTCGAATTGACGTGACGATCGCCGTTGGCGGCGAACAGGGTCGCGAACGGCGGATCCTCGGCGTTGTTCGCCACGAGCAGGGTTTCGCCGTCGGCAGTCAGCGCCATCTCATCGACCCGCGTCGTCCCTCCCGTCGAGATCGAATCCTTGATCGCCGATGCATTGGGGGCATCCAGATCGATCACTTTCAGCGTACTGTCGCCATCGCCGGCGTAGAGCCAGCGGCCGTGCGAGACGACGCCGTCCGGCCCGGAGTGGTTGTTGTCCACCGCCGTGCCGGCTCCGTTCAGCTTGACTCCGACGAAGCCGCCGATGGTCCGCTTGAATGTCAGATGCCGCGTGTCGATGATGTCGATCCCGGAGTTCGAGCGATCGCCCAGGTAGTACTCGGCGCGGTCGGGATTGACCCAGCTGATATCGAACGAGCGGATCGGGTTGCCCGGAATTGCAACCGCGGTCAGACATTTGGTCTGGGTGTTGCTTGGCGCGCCCGGACCGGTGCAGGGGCCGGCGAGCGCCGCGGCGGAAGCCGCGAGCGACACCGCTCCGAACAATATCGAATTGCGGGAAAGTCTTGAAAACATGTGTTGCCTCCTATAGCAGATAGAAACGACGGATGCGTTCTCGAAGGTGCGCGCCGACCCAGCGTCGGCATGATGCACCTCGCGCTTTTGTGGTCTTCCCCCTGTGCCGCGTATGGATGCCCGGATTCGAGCGAACCGGTTGAACTGCCCAACCTCCCGGCCCACTGTGCCGCATTTCTTTTGGGGGCGCACCTTAAAAAACTGACAGCTTCGAGCCTCGGATCCCGGCCGCACTCCGCAATCCACTAAACAAGGAGTTGAGCGAACGTCTTCAAGCGCTTTGTCATCGTGCGGATGAGCGCCGCGCACGGCGCCTATATACTGATGGGAGTTCCCCTGGAGCATCCCGTGCGCATCCTGGTGATCGAGGACGAGAAGAAGGTCGCGAGCGCCCTGCGGGAGGGGCTCGAGGTCGAGGGCTACGAGGTGAGCGCGGCCGCCGACGGCGAAGAGGGCTTCCAGCTCGCCAGCCGAAGCCCGTTCGACCTGGTGCTTCTCGACCTCGCGCTTCCGCGTCGCGACGGAATCGACGTGCTGACCGCGCTGCGCAGGCGCAACGTGGCGACGCCCGTCTTCATCCTCACCGCCCGCGATACCGTCGAGGACCGCGTCCTGGGCCTGGATGGCGGCGCCGACGACTATCTCGTCAAGCCGTTCACCTTTCCCGAGCTGTTCGCGCGGATCCGCGCGCTGCTCCGCCGCGGACGCGCCGACCCGGTCCTGAAACTGCAGCACGAGGACCTGCGCGTGAATCTGGCCACGCGCGAAGTGGCGCGAGGAGACCGGTCGCTGGAGCTCACGGCTAAGGAGTTCGAGGTTCTCGAGTGCCTGCTGCGCCACCGGGGCAGGACGGTATCGCGCGACATGCTCGCGAGCTCCGTCTGGAACGTCGCGGCGCGCGCCACGCCGCTCGACAACGTCATCGACGTCACGATGGCGCGGCTGCGCCGCAAGATCGACGATCCGTTCGAGAAGAAGCTCCTGCATACCGTGCGGGGCATGGGATTCGTGCTGGGAGCGGCGCGCGAATGAAGCGCCGCCTGCCGAGCATCCGCGCGCGCCTCGCGCTCTGGCACGCCGGAGTGCTGACCCTCATCGTGTGCGTCTTCTCGGCCGGCATCCTGGTCTTCGTCCGCGCGAGCCTCTTCGCCGGAGTCGACCGGCAGCTGCACCGCGCCCTGACGACGATCGACTGGGTCTACCACCACGAGCCGGACGAGATTGCCGATCTCGCCTCCGAATCGGGCATCGTGCTGTTCCAGCTCGTCGTCGACGGCAAGCTGCGGTACCAGACCGAGGGATGGAAGCGGGCGGGGCTCTCGCGCGCGCTGCACGACGGTGCGATGGGCCCCGAATCCTGGGAATCTCCGAACGGCGGCTGGTATCGGGTCCAAGCGGTGGCCGAGCCCTCCTACACGCTCGCCGCAGCGGTCGTCGAAGGAGCGCGCCGCGATGCGTTCTGGACGCTCGTGGCGATCCTGGCGGCGGGCATTCCCCTGGCCGCGGGCCTGGCCGTCGCAGGCGGCTATTTCCTCGCCGGGCGCGCGCTCGCGCCGGTCGGAGCCATGGCCGACAAGGCGCGGCAGATCACCGCCGACTCGCTCGGCGAGCGGCTTCCCGTCCGCAATCCGCAGGACGAATTCGGCCGCCTCGCGGGGGTGATCAACGACACGCTCTCGCGCCTGCACGACTCGTTCGACCGCCTGCGGCGCTTCACCGCGGACGCTTCGCACGAGCTGCGCACGCCGCTCACGGCGATGCGCAGCGTCGGCGAGGTCGCGCTGGAAGCTACGCTGGAGCCCGCCAGGTACCGGGAAGTCATCGGCAGCATGCTGGAGGAGGTGGACCGGCTGACGCATCTCGTCGACAGCCTGCTGGTGCTCACGCGCGCCGACTCGGGCGCGACCCGGCCGGTGCGCGAAGTCGTGGAGCTGTCCGCGCTCACCGGAAGCGTCGCCGACCACCTGCGCGTCCTCGCGGAGGAGAAGCAGCAGAGCCTGAGCGTCGACGCCGGCGCCCCCGTCGAGGCGCGCTGCGACCCCGCGATCCTCAGGCTCGGCCTGATGAACCTGCTCCACAACGCGATCAAGTACACGCCCAGCGGCGGCGCGATCCACGTGCGCGCCAAGGCGGGCGAGTCCGGGCAATCGCTGATCGAGGTGCAGGACAGCGGGCCCGGCATAGCCGCGGTGCACCGCGAGCGGATCTTCGAGCGCTTCTACCGGGCCGACGCGGGCCGCAGCGGCGAATCGGCGGGGGTCGGTCTCGGCCTCGCGATCGCGCGCTGGGCGGTCGCGGCCAACGGCGGCCACATCGAGCTGGAGAGCGAGGAATCCAAGGGCAGCCTCTTCCGGATCGTCCTTCCCGGCTAGCTGCGCGGGGTCAGTCGCGGAATTGCGCTCTGAGCGCCGCGACGAGCGCGGCGCGATCCACCGGCTTCGACAGGATTGCATCTGCTCCGAGCGCCTTGGTGTCGGAGGAATTGGCCAGCACCGACACGACGACGACCGGCGCCGACCGGCTCGCCGACTCGGCGCGGATGCGCTTGAGCAGCTCCGCCCCTCCGATTCCGGGCATCAGCAGGTCGAGAAGAATTGCGTCGTAGGAATTCTCGCGCGCGAACCGCAGCGCGGCTTCACACGTTCCGGCGAGCGTCACCTCGGCGTCGAGATCCTGCCGAACGATCTTGGCGAGGAGGAGGCGCATGGCCTCCTCGTCGTCGACAATGAGGATCCTGCGGCGCGCCTTGGGCGTCCCCATGGAGCCCTCCCGTGCTGCTAGCGGGAGAGAAGGCCGGTGCCGGACATCGACTGGTTGGCCGCCTTCATGCCGAAGGAGGTGATCATTCCCTCGGCCTGGCCGCCGACGAACGCGCCGGTCGCCGTGCCGTGCGCGGTCGGCGCTCCGGCGCCGGGCGTGCAGCCCGAGCACTTGCCGTCGATGGAGATCCCCGAGCTGCTCATATATTGCGTGAACGAGCCGCTGCCGCTGCCGCTCCAGTTCTGGGTGCCGACCGTGGCATTGACCGAGTAATTCGTGACTGTCTGCGTGGTCAGGTTGACTCCCACCGAAAGGGAATTGATGGTCCCGTTGGGCGAGGCGGTGCCGTTGACCGCTCCGCTGCCCGGAACGTAGGTGTAGGTCCCCGTCACGATTTGCGGCGGCAGCGCCGCGAGCTGGGCGGAGGTCGTCAGGTTCGTGCTCGAGATGAAGTTCGTCGATCCGCTCGTGGCTCGGCCGTTCACCGTCGCTAGGCCACCCTGCCAGGTGCCCCAGTTCACACCCAGCGCCGCGTCGCTGCCCGCGTTGGCGAGCGTCGCGCCATTGGGCGAGATCGCCGGGTTGACCGCGGTTTCGCCGAAGCTCACGCCCTCTTTTCCGCGCGGCGCAGTGAAGCCCGCGAGCGATCCGGACGATCCCGAGATGGCGCCCGATGTGCCTTGCTGCCCCGAGACCACGCCGTGCGCCGTTGAGGCCGCCGCAACCGGCGCCTGCTGGCCGCCGCGCGCGCTTCGGGGCTGGAACGAACGATTGAAGAAATCCGGCATCGCATCGAGCAGGTGCGGCCGGTCGAGCGCGCTGGAAGCGTAGCCTACCTGGTTCGGTCCGATCTCCACCTCACCCGTAGACGTTTGAATGTAGGTCCGGCCCACGTTGACCCGGTTGTACAGCCCTGCCTGCGTGGACGCTCCATCCGAGGAAACGCTGGACGGGAAATACCAGGATTCATGGTCGGTGCCCCGCACGCCGATGTGCGCGATGGGCGTCTCGATCATGTAGTTCCCTTTGTTCGAATGTCCTATGGCCCCGGTGATCGAGCGGAAGCCTCCCTGCTGGAGCCTGAACTGGGCCCTCTCGCTTCCGTCTTCCTTGCCCGCGTATGTGAACTCGGCGACGGTGAGCCGGGACTCGGGCTGCACGACGATGATGGCGCCGTCGCCCATCTTGATCTGGGCCACGCTCGCCTTGGCGGTCGAGATCGTATCGCCCACGCTGACGGGCGAACCCTTCGCCGCAGGCCGCTCGCTGCCCGCAGCAAGGGCGATGCGCACATCGCCGGCGACGAACTGGACTACTCCGGCCGTGCTGGCCGACGCTTGGCCCGACCAAGCGCCCAGCGCGCACGCGAGTAGGACGAACGAGAAACGGATTGCGTTCTTGCCCATGGGACCCTCCCGTCCTTGGCCCTGCCATTCTCCCCCGGGAAAATATGACTTTGCCAGCCTATTGCCCGACGGATGCCAAATCCTACCGCAAGCACCGTGCCAAAGTGCCGCCCCGGCACGATCTACCTGAAATCGCGCCTCAGCGTGAGCGTCCCTTCCAGCCGGGTGTACTCGTAGATCGGAATATTGGAGCGGGTGTAGGCGTATGAAAGGTTGAAGCGCAACGACAGGTCGCGCTCGAGGTAGAAGTGCAAGCCCGCCTCGAAAGCCCGCCGCACGTCGTGACGCTCGGTCTCGAATCCGGTGTCGAACTTGTCGTACAGGCTTCGCTCCCCTACCGCCGCGGCCGTGAGCCGGGTGCGCGCGCCGAGCACCATCTCGCCTCCCAGCTGAATCCCGGCAAGATCGCGGTTTCCGCTAGGGTTCCCGCCGACGTCGTTCTGGTAGCCTGCCGAAAACACGACAAAAACCGTCGAACGTTCGCCAACCTTCTGCGAGCCGCCGGCCCCGAAGACGATGTAGTCGGCGTCGAAGATCTTGAAGTCTTCCGGGACGTAGCGCTGGCGCCCCCCCTGGACCGTTCCCAGCAGCTGCGTGGCTGCACTGAGCGTGCCGACGTAGCTGAGCGTGAGGCCTTCCAGGTTGCGGTTCGCGCTTCCTCCCAGGTAGTCGCGCGCCGCGAGCGCCTGGATTCGGCCCGCGTGCGGCCCGCTTGCAGCGCCGAGTCCGAAGTACGCGTCATAACCGGCGACGTTGAAATCGGACTCGTGGAAATTCCTTCGCCCCAGGAAGTCGCCACCGAAGAACACCGAGTACGTTGCGTCGAGCGCGCGGGTAAGATCGATCCCGCCCAGAACGCCGGCGAAGCTGTCGGGCTTCTTGACGTTCTGACCGGGAAGCTCGAAGTTCGATCCGATGCCCGGCACGAAGATCACCGACTGCGAGGGCGCTTGATTGACGTTGCTGCTCCAGCCGAGCATCGCGCCGAGATGACCTTGGCTGCGAGATCTGGCGGCCGGCGGCGGCGAGGTCGACGTGTCCGCAAGATCCAGGAACGCCTGCAGCTGCGCCCGGATCTGCGGCGGTGGATCAAGAGACAGCAGGTTCCGAAAAGTGCTGCGCGCCCGCGGAATGTCCCCGAGTGCAAGGTAGGCGCGCCCCAGGTCGATCGACGCACCCGCGTGCGCGGGATCAAGTGCCAGCACGCGAGAGAGTGCAAGCGTCGCCTTGTCGGGGCGACCCGAGTCGAGCGCTGCCCGCCCGAGCGCGTAGTCGAACTCGATCGTGCCGATGTAGGTGTCCTCGTGCGAGAGAAGGAGCTCGTAAGCCTCGTTCGGTTTGCCCGATCGCGAAAGCGCGTCGGCACGCGCGAGCAAGTCGGCGAGCGAGGCGGGGCCGCTCTTATCCGGCGCCTGGGCGAGCTCGACTCTTGCGTGTGGGCCGACTCCCGTGTGCCCCTGCGAGGTCTGGTCCGCGAAACCGGCTTGGGCCAGAGTCATTGCCGCGACAAGAAGGACTTTCGTCAGGGGAAGGCGCATTTGAGAGATAGCTTCCCGCAACTATCGTGCCGCTTCGGCGTGCCCCTTTTGCTATCCTGTCCCCGTCGATCAGTATCCTCTGGGGGCGGGTAGGGCGTGAATCCGGCGCTGATCAGGTCCATCGCGCGTGCGCTCGGCGTGGTCGCGGCCGCGATCCTAGTGATCGGAGTGCTCGCCCAGACGACGCTCTATCCGCGCCTCCGCTGGTGGTTCGAGGACGCCGTGCAGACGCTCCTGAGCCCGTCGCTCGCCATGGATCACGTGCTCGCAGTCGACATCGACGAGGAATCGATCCGCCGACTCGAGCCCGAACTGGGCGCCTGGCCTTATTCGCGCGACGTATACGCACGGGCCGCGGGTTTCCTCAAGGAACACGGCGCGCGCGCGTTGGTTTTCGACGTCTTGTTCGCGGAACCGCGCCAGGGAGACGACGCGCTCGCGGCGGCTCTCGATCACCGCAGTGTCCTCGCCGCCGCGGCTCTTTCGCAGGCGATGGCTCGTCCGCGCGAGTACATCGAAAGGCTGGAACGCGGCGCCTTGCTACAAGGGTCTTCCAAGAGTTCGCTTCCCGTGCAGGCCTGGCCCGACCTCACCCTGCCCATCGCCAAGCTCACTCAGCCCTCGGGCGCAAGGATCGGAGTGATAAGCCTCGTCGCCGACGCCGATGGCGTAGTGCGGCGCATACCGCTGCTGCACGAAGCGTACGGCGAGATCCTGCCCTCGCTCGCGTTCGCGGGGCTGATCGCCGCCTACCCTGAGGCCACGCTGGAGGCGTCCGCCCGCGAGCTTCGCCTTGGCGAGTACGCGTGGCCTCTCGACGCGGCGGGGCTCGCCGTCCTGCGTTACCCGTCCAACGCCGCGGCGGTTCCCGTCGTTCCCTTCTTCCAGCTTCTCGCGGCCGCAGCCGGCGCGAAAGGGAACGCACACGTCGGCGATCTTGTCCGCGACCGGATCGTGTTCATCGGAAGCTCCTCCGCCGTGCTCGGCGACTTCGCCTACACGCCGGCCGGGCGGCTTCCCGGCCTGACGCTCAACGCGCTGTTCACCGAGCTGCTGCTTTCGGGCGGTGTAAGCCGCCCGGCCATGTGGTGGCTGAACCTCGTGCTCCTCGCGCTCGCGTGCTCAGTACCCGTCGGCATGATCATCCGCGATACGGCGGCCCGCCCGAGCGAGTTCCTGTGGGGTCTGGCGCTGATCGCGCTGCTCGGCCCGGGCGCCGGAGCCCTGTTGTCCGCCTTCGACCAGGGATCGAGCTGGCTGTTCGCGACGCTGACCGGCCTCGCGGCGCAGACCCTCACGCTGGGGTTCTGGCTTTTCGCTCTGTATCAGGAAAAACAGCGGCTCTTTTACGAGAAGTTCGCCGCCCAGGAAGCGAGCCGTATGAAGACGGAATTCCTGAGCCACATGACGCACGAGCTCCGAACTCCGATCACCGCGATCATGGGGTTCAACAAAATCAACCGTTTCGCCGATGACCTGGGACGCGAGCAGCGCGTGCACAACAGCGAAATCGTGGCGCGGAACTGCGAGCACCTTCTCGCGCTGGTCAACAACAACCTCAACCTGGCGCGCATCGAGGCGGGCCAGCTCGTGATCGAGCGCAAGCCAGAGAACGTCGCTGAGATGCTCGACGACGTGGTCTCGACCATGCAGATGATGGCGGAGCAAAAGGGCCTGAAGCTGCGTCTTTCGAAGGACGCGCGGCTGCCGGAAGCGCTCTCGCTCGACGCGCTTCGCCTACGGGAAGTGCTGATCAATCTGCTCGGCAACGCCATCAAGTTCACGGAGCACGGCGAGGTGAGCCTCGCTGTCGGCTGGAGCGACGGCAGCCTGAATATGGCCGTGCGCGATACCGGAGTTGGAATCCCGCGGGAGAGCCTGGCGCGTGTGTTCGAGCCATTCCAGAGGATCGCCGGATCGCGCGCGGAGGGCACCGGACTCGGTCTCACGATCACACGCAAGCTCGTCGAGCTCATGGAAGGGACGATTCGGGTGAACTCGGCTCCGGGCGAGGGAACCGAATTCACGGTCCGCGTTCCGGCCATCGAGAGCGTCCCGGCGGCGGCGTCCCGACCTGATAGCGTGACATCCGTCGTCCGATTGCCGCTGGCCGGAAAGGCGCTCGTAGCCGAGGACGTCGAGCACTTGCGCAGCCTCATCGAGATCTACTTGAGGGAACTCGGTCTCGAATGCCGGTGCGTGTCCAACGGCTTCGAGGCCGTCGAGGCCGCGCTCGCCGGGGACTTCGATGTCCTGTTCCTAGACATGGAAATGCCGGTGATGGACGGATTCGAGGCGGCGCGCGTGCTCCGGGAGCGCGGCTACATGAAGCCCGTCGTCGCCCTCACCGCCCACTACCAAGGGGCGGAAACCGAGCGCGCGAGAAGCGAGGGATGCAACGAGGTCATCAGCAAGCCGGTCACTCTGGCGCGTCTGCGCGAGGTGCTCGAGCCCCTGCTCGCAAGGTCGAGCACCGCTCGACCCGACTCGCAGACGACGCGTACGGCCGAAATGCGGCCATGAGCGACGACTTGATCTCGGTGAAGATCGATCCCCTCCTCGCGGAGCTCGTGCCGAAATTCCTCGAGCGCTGCCGGCAGACTGTGGTGGAACTTGAGGATGCCGTGCGATCGGTCGATTTCGACGCAGCGCGCCGAATCGGCCATGCGCTGCATGGAACCGCCAGCAGCTTCGGGTTCGAGGAAATGGCCGAAACGGGTAAGGACATCGAGCAGGCCGCGCGGGCCCGCGACTCAGCGGCGCTGAAGAAGCTGGGCGAAAGCCTGGACAACCATCTGTCCCGCCTACGACCGGTATTCGAATAGCGTCGACCTGCCGCTAGCGCGCCCGTTCCTTGCCGGTGCCCGCTCCGAGCACCTTGCTGACCGCCCCGAGGAGGTCCTCGCGCTTGAGGGGCTTGGACGCGAAACCGTCGAATCCTATCTTCCGGCAGCGTTCGTAGGTCTCACCGTCGGGGCGTCCGGTGACGATGATGACCGGGATCGACTTCGACGCAGCGTCGGACTTCAGCGCCTGCAACACTTCGAAACCGCTCAGATAGGGAAGGTCTAGATCCAGGAGAATCAGATCGGGAGGATCCTCCAGAACAGCGCGCAGCCCCTCCTCGGGGTCGGCGGCGCCCCGCACGGCGTGCCCGGCCGATTGGAGATGCAACTTGAGAAGATCCAGAAAGGAGGGATCGTCCTCGATCGCGAGAATCGTAGCCAGAGCACCTCCCGTGCAGGCGCGGCAAGAAACGCCGTGGCTCCCATTATCGAACGAGTGTGCAAGCCGAGCAATCGAAGTGCTCCAAGCAGGTCCCGCTCGGCTTCGGTATAGTCTCGAACCCTCTTTTCGACAAGTCACAGTCTCCAAGGAACGGAAAAATGATCGATCTCTACGCCGCCGGCACCGCCAACGGCATGCGCGCCCGCATCGCGCTCGAGGAATGCGGACTCGCCTATGTCTTTCACCCGGTCGACCTCACCAAGGGCGAGCAGAAGACGCCGTCCTTTCTGTCGATGAACCCGAACGGGCAGATTCCGGTCATCGTGGATTCGGAAGGCCCCGGCGGCAAGCCGGTGACCGTGTCGCAATCGGTCGCGGTGCTCCTGTATTGCGCCGAGAAGTCCGGCAAGTTCCTCCCCAAGGACCCGGCCACGCGGCCGGCGTTCTGGCAGGCGCTCATGAGCGCCGCGAGCGACATGAGCGCGATGGTCACCGCGATCCTCACACTGTCGCGCAGCAAGGACCAGCACGGTCCCGCAATCGAAGTCTTCAAGTCGATGTGGAGGAACTACGTGACGGTGTGGGACACCCGCCTGGGCGCGCAGCGCTACGCGGCGGGCAACGAGGTGACGATCGCGGATTTCGCGCTGTACGGCGCGCTCGGCCGGATGAAGAGCGTGCAGCCGGCGCTGGTCGAGGGCTTCGCCAACGTCGCGCGCTGGATCGACGAGATGGCCGCGCGGCCGGCGTTCCAGCGGGCGCTGAAGTTCTAGATTGAGCGACAGCGTCGCGTACGCGCTCGGCGCGCTGCTTCTCTACGGCGTCGCCGACTTCGTCTACAAGCGCGCCGCCGCGGCCGGCGCGCAGCCGCACCAGTTCCTCATGGTGCAGACGTGGTTCTTCACCTCGCTCGGGCTGGTCTACGGCCTCGCCTCGGGTACGCTCGCGTTCGGGGCGGGGGCGCTGTGGGGCGCGGCCGCCGGCGTGCTGGTCGTCGTCGGCTACTACAACTTCGCGTGGAGCCTGCGGCACGGATCGGTCAGCACCAACGCGACGGTCTTCAGGCTGAGCTTCGCGGTCACCGCCGCCCTCGCGGTGCTGATATTGGGGGAGCCGCTCACCGCCGCGAAGCTCGCGGGCATCGCGCTCGCGCTGGTCGCGGCGTGGCTGCTGCTCGCGGCCCCGGGCGCCCGCGGGGAGCGCGCGGACGCGGAGAACCGCGCGTCGCTCGCGCGCGTGGTGATCGCGACCGTCGCCGTGGGCATCGCGAGCTTCACCTACAAGCTCGGGCTGCTTGCGGGCGCAGCGCCCATCGCGCTGGTCGTGGCGCAGGGCGCGGTGGCGGTGACGCTGGCGACGGGCTTCGCCGCGCGCGTGGACGGCGGCATCCGCCCGTCGCGTGCCGCGCTGATCCATGCGCCGGTCGCCGCGGTGCTGCTCGTCTGCGCGTTCGTCTTTCTCGCGCGAGGCCTGCAGGGCGGCGAGGCGAGCGTGATCGTGCCGATCGCGCAGATGGGTTTCGTCGTGACCGCGCTGCTCGGCTTTGTCCTGCTGCGCGAGCCCTTCACCTTGCGCAAAGGCGCCGGTCTCGCAGCCGCACTCGCGGCGCTCGCGAGCCTCGCGCGCTGAAGCGCGGATATGCTCATGTCATGAATCGAGCGGATGTCGCCGGCACGCGACACCCTGAACCGAGAGAGATCAGGTGCTTAGCGAAGCATCCTCGCGCCGCCGTCGCCGCGCGGCGACGGAAATCGAGGCCGCCGCTCCGCCGAGATTTCCATAACTCGATGATTCGTCGAGGAATGCGCCGAGTGGCATGGAGGTTGCGCTGCACCGTCTCGATTCGTCCCGGAAAACCGCAGCGAGCCACGGAGCAGACCTTGATCGATCGCCGGCTGACACAAGAAGACATCGACTGGCTGCGCAAGCTCCGCAGCGCGAAGGCCGCGAACCAGCTCTCGGCGGACATCCCCACCAGCGTCGTGCGCAGACTGACGCAACTCGCCTGCGCCGAGTTCAAAGGCGGCAGGTATGCGATCACCTTCAGGGGCCGCGACGAGCTGATCGAGCGGGAACGCGATCCGAGCCGGGGGGGCTAGCGCGTCAGCCAGCCCCGCGCGCGCACGGTCAGCGCCGCGTACGGAAAGATCCAGGTCAGCGCGAAGAACGAGAAGTACGCGTAGAGAATCCCGAACACGAAGTCCCAGGAGCGCTCGCTCCTCAGGTAGTAGAGCACGTACACCAGCGACACCACCATGATCGCCAGCAGCATGCGCACGATCGACCCCGGGTCCTCGAGCGCGTTCATCGCCCACAGCGCGATCGAAGCGTAGCCTACCGGATAGCGCAGGTTGGTGATCGCGCTCTCGTAGAGGGACAGCACGCGCGACCACAGCGGCCGCGACCACACGATCCTCGCGAAGCGGAATTCCTCGCGGATGTAGCTGCGGTCCCAGCGCAGGAACATGCGGCACAGCTTCGAGTAGGTCTCGGGCACCACCGTGTGCACGACCGCGTTGCGCTGGTACACGGTGTCGTAGCCCGCGGCGAGTATGTCGTTGGTGAGGGCGCGGTCCTCGCCGTAGGTGCAGCGCGCGCCCAGGAATTCCTGGCGTTCCCACGCCGGCAGCACCTGCCGGACCACCGCTGCGCGGTACGCGGCGAGCGCGCCCGGGCAGCAGTACACCGTGCGGAAGACGGACTGGGCGCTGCGCAGGTAGTCGAACGACAGTATGAAGCGCACGTGGAGCATCCGCGGGATGAGGCTCGCCCGGCGGTTGTGAACGGCGACCTTCCCCGCCACGGCGCCCACGCGCGGATCGCGGAACGGGCCGGCGATCGCGAGCAGCGCCCTTCGCTCGATCACGCTGTCGGAATCGACGGTGACGATCACCTCGCCCGTGGCGCGGCGGAATCCCTCCGCGAGCGCGCCGCGTTTCCCCTGGTTGGCGGCCAGCCGCAACGGCGTCACCAGGCGCGGAAAGCGCAGCGCGGCGTGCCGGATGTGGTGCCAGGTGTCGTCCGTGCTGCCGTCGTCGATCGCGATGATCTGCAGCCGTTCGTGCGGATAGCGCGCGGCCGCGACGGAAGCGATCGTGTCCTCGACCATCGCCCCCTCGTTGTACGCCGGGATGACCACGGTCAGACGCGGGGCGTCGTCCTCGCGCGCGTCCTCGAACGGGCGGTAGGCGAGCCACAGCACGGTGCGCAGGCACAGCAGCACCAGGCCCATGCTGATCCAGATGATCGTGGGGCGCACCCACAGCATGCTCCAATGCTCCCGGCGCGCGACGTCGGCGAGCGGCTGCAGCAGCGGCGTGGCGAGAGCCGCGTAGGCGAGAGCGCCTATCCCGGCGAAGATCGCCAGGATCAGGACGAGGTCCCAGCCGTCGCGGCGCGGCGGCGCGGCGGCGGCGGACAGAGACTCGAGCGTTGCCGATTCGGGCTGGGGCTTCATGCCAGGCGGGAGAGAACGAGCCGCGACGATGTGTACGCACGCATTCTACCGTCACGAGTTGACGCTTTTCTGAAACAAATCGTTAGCCCGTTCGACGTCGCTCAGCGGCGACGCCCCGCGTGACTCCCGCACCAAACTGAAGTATGTTGGCAGCGGGGAGCGCCAAAAAGGGGGAGTCATGAAGCGGTTCAAGTCCTTGACGGCCGTGTGCGCCGGCGCGGGTGCGCTCGCGTTTTCGATCCTGCTGTTCGCCCAGACCGGATTCCCGCCGCCTCCGCCGCGCGTCAGCCCCGCCGCCGGCACGATCGACATCCACGTCCACAGCGATCCGGACGCCTTCAACCGCAGCCTGGACGATTTCGAGATCGCGCGCATCGCGGCCCGCAAGGGCATGCGCGGGTTCGTGCTCAAGAACCATGTCGCGCCCACCGCAGCGCGCGCGGCACTCGTCATGCGCACGGTCCCCGGCATCGAGGTTTGGGGCGGGATCGCGCTCAACCGCTCCGTCGGCGGCGTGAACCCGATGGCGGTCGAGTGGTTTCACCGCATGTCGGGCGGCCGGGGCAAGGTGGTGTGGCTGCCGACCTTCGACGCCGACAACCAGCACAAGATCCTGAAAGAGCCCGGCGAGGGCCTGAAGGTGGCAGCGAACGGCAAGGTGTTTCCCGAGACCGAGGAGGTGCTGAAGATCGTCGCCCGCGAGAACCTGTCGCTCGCGACGGGTCACATCGCGCCCGAGGAGTCGCTCGCAGTCATCAAGCGGGCGAAGGAGCTCGGCGTCAAGAACATCGTCGTGACCCACGCCATGGCAGAAGTGCCCGGGATGACGCTCGAGCAGGTCAAGCAGGCGGTCTCGATGGGTGCCTACATCGAGTACTGCTTCCTCAACGACATCCACGGCCCGCAGTCCTACTGGCCGTTCCTGCGCAGCTGGCGACGAGTCTCCTTCGCAGACATCGCCAAGGTGATCAAGGAGGTCGGCCCGCAGCACTTCATCCTGTCGAGCGATCTCGGGCAGAACGGCACGCCCACGCACGCCGACGGCATGGAGATGATGGCGAACGGGATGAAGCGCGAAGGCCTGTCTCAGGCCGACGTCGACCTGATGATGAAGAAGAACCCCGCGAAGTTCTTGGGCCTGGAGAGCTAGGCAGCGGCCGCGATCAGCCGACGACCAGGGCCGCGTGCTGGCTCTGGCCCTCGGTCATGCCGCGCGCCTTCATCCAGTCGTAGGCGCGGTTGAACAAGGCCGGATCGTAGTAGTCCACGTGCTTGTAGTGCACGAAGGCACGCAGCAGCTCGTGCGGGGCCAGCGCGCCCTTGGTCGCCGCCGCCACGTGGTGCGCGTACTTGTAGAAGTCGGCGTTGATCAGGTCGACCGCCCGGTTTTCGGCGTCGTAGTAGGCCTTGCGCTGTTCGGGAGTGAGGTCGGCGGCCACGACCTCGCCGCCGCGATAGAACGAGGCTGCGATGATGTGCGCGCCCTTCTTCAGGCCCAGGCTGATGAAGGGCTCCATCACCGCCACGGCGCGGTATTTCCCGTCCGCGAGACCCTGCCAGCGGTGCTGCGGCAGGCCGCCGTTCTGGATGTTCACGTGCTCCTTGCCCACCGCGCTCTCGAGCATCTGCAGCGTCGTGTAGTGCGAGCCGGTGAGCTCCTGCACGACCACCGGCACGTCGGCGAGGTCGCGCGGCGTCTGGAGCTTCTCCTCGAAGGTGAGAATCGCCTGCGCCGCCACGGCCGCGCGCAGGGCCGCGATGCTCCCGCCGCGCTTGCCGCGCTCCAGGCGGTCGATGCTCGCCCACTCGCACACGTTGTAGCTGTCGGCCGAACCGCACTCGAACAGCTGCTCCTTCAAGCGAGAGAGGACGGGTTTTTCCGCGCTGTCGCGCTCGCGATCCGCGTAGGTGGCCGAGAAACTCACCTCGAGTCCGGCCTGGGCGAACAGCCCCTCCTCGATGCCCACGATCACGGGCAGGTCGAACACGGGATTGTTGGGGGCAATCCGTACAACAGGTCGGGTCGCGGAAGTCATGATTTCCCTTTGCGCTCGTGGGTGCGCCCGCCGTTCGGCGGAGCAGGTGCGGCTAGAATACTACGGCCGGTCGGACAGTCAACCAGCCCGGCGCTCCTCGCGCCGCGGACCAGCTCGCGACACGCGTTCAGACCGGGGCGATAAGAGCGAGCGCGCCGAGCAGCGCAAAGCCCGCGGCGGCGGCCCGATGGACCGCCTTCGCCGGCATCCGCCGGAGAATGCGCTCCCCGAAGACCACCGCCGGCACGTCGGCGATCAGCATACCGAGGCTCGTGCCGGCCACCACCAGCCAGATCGAGGCATAGCGCGCAGCCAGGGCGATGGTGGCGACTTGCGTCTTGTCGCCGATTTCCACGAGGAAGAACGCGATCAGCGTCGCAGCGAACGCGCCGAGCCGAGCGCCCTGCGGCGCTTCCGTTTCCAGCCGGTCGGGTATGAGGGTCCACGTCGCCATGGCGAGGAACGACAAGCCCAGAATCCATCGCAGCGCGTCCGGTCCGAGCACCGAGGCAACGCCTGCGCCCAGCCAGGCCGCGAGAGCATGGTTGGCCAGCGTCGCCGCGAGGATCCCCAGGATCACCGGGACCGGCCGGCGGTAACGCGCCGCGAGCACGAACGCGAGCAGCTGCGTCTTGTCACCCATCTCCGCGAGGGCGACGATGCCTGCCGAAACGACGAGCGCTTCCACGAGTTCTGTCCGCAGCGTCGAGGCGCAAATCGTATCGGTGCGCCGGGCGACGCTCGCTCCTCAACCGCCGGACCACGGCCTGTGATTCTGATAGTCGATCGCCTCCTTCTGCTGCTCCGTAAGCGGGGCGCATCCGGCTACGCCGACGATCAACAAGACTGCAAGCACGAGCCTTCTCACGTGAATCTCCGTTTCGCTGGTTGGGAATGGCGTTCGGCGCTTCCGATCCGCACCGCAAGCACAGCGCAAGACCCGGCCCCGCGAACGTCTATTCCCGCATCTCCGGGTCCTCGCTGATTTATTTCCGAAGCAGGGACTCGTCTCAAGAAAGGAGGGCTGCCCAGGAATAAACGGATGGAGCGCCGCGGTCTCCCGTGGTCATTCCACAAGAGGAGTTCCAAAATGACCACATCCAGCAAACCATCGGCGTCGAAGCGTCGCGCGTGGAGCGCACTGTCGCTCGCGGTGTCCCTCGCGAGCACCGGCGCGGTTGCGCGCGCCGACGATCTTACGGACCTCAGGGAGAAGACCGAGGCGCTGCAACGCAAGGTCGACGAAATCGACAATGCGCAGCGCAAGGCCGCGCCGGCCGGCGGAGTCGCAGCCGGCTCGAGCCCCGGGTCGTTCAGGCTTCCCGACTCGAGCACTTCGATAAAGTTCGGCGGGTACGTCAAGTTCGACGCGGTCTACAGTGACATCACTCAAGGCGTCGATGCCGTAGCGAACCAGCAAACGGTCGACACCGCGATTCCCGTCGGCCCCAACGGAACCCCGGCGAGCAGCAAGACCGGGCAGCTGAGCCTTCACGCCCGGCAGACGCGGCTCTACGTCGGTACGAGCACGCCCACGGGCTATGGAGCCATGACCACGTACATCGAGGGCGACTTCTTCGGCGCCGACGGCAACGAATCGGTGAGCAATTCGAACGGGTTCCGCATTCGTCATGCTTACGGCACCCTGGGGAATTTTCTCGCGGGCCAGTACTGGACGAATTTCTTCGACGAGAACACTTACGCGGAAACGGTGGATTTCGGCGGGACGGTCGGGGAGATCTTCGTTCGCCAGGCCCAGGCGCGCTGGACCCAACCCTACTCCGCCGGCGAATGGTCCGTGTCCCTCGAGAATCCCGAATCTCTCTTCGCCATTTCCGGATCTGCGCTTACCGCGGGATCGGCGACACCATTCCGCTCCGATCGCGATCACTATCCCGATACCGTCGGTCGCCTGAAGTGGAGAAACGACGTCGGGACGTTCAATGCGGCGCTCATGGCACGCAATATCCGCATCGATTCGCCGACGGCGGACGATGCGAAATGGGGCGGAGCCATCTCTTTCACCGGGATCGTTCCCATCGGAAGGGATGACTTTCGCGCCAACCTCAACTGGGGCAACGCAATCGGACGCTACCAGTTGTCCGGTTTCTTCCCGGACGGATACGTCGACGCGACAGGAAAGGTCCGGCTCGCCCAGGCCCGCAGCGCCTACGCCGCTTATCGGCACTTCTGGACGCCCGAGCTCCGTTCGTCCCTGATTCTGGGTGCATCCGACACCGATACTCCCGGCGGCGGCACGTTCGACGGCTTCAACAAATCGGCCCGATCGGCGCACGCCAATTTGATCTTCAGTCCGGTGCCCAGGGTCAATCTCGGCGTGGAGCTGATCGGCGAGAGGCGCACGGTGGTCGACGGGGACTACGGAACGCTGCGCCGCGTCCAGTTCGGAGCTCAGTTCTTCTTCTGATGATGTGAGGCCTCGAGCGAGACTGTTCGCCAGCCCGGGAATTAATCGGCGCGCGTTCGGGTCTTGCAGCTTGTACTTTCGGCGCTGCTCATCCCGACGGCGCTGATCGGACACCCAACCCAACCATCTACATGGAGAATGATATGAAGCCGCTCTTCCGCAACATCGCCGTATTGACCCTTTCCGCGGCGAGTCTGTCCGCGTTCGCCTCAGCCAAACCCAGCGACCTCCTTGGCCAAGCGGCGCAGATGCCGTCCGCCGAGCGCGCAATCTACAGCGCCGTCGCCGACCGCACGATCGCCCTCAACGGGAACACCAAGTGGGTCAACGTGAACCACTATGAAGTCGTCCGATTCACCTCGAACGGCCGGGAATTCACCTGGTACTTCGACGGCGTAACCCAGCCCCGCCCGTTCAACCTGGCGGAAATCGCCCCCGCGGGCTTCGTCGACCACGGCATTACGGTCTACGTCGCGCCGACCGAAAGAGACTTCCCCGGCTAAAGGAGCGCCTGAGTCGTCTTGCGTGGCTGCAAGAGGCGCCGTGACCGGCGCCTTTTTTTTGCTGCACTCGACACGGGCGGGCCCGGCGGGCCGATATATCGCGGGAATAGACCGGCGCCGTACCCGGTCCTGCAGAGGGTCCTCCGGCCCTATCCGACACGGATGCGCCGGCGGGCAACCGGATTCGTTCACCACAAGGAGACATGCATGAAACTGCTCATACCCGGTATCGCCGCGCTGGCCCTTTCAGCCGCGAGCCTGTCCGCAAACGCCACGTCCAAGCCTGCCGCCATCCTCGGCGAGCCGGTCCAACCCCCATCCGCCGAGCGCGCGATCATCACCGCCCTCGCCGACCGGACCATCACCATCGGCGCCAAGACGAAGTGGGTCAACGTGGAGCACTTCGAAGTCGTCCGATTTGTTTCGAAGGGCCGGGAATTCACCTGGTACTTTGACGGCACGGCCCAGTCTCTCGACCTGGCTCAGCTTGCTCCCGCGGACTTCCTCGACCACCCGGTCACGGTCTACGTGTCGATTGCGAGGGACTTCTAGACCCGCTCCGGGCCAACCGATGTCGCGAATCCGGGAATAAGAGCGCGGCGACGCGGGTCTTGCAGCAGTGCCGGCGTCAGGCCGGTTTGCTGCTTCCTCCACCAGGAGAACAACGATGCATCGCTCGATTGATCGCAGACAATTTCTCAAGCTCGCGGGCTTGGGCGGCGCGGTATTCGCGTCGGGCCTCGTCGGCGGCGCCAAGTCCGCGCGTGCGGCGCTGGATGATTTCTACTTCGTCCAGCTTTCCGATACGCATTGGGGCTTCAACGGGCCACTCGTGAATCCGGACGCGGGCGGCACGCTGCAGAAGGCGGTCGCCGCGGTGAACGGCCTCGAGTACGAGCCGGATTTCATCGTCTTTACCGGCGATCTCACGCACACCACCGACGATCCGACGGAGAGGAGGCGGCGCCTGGCCGAGTTCCGCGACATCGTCAAAGGCCTCAAGAACAAGAACGTGCGCTTCATGCCCGGTGAACACGACGCCGCGCTCGACAACGGGCAGGCGTGGAAGGAGTTCTTCGGCGCGAGCTATTACAGCTTCGACCACAAGGGCGTGCATTTCATCGCCATCGACAATGTTTCCGATGCGGCGGCGCGCATCGGAGGCGAGCAACTCGCCTGGCTGAAGTCGGATCTGGCGATGCAGGCGGGGGACGCGCGCATCGTCGTCTTCGCGCACCGGCCCCTCTTCGATCTCTATCCGCAGTGGGATTGGGCGACGCGCGACGGTGCAGAGGCGATCGAGCTGCTCATGCCCCACAAGAACGTGACCGTGTTCTACGGCCACATCCACCAGGAGCATCACCAGATGACCGGCCATATCGCCCACCATTCGGCCAAGTCGCTCATCTTTCCGTTGCCCGCGCCCGGCTCGCGGCCCAAGCGCGAGCCGATCCTATGGGATGCGGCGCAGCCTTACAAAGGCCTGGGCTTCCGCGGTGTCGACGCGGACGTGCAGAAAGCCGAGTACAGGATCACCGAGTATCCGGTGGGGAAGGCATAAGCGATGAAACCCGATCGCCGCCGCCTGCTCCTCGCGGGCATCGCTGCCGCCGCCGGCGCCGCGTTCGGAATCCGCGGCCTCGCGCAAGCGAGCGAGAGAGTCATCCGAGTCACGGCGCGCAAGTTCGTGTTTCTGCCGCGCGAGATTGAGCTCAAGAAGGACGTGCCCGTGGTGCTCGAATTCGTCTCCGCGGACGTCGTCATGGGATTCAACGCACCCGACCTCAAGGTGCGCACCGACATCATCCCGGGCCAGGTCTCTCGAGTGCGCCTGGTACCGGACAAGCTCGGCACCTTCGTTTTCCTGTGCGACGTCTTTTGCGGAGACGGCCACGAGGGGATGAACGGGCAGATCCGCGTGATCGCCTGACGCGGGGGCCCAGCGATGTTCGCCATCGATCCTGTACTACGGCACGAGACCCGCCCGGCGGGGCTGCAGGCGCACGATTCCGGACTTCCGGACGAGACCGCGGGCGAGCGCAAGCGACGATTCGAGCGATCGGTCATGCCTCATCTCAACGCCGCGTACAATCTCGCACGCTGGCTGACGCGCAACGACCACGACGCGCAGGACGTCGTTCAGGACGCGCTGCTGCGCGCCTTCCGCTTCTTCGGGGGCCTGCGCGGGGAAGCCAAGCCGTGGCTTCTCGCCATCGTGCGCAACTGCTGCTTCACCTGG
>DASSQD010000087.1:0-13965 GCA_035702665.1 Burkholderiales bacterium
GTGTACGTCCCGCGGGACCGGCGGCTCGTCAATCAGTATGCGAGCGACCACGGGCAGGCGACGGCGGGAGGCGTCCCGATTCTCGCGCTGGACATGTACGAGCACGCCTACCACATCGACTTCGGCGCTAACGCCAGGGCCTACGTCGACGCGTTCATGCGCAACGTCGACTGGAAGGCGGTGCAGGAGCGCTACGAGGACGCGGCGAAGGTCGAGCCCCCGCGGCCGCTCGTCCAGCCGGAATTCGGAGACATCCCGGGGATCAGCGTGGAGGAAGTCAACGCAATGATCGAGTCGGGCAAGCCGGTGCAGCTCATCGACGCCCGCCCGCGGCACTCCGCGTCGCGCGAGCAGGACATCGTCGAGGGCGCGAGCTGGCGCGATCCCGATCGCGTGCAGGAGTGGGCCGGCGAGCTGTCGAAGGCGGATCCCGTGGTGGTGTACTGCGTCTACGGCTTCCACGTGGGCTGCAAGACCGCGATCGCGCTGCGCGAAGCCGGGTTGGACGCTAGGTACATGAAAGGCGGCCATTCGGCATGGAAGGCGCTGGGCGTCCCGACGAAGCGGCATGTCCCCGCATGATTCCGACAAGGAGAAACGAGATGAAGATATTCCAGAGTTCGGCGGCACTGCTCGTGGCCCTCTCGAGCCCCGCGGGCGCCGACGAGATCCGCCTCTTGTCCGCGGCCGCGATGCAATCGGTGTTCAAGGAGGTCGCCGGCGAATTCGAGCGCACCTCCGGCCACAGGCTGGCGATCGTCTACGGCACGATCGGCGGAGTCAACGAGCGCGTTCTCAAGGGCGAAGCGGCCGACGTGGTCATCGGCTCGACGCTGATCATGCCGGGCCTGGTGAAGGCGGGAAAGATCCGTCCCGACAGCCTGGTGACGGTTTGCAGGACCGGCATCGGCCTCGTCGTGCGGGCCGGGGCCGAGGCGCCCCCGATGGCGAACGTCGAGGACTTCAAGCGCGCCGTGCTCGCGGCCAAAGTCCTGGTGTACTCCGACCCGGTTCGCGGTGGCGCCGCCGGCGTCCACATCGGGCGCGTGCTTCAAGACCTGGGGCTCGCCGATCGGCTGAAGTCGAGCATCAAGCTCGGCGCGGGCGGCGACGTCACCGAGGTCACGCTCGCGCAAGGGGAGGGAGCGTTAGGCATCACCCAGGACAGCGAGATCGTCGGCAAGCCCGCAGCGCGCTACGTCGGGCCGATCCCGGAGGCGCTGCAGAACTACACCGTGTTTGTCGCGGGCATCCCGGCCGGCGCCAAGGCTCCGGATGCGGTGACGGCCTTCGTTGCCTTCCTGAGGAGTCCTGTGGCCGCCGCGGCCATCTTGGCAAAGGGGATGCAGGTGCCCTAGCTTCTCTATGGCACTTCACGCCGCCGGTGCGCTGAGCTGCAGTCGCGGAAGCTGCACCGCGGGCACGCGAAGCTCCTCCGTCATCGGCGCGCGCTGCCCCGTGGCAAGCAGCTCGCCGGCGAGCGCCTCGCGCATGAACAGTGCCGCGCACGGTGCAAGCCGCGCGTGCTTTGCATGTCCGATGCCCCATTGCCTCCGCAGCGGGAAGTCCTGAACGTCGAGGCGCGCGATGACCCCCGATTCCACGAACGACTGCGCGACACTCTCCGGCAGCAGCGCGATCCCCAGGCCTTGCGCGACGGCCTCGGCTACCGCGTCGTTGCCAGTCAGCTCAGCGCGCACCACGGGGCGCAGCCCGCGCGACTCGAGAGCGGCGAGCACCATGGCGCGCAGGCTCGAGCCCGGCTCGCGCAGCACGACCGTCTCGTCCGCAAGCGATGTCAGCGGCATGCGCCGAACCTTCGCGAAACGGTGTCCCGCGCGCGCGTACAGGAAGAGCAGTTCGTCCGCGACCGGATGCAGCTCGAGCCCGGGACGATCGTCCGGAACGTGAACCAGGATCACCTCGTCTGCCCGTGCGCCCGGCTCCGGCAACGCGCCGCGCTGAGTGAGGCGCAGCGTCGACTGGACGCCGGGATAGCGTACGCAGAACGCGGCAAGCAGCCGCGCGGCAAGATGGCGCGCGCCGGGCACCGCGGCGATGCGAAGCACGTCGCTCTGAGACGTCCGCAACTCCGCGAGACGCCCCTCCGAACGCGCGAGCACCGCGATCAGCTCGTTGCACGCGGCGAGAAGCTCACGCCCGGCGACCGTGGGACGCAACTGGCGTCCTTGTTGCTCGAACAGCTTGAGGTCGAGCGCCTCGGAGAGCTTCCTGATCTGCGTGGAGGCCGTCGGCTGCGCAAGATGCAACTCCTCGGCCGCGCGCGTGACGCTGCCCAACCGGGCAACGGCCTCAAACACCATCATTTGCGGGAACAACCCGTGCCGGAAGTAGCGACGCAGAATCTTGCTGGGATGGGGCATGGTCAGCTCCTTCGTTCGTCAGCGACGCACCCGCGGACCGATTCCGGCTCGCGGCACCTGAGCCCGATCAGTTAGCGTCGCCGCCGAACCGACCGGCCCCAAGTCTCGCTTACAGCTTGCGCTGCCGAGGCGACCGGGGCTTGCACCCGTGATGACGACCGCCCCGCGAAGAAGCTACTCCCCTAGGGAATTGCGCTATCAGGTTAGCAGCGTTTCATGCGCAGCGCAATTCATTGCGTTTCGCGATGTCTGCATCGCAACGAATGATGCATCGCGAAACACGATCAAGTGATTGCAAAGCTTCATTTTTCTTCGCGTGCCCGGTCCGACACAATGAATCCGTAAGCGAGAAAGAGGAGGCTCGTTGTGGACATGATCCTGACTGCGGAATTCTGGTCGGCGCTTGCGGCGATAGCCGTCATCAATCTGGCCCTGTCCGGCGACAACGCCATCGTCATTGCGCTCGCGGCGCGCAAGCTGCCCGAGAACCTTCAGCGGCGCGCGATTCTCCTCGGATCTTTCGGCGCGGTCGCGGTACGCGTGGCCCTAACCGCCGCGGTACTTTGGGTTCTGACCGTGCCGGGGCTCCGATTCGCCGGAGGCCTGTTGCTCGCCTGCATCGCCTACCAGTTGCTCACGGGTAACGCCGAGGGCGGGAAGGACATCGCGCCGGTGTCCGGCTTCTGGGGCGCGATACGCACCATCGTGGTGGCCGACGCGGCGATGGGACTGGACAACGTCCTGGGCGTCGCCGGCGCGGCCGGCGGCAGCTTGCTGCTGGTCGTACTCGGGCTCGCCATCAGCATTCCGATCGTGGTTTGGGGCAGCGCCCTGATACTGACATCGATCCAGCGCTTTCCGGGGCTGCTCTACGCCGGCGGCACCGTGCTCGCGTGGACGGCGGCCAGGATGCTCACGGAGGAACCGCTCGTGCACGAGTTGCTCGACGACCGCGCGGCCGCGGCTCCGGCCGTACACGTCGCCATCGCCGGCGGCACCCTGGGATTGGCCTGGCTGCGCAACCGCCGCACGGCGATCCGCGCACACACGGAGGTACTGCAATGAAATATCTCATTCCCGTTGACTCGTCTAAGGCGGCGCTTGCGCCGATCGAGCACCTGGTCGCCGCAAAACGCCGCGGAGCGCAGATCGAGGCTTTGCTTCTCAACGTGCAACACCCGTTCAGCCGTCGCGTTTCGGAGCTTTCGGGCGAGGCGGACCGGGAAGCCCTCCATGCCGAGCGGAGCCGGTCGGCCATGGCGTCGGCGATCGAGCTGCTGTCGCGTGCCGGGATTCAGTTTCGAGCCATGACGGACGTCGGATCTCCGGCGGAACGGATCGCGGCCCTCGCGGAATCGCAGCGGGTAGACGAGATCCTGATGGGCGTCCGCCGCCACCCGCGGTGGCTGCGATGGCTGCTGCCATCCATGCCGCGGTCCATCGTCGCCCTCACGGACGTTCCGGTTCTCGTTCTGGGACGCGGCGGGGTGAGCGCCGCCCAAAGCTACCTGTTCTGGGCAAGCCTCGCGGGAGCGGCAGGGCTAGCCGCGCTCCTCCTCGCGGCGGACTGAACGTCGGAGGGATTGCTCTCAGCCGAGCTTCGCCCGGAAATGATCCCAGGTGCGCTTGAAGAGACCCGCGTTCCACAGCTTCTCGCGGCACAGCGCGATCTCCTCGTCGCTGAAGACGTAGGGCTTACCGATCTGCAACGCCATGTACTGCCGATACGAATTCTCTTCCATGTAGTTCGCGAGCACGAACGCCTCCACGATGTCCTTGCCGACCGTCACCGCGCCGTGGGACTTCATCAGCGCCGCCGGCCGGTCGCCGAGCGTCGCCGCCAGCCGGTCGGCCATCGTGCGGTTGTTGATCGAGTTGGGCGAATCGAGCAGCGGCACCGGGTACACCAGGGACCCCTGGGCGTACACGGGCTTGTAGCTCTCGCCGGCCATGGTGAGAAAGGTCGACCACTTCGGGTGCGCGTGCACGATCGCGCGCGCGTCCGGCCGCACTCGGTAGATGCCGCAGTGCAGGTGGCGCTCGAGCGGGGCGTTGCCCTTGCCCTCGAGCTGGTTCGCCTCGAGGTCGATCACGCAGATGTCCTCCACCGTGAGGCTGGACCGCTGGCACGAGCCGATGTTGATCAGCACGCGGTCGTCGTCGAGGCGGATGCTGCAGTGTCCGTTGTAATCGATGATGTCCGAGCGCTCGAGCATGCGGATGCAATCGACGAGCTGCTGCTTCAGCTCGGGCAGCGAGGCGGCGCCGCCGACTTCCTTCAGTTTGAGCTGTGACATGGGGTCTCCTACCACTTCACTTGTGCGCGCACCATGGTACGCCACAGATGCCAGGCGCGCACCCCCGCGCCCTGGTTGACCGCGTCGGCGAGCTTCGCTTCGTCCGGGTCGAGCGCGGCAATCGGGGCCCCGCTCCCAAGGGCGATCGTCCAGTGCTGGATGCGCGCGTTCACCTCCGTATACACCGCGCGGAACACCGCCGTCTCGAGCGAGGCCCCGCAGGCGACGCTGCCGTGCGCGCGCATCAGCACGACGTCCTGCCTGCCCATGATCTCCGTGAGCGCGACGCCCTTCGCGCCGTCGCTCACCAGGAGGTCGGTCGCGCCGAATTTCTCGCGAATGTCGAAGACCGGCACGCCCGCCGCGATGAAGGCGGCGTTGTGGAACATGGCGCGCATCGGCACGTCGACCAGGCCGAAGGGAATCACCGAGGGCGAGTGGCTGTGCACCACCGCCATGATCTCCGGGCGCGCCCGGTAGATCGCGCCGTGGATGAAGCGCTCGAGGAAGCTCGCGCGCCCCGCGGCGTTGCAGGGGTTGCTCTCCAGGTCGTATTCGATGATGTCCTTGGGGGTGACGAGCGCCGGCGCGAGGGCGCGCGCCATGAGATAGCGGTCGGGCGCGGAAGGATGGCGCATCGACACGTGGCCGAAGCCGTCGACCACGCCCTGCGCGGCGAGTATGCGGCTCGCCGCGGCGAGGTCGGCGACGCGCGCTGCGGGAACCCTGCCTCCGGATTTCGGCGCGTTACTGGATTCGGTGGGGTGACGCTTGGGCTTCGGCATGGCTTTCCCTCTGGATACGCGGGAGCGATGATAGCCGAATGCCGGCGGTAGTAGAATTCCGCGCACGCGGCCATGCAGTCCATCATCTCCGTCTCGAACCTTTCAAAGACCTACGCCTCGGGTTTCAAGGCGCTGAAGAACGTCGACCTCGAGATCCGCCGCGGCGAGATCTTCGCGCTGCTCGGCCCGAACGGCGCGGGCAAGACGACGCTGATCAGCATCGTCTGCGGGATCGTCAACCCGAGCGAAGGCAAGGTGACGGTCGACGGACACGACATCGGGCGCGACTACCGCGCCTCGCGCTCGCTCATCGGCCTGGTGCCGCAGGAGCTGACCACCGATGCCTTCGAGTCGGTGTGGAACACCGTGTCGTTCAGCCGCGGGCTGTTCGGCAAGCCGGCCAATCCCGCCCATATCGAGAAGGTCCTGAAGGATCTGTCGCTGTGGGACAAGAAGGACGCCAAGGTGATGACGCTGTCGGGCGGCATGAAACGGCGCCTCCTCATCGCCAAGGCGCTGTCGCACGAGCCGCGCGTCCTGTTTCTCGACGAGCCCACCGCCGGCGTCGACGTCACGCTGCGCCAGGAGATGTGGAAGCTGGTGCGCGCGCTCCAGGTCGCTGGCGTGACCATCATCCTGACCACGCACTACATCGCCGAGGCCGAGGAAATGGCGGACCGGGTCGGGGTGATCAGCAAGGGCGAGCTCATCCTGGTCGAGGAGAAGAACGAGCTCATGCGCAAGCTCGGCAAGAAGCAGCTGACGCTCCACCTGGACCCCGCGCTCGAGGCCGTTCCGCCGGAGCTCTCCGCCTACAAGCTCGAGCTCTCGGTCGGAGGCTCCGAGCTGGTCTACACCTACGACGAGCGCGGCGATTCCTCCGCGATTACCGCGCTGCTGGAGGATCTGACCGAGTGCGGCATCCGCTTCAAGGACCTGCAGACGACGCAGAGCTCGCTCGAGGACATCTTCGTCACGCTGCTCGCCGAGAAGAAGGCGGCATGAACATCTACGCCATCCGCGCAATATACGTGTTCGAGATGGCGCGCGCGCGGCGAACGCTGATGCAGAGCCTCGTGTCGCCGGTCATCTCCACCGCGCTCTATTTCGTCGTTTTCGGCGCCGCGATCGGCGGGCGCATCCCTCATGTCGAGGGCGTGAGCTACGGCGCCTTCATCGTTCCCGGCCTGGTGATGCTGTCGCTGCTGACGCAGAGCATCTCGAACGCGTCCTTCGGCATCTATTTCCCCAAGTTCGTGGGCACCATCTACGAGCTGCTCTCGGCGCCGGTGTCGTACTTCGAGATCGTCGTCGCCTACGTCGGCGCCGCGGCGACCAAGTCGGTCGTCCTCGGCCTGGTGATCCTGGGGACGGCCGCCTTCATCGTGCCTATTCACATCGAGCACCCGGTATGGATGGCCGCCTTCCTCGTGCTGACCTCGGTGACCTTCTGCCTGTTCGGCTTCATCATCGGCATCTGGGCCGACGGCTTCGAGAAGCTCCAGGTCATTCCGCTCCTCATCGTCACGCCGCTCACCTTTCTCGGCGGGAGCTTCTACTCGATCAACATGCTGCCGCCCTTCTGGCAGACGGTGTCGCTGTTCAACCCCGTCGTGTACCTGGTGAGCGGCTTCCGCTGGAGCTTCTACGGGCTCGCCGACGTCGACGTCTGGGTGAGCCTGGGCATGACCTGCGTGTTCCTCGCTGCGTCGCTCGTAGTCATCGCGTGGATCTTCAGGACCGGGTACCGGCTGAAGATCTGAGTCGACAAGGCGGGAGAACGCGTCGAGCCGCATTCGGCAACTATCCGCTGATTCAAATAGTTAGGCGCTCCCGCCAAAAAGATCAGGGCGTTTGTCGATTTTGCCGTGACCCGTTCGTCGTAGAGTTGTGAGCAAGGCCTCTTGCTCCCGACTTCGAGGAGAAAAGACATGCGTTTCATGATGATCGTGAAGGCCACGAAGGACAGCGAGAAGGGCGTGATGCCCGCCGAGAAGCTCATCGACGAGATGCAGAAATACCACGAGGAGCTGCACAAGGCGGGGGTGCTGCTCGACGCGAGCGGCCTGAAGCCGAGCAAGCACGGCTGGCGCGTGAAGTACGCGGGGACGAAACGCGCCGTGGTCGACGGCCCGTTCGCCGAGGCGAAGGAGCTGATCGCGGGCTACACGCTCATCCAGGTGAAGTCGCGCGAGGAAGCCGTGGAATGGGCGCGGCGGTTTCCCAATCCCTCGATCGACGGCGGCGAAGCGGAGATCGAGATCCGGCCGCTCTATGAGCTCGAGGACTTCGGCGACAGCGAGGGCATCGAGCGCTTTCGCAAGCTGGAGGAAGAGCGTGCAAGGAAAAAGTAGCTCGCGCGACCAAGCGCAATCGCTACCGGACAAGGAACGGGAATCGTGACTCTGGACAACCGCAAGCGCTGGCTCGCCCTCATCGTCCTCTGCCTCGGCGAGCTGATGATCGTGCTCGACACGACCATCGTGGGCGTCGCGCTTCCCTCGATCCGCGAGGACCTGCGCTTCACCGAGGCCACGCTCGTGTGGGTGGTGAACGCCTACATGCTCACCTACGGCGGCTTCCTGCTGCTCGGAGGGCGCCTCGGCGACCTCTACGGCCAGCGGCGCCTGTTCGTCGGCGGGACGCTGTTCTTCACCACGGCCTCGCTCGTCTGCGGGCTCGCCGGCTCGCAGTGGCTGCTGGTCGGCGCGCGCTTCGCGCAGGGGCTCGGCGGCGCGGTGGTGTCGTCGATCGCCCTCTCGCTCATCATGAACCTGTTCCAGGAGCCCGGCGAGCGCGCCAAGGCGATGGGCATCTACGGCTTCGTCTGCGCCGCCGGCGGATCGATCGGCGTGCTGGTCGGCGGCCTGCTGACGAGCGGCTTCAACTGGCACTGGATCTTCCTCGTCAACCTGCCGATCGGCGCCGCAGTATGCGGCTTCTGCGTCGCGCTGCTGCCCGACGACCGGCCGGACGCGCGCGGACAGCGCCTCGACGTCGCCGGGGCGATCATCATCACGCTTTCCCTCATGCTCGCGATTTACGGCATCGTCAACGGGAACGGGGCCGGCTGGACCTCGCCGCACACGCTCGGTTTCATCGGCGGAGGCGCGGCGCTCTTCGCCCTGTTCATCGTCGTCGAGGCGCGCGCCAAGGCTCCGCTGATGCCGCTCGGCCTGTTCCGCTTCCGCAACCTTTCGAGCGCGAGCGTGATCGGCGCGCTGTGGTCGGCGGCGATGTTCGCGTGGTTCTTCGTGTCGGCGCTGTATATGCAGCTCGTGCTCGACTACACGCCGATGCAGGTCGGGCTCGCCTTCCTCCCCGCCAACCTCATCATGGCGGCGTTCTCTCTCGGGCTTTCGGCCAGGATCGTGATGCGCTTCGGCAACCGCCTGCCGCTCGCCCTCGGTCTCGCGCTCGCTTCGCTGGGCCTCGCGCTGTTCGCCTTCTCGCCGGTCGAAGGCGATTTCCTGCTGCACGTGCTGCCCGCGATGACCGTGCTCGGCATCGGCTGCGGCATGGCGCTGAACCCCATCCTGCTCGTCGCCATGGGCGAGGTCGCTCCCAGCGACTCGGGCCTAGCCTCGGGCGTGGTCAATACCGCGTTCATGATGGGCGGCTCGCTCGGCCTCGCGGTGCTCGCAAGCCTGTCGTCGGCGCGCACCGGGGGACTGCTCGCCGCGGGCGCGGCGCTGCAGTCCGCGCTCGCCGGCGGCTACCAGCTCGCCTTCGTTCTCGGGGCGGCGTTCGCGGGCGTTGCCGCGCTCCTCTCCGCCCTGCTGCTTCGCGGCGAGCGCCTCACTCCATCGTACAAGGGAGCCTGACCATGCAGAAGATCACCCCTTTCCTGTGGTTCGACACCCAGGCCGAGGAGGCGGCGAAGTTCTACGCCTCCATCTTCCCCAACTCGAAGATCCTGAAGACCGCTCGCTACGGCGACGCAGGGCCCGGTCCCAAGGGCAGCGTGATGACGGTGGAGTTCGAGCTCGACGGCCAGCGCATGATCGCGCTGAACGGCGGGCCGGTGTTCAGGTTCACCGAGGCGATCTCGCTGGTCGTGGACTGCAAGGACCAGAAGGAAGTCGACCGCTACTGGAACGGGTTGCTGCAAGGCGGGAAGGAATCGCAGTGCGGCTGGCTCAAGGACAGGTACGGGCTGTCGTGGCAGATCGTCCCCACGGTACTGGCGCGATTGCTGAGCGACCCCGACGCGAAGAAGGCGAAGCGCGTCATGGAGGCGATGCTCAAGATGAGGAAGATCGACATCGCGGCCCTAGAGGCCGCAGCAAAGGAGAAGTCATGAAAGAGCCGCGGTACGGCTGGATCGTCGTGGCGCTCGGCGCCTTCATGACCTGCATCGCCGCCGGTGCCATGTTCTCACTCGCGGTGTTCCTGCGTCCCATCGTAGAGTCGACCGGCTGGTCGACCACCGCCGTGTCGACCGCCATGACGCTCAACTTCCTCGCGATGGGGGCGGCCGGCTTCGGCTGGGGCGCGCTCAGCGACCGCATCGGGCCGCGGCCCGTCGTGCTCGCCGGGGCGGTGCTCCTGGGGCTGGGCCTCTTCCTCGCGAGCCATGCGCAGACCCCGCTCCAGTTCCAGCTCGCCTTCGGCCTGCTGGTCGGCATCGCCGTCGGCAGCTTCTTCTCGCCGATGATCGCGGCCGTCATGGGCTGGATCAGCGAGCACCGCGGCCTCGCGGTTTCGCTGGTCTCGGTGGGCGTAGGCGTCGCGCCGATGACCATGTCGCCGTTCGCCGCGTGGCTCATCACGCAGATGGACTGGCGATCGGCGCAAGTCGTGATCGCCGTGTTCGTATGGGTGACGCTCGTTCCGGCGGCGCTTCTTGTGCGCCGGCCGCCCGCCGCGCCGGGGGCCGGGCCGGGCGGAGCGGAAGGACCGCAGTCCAGCCTGCGCGACGCGTTCTTCTCGCCCCCGTTCGTCGTCCTCGCGCTCACCTTCTTCGCCTGCTGCGCGGCGCACGCCGGCCCGATCTTCCACACCGTCACCTACGCCCAGACCTGCGGCCTCGCGCCGCTCGCCGCCGTGACGATCTACAGCGTCGAGGGCCTCGCGGGCTTGGGCGGCCGCCTCGGGCTCGGGCTCGCGGCCGACCGCTTCGGCGTGAAGCGCGTGCTCATCGCGGGCCTGCTGATCCAGGCGCTCGCCGCGTTCGCGTTCATCTCAGCCTCGCAGCTCGGCGAGTTCTACGCGGTGGCCGCGACGTTCGGCTTCGCTTACGGCGGCGTGATGCCGCTCTACGCGGTGCTCGCGCGCGAGTACTTCGGGCAGAAGATCCTCGGCGGGGTGTTCGGCGCCGCCGCCATGGTGTCCAGCCTCGGGATGGCCGCCGGGCCGGCGATCGGCGGCTGGATCTTCGACACCTTCGGCCGCTATACCTGGATGTACGTCTACTCGGGCGCGATCGGCCTCGGCGCCGTGGCGATCGCGCTCGCGTTCCCGCCTTTTCCCAGGACGGCAACAGCGGCTCAATCCTAGCGAAGGAGATCATCATGTACGTCGACGCAGTCGTAGTCCCCGTTCCAAAGAGGAAGCTCTCCGAGTACCGCAGCATGGCGCGCAGGTCGGGCAAGGTGTGGCGCGAGCACGGCGCGCTGGAATACCTGGAAGCCGTGGCGGACGACGTGAAGCCGGGGAAGCACACCTCCTTCCCGCAAAGCGTGAAGCTCAAGCCCGGCGAGACCGTGGTGTTCGCGTATATCGTGTACAAGTCGCGCGCTCAGCGCGACCGCGTCATGAAGAAAGTGTTCAAGGACAAGCGCCTCGCGGACATGATGGACCCGAAGAAGCTGCCCTTCGACGGCAAGCGCATGTTCTGGGGCGGGTTCAAGCCGCTCGTCCAGGTCTAACGAGGAGATACCCGTGAGATTCATGATGATCGTGATTCCCAAGGGCTACGAGAAGGCCAAGCCGGGCGCGATGCCGGACGCCAAGATCGTCGCCGAAATGTCGAAGTACAACGAATCCCTTCAGAAAGCGGGCGTGCTGCTTTCGATGGAGGGCCTGCACCCGCCGTCGATGGGGGCGCGAGTCGCGTTCGCCGGCGGCAAGCCCAAGGTCACGGACGGCCCGTTCACCGAGGCGAAGGAAGTCATCGGCGGCTACTGGATGATCCAGGTGAAGTCGAAGGCGGAGGCGCTCGAATGGGCGAAGCGCGCCCCCATGCCCGACAACGAGGTGATCGAGATCCGCCAGGTGCAGGAGTTCGAGGATTTTCCCGCCGACGTGCAGAAAGCCGCGGCGGGCGAGCCGGCGCTGCGCGAGCAGCTCGAGAAGAAGGCGAAGAAGCGCTAGCGTGGCCGAGGCGACCCACTCAGTCACGAATAGCACCATCGAGGCGGTCTGGCGGATCGAATCCGCGAAGATCGTCGCCGCGCTCGCGCGCATGACGCGCGACGTCGGCCTCGCCGAGGAGCTGGCGCAGGAGGCGCTCGTCGCGGCGCTCGAGAAATGGCCCGAATCGGGCGTGCCCGACAAGCCGGGCGCCTGGCTCGTGACCGCCGCGAAGAACCGCGCTCTCGATCATTTCCGTCACCGCAAGCTCGCCGAGGAGAAGCACGAGGAGATCTCCCGCGAGTCAGAGGATGGATTCATGCCGGACTTCGACGCGAACCTCGAGGACGACATCGGCGACGACCTGCTGCGGCTCGTCTTCACCGCCTGCCACCCGGTGCTCTCGACCGAAGCGCGGGCCGCGCTGACCCTGAAGCTCCTCTGCGGACTTACGACCGAGGAAATCGCGAGAGCGTTCCTCGTACCCGAGCCCACGGTCGCGCAGCGCATCGTGCGGGCGAAGCGCACCTTGTCCGAGGCGCGCGTTCCGTTCGAGGTGCCGCGCGGCGAGGAGCTGGCCGCGAGGCTCACCTCGGTTCTCGAAGTGATCTACCTCGTTTTCAACGAGGGCTATTCGGCGACGGCGGGCGACGACTGGATGCGCCCGGCCCTGTGCGAGGACGCGCTGCGCCTCGGGCGCATCCTGGCCGAGCTCGCGCCCGAGGAGCCGGAGGTCCACGGCCTCATCGCGCTCATGGAGATCCAGGCATCGCGCCTGCGCGCGCGCACGGGGCCGACGGGCGAGCCCGTGCTGCTTCTCGACCAGGACCGCGCCCGATGGGATCACGTCCTGGTGCGGCGCGGGCTTGCGGCGCTCGAGCGCGCGGAGAAGGCGGGCGGCGCGCTGGGGCCCTACACCCTGCAGGCCGCAATCGCCGCCTGCCACGCGCGCGCGAACACGCCGGCGGAGACGGACTGGAAGCGCATCGTCGCCCTGTACGACGCACTCGCCCAGCTCATGCCCTCGCCGATCGTCGAGCTCAACCGCGCAGTGGCGGTGGCGATAACCTACGGTCCCGAGGAGGGCCTCGCGCTCGTCGACGCGATCGCCGCCGAGCCCGCGCTGCGTGGCTATCACCTGCTCCCGTCGGTGCGCGGCGACTTCCTGGAAAAGCTTGGTCGCCTCGATGAGGCGCGCGGCGAGTTCGAGCGCGCGGCTTCGATGACGCGGAACTCGCGCGAGATCCGGTTGCTGCTCGACCGCGCCGCGGCGCTGCACCCGGGCCTGCGCGTGGTGAAGTAAGTCTAGATCACCACCTTGGTTTCGATGCCCCTCGGGAAGATCTCCTCGGGGGTAAAGCGGCGGTGGGCGATGCCCTGCTGGTGCGTATATAGCGCCATCTGCTCCCAGGTCGCGCGGTTCGCCGCGACGCCGTAGGGGAAAGGATCGCCGCCGAATCGGTCGCGCATCCTGCGCGCGTAAGTCGAGAGCCACGCGAGCGGGTAGCGCGACACCGCGGGGTCGAGCAGGCGCTCGATGCTGCGGCGCTTGGACTCCTCGAACGCGTTGTAGAGATTGCGCGCGGCCCAGGGATGCGCGTCGACGATGCTCTTCTTCATCGCGATGATGTGCATGATCGGCCAGACCTTGGTGCGCTCGTAATACTTCTCTTCCATCTCGAGGTACTCCGGGAACAGACGCGCGACATCCGGATGGCCTTCGAGGAAGCAGGTCGGCGGCCTCGCGATGATCGCGCAATCGATCTCGCCCGAGGCGAGGAGCTGCGACAGCGACTTGTCGGCGACGCGCGTGAGCTTCACGCCTTTCGGAAGGTCGAGCTCGACCTTCTCCTCGCGGCCGGGCGCGTTGGCCCCGGCCTGATACCAGTGCACATCCTCGAGCTTCACTCCCATCTCGTTGTGCATCCAGCCGCGCATGTACACCGCGGCCGAGTGCGCCCATTCGGGCGAGCCGATTTTCCTGCCTTTCAGGTCCTCCACCTTCCTGATCCCGCTCTTCCTGTTCACGTAGAAGGAGCTGAAGCGGAACAGGCGGGAGCACACCACCGGCAGGCCGATGATGTCGCTGTCCTCGCGGGTCACCTGCGCAGCGAACTTGGCGAACGACAGCTCGGACAGGTCGAACTCGCGGTTCGCGGTGAAGCGCGCGAAGCATTCGTGGTGGCCGAGCGTCAGCCAGTTGTG
>DASSQD010000088.1:0-8016 GCA_035702665.1 Burkholderiales bacterium
GTGGATGACTTCGCTGTTGCGCGAGCTGGTCCCCGTGCCGATCGAGCCCTCGCGCTCGAGCACGACGACCTCGCGCCCCGCGAGCGCGAAGGCGCGCGCGACCGCGAGGCCGACCACGCCCGCGCCGATCACGACGGTATCGATCTGTTCGATCGGCATTTGAACTCGAATATACTTCAAGGCGTGGCGAGCATGACAGGGACCGGCGGCAGCGGGGCGGGGAAGTGGCGCTTCTGGATCGACCGCGGCGGCACGTTCACCGACATCGTCGCGCGGGGACCTGATGGCCGCGTCGCGGCGCTGAAGCTCCTCTCCGAGGACCGCGGACGCTACCGCGACGCCGCCGTGGAGGGCATTCGCAGGCTGCTCGGCCTCGAGCCGGGCACGGCGATTCCCGGCGACCGCATCGAGGTGGTGAAGATGGGCACCACCGTCGCGACCAACGCGCTGCTCGAGCGCCGCGGCGAGCGCACGGTGCTGTTCATCACGCGCGGCTTTCGCGATGCCCTGCGCATCGCCTACCAGAACCGCCCGCGCCTGTTCGACCGGCACATCGTGCTGCCGGAGCTGCTCTACTCCAGGGTGGTGGAGGTCGACGAGCGCGTCGGCGCGCGGGGCGAGATCCTGTTGGCGCTCGACCAGGAGGCTCTGCGGCGCGACCTTCGGGCGGCGCACACAGAGGGCTATCGCTCGGTCGCGATCGTCTTCATGCACGCCTACCGGCATCCGGCTCACGAGCAGCTCGCCGCCGAAATCGCGCGCGCTGTCGCATTCGAGCAGGTGTCCGTGTCGCACGAGGTAAGCCCCCTGATGAAGCTGGTCTCGCGCGGCGACACCACCGTGGTCGACGCCTACCTCTCGCCGATACTGCGGCGCTACGTCGCGCAAGTCGCCTCGGAGCTGCGGGGCGTGCGTCTCATGTTCATGCAGTCCAACGGCGGGCTGACCGACGCGCACCGCTTCGCCGGCAAGGACAGCATCCTGTCGGGCCCCGCCGCGGGCGTGGTCGGCGCGGTGAGAACCTCGTCCTCCGCTGGATTCGGCCGAATCATCGGCTTCGACATGGGAGGGACCTCGACGGACGTCTCCCACTATGCCGGCGAGTTCGAGCGAACCTTCGAGGCGCAGGTCGCGGGCGTTCGCGTCCGCGCGCCCATGATGAGCATTCACACCGTGGCCGCGGGGGGCGGATCGATCCTGCATTTCGACGGCTCGCGCTACCGCGTCGGACCGGACTCCGCAGGCGCGGACCCCGGGCCCGCGAGCTACCGCAGGGACGGGCCGCTCACGGTCACCGACGCGAACGTCATGCTCGGGAAGATCCAGCCCCGGTTCTTCCCTTCGGTATTCGGGCCGGAGGGCGGCGCCTCCCTGGACGGAGATATCGTGCGCGAGAAGTTCCGGGCGCTGGCGGCGGACATCCGCCGCGCGACCGGGGACGCGCGCTCGCCGGAGGAGGTCGCCGAGGGCTTCGTCGAGATCGCCGTGGGCAACATGGCTGAGGCGATCAAGAAGATCTCGGTGCAGCGCGGTCACGACGTCACTGCCTACACCCTTTGCTGCTTCGGCGGCGCTGCCGGCCAGCACGCCTGCCTGGTCGCCGACGCCCTCGGCATGACCCGCATCTATGTGCATCCGCTGGCCGGCGTGCTCTCCGCCTACGGCATGGGGCTCGCCGACACCGTGGTGATGCGCCAGCGCACCGTGGAGGCGAAGCTCGAAGCCGGGAGCGTGCCCGCGCTCGAGGAGGCGCTCGAGCGGCTCGCGCAGGCGGCGCAGCAGGAGCTCACCTCGCAGGGTGTGACGCCGGAGCGGATCGACGTCGTCAGGCGCCTGCACCTCCGCTACGAGGGCACCGACACGACGCTGCCGGTACGGTACGCCGGCCTCGAAGAGATGACGGCGCAGTTCGAGGCGGAGTACCGCAAGCGCTACAGCTTTCTCATGCCGGGACGCGCGCTGATCGCCGAGTCGGCCTCGGTCGAGGCGATCGGTGCGCCCGACGCGCATGACGAAGCCGGGGAGGCCGCCGCTCGCACCGCGCCGCCGGACCCCGCCGAGTGGGTGGAAATCCACACCGGGGGTCGCCGCCGCCGCTCCCCGGTTCTCCTGAGGCAGCGGCTTGCCCCCGGGCAGCGCATCGAGGGCCCGGCGATCATCGCGGAGAACAACGCCACGACGGTGGTCGAGCCCGGCTGGCGCGCCGAAATCACCCCGCTGGACCATATGGTGATCGAGCGCGTGGCGCCGGTCGCGCGCGCCGCCGCCATCGGTACGCAAGTCGATCCCGTGCGCTTGGAGGTGTTCAACAACCTCTACATGTCCATCGCCGAGCAGATGGGGCTGCGCCTCGCCAACACGGCCTACTCGGTGAACATCAAGGAGCGGCTGGATTTCTCGTGCGCCGTGTTCGACCAACAAGGGGCATTGATCGCGAACGCGCCGCACATGCCGGTGCATCTGGGCTCGATGGGCGAGAGCGTGCGCGCGGTGATCCGCGACAACCGCTCCCGCATGAAACCGGGCGACGTCTACGTCCTGAACGCGCCGTACAACGGCGGCACACACCTGCCCGACGTCACCGTAATCACCCCGGTGTTCTCCTCGGACGGCGGCGCGATCCTTTTCTACGTCGGATCGCGCGGCCATCACGCCGACATCGGCGGCATCACCCCGGGGTCGATGCCGCCGAACAGCCGCGTCGTGGAGGAGGAGGGCGTGCTGATCGACAACTTCTTGCTGGTCGAGAGCGGGCGCCTGCGCGAGAAGGAAACGATCTCGCTGCTCTCCTCGGGGCGCTACCCCGCGCGCAACGTCGAGCAAAACATGGCCGACCTGCGCGCGATGGTGGCGGCCAACGAGAAAGGCGCGCAGGAGCTCCACCGCATGGTGGGGACTTTCGGCCTGCCCGTGGTGCACGCGTACATGCGCCACGTCCAGGACAACGCCGAGGAGGCGGTGAGGCGCGTGATCGAGGTGCTGAAGGAAGGCGAGTTCCGCTACGAGATGGACAACGGCGCCGCGATCCGCGTGAAAATCGCGATCGACCGCCGGGCACGCAGCGCGGTGCTCGATTTCACCGGTACCGCCGCGCAGCTTCCGAGCAATTTCAACGCGCCGCCCGCGGTGTGCATGGCGGCGGTGCTGTACGTGTTTCGCACGCTTGTCGACGACGAGATACCGATGAACGCGGGCTGCCTCAAGCCGCTGGAGGTGATCATCCCGGAGGGCTCGATGCTGCGGCCGCGCTATCCTGCGGCGGTGGTCGCAGGCAACGTCGAGACCTCGCAATGCGTGACCGACGCGCTCTACGGGGCGCTGGGCACGATGGCGGCGTCCTGCGGCACCATGAACAACTTCACTTTCGGCGACGACAGGTACCAGTACTACGAAACCGTCGCCGGCGGCTCCGGCGCGGGCGAGGGATTCGACGGCGCGGACGCGGTGCAGACGCACATGACCAATTCGCGCCTGACCGACCCGGAGGTGCTCGAGTGGCGCTTCCCCGTGCTGCTCGAGAGCTTCGAGATCCGCCGCGGCTCGGGCGGCGCGGGACGCTGGCGCGGCGGCGACGGCAGCGTGCGCCGCGTCCGCTTTCTCGAGCCTCTGGTCGCCGCCATCCTCTCGGGGCACCGCCGGGTCGCGCCTCACGGCATGGCGGGCGGCCTGCCCGGCGCGACAGGACGGAACTGGGTACGCCGCGCCGACGGCGGGGTCGTGGAACTGGGCGCCTGTGACCAGATCGAGATGCATCCCGGGGACTGCTTCGTGATCGAGACGCCCGGGGGCGGGGGATACGGGCGTCCGATCGGCTGACACCGGGCCCGGCGCCCCACTATAATGAAAGCCCGACCATAATCCCGGTGCGGCGGGCGCGGTTCCGCCCGAGCGGCCGACGACCTATCTAGAGGCATGAATCGCCGATCGATCCTGACGAAGACCGGAAAAGGCCTGATGGAGGCCACCGGTAAGACCAGCAATCTCTCGCGGGATCTACGCAATATCCTCAAGGAAATCGACGGCAAGGTCAGCGTCACCGAGCTGCTCGACAAGTTCGACAAGCTGAACGAGACCAAGCTGATCGAGGCGCTCTCGACCATGGAGCGCGACGGCTACGTGCGCGAGTTCATCGGCAAGCAGGACGAGGGGCCGCGCACCCCGGTCGGCCGCCCATCCTCCGGCCCGCCCTCGCTCGGCGAAGGCTCGGACCTCGACTTCACCGCCTTCACCCCGGCAAAGCCCAACGCGAAAGCGAACGAGGAGGCGCGGCTCCAGGCGCAGGCGCAGGAGATTGCGCGCCAGGCGCAGGCGACGCGCGCCCGCGAGGAAGCGGTGGCCAGGGCGCGCGCCGAGGCTGTGGCCGCGGCGCGCGCCAAGGCGGACGCCGACCAGAGGGCGAAGCAGGCCGCGGTGACGAGGACGGGCGCCCACACGCCGCTGCCGCCCCTGATCAATCCGACCGTGACGGCGCCTGCCACGCCTCCCGTGGTGGGGATTCTCGGGGCCGGCCCCGAAGCGCAGGCGCGGGCGCAGGCGGACGCGCAGGCGCGGGTGCAGGCCGAGGCGCTCGAGCGCGCGCGGCGCGAGGCGGAGGAGAAGGCGCGCAAGGACGCCGAAGAGAAAGCGCGTCTCGAGGCCGAGGCGCGCGCCCGGGCCGAGATCGAGGCCGCGATGAAGCGCGAGGCCGAGGAGCGCAGGCTCCGGGAGATCGCGGAAAGAACCCGGCGCGAGGAAGAGGAGAAGGCGCGGCGCGAGGCCGAGGCGCGCGCGAAGCGCGAGGCGGAGGAGCGCGTACGGCGCGAGGCGGAAGAGCGCGCGCGGCGCGAGCTGGAGGAGCGGACGCGCAGGGAGGTGGCCGAGCGCCTGCGCCGCGAGGAAGAGGAACGGCGCCGGCGCGAGGAAGAAGAGCGGGCGCGCAGGGAAGCCGAGCGCCAGGCCCGCATCGAAGCCGAGACGAAAGCGCGAGTCGACGCCGAGCTGCGCGCGAAGCGCGAAGCCGAGGAGGGCCGCCAGTCCGAGAAGAGGAGGCGCGTCGAGGAGGAGCTGCGCAAGCGCCAGGAGGCGGAGCAGGCGGCGGCCCTGGAGCGCGCGCTCAAGGAGGAGCAGGAGAAAGCGGAGCGCGAGGCCGAGGATCGTGTCGAGGAGCGGGAAAGCTTGGAGAGGGAAGAGCCCATCTTCGAGGATGATGGAGACGAGCACCAGCGACGCGAGGAGGAGGAGGAGAGGTACAAGAAAGAAGAGGAGAAGCGTGCCCGCGAGGAGGAAAGGGCCGCGGCCAAGGCCGCCGCCAAGGCGCGCAAGGCCGAACGGGCGAGGGAGCGTGCGGGCGAGGAAGCCTGGCGGGGAGACGAGGACGCGCTGCGCGATTCGGATGGCGCCTCGCTGTCTGCACGCGAGGTCTGGGAGAAGCGTAGGCCGCGCAGCTTCATCAAGACGCTCGCGGGGATGCTGGTCGTGCTGCTGGTCATGGGGATCGCGGTGCTGCCCTTCGTTCCGCTGGAGACCGCGCCGTACGAGAAGTCGGCGCAGGCGTGGCTCGGTCTGCCGGTCAAGATAGGTTCGGTGAACTTCACGCTGCTGCCCCTGCCGCAGATGAGGTTCGAGAAGGTCGTGATCGGCAGGGACCCGCAAATGCGCGTGGGCCTGATCAGAGCGAATCCGGACCTGGCTACCCTGCTCGACGAGCGCGCCACGCTCAGGACTCTGACGCTGGAAAACGTCATCGTGCCCAAGGAATTTCTCGCGGTACTGCTGCAGGACAAGGCCGCGCGCCGTGGCCTGGGCGCGCAGCGCGTCACCGCCAAGGGCCTGAGGATCGACGCGCCGGAGCTCGGCCTCGGGGCGCTCGAATTCGACGCGACCCTGTCGCCCGACGGCGGTCTGAAATCGGCCTCGTTCTCCGACGCCGGCCAGCTCTCGGTCAGGCTCGAGCCTCATGGGGGTAGGGCGGCGATCGAGATCTCCGCGGGCACGCTTCCGATTCCCCTCGGCGTGGACTTCGGCCTGTCCGACTTCAGCGCCAAGGGCACGGTGAGCTTGAGCGAGATGGTGCTGACCAACGCCGAGGCGCGCGCCTTCGGCGGGCGCATTTTCGGGAGTGCCCGGCTAAGATGGTCGAACGGCTGGAGCCTCGACGGCGACCTCTCGGTGCGGCAGATGGACGCGGTGAAGCTCGCCGGGCCTCTCTTGGGGGCGGGAACCGTGCAGGGCAAGGGCAGGCTCTCGATGAGGGGACTGCTCCCCGAGCGCATGATCCTCAACTCGCAGCTCGACGGCAGCTTCTCGGTGCAGAAGGGCCTGATCAGCAACGTCGATATGACGCGCCTGCTCCAGGGCAGCGGCTCCGGCGGCGGAACGACGCCCTTCTCCGAGATGAGCGGCGACTTCTCCGCGGACCCCAACCGGCTCCTGGTCCGCAACATCAGGCTCGCGGCGGGGCTGCTCAGCGGAGTGGGTCAGCTCGAAATGGACCCGCAGAAGAGCCTGTCGGGCCGCATGCAGATCGAGCTTCGCGCCCAGAGCGTCCAGGCGCGCTCGACGCTCGGTGTCACCGGCACGCTCATGAATCCGCAGTTCCGCCGCACCAATTAGGCGATCGCGTTCCGGTATAATCGCGCTTTACCGGCGCGTTTCATGTCGTTGATCCTCAAGCTGCGCGGCAGCCCCGCGGTTTCCGCGTTCCGGCTCGACAAGCTCAACTCCCGCCTCGCCGAAATCCACCGCTCCCTCCGCATCACCGCCGCCGAATTCTGGCATTTCGCCGAGGTCGCACGCCCGCTGGCCGCGGACGAAAGCGCGACGCTGGAGCGCCTGCTGCACTACGGCGAGGCCGCGCGCGCCGGCACGGGGCCGATGCGGCTCGCGGTGCCGCGCCTGGGCACCATCTCGCCGTGGTCCTCCAAGGCGACCGACATCGCCCGCAGCTGCGGCCTGGACGCGGTGCGCCGCATCGAGCGGGGAACGGCCTGGTTCTTCGAGAAGGACTCGATTCCCGACGCCGCGCTGCGCCGTGGACTGGACCTGATCCGCGATCGCATGACCGAGACGGTGCTCGCGTCGCCGGACGAGGCGGAGATCCTGTTTCGGCGCCACGAGCCCAGACCGCTCGCGACCGTGGGCGTCGCGGCGCGCGGACGCGCCGCGCTCGAGGACGCCGACGCGAGCCTGGGGCTCGCCCTCGCGCCCGACGAGATCGACTACCTGCTCGAGCACTACCGCAGGATCGGCCGCGATCCCACCGACGTCGAGCTGACGATGTTCGCGCAGGCGAACTCGGAGCACTGTCGCCACAAGATCTTCAACGCCGCGTGGATCATCGACGGCGCTCCCCGCGAGGAGACCCTGTTCGGCATGATCAAGACGACGCACGCGCGCCACCCGGAAGGGACGGTGGTGGCGTACGCCGACAACGCCGCGGTGATGCAGGGGCGGAGCGTCGCGCGGTTCGCGCCGGAGCCCGGCGGACGTTATGTATACAGAGGCGAGCTCACCCACACCCTGATGAAGTGCGAGACCCACAACCACCCCACCGCGATCTCGCCCTTTCCGGGCGCCGCCACGGGCTCAGGCGGCGAGATCCGCGACGAGGCGGCGACCGGACGGGGCGCGAAGCCCAAAGCCGGGCTGTGCGGCTTCTCGGTGTCGCATCTGCGCATCCCGGGCTTCGAACAGCCCTGGGAAGCCGCAACCGGCAGGCCCGCGCGCGTGGCCTCGGCCCTGCAGATCATGCTCGAGGGCCCGATCGGCGCGGCGTCGTTCAACAACGAGTTCGGGCGTCCCAACCTCGCCGGCTACTTCCGCGCCTTCGAGATGAGCGCGAACGGCGTCGCGCGCGGCTACCACAAGCCGATCATGATCGCCGGCGGCATCGGCAACATCAACGCCGCACATTCGCACAAGACCGAGGTGGCGCCGGGATCCCTGCTGGTGCACCTGGGCGGTCCGGGACTGCTGATCGGTATGGGCGGCGGAGCCGCGTCGAGCCGGGACACCGGTGCCAACAGCGAGGACCTCGAC
>DASSQD010000089.1:0-45501 GCA_035702665.1 Burkholderiales bacterium
CTTCGGCCTCGACGGCGGCCGCTATGAGGCGGTGGAGTACGCCGGGGAAGCGGTCGCGGCGCTGCCCATGCAGGAGAGGATGACGCTGGCCAACATGACCGCGGAGCTCGGCGGGCAGACGGCGTTGATCGCGCCCGACGAAACGACCCGTGAATGGCTGGAGCGGCGCGGCGCGCGCGATATCGACACGAAGACCTGGCGAGGCGACTCCGGTGCGGCGCTGCTCGAGCATCACCGCTTCGACGCGTCGGCGCTCGCGCCGCAGGTCGCGGCGCCGCACAGCCCCGCCAACTCGAAGCCCGTCGCCGAGTTCGCCGGGACGAAGATCGCTCTCGCGTACATCGGCGCCTGCACCGGAGCGAAGCTCGAGGACCTGCGCATGGCGGCGGCGGTCCTGAAGGGGCGGAAAGCGGCGGGCGGCGTCCGCCTCCAGGTGGCCCCGGCGTCGGCGAAGGACCAGGAAACCGCGCGCGCCGAGGGCACGCTCACGGCGCTCCTCGACGCGGGCGCCGAGCTGCTGCCGAACGCCTGCGGCACCTGCGCGGGATACGGCAAGGACCTGCTCCCCGAGAATACGGTGGCGATCTCGACCACGGCGCGGAACTTCAAGGGACGCATGGGCGCGCAGTCCGCGCAGGTCTACCTCGGGTCGCCGTATACCGTAGCCGCCGCGGCCGTTCGCGGGACGATAGTCGATCCGCGCGAGCTGCTCGGCTAGGTCCGCCCCGTCAGTCGAGCCTCACGCCGAGCTCGCGGATGATCGCGCCCCAGCGATCGTAAAGGTCATGCGCGGCGCGCGCCGTCTCGGCCGGGGACAGGCCGGAAACCTCCGCGCCGCCTTTCTCCACCAGTTCTCTGACTTCGGGCGTCGCGAGGGCGCGCGAGATGTGGCGGTACACCGCGTCGACCGTCGCCGGCTGCATGCCTCCGGGTCCCCAGAACCAGAGATAACCCCACATCCCGACGTCGTAGCCTGACTCGCGCAAAGTCGGCAGCTCTGGCAGCGCCTTGCTGCGCGTCTCTGCGGCCCACGCGATCAGCTTCACCTTCCCGGTGCGGGCGTTGGCGACGCCGGTCGGCGCGCCGTCGAAGAACAGCTGCACGCGCCCGCCGAGGATGTCTTTCATCGCGTCGCTGCTGCCCTTGTACGGCACGTGCTCGATCTCGATCCCGGCGAGCCGCTTGAGGTGCTCGGCGTTCAGGTGCGAGCTGGTGCCGGCCCCGTAAGACGCGTAGTTGAGCTTCCCGGGGTTCGCTTTCGCGTACGCGACCAGCTCCGGCACGGTGTTGCAGGGCACGGAGGCATGCACGGTGAGCACGGTCGCCGCTCGCGTCCCCGTGGCGATCGGCGTGAAATCGCGGAACGGGTCCCAGGGCGGCGACTTGTACAGGTGCGGAAGCTGGACGTGGACGGGGATGGTGTAGAGCAGAGTATGGCCGTCGGGCGCGGCGGCCATCACGTCGCGGGCGCCGATCGCGGTCGAGGCGCCGGGCTTGTTCTCGACGATCACGGTCGCGCCTGTCGACTCGGCCATCTTCTGCCCGATCGCGCGCGCCTCGATGTCGGCCTCCCCGCCCGGCGGGAACGGCACCACGATCCGCACCGGCTTGCCTGGCAGCGGGAACAACGGCGCACTCGGGTATTCCTGGGCGACACCGCCAGCCGCGACGAAGGTAACTGAGAGCGCCACGGCGGCGAACTCTACGAAGCGTGACCTCATGGCATCCTCCCTCACGAACTTCGGGACTCGAGACAAGGATAGGCAGACGCTTGCCCCCGGACAAGACACGGGCCCACAATCAGACATTAACCGTTGGTTAAGCGCTCGGGAGACGCCAATGGACAAGCTCAGGGGCATCGAGTATTTCGTACGGGTGGTCAAGGCAGGGAGCTTCGCGCGCGCCGCGCGGGAGCTGGAAGTCAGCCCGCCTGCCGTCACGAAGATGATCAACGCGCTCGAGCGCACGCTGGGGGTCAAGCTCCTGACTCGCGATTCCAGGAAGCTGGGCCTGACCGCCGACGGCGAGCAGTATCTGGCGGTGTGCGCCAACACGCTGGCCGAGTTGCGCGCGGTCGAGAACCGGCTCGAATCCGGCAGCACTCTCGCTGCGGGGAAACTGGTGGTGGGGCTCTCCCGGACCATCGGGCCGCCGTTTGTGGCCGGGCTCGTCGCCGAGTTCCTCGAGCGGCATCCGGCGATGTCGCTCGAGTTGAAGACGGTCAACAGCCCGAGCGATCCGGTAGCGGCGGGCGTCGACGTGATCGTTTCAGTCCGATGGCCCGAGGAGTCGAGCCTTGTCGCCAAGCGGATCGGGCAGATGAGCTACGTGACGTGTGCGTCGCCTTCGTACCTCCAGGCGCATGGAACGCCCACGGACCCGGACGACCTGCGCAACCACGTCTGTCTTGCGTATCGCAATCCTCAGGGGATGATCCACGATCTGTGGAAGTACGAGCGCCGGGGCGAGACGCGCAGCGTGGCGGTCGCGCCGCAGGTGGTCGGGGACGATGCTGCGGCGCTCCGGGAAGCGTGCGCTCGCGGCGTCGGCGTGCTGTGGATGCTCGACATCAACGCGCGGACGCTCGTCGATCAGGGGCGGGTAGTAGCGATTCTGAATGACTGGGCTTCGCTGGATGGTGCGCCGTTTCACGCGCTCTACCGGCGCGGCGCCGGGAACTCCGGCAAGGTGCGGGCATTCGTCGACTTCCTGGCGAATTTTTTCGCGGCCTGGGAGCCTCGCCGGTCCGTGCCGCTTCAGCACCTTGGTCCGATGCCTCGCTACCAGAGGCGCAATTGGACCGGATCTCGGGCGCAGCACGCCGGCGCCCGGTGACCGCGTACACCGTCGCTGCGGTGGCGGAGCGCGGAACGATGGTCGACTCTCGCGAGCGGCTCGCTTAGGTCCGCTGGACTACTCGACGCGTTGCCACACCTCGTCCGGAAGAATGGTCCAAGGCGGCCGTGCAAGCGATAGTAGAATCAATCGATGCGACTGAAGGACAAGACGGCGATCGTCACCGGCGCGGGCTCCGGCTTCGGCGCCGGGATCGCGAAGCGCTTCGCCGAGGAAGGCGCGAGGGTGGTGGTCAATGATGTTTCGGCCCGCGGAGAACAGATCGCGCGCGAGATCGGCGGGCAGTTCGTGCAGGGCGACGTCACAAGAAGCGACGACTGGGCGCGCCTCGTGCAAGAGGCCGGATCGAAGCTCGACATCGTCGTCAACAACGCCGGCTGGACGCACCGCAACAAGCCGTACCTGGAGGTGAGCGAAGCCGAGTTCGACCGCGTCTACGCCGTCAACGTGAAGAGCGTCTACCTCTCCGCGATCCACGCCGTGCCCGTCTTTCGCAGGCGCGGTGGCGGCTGCTTCGTCAACATTGCCTCGACCGCCGGCGTGCGGCCTCGGCCCGGGCTCACGGTGTACAACAGCTCGAAGGGCGCGGTGATCATCATGTCGAAGTCGATGGCCGCGGAATTCGGCCCCGACAGGATCCGGGTCAATTGCGTGAACCCGGTGTTCAGCCCGAGCACCGGCCTCTCGGCGGAGTTCGCCGGCGGGGTGCTGAGCGACGAGGCGCAGAAGCGCTTCCTCTCCACCATCCCGCTCGGGCGCTTCTCGACGCCGCTCGACGTAGCGAACGCCTGCCTCTACCTCGCCTCCGACGAGGCTGCCATGGTGAGCGGCGTCTGCGTCGAGGTCGACGGCGCGCGCTGCGTTTAGGGGGCAATCATGAACGGTTATCTAGTGATCGGTGGTGCGCTCGGCCTGGTCTTCGCGGCGCAGGCCGGCGCGCAGCAGCTCGTCACTACGGGTCCGCTGGTGAAGGAAGGCGCGACGGAAAAGATCTCCGCGCACGTGTACGTGATCCCGGACTTCAGCGTTCCGGGCGTGCCCAACGTGGGCATCGTCGTCGGCGAGCGCGCGACGCTGGTCGTCGATACCGGGCTGGGCAGGCAGAACGGCGAGACCGTGCTGCGCGAGGTGCGCAAGGTGAGCGGCGACAGGCCCCTGTATCTGGTCACGACGCACGTGCATCCGGAGCACGATCTGGGAGCGCAGGCCTTCCCCGCGTCCACCCGGATGATCCGCGCGCAAGCGCAGGTCGCCGAGATCGCGTCGGAGGGCATGAAGACCGCCGACATCTTCCGCGGCCGCTCGCCCGCGATGGCTCACCTGCTGGCGGGAGCCGAGTTCCGCAAGGCCGACGAGGTGTTCGACAAGGAGCTCGTCATCGACCTGGGCGGTGTGAAAGCACGGCTGATCGCGATGGGGCCGAATCACACTCCGGGGGATACCGCGATTCTCGTGGAAGGCGAGGGCGTCCTGTTCTCCGGCGACATAGCGATGAAGGCGGCGCCGGCGTTCGCGAGTCCCGCCTCCAGCGTGAAGACCTGGCTCGCGAGCCTGGATGCCTTCGACGCGCTGCATCCCCGGATCATCGTGCCCAGCCACGGGCCGATGGGCGACGCAGGATTCGTCAGGAGCTATCGCGAATACCTGAGGTTCGTGCTCGCGCGCACCGCCGCGCTCAAGCGCGAAGGGAAGACCGTCGAGCAGGCGGTGGAGGCGGTCGAAGCTGAAGCAAAAGGGCGCTATCCCGACGCCGGCGCACGCCTCGCCGGCGCCGTGCGGGCGGCGTATCGCGAGGCGTCCTGAATCACGACGCGTACTGCCTCGTTCCGAGGTAGACACCGCCCACGGTGATCGCGAAGCCGGCGAGCGCCGCAGGGCCCAGGGTTTCGTGAAAGGCGACGAAGCCCATGATCGCCGTGATCGGGGGAACCAGGTAGAAGAGCGCCGAGACGCGGCTCGCCTCCCCTTTGCGCAGCAGGACGTACAGCAGGGTGAAAGCCCCGATCGAATTGACGAGCGACAGCCACGCCGAGGCGAACACCAGCGTCCAGTTCCACTCGACCTCCAATCCTTCGAAGCGCAGCGCCGGAAGGAACACGAGCGCGCTCGCGACGGCGACCTGGATGAAGCTGCCGGTACGCAGATCCATGCCGCTGCAGAACTTCTTCTGGTAAAGCGTGCCGCAGGCCAGAGCCACCAGGGCCGTGAACGTCACCGCGTAGCCTTCCCAGCTCGCACCGCCGAGAGAGACCCGGTCGATCACGACCAGCGCGACGCCGATCAAGCCGGCGAACAGGCCGAGCCATTGCCTGCGTCCGATTCGCTCGCCCAGGAACGGCACCGCGCCGAGCGCCGTGAGCAGCGGGGCGAGGCCGTTGATGAGCCCGGAGATGCCCGCGCTCACGCCGAGCTGCAGACCGAGATAGGCGCAGCCCAGGGCCAATCCCTGGATCAGGGCGCCCGCGACGGCCAGGTGCACATAGTCCGCGAACCTTGCCGGCCACGGCGCGCCGCTCGCAAGCGCAGCGAGGAGGAAGACCGCGCTGGCAACGGTAGATCTGATCAGCAGCAGCGTGAACGGCCCCGCGTAGGGCAGTCCGAGCTTGCCGGCGATCCAGGCGCTGCTCCAGAGAACGACGAACACCAGGCCGAGAGAGGAAAACGTCGGCGAGCGGCGAACTGCGGCAATTGCATCCATCGGAAAACCTCGATCGGCGCGCAGGCTGTGTGCGCCGCCTTTTGTGAAAGATGCGGATTGTCGTCGACGCGCAGGCCATCCTCAAACGATCTTTCTGCATCGCTAGCATGAGAATTTGGAACGCGAGTGGCGGCGGAGGACCGCCGAACCCGCGTACCCTGCTAGCTACTGCTTCGCGTAGCCGACGTCGTAGATGGTGAGCGCGCCGCCCTTCGGGACGTCGGTGACGATCGGCTCGTTGTCGCCTTTTATCTTGATGACGAGCTTGCCCTTGTCGACGGTATAGCGTCCCGAGTTCTGCGGATCGCGGCGCTCGGCGGCGTCGAAGTCGAAGCGTCCGCCCGGCGCGTCGAGCTGGTCGTAGGCTCGGTAGACGCGCCCGTTCGCCGAGAACACGTAGAAGTGCAGCGCCGTCTGGTAGGAGGCGTAGCCCGTCACGTTCATCATCGTCGCCGTGTACTTCGGCTTCATGCCCCGGTACAGGCCGGCCACCGCGTTTCCCGCCGCGATGCTGAGCGGCGCCGCCGCGGGCGCGCCCTCGACCTTGAAGGACGCGGCCATCTGGTTCAAGCGCGGCACCGCCTGCTGCCAGCCCTGCACCGTGCCGGCGGAGGCGTCGACGAGCGCCGCTTCGTTGCCTTTCACGATCAGCATGCGGTTATGCGGCCGCGCGAGGCCGACGCGGCTCTCGTTGAACGTGGCGGAGACCGCGTAGTCGGCGCCCGGCACGGCGACCCTCTGGAAAGTCGGCCTGCCGGCGACGTTCTCCTCCTGGTGCATCGGCCCGATCCAGTCGCGCAGCAGCGTCGCCTGGAACTGCTGCTGGATGTTCCCGGAGAACTGCCGGAACTGGTAGACCTGGATCGATGCGTTGGTGCCGTTCAGCTGGTAGTCGTCCGCGCCGATGCTCGACTTGAACGCGTTGGCCGGCGGCGTGTAGCGCAGGACGGACGTTTGTGCGTGCGCGAGCCCGGTAAGCGCTAGCGCGACGAGCGTCGTCGATATCCGCATGGTGGCTCCCCCCTCGCGGCATCGTACTCTCACGGGTGTTACGATTCCACTCCTCCACTCCGCCTTACCCGGTACCGACCGATGACCGCCTCGCCGCCAAGCCGCTCTCAGCAGGCTGGCCGCGTCTGGCGCTTCGGCGACGATCTCAACACCGAGGTGCTCGCGCCGGGGCGCTACATGAGGTTCGGCATCGACGAGATCGCGAAGCATTGCCTGGAGTCGGTTGAGCCGCGATTCGCGACGGAGGTGCGCGCGGGCGACGTGGTGGTCGCCGGGCGCAATTGCGGCGCGGGCTCTTCGCGCGAGCAGGCGCCGCAGGCGCTCAAGCATCTCGGGGTCGCGGCGCTCCTCGCGCCTTCGTTCGCGGGGCTCTTCTACCGGAATGCCCTGAATCTCGGCCTGCCGGCGCTGGTCTGCGCCGAGGTGCAGCGCCTGCGCGCAGGAGACGAGGTCCGTGTCGACGCCGAGTCGGGGAGGATCGACAATCTCACCACCGGCGAGACGATCGCCTGCGAACCGATCCCCGCGCACCTGATTCAGATGATCCGCGACGGCGGACTGCTCGGGCACCTGGAGAAGCGGCAGAAAGGCGGCGCATGAACCCGCAGGACGACCTGATCATCAAGAACGTGCGCGTCGTCCGCCCCGGGACGGCGGCTCCAGCCGAGGCGGACATCGCGGTCAGGGACGGCAAGTTCTCGCGCATCGCGCCCGGTCTTCCCGCGGCCGAGGCGAAGACTGTATACGACGGCCGCGGCCAGCTCGCCTTCCCGGGGGTGGTGGATGCGCACATGCACGCCGGCATCTACGCGCCGTTGAGGGAGGACGCGGTCTCGGAGAGCCGCGCCGCGGCGCAAGGCGGCGTCACCTCGATGCTCAACTACTTCCGCACCGGCCAGTACTACCTCAACCGCGGCGGCCCCTACGCGAAGTTCTTTCCCGAGGTGCTGAAGCTCTCGAAGGGCCGGTTCCACGTCGACTACGGCTACCACCTCGCGCCCATGGACGAGACGCACCTGCGCGAGATCCCGATGCTCGTCGCGAAGCACGGCGTCGCCTCGTTCAAGATCTTCATGTTCTACGGGTCGCACGGGCTGCACGGGCGCTCGGACGACCAGCGCAGGTTCCTCATGATCGGCAAGGACGAACGCTACGACGTCGCGCACTTCGAGTTCGTGATGCGCGCGGTGCAGGCGGCGCGCGAGCGCTTTCCGGAAAAGGCGGCGCAGATCAGCCTGTCGTTGCACTGCGAGACGGCCGAGATCATGACGGCCTACACGAAGCGGATCGAGGCGAACAGGAAGCTGAAGGGCCTGCGCGCCTATCACTTGTCGCGTCCGCCGCATTCGGAGGGCCTGGCGGTGTTCATCGCCTCGTATCTCGCCGACGAGACCGCGCTGCCGAACATCAACCTCCTGCATCTTTCGTCGAAGCGCGCGCTGAACGCGGCGCTGCAGATGCAGCACCTTTTCCCGCACATCGATTTCCGCCGCGAGGCGACCATCGGTCACCTGATGCTCGACACCGGCTCGAAGGCCGGCGTGCTCGCCAAGGTCAACCCCCCGATCCGCCCGCGCGAGGACGTCGAGTTCCTGTGGCAGAAGCTCATCGAGGGCAAGATCGATTGGGTGGTGAGCGACCACGCCTGCTGCCGCCACGAGACCAAGGCGGCGAGGAAGACCTTCGGCAACATCTGGCTCGCGAAGTCCGGCTTCGGCGGCACCGAGTACCTGCTCCCCGCGCTCGTGTCCGAGGGAACGAAGCGGGGGCTCGCGCTTTCCCGCATCGCGAGCCTCACCAGCCACGCCCCGGCGCGCCGCTACGGCCTCAACTCGAAGGGCGACATCGCCCCGGGCCTCGATGCCGACCTCGCGCTCGTCGATCCGCGCGAGACCTGGACGGTGCGCGCGAAAGACTCCGAATCCACGCAGGGCTATACGCCCTTCGAGGGCATCGAGCTCTCGGCGCGCGTGAAGGCGACTTTCCTGCGAGGGATGCTGGTCTGCGAAAATGGCAACGTCGTCGGGCAGCCGCGCGGACGCTATCTGCATCGGCCCACCTGAAGCGGCCTGCTGACACGACGCTGTCAGCAGGCCCGCGCCATCCTGGAGTCCGTGCGGGCGTCCGCACCTCAACTCAAGGAGATGGCGATGAAGAACGCAGTAGTCTGGAGTGAAATCGCGGTGTCCGACCTGAAGCGCGCGACCGCTTTCTACGAGAAGCTGCTCGACGGCGAGCTGAAGGCCGAGAAGTTCGGGCCTTTCGAGATCGCGCTCTTCCCTCACGCGAGCGATGGAATCGGAGGCTGCCTGATGAAGGGCGAAGGCTACGAGCCCTCGGCGAAGGGCACGGTGACCTACCTCGCCGCAGTACCGGGCATCGACGCGGCGCTCGAGCGCGCGTCCTCCGCCGGCGCCAAGGTGCTGATGCCCAAGATGGCGCTGCCCGGCAATCAGGGCTTCATCGCCCACATCCGCGACTGCGAAGGCAACCGCATCGGGCTGCACGCGGTGAGCTAGGAGGCCCGTGCGGCGCGCCGACCGCCTGTTCCGCATCGTCCAGCACCTGCGCGGCCGCCGCCTCACCACGGCGGCGTTCCTCGCGGGACGGCTGGGCGTGTCGCTGCGCACGGTGTACCGCGACGTGCGCGATCTGTCGCTCTCGGGCGTTCCGGTCGAGGGCGAGGCGGGAGTCGGCTATCGCCTCAAGCCAGGTTTCGACGTTCCCCCGCTCATGTTCACCCTGGACGAGATCGAGGCGCTCGCCGTCGGCGCGCGCATGGTCGAGGCCTGGGGCGGGCCGGTGCTCGCCGAAGGCGCGCGCACGGCGATCGAGAAGATCGTCGCGGCGCTTCCCGCAGAGCGGCGCCTCGCGGTCGAGAAGACGCGGCTCTACGCGCCCGCCTTCCAGGTCGACAGCAAGGCGATGCGGCAGCTGGAATCGGTTCGCGGCGCGATCGGCGCGCGGCGCGTGTTGCGCCTCGACTACCGCGACTCGGGCGGAAAAGCGAGCGAGCGCGACGTGTGGCCGCTCGCGCTCTACTACTGGGGACGGACGTGGACAATAGGCGCCTGGTGCGAGACGCGCGAGGACTTCCGCAATTTCCGGGTCGACCGCATCGAGGAGCTGCGCGCCCTGGAGCGCCGCTATCCGGACGCGGACGGAAGGCGGCTCGCCGACTACATGCGCGCGATGCAGGCGCGCTGAGCGGCGATGCGCTAGCATCGGCGCGGGAGGTCCACACCATGAAACGCCTGCTCGTCACCCTTTGCGCGGTTCTCGCCAGCTGCTCGGCCGCGCCTGGAGCGCCCGGCTCCGCTCCGCCCGACCTGATCCTCGCGAACGGCAAGATCGTCACGGTCGACGCTTCGTTCTCGATCGCCCAGGCCGTGGCGATCCGGGATGGACGAATCATCGCGGTCGGGACGGACGAAGCCGTGCGCCGCACCGCGGGGCCGGCGACGAAGGTCATCGATCTTCACGGACGCACAGTGATCCCCGGCTTGATCGACGGCCATCTGCACAACGCCGGCGGCGGGCCGGGCGTGGATCTTTCCAACGTGCGCACGCTGGCCGAGGTGCTCGCCGCGGTCGAGGCGCGGGTTAAGGCGGGCCGGCCCGGCGACCTCGTGGTCTCCAACGCCGACTGGCACGAGGCGCAGCTCAAGGAGAAGCGCCTGCCGCACCGGCGCGAGCTCGACCGGATCGCTCCGGAGAATCCCGTCGTGCTGGTGCGCGGCGGGCACGAGTTCATCGTCAACTCGGCGGCGGTGGCGCGCTGGAACATCTCGCGCGCGACGCCGGCTCCGGCGGGGGGCGAGATCGGCCGCGACGCCGACGGCGAGCTGAACGGCGAGCTGGTCGACACGGCGCGCGGCCTCGTCAAGCTTCCGCCTCCGCCCAAGCTCGCCGAAGCGGAGATCCTCAGGCAGATCAAGCTCCTCAACGCCGCCGGACTCACGAGCATCCGCATCCCGGGGCAGTTCCAGTTCGGCGGCAGCGCGATCGAGCCCTACCGCATGTTTCAGGACCTGAAGGCGAAGGGACAGCTCACCATCCGGGTCAACTACCTGATGCGCATCTTCGACTACTCGTCGGTCGCGAAGATGCGCGACACGATCGCCTCGTGGAACGTGAAGCCCGACGAGGGCGACGAGTGGCTGCGCATCGGCGGCATGAAGACGCTGATCGACGGCGGCTTCGAGGGCGGGCACATGCGCGCCGCCTACGAGGAGCCCTACGGCAAGGGCGGGAAGTTCAAAGGGATCCAGGTCGTGCCGGTGGACCAGTACGTCGCGGTGGTGCGCGAGCTGAACCGCCTCGGCTGGCGCGTCGCCACCCACGCGGTGGGCGATGCCGCGATCGACCAGGTGCTGGACGCGTACGCGGCCGCGAACGCGGACAAGTCCATCGCCGGCAAGCGCTGGTCGATCGAGCACTTCTTCATCGGCCGGCCCGACCACTATCCGCGCGTGCGCTCGCTCGACCTCGTCATCTCGGCGCAGGACCACCTCTACCTCGCCGGGCCGAGCATGAAGAAATACTGGGGCAAGGAGCGCGCCGAGAACGTCACTCCGGTGCGCACCTTCCTCGATCAGGGCATCCTCGTCGCCGGAGGCACCGACTCGCCCGTCATCCCCTACAACCCGTTCTGGGCCATGTACCACTTCATCTCGCGCGAGACGATCTCGGACGGCGTCTACGGAGCGAGCCAGCGCATCACGCGCGAGGAGGCACTGCGCATCTTTACCATCAATAACGCCAAGCTGACCTTCGAAGAGAACATCAAGGGCTCGATCGAGCCCGGCAAGCTCGCCGACCTGGTCGTGCTGTCCGCCGACATCCTCACCGTGCCGGAGAAGGAGATCGAAGGGCTGAAAGCGGTCGCGACGATGGTGGGCGGGCGGGTCGTGTATGGCGACCCCGGGCGATGAGCCGGCTCGCGGGAGCCCGCAGTGGTGGTATACGTACTTTCTCATCGCCGACAAGCCTTGGTACGACGCGCTGCCTTCGGCCAAGCATGAAGCCTCCGCCGACTTCGCGCGCGTCGCCGTGACCGAGAAGTGGAGCGAAATGCAGGCGGACGACGCGCGGCTGGTCGGGGATTCGGTAGCACGCGGTGCTGTGTATGCGGTTGCGCCGGGCGAGGCGGTCGCGGCGTGGCGGGAGAGAACCGCGGGTGTGACTCGGGACTTCGCGGCGAAGCATCCCGAGGTGATGCGGCGATTGAGGGCAGTTGCAGGTATCGAGTAAATTACTCGGCCACACCGGCCTTGCGCAGTCCCTCGAGCAGGCGATTCAGGTCCGCGGGATTGCGGTACGGTACACGCTCGCGCACCCCGGTGAGCGTAATGGGCGAGCCTGCGACCTCCGTTTCGCCGATCTCCCAGTGCGCATCATCGATGCGGCCGAGATGGCCATAAGCTGCGATGAGCATATGTCGCGCAGGCTGCCAGTTCGCGTTGCGCTGAAGCGCTTCTTTCAGGTGCCCTGCCGCTTGCGCGTATCGGCCCACAGTGAACTCGACGACGCCTAGAACGTGGCGGTACCAGAACGGGGATTGCGGGTTGATCCGCATAGCCCGCTCGATATGGCTCAGTCCATCTCGGGCGCGGCCGTCGTAGGCGAGCAGGAGCGCGTAGAAGGCATGGCCATCGGCGTAGTTTGGATTGAGTAGGACGGCCTGCTCGATCTCCGCGAGCGCCCGCTCCGGCTGCCGGTGCCAGATGTAGGCGCGGGCGAGCGACCGTCGAGCTTGCGGCAGGCTTTCATCGAGAGCGACCGCCCGGTGGCCGTAGGTCAGGCTGGCGGAAATCGCTTCCTCGACTGACGTCGAGGTCCAGCCCATTTCGACTTCTGTGCTGTAGGTGTTCGCCACGCTGGCGTAGGCGCTCGCGAACTGCGGATCGATCGCAACTGCGCGCAGGAACATTTTCCGCGCCTCGACATTTTCCTTCGCCGTCATGTGCCCCTCGATCTCCCTGCCGCGGGCCCAGAGGTCGTAAGCTTCGACGTTGCCGGTCGGCTTTCGCGCAAAACGCTGGCCTTCGCCTGGAGACAGCCTGACGGCGAGAGCCGCGACGATCTTCCGCCGCACGTCGTCCTGGAGTTCGAACAAGTCCTTCAGCTCGCTGTCGTAGCGATCCGCCCAGAGTTGCAATCCGGTGCTCGTGTCGATCAGCTCGGCGTTGATACGGACCCGGTCGCCGGAGCGCCGCACGCTGCCTTCTACGATATATCGCGTTCCGAGCTCGCGACCGATCTGGGCGGCGTTGACCGCTTTATTGCGGTAGACGAAACTCGAATTCCCGGCGATTACGAACAGTCCAGAGACTTTGGACAGATCCGTGATCAAATCCTCGGCCATGCCGTCACTGAAGTAGTCCTGTGCCGGATCGCCGCTCAGGTTGGTGAAAGGCAGCACGGCGACAACCGGCTTCGCCGGATCGAGGGTCGGCCGTAACGCGGTCGCATCGTCCCCGGACTTGAACCAAAGAAGTAGCGCCGTGAGCGCCACACCGGCGATAAGCAACCCAGGGCCCGCCAAGCGCCAATCCATTTGGGCGATTGCGCGGTGCAGGTGGAACGCGCGAGCTGTCTCGCGCTCTTTGGTCGCCGGATGCGCCTGAAGATCGACCGTCGACGGCTCCGTGGCTACGGCGGCCTCGAGACGATAGCCACGGCGCGATACGGTCTTGATAAGGCGCTCGCCGTCGTCCCCGAGGGCCCTGCGCAATTCCTTTACGCACTGCGCCAGCGAGCCGTCGGTCACGATGACGTCCGGCCAGATGGCCGCGGCGATCTCATCCTTGGATAGGAGACGGCCCGCATTTTCGACCAGCATGCGGAGAACCTCGAAGCTCTTCGGGCGAAGAGCGATGTCGTTCTGGCCGCTTCTTAGGCAGCCCCGCCCGAGGTCGAGGACATAGCGATCAAAGCGCAGGCATGCCGGGGCGGGGCCGGATATCGGCGCGCTGAGGGCTATTCGGGCCATTCGCTAGGTGCTCTCGGGAAATTTCATCAATTTATCCCGATTCACTCCCTGTTCCTTTATCGCAACGGCTCATTTTTGGCGTTTCATGGCGAGGAACGGGACATGACGTGTGCGACAAGTGGAAATTGTATCGAAACGGCCATGAAGCGTATCGGGTGGCACGCATGTGGCACCGGACTTCAAAACCAGGGGAGAAAGCAAATGGGCCTAGCTTTGCGAGCCGCGTGCGCACTCGCTGCCACCGTCGCCTTCTGCGGGTGTGGGAAACCCGCCTTCGGGCAGCAGACGGCACCCGGCAAGTCCTATCCCACCAAGCCGGTAAAGATCGTCATCCCGCTCGGACCGGGTAATTCCGTAGAAATCATCACTCGGCTCGTGACCCAGAAGATCACGATCGCCCTCGGCCAGCCGTTCGTGATCGAACTTCTGCCCGGGGCCTCGGGGCAAATTGGAATCGAGCGCGTGCTTAAGTCAGCGGCTGACGGCTATACGTTGCTGGCGTCCAACGACAATATTGTCAGCCTGCCCAGTCTCCAGAAGAGCGTCACCTTCGACGTCAGTCGCGACTTTTCTCCGATCACCGAGATAGCCGGATTTCCTCTCGTCCTCATTGCGCATCCTTCGGTGCCCGCAAGAGACGTACAGGAACTAGTCTTGCTTGCGAAGGCGCAGCCGGGAAAGCTCGATTTCACATCGGGCGGGGTCGGCAGCATCCAGCACATTGCGATGGAACTGTTCATGCAGGCGACGGGCACCCAGCTCAACCATATTCCGTACAAGGGCGCTCCGCAGGCGATGATGGATGTCGTGGCCGGGCAGGCGCCGGTCGCGTTTTCGCCGTCGCCCATCGTGGCCGGACACATCAGGGCGGGGCGGCTGCGCGGCCTGGGCATCGGCAGCAATCAGCGATTGCCGCTCCTGCCGGATGTACGCACGCTTGCGGAGCAAAAGGTCCCTTTGCGGGTCGTCGGCTGGGCCGGGTTGTTCGCGCTCGCGGGGACGCCTTCGGATGTCGTCGCGCGGCTCAACCAGGAAGTCGTCAAGGCGCTCAGATCGACTGACGTCCGGGATGCGGCCTCGGGATTCGGTTTTGAGATCTACGGCAACACTCCGGAAGAGTTTGCAGAGGTGATCAAATCGGATCTGGCGCGGGTGTCCAAGGTCATCAGGGATGCGGGGATAAGGCCGGAATGAGCCGCAGGCAGCGTTGGGCCGGCCAGCGGTCTCGCCAGTAGTCGGGGGCTAGACCGTTCCCTGAACAGCCCACGCTCTGGCGGTCAGTGCAATCGACCCATCGGGCGCCGGGACGAGGCGCGATCGCAGGAGATTTCGAATGCGCTCGCGCGTGTCGGTATCCACGGACGCCAGATACGAAGGGGCAGCGCCCTGCCTGCCGAGAAACGGCTTCCAGTAGTCGTCGAAATCCCGGAATAGCATCTCGATGTCAATCGCCTTGACCGACACCGACCTCAAGCCTGCGCTGCGGAAGAGAACCTCCAAAGGCCCCGGCTGGCAAATCGGAAACCGTTCGGCCTGGTCGAGGGCCGAGTCGAGCGGGTTCACGCGTACCGCCGCGTCCCAGAAATGTCGTGTCATCTGCATTCCGTGCGCGTAGTCCCAGACGTAAGCAGCAACTCTCCCGCCGGGCTTCGTGACTCGCATCATTTCGGCGACCATGCGACGGTGATCGGGCACGAAGTTGAGTACCAGGCCGGACACCGTCGCATCGAAGCTCGACTCGTCCCAGGGCAGGGTCGTCGCATCGGCAAGACCGAAAGTCGCTCTCCGGTCCGTGACGGCGCGGCACGCCTCGGCCAGGTAAGCCTCCGATCTGTCGACCCCGACAACCGAACGCGGATTGCACGAAGAAAGGATGCTGCGTGCGAGGCCGCCGGTTCCGCATCCCACGTCGGCCCACGACGCTCCAGGTGGTATGGAGATCCAGGCCAGGAATTTGGCCGCGACCCGGCGACTCCAGCGCCCCATGTATCGCTCGTAGGGACCTGCAGAAGCCCACGTTTCCATAGGGCCATTCTCCACGCGTTCCTGGGGGATTCATCAATTCATCCCGATTCAATCCTGGTTCTTTCATCGCTGCGGCTCCGGGAGGGTAGCCCCGCGGGCGCGCGCAGCGGGTCGGCCGCCCGGTTACGCCGGCCGGGAATGTGCATTCGCCACAGATTCGCTGTGGCATGGGACGACGAACCCGGGCAGCTATCGGCCTAAAGTGGTCTTCATCGGGAGGCGATATCCGCCGGCCGAAACAAAGCGAGGAGACCGAAAATGAGCAAGCAAAACGTCAAGATGTCCGTGTGGGCCGTCGCCGCGATCGTGATCGGCCTCAGCGCAGTCCTGTTCGCCCCGGCGCAAGCGACCTCCGAAGGCAACGCCGTCATCTTGGCCGCGGCGGGCGAGGTCGGCTACCTTCCCGCCCAATACGTGAACCAGGCGAAGGACATCGAGCCGATGCCGGCGACGTTCTGAGCGCCCGGCGCGCAAGGAGGGGGCCTTCGGGCCCCTTTTCTTTTGCCTATTCGGCGGCGCCGGCCTTGCGGAGGAGCTGCGCCGTGTCCTCGTGCCCGCCCTCGAGCGCCATCGCGAGCGCGCTCTTGCCGCGGTTGTCGCGCGCGTCGACCTCGGCGCCGCGGTCGAGGAGGAGCTTAGTGGTCTGCGCGTGGCCGTAAGCGGCCGCCCACATCAGGGCGGTGAGCTCGTTATCGTACCGGGCCCTGGGGCTCTCGCCGGCGGCGAGCAGGAGCTGCACGATCTCGGTGTGCCCCTGGCCCGCGGCGTAGACCATCGCCGTCTTGCCCACGCGGTCCGAGGGGGCCCGATCGGCCCCCTTCGCGAGCAGCGCCTTCACGAGGCCGGCGTCGCCCGAATAGCTCGCCGCCATCAGCGGGGTCACCCGCGCGACGTTGGCGAGGTTCACGTTCGCCCCCCGTTCGACGGCGAGCTTGGCGATGCCCGAGTTGCCGCTCTTCAGCGCGATCATGAGCGTCGTGTCGCCGATGCGGTTGCGCGAATCCACGGCGGCGCCCGAGCCCAGAAGGCGGGTGACCGCGGCGAGGTCGCCTTGTCGCGCCGCAGCAAGCAGCTGCTGGTTGGGGGAAAGCTCCTGCGCCCCCGCCGAAAGGCTTGCGGCGAGACCCAGTGCCGATGCGAGCAGGCGGATCGGTTTCATCTTGTATCCCATCTGTGGGCTGCACTATAGTAGCCACGTAGCCCTGCCCATGCCAACGGCATTTTCTCGCAACTGAGCGGCGTCACAACCAAGAACGTCTAACTCGCAAGGGGGACCCATGCGCACCTCGCTTCGCAGTCATCTCGGTTTGATCGTTCTCGCAGGCCTCGGCTCGGCAGCGCTCGTCGCCCAGGCGCAGGAAGTGAAGGGCGGCCCCACCACCATGGGCGCCAAGATGTCGGCCGCGCTCGCCCCGGTGACGCAGGCGATGCTCGACGCGTCCGCCAAGGACGACAAGAACAACCTGCACCCGAACGGCAACTACGAGCAGACGCGCTACTACCCGGGCTCGCAGGTCAACACCGGCAACGTGCAGAACCTGAAGCCCGCGTTCATCTTCCAGACCGCGGTGCTCGAGTCGATGGAGACCGCGCCGCTGGTGGTGAACGGCGTGATGTTCCTCACGACCTCGTTCAACCACGTCTACGCCATCGACGCGGCGACGGGAACCGAGTTCTGGCACTACAAGCACAAGATGGGACCCGTAACGACGTTCTGCTGCGGGCCGAACAACCGCGGCGTGGCGGCGTACGACGGCATGGTCTACATGGGCACGCTCGACGCGAAGCTCGTCGCGCTCGACGCCAAGACCGGCGCGGTGAAATGGGAAGTGCAGATCGCCGACCCCGAGAAGGGCTACTCCGAGACCATGGCGCCGACCGTCGTCGACGGCAAAGTGCTGATCGGCACCAACGGCGGCGAGTACGGCATCCGCGGCTTCCTCAAGGCGTTCGACGCCAAGAACGGCAAGCTGCTGTGGACCTTCTACACCATTCCCGACAAGGGCCACGAAGGCGTGTGGGCGGAGAACGACGCCACCGGCCGCAATATGCACCGCGACATCGCGGCGGAGAAGAAGCAGCTCGCCTCCAAGGGCGGCGGCTTCTACCAAACCCTGGGCGGCGGCGTGTGGATGACCCCCGCGGTCGACCGCAAGACCAAGACCGTGTTCTTCGTGGTCGGCAACCCTTCGCCCGACCTGTACGGGACGGAGCGCCCCGGCGACAACCTGTACACCGACTCGATGGTCGCGATCGACCTGAACTCGGGCAAGCACAAGTGGCACTACCAGTACATCGCGCACGACGTCTGGGACCTCGACGCCGTCAGTCCGCCGATCCTGGCGCAGGCGATGGATCAGAACGGCAAGATGGTCGACGTGGTCATCCACGGGGGCAAGACCGGGCACATCTACGTGCACGAGCGCGCCACCGGCAAGCTCATCCGCTTCTCCGAGGCGATGATCCCGCAGGAGAACATGTGGGTGCTGCCGACGCCGCAGGGCGCGCGCATGCTGCCCGGCGCGAACGGCGGCGTCGAGTGGTCGCCGATGGCGTTCAACCCGGGCACGCGCCTCGCCTACGCGCTCAACCTGCACCAGCCCATGACCTACCACGTCGAGGCCGCGGCGTATCCCGGCGGCAGCAAGCTGTGGCTGGGCGGCGCGTTCAAGACCATCGCGAGCGAGAAGCAGTGGGGGCGCCTGTCGGCGGTGAACGTCGACACCGGCAAGGTGGCGTGGAAGTACGACACCGAGCAGCCGCTCATCGGCGGCGCGCTCGCCACCGCGGGCGGCCTGGTGTTCTTCGGCGAGGGCAACGGCTGGTTCAAGGCGCTCGACGCGAAGAGCGGCAAGCTCCTGTGGCAGTACAACGCCGGCGCCGGCGTCAACGCGCCGCCCGTGTCCTATTCGGTGAACGGCAAGCAGTACGTCGCCGTCGCCGCGGGCGGCAACACGCAGATCGACTTCAAACGCGGCAACAGCGTCGTCGTGTTCGCGCTGCCCTGAGCCATGCCGGCCCCAAAGGCCGCCTTCGGGGCGGCCTTTTTGTTTCTCCTCGTCTCCGCGGTGCACGCGGATCCCGCGGCGGGCAAGAAGAAGGCCGGGCCCTGCGTCACCTGCCACGGCCCCGAGGGCAACTCGGCGAGCGGCGAGTACCCGATCCTCGCCGGGCAGACGGCGCGCTACATCTACCTCGAGCTGAAGGACTTCAAGGAGGGACGGCGCAGCAACGGCCTGATGGCGCCCTTCGTCGCCAGGCTTTCGCGCGACGACATGCTCGACCTCGCCGACTACTTCTCCTCGCAGAAGCCCAAGCCGATCGCGTTCAAGCCGGACCCGGCGCGCGTCGCGCGCGGGAAGAAGAAGGCCGACGAGGTCCTGTGCACCATGTGCCACCTGGGAGGCATGAAGGGGCAGAACGAGATCCCGCGCGTCGCGGGGCAGCACCCCGAGTACGTCGTCAAGCAGCTCCAGGCCTTCAAGGCGCGCACGCGCACCAACGACGCGGGCAACATGACCAGCGTCGCCCAGACCATCGGCGAGCAGGACATCGAGGATCTGGCGCACTACATTGCGAGCCTGGACTAGAAGGTCAAATACCTCGAGAGCTGCCACAAGACGGTGGCTTGGGATGCTCGCCTGCGCAGGCTGCCTGCCCGTGCTCGCACAGCAAGGGGGCCCCGTGGTGGAGGTGATCGGCACTACGCCGCTCCCCGGAGTCGGCGTGCCCCGGGACAGCGTACCTGCGAACGTACAGACGGGCGGCGCCGCGGAGCTGCGCAACCCGGGAGTGCTGACGGTGCCGGATTTCATGGAGCGCGGGCTGGACAGCGTTACCGTCAACGCAGCTCAGGGAAACCCGTTCCAGCCCGACGTCAACTTCCGGGGCTTCACCGCCTCGCCGCTCCTCGGTACCCAGCCCGGGCTATCGGTATTCCAGGACGGCGTGCGCGTCAACGAGCCGTTCGGCGACTCGGTGAACTGGGACCTGATCCCCAAGGCCGCCATCTCCAGCATGGCGCTCATTCCGGGGTCGAACCCGGTGTTCGGCCTGAACACGCTGGGCGGCGCGCTCGTGCTCACCACCAAGAGCGGCTTCGACAGCCCGGGCCTCGCGGCCGAGGCGCACGGCGGTTCGTTCGGCCGCCGCGCGGGGGAGCTCGAGTACGGAGGGAGCGGTGAGCGCGTCGCCTATTTCATTGCTGGCAACCTCTTCGACGAGACCGGCTGGCGCGACCAGAGCGCGAGCCTGGTCAGGCAAGGTTTCGTGAAGGTCAGCTATCGAGGCAGCGACACGAGCCTCGACCTCTCCTACACCGGCGCGAGCAACGTGCTGAACGGCGCGCAGAGCGTTCCCGTCTCGTTTCTGGAGGAGCGGCGTTCGATCGCCTACACCTTCCCCGACACCTTCACAAACGAGCTCTCGCTCGTCAACCTCGTCGGCAGGCGCTACTTTTCCGGGCAGCAGGTGCTCGAGGCCAGCGCCTACAGCCGCAACCTCAAGAGCAACACGTTCAGCACGAATGTCAACGACGGGTTCGATCCGACACAGCCGATCGCACCCGGAAACACGCAGGGGCAGAACATCCAGGACGACGTTGCCACCTCGAGTTGGGGCGTCGGCCTGCAATACAGCTACCTCGGTGACGCCGGAGCAAAGAAGAATCGGCTGACGCTCGGCGCCGGGATCGACGCGGGCCGCAGCGACTTCAGCGAGAGCCGGCAGGAAGCGAATTTCGCGAACGACCGCTCGAACATCCCTGCCGGCGATTTCAGCCTCGTCACGCAGGCGCGGGTCAACAACAGCTACCAGGCGCTCTACGTCACCGACACCCTCTCGGTGACGCCGCAGGTGGACGTCACCGTCGCGGGGCGCTACAACCGCGCGCTGGTGCAGATCCGCGACACGAGCGGCACCAACCCCGCGCTCGACGGCGACAGCCGCTTCAGCCGCTTCAACCCGGCAGCGGGAGCCACCTGGAAGACAAGCGATTCGCTTACCGCCTACGCGAACTACAACGAGGGCATGCGCATCCCGACGCCGGTCGAGCTGACCTGCGCAAACCCCTCGGCACCCTGCGCCCTGCCGAACGCTTTCCTCGCCGACCCGCCGCTCAAGCCCGTGATCGGCAGGACGATCGAGGCGGGGCTGCGCGGCAGGATCTCGCCGACTTCGAGCTGGCGGGCGACCGCGTACCAGACGACGCTCACGGACGACATCCTTTTCGTGAGCGCCTCGGCGGGCTCGCCGAACACGGGCTTCTTCCAGAATGTCGGGACCACTCGCCGCCGCGGCGTCGAGCTGGGAGCGAATGGAACCGTGGGCCGCGTGAGCGTGGCGGCGAGCTACGCGTACATCGATGCGCGCTTCCGCAGCAGCTTCACCGAGCACAGCGTGAACAACGCTGTCGCCGACGCGAACGGCGACATCCAGGTAAGCCCGGGCGATCGCATTCCCGCCATCCCGCAGAACGTCTTCAAGCTGCGCGCCGCCTGGCGCGCAGCGGACGCCGTGGACCTCGGCGCCGGCATGATCGCCGCGGGGAGCCAGCTTGCGCGCGGCAACGAGAACAATCAGGACAGCCGCGGCAAGGTAGCCGGCTACGCGGTGTTCAACCTCGACGCGCACTGGCGGTTCGCGCGCGGCTGGGAGCTGTTTGCCGAGGTCGACAACCTGTTCAACACCAAGTACGAGACCGTGGGCCTTCTGGGCAGAAATTTCTTCAACGGCCCAGGCCGCGCCTTCGACGCGAACGCCGCCACGAGCGAGCTGTTTCTATCGCCTGGCGCCCCGCTGGGCGCTTGGATAGGCTTGCGCTACGCGCCGGAGCGAGGGTAGGCCATCCGGCTTCCGGGATCGAGTACGCAGGCTGAGCTACCATGGCGCCGTGGAAGACCGCTATTCGCGCACGGCCGTGGCGCTGCACTGGGTGATCGCCCTGGCCGTGCTCGGGCAGATCGCATTCGGCTGGTACCTGCAGACGGTGCCGCGCCTCACGCCCGACCGCACGATCTTCGTGAACCTGCACAAGTCCACCGGCCTGGTGATCGGCGTGCTGATCCTCGTCCGCCTCGCCTGGCGCGTGACCCACAAGCCGCCGCCGCTCCCCGCGTCGATGCCCGCGTGGGAGCGCCGCGCCGCGCGGGCGAGCCACGCGCTGCTCTACGCCTGCATGCTGATCATGCCGGCCGCGGGCTACGCGGCGTCCAACTTCAGCAAGTTCGGCGTGAAGCTCTTCAACGCCGTGCTGCTGCCGCCCTGGGGCGCGGACGACCGCGCGGTCTACGCCTTGTTCAACGGGCTGCACGCCGCCACTTCGTACGTCTTCGTCGCGCTGATCGCGGTCCACGTGGGCGCCGCGCTCAGGCACCTGTTCTTTCCGCGCCACGGAATCTTCCGCCGCATGCTGCCCTCATGAAAAAACTCGCCCTGCTTCCCCTGCTCCTTCCCTCGATCGCGCTCGCCGCGCCCTTCGCCTACGTCTCGAACGAGGGCTCGGGAACGGTGAGCGTCGTCGACACCGCGACCGACACGGTCGTCGCCACGCTCGACACGGGCGGCAAGCCGCGCGGCGCCGCCGCCGCGGGCGGCTGGCTGTACGTCAGCGACCAGCCGAACAACCGCCTCGTGCTCGTCGACCTCAAGGAGCGCAAGCCCGCGGGTGCGATCGCGCTCGGTGTCTCGCCCGAAGGCGTCGGCCGCTCGGCGGACGGGCGCTGGATCGCCGCCGCGAGCGAGCAATCGAACAGCGTCACCTTCATCGACACCGCAGACCGCCGCGAGGCCTTCACGGTGAAGGTGAAGGGCCAGAACCCCGAGCACGCGGAGTTCCGGCCCGACGGGAAGGTCGTCTACGCGAGCGCCGAGGACGGCGACACCGTCGAGGTGATCGACGTGGAGAAGCGCGCGCAGATCGCGCAAATCAAGGTCGGCGAGCGGCCGCGCGGCATCGGCTTCCTGCCCGACGGCAGCCGCGCCTACGTCGCCGCGGAGAACGCCGACACCGTGTTCGTGATTGACGCGCGCGCACACGCGGTGCTCGCAAAGGTCGCCGCGGGCAAGCGCTCGAACGGCGTCGCGGTGCATCCGGACGGTAAGCGCGTGTACGTCTCCAACGGCGGCGACGCCTCGGTATCGGTGCTCGACACGGCGACCAACGCGATCGTCGCCACGATTCCCGTCGGGCAGCGCCCGTGGAACATGGCGCTCACGCCCGACGGCGGCAAGCTCTACGTCGCCTGCGGCCGCTCGGGCGCGGTCTCGGTCATCGACACGCGCAGGAACGTGAAGCTCGCCGACATCGCCGTCGGCAAGCTGCCCTGGGGCGTCGTCGTTCAGTGACCGTAGATGCTCTCCGCGTTGACCACGTAGGTCCAGAGCGCCTCGATGTCCTCGGGCTTCAGCAGCCCGCCCCAGGGCGGCATCTGGTTCTTGCCCTTGGTCACCGAGTTGACGAAGCGGTCGTGCTGGTCGTGCGGGAATTTTCTCAGGTCGGCCGCGCCCTGCGGGTCCATCATGCGCGCGCCGTGGCAGGGCGAGCAGTTGCGCTCGTAGATGTCCGCTCCGGCCTTCACTTTCAGCGCGTCCTGCGCCACCGCCGGGCCGCAGGCGATGGCGAGCGCGATCAGGGCGTGCTTCAGTCCGGCCTCAGTCTGGCAACAACGCGAAGGTCCACACCGAGCCCCCGGCGGGCACCTTGTCCTTCAGCTGCTCGCGCGCGATGTTCCAGTAGAGGCCGCCGATCCCGGATAGCACGGTGACGTACTGCCGGCCGTTCTGCGTGAACGTGACCGGCATGGCGTTGATGCCCGAGCCGGTCTGAAACTGCCACAGCTGCTTGCCGGTGTCGGCGTCGAGCGCGATGAACTCGCCGGTCTCCTTGCCGGTGAACACCAGGCCGCCGCCGGTCGCGAGCATCGCCGACCAGTTCTGGAACTCGGTGAGCGGCACGCGCCACTTCTTCTCGGCGGTGAGCGGGTCGATCGCCTCCATGTGACCCACCGGATCGCCCGCCTCGCGCTTGAGCGGCAGGCTCTCGACGAACATGTAGCGCTCTCCCGTCTTGAACGGCTTGGTCTCGAGGTGCTTGTACATGCGCCCCTCGTGCAACGTATTCGTGTACAGGAGCCCGGTCTGCGGGTTGAAGGCGGCGTGGAACCAGTTCTTGCCGCCGCGTGTCGACGGCCAGTGCTCGGTGGCCTTCATGTCGCGGATGCTCTTCGCGATATCGGTCTCGACCGGGCGGCCCGTCTTCATGTCGATCCCGCTCGCCCAGTTGACCTTCTCATAGGCCTTGGCCGAGAGCAGCTGGCCGTTCGTCCGGTCGAGCACGTAGAGGAAGCCGTTGCGGTTGAGCTGCATCGCCACCTTGCGAGGCTTGCCGCCGATGTTGAGCTCGGCGAGGATCAGCTCCCAGCAGGCGTCGTAGTCGTACGCGTCGTTGGGCGTGAACTGGTAGTGCCAGGCGATCTCGCCGGTCTTGGGCCGCATCGCGAGCACCGAGGAGGTGTACAGGTTGTCCCCCGGGCGGCTTTGCGAGGCCCAGGGCGCCGGGTTGCCGACGCCCCAGTACATGAGGTCGAGCTCGGGATCGTACGATCCGGTGATCCAGGCCGAGCCGCCGCCCACCTCCCAGGCGTTGTTGTTCTGCGGCCAGGTCTCGTTGCCCTTCTCGCCGCGCGCGGGAATGGTGTAATGGCGCCACAGCTGCTTGCCGGTCTCGGGGTCCCAGCCGTCGATGAAGCCGCGCACGCCGTATTCGGCGCCGGAGATTCCGGTGATCAGGACGCCGTTGGCGACGAGCGGGGCGACGGTGAGCGAATATCCGTCCTTCCACTCGGCGGCCTTCGACTTCCACAGCTCCTTGCCGGTCTTGGCGTCGTACGCCACGACGTAGGCGTCGAGCGTGGTCCGGAACACCTTGCCGTTGTAGATCGCCGCGCCCTTGTTGGACACGCCGCAGCACACCACGCGCGGGGTGTCCGCCGGCCAGTCGAGGGTCTGCTTCCACAGCTGCCTGCCGCTGGCGACGTCGATCGCCACGGTCGCCCGGGCGTTCGTGACGTACATGACTCCGTTGTAGACGATCGGCTGCGCCTGCTCGCCCCAGTTGTTGTCCAGGCTCAGGTTCCACACCGGCACCAGTCGCTTTACGGTCCCCTTGTTGATCTGGGACAGGGCGCTGTAGCGCTGCTGGGCGTAGCCCATGCCGTAAGTGAGGATGTTGTCGGTGTTCTTCCCGTCGTTCTTGAGGTCGTCGAGCGTCTGGGCGGTCGCCGCGGAGGCGGCGAGAAGCAGGGCGGCGGCTGAAGCGAAGCGTGTCATCTGGCTTTTCTCCCCGAGGTGCTGCCGGCAGCCCTCATGTTGCGCCTTCACGAAGGGTCTGCACAAGAGGTCCGGGCCGTGCCAGAATTTCACCTCACGCCAGTCAAGCCTCCGGGGGACGCAATGTCGCTTTCGCAAGCCGTGTCGATGGGCATCGGCCCACTGGCCGCGTTGGGCGAGGACGCGCTGAAGGAGCTCGCTCCGCATGGCGCGGCGCGTTCGTATCCCAAGAACGCGGTGATCATCAACGAGGGCGACGAGACCGATTCGCTCTACGTCCTGCTCGCCGGGCGCGTCAAGGTTTACGTGAGCGACGCGGAGGGCAAGGAGGTGGTGCTCAGCACCATGCGCGAGGGCAGCTACTTCGGCGAGCTCGTGCTCGACGGCGGGCCGCGCTCCGCCTCGGTCATGGCGCTCGAGCCCTGCCGCTGCTTCGTCATCCCGATGAGCGAGATCGAGGCGCTGCTCGCCAAGAACCCGCTGTTCGCGCGCCACCTCATCCACCTTCTCATCGCCAAGACGCGCAGCCTCGTCAAGCAGGTCAGCGACCTCGCGCTCAAGGACGTCTACGGGCGCTTTGCCAAGTTCATCGACGAGAGCGCGGTCGAGCAGAACGGCGCCCGCGTCGTGCCCGAGCGGCTGACGCAGTCGGACATCGCCGAGCGTATCGGCGGCTCGCGCGAGATGGTGAACCGCATCGTCAAGGACCTGACCGCGGGCGGCTACATCTCGGTCGACGCGAAGCAGATCCGCATTCACAAGCGCCTCCCAGCGCACTGGTAGCTGCCCGGCTCCCCTGACGGGCCTCCGACGGGGCCCTTGTGTGCGTTTCGCACAAACGCACCGTGACGCCCTTGGCGCCGCGGGCGGGAATGTGGCGTGCGGCACAAGACCCCAGTGCCGTTGGACGGCGAGTCCGGGGGCGCGAAATCCTAGAGTGGTCTCCATCGGAAAGGCGATTTCCGCCGGTCCGCAAACGGAAAGAGAGGAGACCCAAATGAGCAACCGCGAAACCACCCAAGCCGGCCCCTTCAACATGGTCGCGCTGGCCCTTCTGGCGATCGTGATCTGCGCGGTGGCGGTCCTGCTGATGCCGGCGCACGCGGGCACCGAAGTGTCCGCCGCGGCCGACGCGGCCTACGCCAACGCCGGCAGCGACACGAACGTCGCCGACGCTGGCTACCTGCCGGCGCAGGTCGCCAGCCAGGGCAAGGACGCCGCGCCCGTCGTCGACATGACCTACTAGGCGCAGGGTCAGCCAAAGGAGACCGCGATGAACAATTTCGAGAACCTGATCCAGATCGCACTGATCGCTTTCCTCGCCTGGGGCGGAGTGCTGTCCCTGAAGTGCCTGCTCCGCGACCGGACCTGGTATACCCGGGCCGGGCTCTGAGAGGACGAGTTAGGCAGTCGGGCGCCGGGTCGAGCAGGGAAGGGGCTCCCCGGCGCCCCTTTTTTCTTTGGGTCCGCCGATGCGGCGTGAAATAGGAACAAGAGTTCGTATTGAGCCTCCCGCCGGGGAATTTCCGCCGTCTGCCATCGCGTATCATGCCGCGATGCCTTACCTGGTTCCGGCGGGCGACGCGCAGATCGAGACGATCGCCGAGGGCAGAGGCCCTCTGGTCGTGATCCTGCCCTCGCGCGGGCGCGGTGCGGAGGACTACGACGAAGTCGCGCGCAGGATCGCCAGGGGCGGTTACCGCGTGCTGCGCCCTCAGCCGCGGGGCATCGGCGGGAGCAGGGGGCCGATGCAGGGGCTCACCCTGCACGACCTCGCGCGCGACGTCGCCGCGGTGATCGCGCACGCCGAGGCCGGCCCCGCGCTGCTCGTCGGGCACGCCTTCGGCAACTGGGTGGCGCGCATGACCGCGGCCGATTTCCCGCGCCTGGTGCGCGGCGTGGCGATCCTCGCCGCGGCCGCGAAGGAATACCCCGCGGCGCTCGCCGAAGCGGTGACGAAGTGCGCGGACCTTTCGCTGCCCGACGCGGAGCGGCTGAAATATCTCCAATACGCCTTCTTCGCCCCGGGACATGACGCGAGCGATTGGCTGGAAGGGTTCCACCCGGAGGTCAACGCCAGCCAGCGGGCCGCGGGGCTGGCGACGCCGCAGGACGCGTGGTGGGGCGCGGGCGGCGCGCCGCTGCTCGACGTGCAGGCCGAGCACGACGCCTTCCGGCCGCGCGCGACCGCCGGCGACCTGCGCGACGAGTTCGGCGAGCGCGTGAGCGTCGCCTTGATCACCGACGCGGGCCACGCGCTGGTGCCGGAGCAGCCGAAGGCGGTGGCGCTGGCGCTGCTCGCATGGATGCGAAGCCTTCAAGGAGGTTGATGCATGTCCAAATACCACGGGAAGTTCATCTGGTACGACGTGATGAGCAACGACACCAAGGCATCCCAGGCCTTCTACACGAAGGCGCTCGGCTGGAGCGCCAGGGAAGCCGGGATGGGCGAGGGCCCGTACACGCTGTTCTCGGCGGGTGCAGTCGACGTGGGCGGGCTCATGACGATCCCCGACGATGCGAGGAAGCGGGGCGTGCCGCCCTGCTGGACCGGCTACATCGCCGTCGACGACGTCGACGACTACGCGGCGCGCGTGAAGAAGGCGGGCGGCAAGGTGCAGCGCGACCCCCAGGACATCCCGGGCGTGGGCCGCTTCGCCGTGGTCGCGGACCCGCACGGCGCGGCGTTCATCATCATGAAGGGGAATAGCGCAGAGGGGCCGCCGGAAACGGCGCCGGACGCGCCCGGGCACGTCGGCTGGCGCGAGCTGCAGGCGGGCGACGGCAAGGCCGCGTTCGCGTTCTATTCTGGCCTGTTCGGCTGGAAGAAGGTGAACGCCATCGACATGGGGAAGATGGGCGTCTATCAGACGTTCTCGACCGGCGGCGCCGCGGTCGGCGGCATGATGACCAAAGTGCCGGAGGCGCCCGTGCCGTTCTGGCTCTATTACTTCAACGTCGAGGCGCTCGACGCCGCGGTCGCCCGCGTCGAGAACGCAGGAGGCAAGATCGCACTCCGGCCGACGCAGGTCCCGACCGGGCAGTGGATCGCCCAGGCGTTCGACCCGCAGGGCGCGATGTTCGGGCTGCTCGCGCCGAAGCGCTGAATACGCCCGTGACGACCTTCGTCCTGGTGCACGGCGCCTGGTCCGGCGGCTGGAAGTGGCGCCTCGTCGCGCCGCTGCTAAGACTCTCGGGACACGAGGTGTTCGCGCCCACGCTCACAGGCCTGGGCGAGCGCGCGCATCTCGCGCGTCCCGACATCGACCTCGGCCTGCAGGTGCAGGACGTGGTCGCCTTGCTCGAGATGGAGGACCTGCGCGACATCGTCCTCGTCGGCCACAGCTACGGCGGCATGGTGGTGACGGGCGCCGCCGAGCGCGCGCCGCAGCGCATCCGCCGCCTCGTCTACCTCGACGCCTTCGTCCCGGAGGACGGCAAGTGCGCGCTCGACTACGTCGTTGCCGAGCGCGCCGCGCGCTTCCGCGAAGAGGGCGAGCGCACCGGCTTCGTCTCGCCGCCGCCCGCGTCGCTGTGGGGCGTCGTTTCGCCCGAGCATGTCGCCTTCGCCAGACAGCGCGAGCGGCCTCACCCCTACCGCTGCTTCACCGAGCGACTGCGCCGCGCGAACTCATCGGCGGCCGCGCTGCCCAAGACGTTCATCTATTGCTCGTCGCCGGCGACCGGCACCTTCGACCAGTTCGCGGCGAAATACCGAAAGGATCCGGCGTGGCGCTTTCACGAACTGAAGACGGGGCACGACTCGATGATCCTGGTGCCGCAGGAGCTCGCCGCTCTCCTGCTGCGGCAGATCTAGGATTTTTTTTCCGGCTGATCGGTGACGCCGAGCACGGCGCGCAGGCTCTTCATCAGCGCCTCGTGCTCGAAGGGCTTGGTGATGTAGCCGTCGGCCCCGCCGGCGAGGCCGCGGAGGACGTCGCCGCGGCTGGCCTGTGCCGTGAGCATGATCACCGGGATGGTCTTCAGCGCGGGATGCTGCCGGATGCGCGCGAGAATGGAGAAGCCGTCGGTGCCGGGGAGGTTGACGTCGAGCAGGATGGCGTCGGGCAGGGGCGCGCCCCTCAGCGCGGTGACGATTTCGTCGCGGCTGGTCGCGACGCGCACCTCATAGCCCTCGAGCTTGAGCAGCATCTTGACCGCGGTGATGAACGGCGCGTTGTCCTCGATCATCAGGACGGCGTAGCGCGTTCCGTTGTTCGGAGCCTTGGTCGCCGCCGCCTGCCGCGCGACGCCGATGTAGTAGCCGGCGCGGTCGAGCGACTGCAGGCCTTTTTCGGCCTCGTCGCGGAACTGCGCCGAGACGCTGTCCGGCATCGCCTCGATCGGCACCTCGAAGAAGGAGCCGAAGTCGTGCTCCACGGTCGCGCCCGGCTTCACAACGTCGATGAGCCGGTCCTTGAGCAGGGCTTCGACGGCCTTGCCGATATCACCCGGCCGCGCGCCGGGCACGCGCTTGGAGATCGAGGCCATGGGTGTCTTCCCGTCGAACATGACCATCAGCGCGAGCGCGACCACCGAGAGGCTCGTGGACCCGGCCTTGAGCTCCTTCTTTCCCTTCTCGGTGGGCGCGAAGATGGTGAGGTTGTCGGTGTCTTCGAGGTCCATCGCTCTTTCCCTGTAGCGACATGTCCCCTGCCGCTATGATACGACTTCGCGCACAGGGACACAGTCAGCCGTCCGCAAGCCTGCCGGTCCCCCGCAGGTCGAGCAGTCGGAATAATCGCTCGCCCATCGCGGTCTACCGCTTTGGATAGAATGGGGACGGGCCACGGCACATGCGCAACGACATCGAATCCTGGACCGGGCTCGCGAAGCTGTTCCACTGGCTGATGGCCATGCTTATCTTCGCGCAGATCGCGCTCGGCTTGCTCGCCGTGAGCTGGCGGCTGTCTCCGACGAAGCTCAATCTCTTCGTGTGGCACAAGTCGACCGGCATGCTCATCCTCACGCTGCTGGCGCTGCGCCTGCTGTGGCGCTTGTCGCATCGCGCCCCCGAGTTGCCCTGGGAGATGCCCCTCTGGGAGCGCGCCGCCGCGCAGTTCTCCCACTTCCTGCTGTACGTCCTGATGATCGCGCTGCCCCTCACCGGCTGGGTCATCAGCTCGGCGAGCAACGTGCCCTTCAGGATCTTCTGGACGATCCCGCTGCCCGCCATCGTGGGTCCCGACAAGGGACTCGCCGACCTGTTCGCGACGATCCACGCCTGCCTGGTCACGCTGCTCGGGCTGGTGCTGGTCGTGCACGTCGGCGCCGCGCTGCGCCACCACTACGTGAAGAAGGACACCGTGCTCGCACGCATGCTTCCCTGGAGTACTTCATGAAGAAGATCGTTCCCCTGATCCTCTGTCTGGTCGCGATGCCGGCGCTCGCGGCCGACTGGAAGATGGACCCCTCGGGCAGCCGGCTCGAGTTCGTCGCCAGCTTCGAGAAGAACCCGGCGCCGGGCGCGTTCAAGGAGTTCGACGCGCGCCTTTCCGTCAACCCGGACAAGCCGGCCGGCGGCAGCCTGCACGTCACCGTCAAGGTGACCAGCGCCGACATGAACATCCCGGACGTGAACAAGGAGATTCGCAACAAGGACTGGTTCGACTACACCGGCTTTCCGCAGGCCGAGTTCAACTCGACCGATCTGCGCGCGGACGGCAAGCGCTACGTCGCGCGCGGCACGCTCACGCTGAAGGGCGTGAGGCAGGCGGTCGAAGTGCCGTTCACCTGGGCGCCCTCGGGCGACGGCGCCATCATGGAGGGCGAGCTCACGCTCAAGCGCGGCGACTTCGGCATCGGCCTGGGCGAGTGGAAGGCGACCGACACCATCGGCGCCGACGTGAAGGTGAAGTTCAGGATCAAGCTGAGGAAGGCCTGAGATGAGCGCAAGCCGCCTCGCGGCGCTCGGCGCCCTCCTGCTCGTCTCCGGCTGCGCGGAGATCCTCCGCGTCGAAGCGCCCGTCGCGCCGCCGCCCGAGTTTCCCGAAAGCTTCTACCAGCAGGCGCTCAAGGCGGGCAAGCCGGTGTACCGCGTCGACAGCGCCGCGTCGCTCGTCGCGATCGAGGTGCGCCGCGGCGGCTCGCTCGCACGCCTGGGGCACGACCACGTGGTCGCGAGCCACGACGTCACGGGCTACGTCGCTCCGGGCGAGGGCCGCGCCGACCTGTACGTCGCGCTCGCGCGGCTCGCGGTCGACGAGCCGGAGCTGCGCAAGGAGGCGGGCTTCGACACCCGGCCTACCGAGTCCGACATCGAGGGCACGCGCTCCAACATGCTGACCCACGTGCTCGACGCGGAGAAGTATCCCTACGCCGTCATCGCGGTGAAGGACGCCGACGCGAAGCAGCGGCAGGCGACCGTCGCCGTGGCGATCACCCTGCACGGAGCGACGCGCAGCTTCCAGGTGCCGGCCGAGATCGAGGCCGACGACAAGGCCATCGTCGTGTCGGGCAAGCTCGACTTCAAGCAGACCGACTTCGGCATCACTCCGTACGCGCTCCTCGGCGGCGCGATCGCGGTGAAGGACGGGCTCGCGCTGCGCTTCTCGATCCGGGCGAAGCGGATGCCGGGATGAGCGCGAGCTGGACCGATTCCTTTCCGGGCAATTTCCAGTGGTCGAACGCGGCGCTCGTGTGCAAGGGCATGGCGCCCTACGGAGTGGTGTCGCTCGAGGAAATAGAGCGCATCTGTGAGCGGCTGCGTGCGCGCGGCCCGCAGGACCCGGAGGCGTGGCCGCAGGAATGGTGCGCTGAAGCGGAGCGAATCGAGAAGCTCGCCGACGCGGCGTCCGCCGACCGCCGCGACGCCACCTCGGGCAATCTGTACCTGCGCGCGGGCAACTACTACTACACCGGCGAGCGCTTCGTTCCCCTGGGCGACAGGAAGCTCGAGATGTACAAGAAGGCGCTGCGCTGCTACCACGAGGGCCTCAGGCGGCGTCACCCCGAGATCGAATTCTGCGAGGTGCCGTACGAAAGCAGGACGCTGCCCGCGTATTTCATGAAATCGGCGGCGAAGGGTCCCGCGCCCACGGTCGTGCTCTTCGACGGCATGGATAACTGCAAGGAGATGAGCGTGCTGTTCGCGGGCCTGGAGTTCGCGCGGCGCGGAATCAACACGCTCGCGATCGACGGGCCGGGACAGGGGGAGACGCTGCGCCTGCGGAAGATCTACGCCCGGCACGACTACGAGGTCGCGGGAACGGCGGCGTACGAGTTCGTCGCGAGGCGCGCCGACGTCGACCGGAGCAAGGTCATCGTCATGGGCTACAGCTTCGGCGGCTACTACGCGCCGCGCGTCGCCGCCTTCGAGGCGCGCTACTCCGCCTGCGTGTGCCTGGGCGCGCTGCACTGGGACCTGCACGGCTGGCAGAAGAGAATCCGCGAGCAGCTCGCGGCCGATCCCAGGAAGAGCGCGCAATCGAACTTCCAGTTCCAGTGGATCCTCGGCCTTTCCGATCCGGACACGGCGCTCGAGCGCGCGAAGGCATTTTCGCTGGCCGGCGTCGCGGAGAAGATCCGCTGCCCGGTGCTGATCACGCACGGCCAGAACGACCGCGTCGTTCCCGTGCAGGCGGCGCACGACCTCTACGCGGCCATCGGCTCCGCGCGAAAGACGCTGAAGATCTTCGGCCGTGAGGAAGGCGGCGCTGAGCACTGCCAGGTCGACGACCGGCCGCTCGGCATCGCCTATATCGCCGACTGGATCGCCGCGCTCTAGGCGGCGGCTAGCTCCCCGTCGCGAACCCGAGGATCGCGGGCTTCAGGTCGCGCTTGAGGGTCTGGTCGACCTCGTCGAGCGTGCGCCGCTGCGCAGTCGCCTTCTGCGGGCTCGAGGTCTTGATCTCCCAGCGCTTGTTGCCGCGGACCTTGCCGCTCGCCGCCTCGGTGAGCTGCACCTCGAGCGTGCCGCGCATCCAGTACCAGCCGTTGATCAGGCCAAGGTCGTCGAGCTGCAGCGACCCGAGCAGCACGTAAGGTGCGCTCTGGCCGGCGTCGGGGACGAAGCCCGCCTGCGACAGCGCCGCCGACAGCATGCGCTCCAGCCCGTCCTGCGATCCCGCGACCGCCTGCGGCTTCATGTGCAGACGCTTGAGCAGCTCGTTCAGGTCCGCGGCGAGCTGCCCGCTGTTCTGCTCGGGCGGCACGCCCTGCCCGGTGACGTCGATCACCTGCAGCGTGCGCTGCACGCCGTCGCGCTCGCGCTGCGAGTCGAGCGCGCGGCTCGCGGCGGCGACCTGCGCGAGCAGATCGGGCGCGCTGCGCGCCTGGGCGACGTAGCCGCGGGTGGCGGCGTCGAGCCGGTCGATGTCGGCCCGCAGGCCCATCGCGGCCTGCGTGCGCGGCAGCACCGCGAGCGCGGAGTAGGCCTTGGTCTGGGGGTCCTGCCAGATCTCGGGGATCTGGACGCCGCGCACGATCTGGTCGGTACGCGTCGTGATGCTGCGCGAGATCTGCGAATCGGTGCCCCCGGCGGGACCCGAGCTGTAGGTGGTGACGTCGCTCGATTTCGCCGACACGCCCACCTCGAGGATCTTCGCCAGGTCCGCGCGCGCGCGGTTGCGCGCGTCCTCCAGGGTGCCGGCCTGCCCGCGGCCGACGAGGTACTGGTTGTCGGGATACTTGGCGCTCTTGCCGTTGATCCAGTCGGGCGTGGAGGGCGTGCTGGCGCACCCGAACAGAAGAATGCCCGTTGCAACGATAGCTAGCCATGGCTTCATGGTCTGACCTCGAGATTGGTTGGAATCCAGTGCTGCGACAGATATTTCTTTTCTCCCTTGCGGAGCGAGATCTTGACTTCTTTCGACTCGAGCACGCGCTCGTCGGTCGCGTGGAGATCGATCTTGAGCTTGTAGTCGCCCGGAGGCAGCACGAGGCGCGCCAGATGGATATCCCCGGGCAGCGTGAACCAGCTGCGGGTGTCCGCGCGCTCGGTGAGCACGCCGGCCAGGTTGACGGCCAGGCCGATCAGCGCGGCGCCCGCGGCGCCCGAGCTGTTGTTGTTGCTCCCCGCCGCAGACGCCGCGCCGGCGATCGTGTCCTTCGCTATGGCGCGCGCGATCGCCCGGGCGGTGATCCCGGCGATCTCGGAGTCCAGGGTCTTCATCGCGATCGCCTCGACGTTCTCCACCCGCGACGTGCTCGCCGTCGCGGAGTCGGCGCTCAGGCGCGCATACGCGAAGGGGTGCGCGCGGGGGCGGTACTGCGGCACCGCGACCCTCACGATGCGCCCGGTCGCCAGGTTGGGCGCGGTGACCGCGCGCTCGCGCTTGAGCGGCGCGAGCCCGGCGTTGACGACGAAGATGATCTCGCCGCGTTCGAGCAGGTCCGCCTCGCTCAGCGTCTGGTCGATCTTGAACTCCTCTCGGTAGCGCTTGGCCTCGTCGGCGATCCCCATGCGGTCGGCGAGCCGTATCAGATCGTGCTTCAGCGTCTCGGGCATCGCCACGCCGAACGATTTGAGCTGGCGGGTGTAGGCCTCGTAGGCCTTGCGGTAGGCGATCATTGCGTCGCTCCACTCGCCCTCGTCCTCGTAGATGATGCCGGTAAGGTAGCGCGCGAAGGCATCCTCCTGGTACGGGTTGTCCTTCGACGTGCGCTGCTGCTTCTCGCGCAGCAGGATGTCGACCTGCAGCGCCTCGACCCTTGCGGCGTCGAGCTGCCCGCGCTCCAGGTAGTTGAGCGCGAGATAGTTGTTCACCATCACCCGCTCGAAGTCCTCGCCGATGAAGCTCTTGGTCGCGTCGTTCACGGTCACCGACAGCGCCTGCTCGCGGAGCGACAGCGCCCTCAGATCCTCGATCTGGCGCTTGGTGGCCTCCAGCGTGCGCGTGCTCGCGTCGTAGTCGCCGCACATGCGCTGCAGCATTCCGGTGTTCATCAGGTAGAGAACGCGGTCGGCGGCATTCGGTTTCAGCTTTTCGTACTCGGCGAGCGCAGCCTTGGGCTGCTGCTGCGCGAGGCTGCGCTCGGTGGACTGGATGGTGTCGCTGAAGGTCGCGCACCCCGCGAGCGCGGCAAGGCATGCCGCCGCGCACGGCCACCGGAGTCCCGCCGCCGCGCCGTCCGCAGACACCTTCGCGGAAGCGCGCTAGAAGCGCATCTTGCTGCGCGTCACCAGCTTCCTGATGTCCTTCTGGCCGACCCAGACCTTGCGGTTGTCCGCCAGGCTGATGAGGGTCATGTTGACCTGGTAGAAGAGCACCTGAGTGTCGCCGTTCGGGTCGACGATGGTGTTGATCGAGCCGGTCAGCATGAAATCCGCGCCGAGCTCGCGTCCCATCGCGTTGCGCGTGTCCTCGCGCGCGTTCAGGTCCTGGTCCTTGCGCTCGTCGCGGACGCCCTGGCGCTCCGCCTTCGTGGCGACGAAGTCGACCTTGCCCGAGTTGATCAGCGCGCGCTCCATCTCGAGGGTGAACGTCTGCGTGTTGATGTGCTCGTGGCTCATGTTGCGCACTTCGCCGACGATCACCGCGGGACGGTTCTGCCCCGGGCGCCCGCGAAACTCCTGCAACCAGGGCCGCGACAGCGAGTCCGTGATCATCTCCTGCGACACGAGCCGCGAGTCGGTGTCGTTCCAGCCTCCGCTCAGGTCCACCGCCTTCGATTCGTCCAGGCGCTCCACCTTGGTCGCGCAAGCCGACACCGCGACGAGCGCGACCAGTGCGAGGCCCGCGCGCAGCCATCGATAACCACTCATTTTTTCTCCCCGGATACCTTGTCGAATATGTTCTCGCCGTTGCGGCCGATGTAGCGCTTGAGGTCCTCGTTCATGCCGTTGGCGCCCTCGAGCGTGGTCTTGACGGACTTGAAGTCGAGCTCGGCGATCGCGTAGACCATGTTGGTCCTCGAATCCTTCCAGCGGCCGATGATCTTCGACCCCGCGAGGTTCTGCTTGGTGACCGCCTTGATCTGGCGCGACACCGACTGGTCGGCGTTGGCGTTCGCGCCGGTGCCGGCGGCCGCGGAGTAGTCGTTGCTCACCGCGTCGATGTAGGTCGAGAGCATGCGCGCGACTTCGGCGCGCGCGCGGTCGTCCGCGGTCGAGCGCTGCAGCGCTTCGTCGCCCAGCGAGGGCGAGGACCCCACGCCGTGGAACAACCTGCCGTCCTTGTCGTTGACGGCCTGCGTTCCCTTGTTGACCCAGTCGGGAGCGCCCTTGATGCCGAGGTCGCTCTCGACGACGGTCTTGCCGCCGCCGCAGGCCGCGAGGGCGAGCGCCAGGGCGGCCGCGGCGAGAATCCGGATGGATGAAATGTTCGAGCCGATGATCTTCATGTGCGCCTCCTCTACGAAGACGGCAGTGTTAACGGATGAACTCGCCAAAAGAATACCACGCCCCGCTCGCGGCAGCGTCAGGCCCGCGACAACCGCCGCCCGGATCGTCTATATTCCGATGGCTTGCAACGCTTTGTTACAAAGGACCCGCAGTGAATCGCCTCGCACTCCTGCTTCTCACCCTCGCGCAGGGCGCCTTCGCGCAGTATCCGGTAAAGCCCATCCACCTCGTCGTTCCCTTTCCTGCCGGTGAGTCGGTCGACGCGACCGCGCGCCTCGTGAGCCAGACCTGGTCCGTGGCGCTGGGGCAGCAGATCGTCATCGACAACCGCGGCGGCGCGGGCGGAACGATAGGCAGCGAGGCGGTCGCGAAATCCGCGCCCGACGGCTATACGCTGCTGTGGGGCAACAGCGGCCCGCTCGCGATCGGTCCGAGCCTGTACAAGAAGCTCGGCTACAACGTGGCGAAGGATTTCGCGCCGGTGTCGCTGGTCGCCACGCTTCCCTTCGTGCTGTTCGCGAGCCCGAAGCTGCCGGTGAACTCGGCGGTCGAGCTGCTCTCCTACGCGCGCACGCATCCGGGCGAGCTCAATTTCGGCTCGACCGGCATCGGCTCGGGGCTGCACCTCATCGGCGAGCTGTTCAAGAGCGAGGCCGGCATCGACATCGTGCACGTGCCGTACAAGGGCGTGGCGCAGGCGCTGCCCGAGATCATGTCGGGCAAGGTGCAGCTCGCCTTCAACACCATTCCCGCATTCCTGCCGCACGTCAAGGCCGGGCGGCTGAAGGCGCTTCTCATCACCGCGCCGCTGCGCTCGCCGCTGCTGCCCGACGTGCCGACCTCGATCGAGGTCGGCCTGCCGGGAGTGCTCGGCATGGGCTGGCACGCGGTAGTCGCGCCCGCCGGGGTGCCGGGCGACGTCGTCGACAAGCTCAACAACACGCTGGTCGAGTCGCTCGAGAAGCCCGAGGTGCGCAACGCCCTCATCGCCCAGGGCGCGCAGCCGGTCGGCGGCTCGCCCGAGGACCTGAAGCTCTTCCTCCGGGACGAAGCCACGAAATGGGCGGCGGTGATCCGCTCCTCGGGGGCGCGCGCCGAATGACGCCTAGGGCCTGAGGACCGCGCTCGCGTCGGCCTGCTTGACGAGCAGGTCGGCGTCCTCCTGCAGGAGAAACCCGGCGGCGACCGCCTTCGCCGCGGCGGCGCGCACCGCCGCGACATAGCCGGCGTGGTCCGCGTAGCGCTCCTCGAGCGACAGCCTCGGATCGCCGCCGGCCTCGCGCTCGGCTTTCGTTTTCGCGAACGGGATCATGCCGCCGGCGTAGTCGCAGATCTGTCCCTGGTGGAAGGGGCGAGCGCCGCCGGCGGTGATGTTCCAGCCGAGGTAGGTTCCGAGCGGCGCGTCGCGCAGCACCACCGGCACGCCGCCCAGCTCGTTCCCGTCGGCGTCGACGCGAGGCACCGGCGCCTTGAGCACGCGCTTGATCGGCGGCGGCTGCCTCGTCGGGACGCCCGAGGTGTCGTTGTAGTTGAAGCCGGGACCCCAGTCGTAGTCGAGAACCGGCACGACGAAGTTCTCCGGGATCTCTTTCGCGACGGCGGCGACCGCCGGAATCTCGGGAAAGCCCATCGCTTCCCGCGTGGCCTCGACGAGGTCGCCGTTGTCCATCCGCGGCCACACGCTCTCGGGCGGCGGCGTGCCGTTCATCACCCAGTTCCGGAAGTGCGCGCGCAGCGCGTTCACGGTCTGCGTGTGCGGAACGGGATTGGCGGGGAAGAGTGCGTTGCCCCAGTTGTTGCCCGGGCAGGCGGGACCCACGGCCGGCAGGCCCGCGCCCGGCAGGCTGGTGTTGAATCCGCCGACGCCGCCGCCGTGCGTGGTGCTCGGGATGTAGTAGCGGCGCACGTTGTCGGGCAGCGGGATGTCTTCCTTCGCGTCGGTGCCGACCCATTCGGGCGTCAGCTTGAGCGCCCACACCTCCGCCGAACCGAAGTGCTCGATGATCTTCGGGCAGGTGCGTGAGCGCGTGCAGCGGTCGAGGATGCCGCGTGCGGGCAGCCCGCGCACAGGGTCCGGCCAGGGGCCCCACCACTGCGGGCCTTCGCTGCCCGCCTGGTAGAGCTCGAGCACGCCGTCGGGCTGCGCCCAGCGGAAGTTGAGGGCGATGCGTCGGCCCGCGATGATCGGCCACGCGCCGTCGTAGACCTGGCGCTTCGCCTCGTCCTCGTTGAAGCCGAGGTGGATGAACTGCCGCAGGTAGTTTCCCGACTGCGACACGCCGCGCCCGATCACCCACTTGATGCGGCCCGCGACCGGGTTGGGCGTGCCGGCGTCGTCCTTCTCGGCGTTCCTGAAGAAGCTCGCGACGTCGCGGAACGCCGCGAAGCCGACGCCGAGCACGTAGGGATCCTTCGCCGTGAACACGACCTGGTAGAGCAGCTTCGGATCGAAGCCTTTTCGCAGGCAGATCTGGGTCGGGTCGGGCGCGCCCGGAAAGGGATGCTGCGCATCGCATCGCGCCCATGCCCAGTCGCGACTGGCGATCACCGAATGCACCGTGACCTTGCCGTCGGCGGTCTCGTGCGAGTGCGCGGTGAGCGTCGCCTTCGTCGTGTCGAGCGTCGCGGGGCGGTACGGCAGGGGGTTGCTTTGCACCATGATCGGCTGGGATTCCGGCCCGCTGCGGTTCACGATGCGCCCCAGCACCCTGCCGGTGATCGAGGATCCGTCGGCATTCTTCGCGATCGGCACGACCGCCACTTCCCGTTCGGCGCGGTCCTGCGCGGTCCCGCCCGAGTTGTCGCCCTGCCAGCCGGAGGACAGGCCCACGTCGCCGGCGTTGCGCTCGGCCAGGACGATCGTCACGCGACCGCCGCGGTTCGGGACGTCGTGCCACATCAGGCCGCTCATCTTCTCCGGGTCGGAAGGCAGGATCAGCTGAAAGGTGGCCTGGTACTCGACTCTGCCGCGCCTGTTCCTCGGCGCGAGCCGCAAGTCCTGGATGATCGCGTTCCGCGGGTCCTTCGGATCGAGCTCGCCGAACGCGCGCCCGGTGATGCGCTTGATCGGGAAAGGAGCGCCGTCGGTGAGTACGGGATCGGGGTCGGCGGTCGCCGCGATCGCGATCCTCGTCACGCGCGCCTGGACGGACGCGGCGCACGCGAGCAGCGCGGCGGCGATCAGCATTCCGCGAAGCATGCGCGGGACCTCCTATGATAGGTGCGGCGGACGCATGATACAGTCATCCGACTGATTGGAGTCGGATGGGAGCGGAGCAAAAAACGGCGGTCGTTCTCGGCACCGCGACGCCCGGCGGCGGCTTTCCCGTCTACGGCGAGGCGTATTCGAGCACGCTCAACGAGATGGATCCGACGCTGTCGGTCCAGCCGAGGAACACCAAGGGCAGCACCGAGAACATCCCGCTGCTCGAGGCGGGCGGGATCGACATCGGCCAGGCGACCGGCGAGGTCACCTACGAAGCCCTGCAGGGCATCGGCCGGCCGAAAGCCGAGCTCCCCATCGTCAACGCGATGTACTCCAACTTCGGCATGTTCGTAGTGCGCGCCGGCAGCCCCGCGCGCTCGATCGCCGACCTGAAGGGCAAGCCCATCGCCTGGGGCGCGTCGGGCTCGGGCTTCGTCGTGCTCGCGCGCTACGTGTTCGACGGGCTCGGGCTGGACATCAACCGGGACTTCTCGCCGATCTACCTGGAGAAGGCCGGCGACGGCCCGGCGATGGTGCTGGACGGCCGCGCGGCGGCGTTGTGGGGCGGCGGCGTCGGCTGGCCGGGATTCACGGCCATGGCGAAGGCGCAAGGCGGCGCGCGCTTCATCGCCCCTTCGCCGGAAGACATCCGGCGCGTGCGCGCGACGCACGATTTCCTGAAGCCGATCGTCCTGCCGGCGAACAGCTATCCCGGACAGGACTCCGCCATCACCGCGCTCGGCTCCTACTCGCTCGTGCTCGCGTCGCCTTCGCTGCCCGAGGACACGGCGTACCGCCTCGCGCGGGCGCTGCACAGGGGAAAGGCCGTGATCGCCGCGCGCCACGCGCAAGGCGGCGAGTCGACCCTGGAGAACACGCTCGCCGCGGCGCCGCGGAGGGACCTGATCCACCCGGGCGTGCTGCGCTATATGCGCGAAGCGGGAATATTGCACTAGCCCACGCAAACCCGGATTCGAATCCCGATTACAATCCGGGCGACTCGACAGGGAGGGGGGACGGTCGGGGTCACAACCGAAAACGGAGGAATCATGAACCAGCGCCTGCGTCTCATTCCTTGCCTCGCTTCCCTGCTGCTCGCCTTCGCCTGCGGCGCCGCCTATGCCGACCTGGTCGGCACCGACGAGGCGGCTGCGTCGATAGAGCCGGCCAAGCCCGACACCGACCGGGAGAAGGTCCGTGCCTTCATGGAGCGTCCCGAGGTGATCGCGAAGATGAAGGCGATGGGGGTCTCGCCCGACGAGGCCAAGGCGCGGGTCGCCGCGATGAGCGACAAGGAAATTCACATGGTCGCCGGCAAGCTCGACATGCTGCCCGCCGGGGGCCGGCTCACCAACAACGACCTGCTGCTCATCATCATCGTCATCCTTGGGGTCGTGCTCCTGATCATCGTGCTCTAATCGTTGTACCGAACCTGACGTTGAGATAGGCTTCGCGCGCGGCCGGTAGAGCCCGGCCGCGGTTTCTTTGGGAGGAGAAAAATGACGCTCGAAATCCCGCGGTATTTCTTCGCGCTGTTCCTGGCCGTCGCCGCCGCTGGCTGCGTCGCGCCCGGCGTGAAGATCTCCGGCGACAGCGCGGCTCTCGACACCTCACCCAAGCCGGGCGAGGGCTTCGTCGCCTTCAAGGTCGTAACCACCCGGCCGATGAGCGCGCTCCGGGGCAAGTGGACGGGCGCTATCGTGGAGATCAAGAGCACTGGGACGACCGTCGAACTCGTCGATTTCGGCGATCGCGCCTCGCCTGGATCGCTCTTCTTCGCGCGGCTCGACCAGGGCGAATACCAGATCAAGCAGCTCCAGAGCATCGGACCGGGTGGCGGCTTGCTCGTCACCGTGGCGATGTCGGACTACGAGGATATGCGCGCGCACATCGGAACGTTCGCCGTGAAGTCCGGGTCGCTCACCAACCTCGGCACCATCGTGATCGCCCCGGGCGAGTCGGGGAAGCCGTCGACGGTCGAGTACCTGGCCGGCGAGATCGGCCGCAAGTCGGTCACCGAAGACCTGGAGGTCCGCACCAAGCAGAAGCTCGCTCTGCCGCAGATTAGCGGCCCGAAGGGAGGCATGTCGGCTGCAGACGAGGAAAAGGCCCTGGCGCGCTCGCGCGGCCGGGTGTCGATTCTCACCGCCGGCGACGACGCCCAGAGGAGCCCGGTGTTCGGCGGAGCCACGCTCGGGCAGATCGTCACCCGGGACGCCAGGGGAAGCTGGCAGGCGCTTTTCCTGGATTCGCTGGAGGACGTGACCTACGCGAGAAGGCTGGCCGACGGTACGCTGATCGCCGGGCTGCCTCAAGCGCGGTACGCGGTGCGCAAGCCCGGCCAGCCATGGAAGGTGCTTGCCCTGCCCAACGTCTCCGGGCGGATCCTGCACGTCGACACCACCGAGTCCGGCGCGCTGTTCGTGGTCGCGGGCGCGGAGAGCATCTCGGTCGTGTACCGGGCTTCGCTCGACCAGGACAATTCGGAGACGCGCGTGCTGACCACGCTGTCGCCGCCGCTGGTTCAGAGCCTGATCGTCCCACTCGATGACCGGCTGGTCCTGTTGCAGAACATCCCCGGGTTCTCGCGCACGGCCGAGGTGCGGATCGTCGACAAGAAGTCGCTGGAGGTGAAGACCGCGAATTACGACTTCTGGGTGAGGAGCTGGTACCGGCTCCCTTCGGGCCTGCTGTTCGTTTCGCGGGTGAACGGCCTGTCGACTTACGTCTCCACCTCGCGCGACAACGGAGTGACCTGGGTGCACACCGAGGGCGTCGGACCTTCGTCGATATACTTCATGGACGAGCGGAAAGGCTACGGCACGGACTGGATTCCAGGGGCCATCAGCCCCACCACCCGGCTCACGAAGTCCGGGGACGGCGGCAAGACGTGGGAAGCGACTGGCGTCGAGCTCGACGCCGCCGGCGGGCGCGTCGTGTGGGCCAGCCCGCAGGAAGTGATAGTTGCGGGCGGCTTCCAGCTGTTCTCGACCGCGGACGAGGGCAAGAGCTGGAAGCGGATTCTCCCGCGTGAGGCGAATTGACCGCATGGACCGGGCGGCCAAGAAGTAAACAGGCAAGACCCGAAAGGCGGCGGTACCCCAAAGGGTCCGCCGCTTTTTCTTTTTCCAGCGACCTAGAGGCGCTGCGCGCCCCGCGTGCGCCACTGCAGCGCGAGCGCGACGCACGACGCGCTCACCGCGATCGCGCATACTGCGAGCCACCCCCAGTGCGCAAGCGCGGTGCTCGCGAGGAAGGCGCCGACCGCGTTGCCGCCCCAGATGTGCGCGCCGAACACGGTGTTGAAGCGGCTGCGCGCCTCGGGCGCGACCGCGGTGATCAGCGTCTGGTTCGCGACGATCGCCGAGCGCAGCCCGGAGTCGAGCAGCACCGCGCCGGCGATCACCGCGGCGACCGCGAGCGGCGCGAACGCGAGCACGACGAAGGCCGCGAGCACCAGGCCGACGCCCGCGGTGACGACGGGAAAGGCGCCGTGGCGGTCCGACCAGCGTCCCGCGGGCTGCGACACCAGGATTCCCGCCGCGCCCGGGATCGCGAGGAACCCCGTCTGCGCCGGTCCGAAACCGTGGAGGGCGAGCATCATGGGTGCGACCGTCGCCCAGAAGGCGCCGTAGGAGATGCCGAGGAGGAACTGCAGGGTCGAGGCGCGCCGCAGCGTCGCGTTGTCGCGCAGGTAGTCGAACAGCGAGCGCATCAGCCGGACGTAGCCGAGCTGCGTCCTCGAGGGCATCGACGGGAGCCATAGAACCAGCGCCGGGGCGAGCGCCGTGAGCATGGCCGCGGCCGCGACGTAGGTCCAGCGCCAGCCCAGGAACTGGGCGATCAGTCCGCCCGCGAGGCGCCCGAAGAGGATGCCGAGGAACAGGCAGGCGAGCAGCGTTCCCATCACGCGCCCGCGCCGCTCGGGCGGCGCGAGCTCGGCGGTCAGGGGGATCACGAGCTGGGCGAAGCCCGAGGTGAGGCCGACGACGAGGCTCGCGCCGACCAGCGCGGGCAGCGTCGGCGCCGACGCCATCACCAGCAGCGCCACGACCAGCACGCCGAGCTCGACGAGGATGAGGCGGCGCTTGTCGAAGCGGTCGCCGAGGGGCACGAGGAAGAACGTTCCGGCGAGAAATCCGCCGAACGTGAGCGTCGCCACCCAGCCGACCGCCGCAGCGTCCGCGTGGAACTCGGCGGCGAAAGCGGCGAGCATGGGCGTCTGATAGTGGATCGTCCCCGCGCCGGCGAAGACCGAGACTGCGAGCAGCACCATGAGCTTGCGGTCGAGAACTCGGGGAGGACTCACGATGGCCCGACTCTAAAGGATAGAATCGGCCTTTGCACGGCCGCCGGAGGGAGAGTGGTGGATCCTGGTCTTCGCCGCCTCGCGCTCAGCCTGGCCGCTTCGCTCGCGTTCGGGAGCTGGGCCTTCGCGCAGCCGGCGGAGCCGGTGTATTCGCTCGCGAAGAAGGAGAGGCAGCCCTTCCTCGACACCCTGAGGGAACTGGTCTCGATCGAGACCGGCACGCGCGACCTCGAAGGGCTGGAGAAGGCCGCCTACCTGATCGCCGGGCGCCTGCAGGCCCTCGGCGGCAAGGTCGACATGATCGACGTGACCGCGGACGCGTACCGCATGGCCGACACGCCGGCGAAGATCGGCAAGGTCGTGCGCGCGCGCTTCGAGGGCAAGGGGACGAAGAGGATCCTGCTGCTCGCGCACATGGACACCGTGTACCTGCACGGCATGCTCGCCAAGCAGCCCTTCCGCATCGAGGGCGACCGCGCCTACGGGCTGGGCATCGTCGACGACAAGCAGGGGATCGCGCTCGTCCTGCACGCGCTCGCGATCCTCAAGGCGATGGACCTCCGCGACTACGGCCGCGTCACCGTGCTGATCAACGCCGACGAGGAGATGAGCTCGCCCGGCTCGCGCAAGGTGATCACCCGCGAAGGCGAGCGCCACGACGTGGTGTTCTCCTGCGAGTCGTCCCGCGCGGACAACGACAAGCTGGCCCTCGCCACGGCGGGCATCGCTTCGGTGGTCCTCAAGGTCAAGGGCCGCGCGTCGCACGCGGGATCCGCGCCCGAGATGGGCCGCAACGCCCTGTACGAGCTCGCGCACCAGATCATGCAGACGCGCGACTTGTCGGACCCCTCGACCGGCCTCAAGATGAACTGGACGCTCGCAAGCGCGGGCAGCAATCGCAACGTCATCCCCGCCGAGGCCACGGCGACCGCGGACGTGCGCGTGCTGCGCGTCGCGGACTACGACCGCATCGAGCGCGAGGTGCGCGAGCGCATCCGCGACAAGCTCATCCCGGACACCCAGGTCGAGATGACCTTCGAGCGGCGGCGCCCGCCGCTCGAGGCGAACGCCGCGGCGCGCGCGCTCGGCGCGCACGCGCAGAAGGTCTATGCGGACATCGGCAGGAAGCTCGCGGTCGACGCCGTGGCGGAGGGCGGCGGCACCGACGCGGCGTTCGCCGCGCTCGAGTCGCACGCGGCGACCTTGGAGCGCTTCGGGCTCCAGGGCTTCGGCGCGCATTCGAACGACGCCGAGTACATCCTGCTCGACTCGATCGAGCCGCGCCTGTATCTGCTCGCGCGTATGATCACCGACGTCTCTCAAGGGAAGGATCGCTGATGACGCGAATCCACGGCCTTTTCGCCTCCGCGCTCGCCGCGGCGCTGGTGTGCGCGCCGGCGGCGGCGCAGACGGCGCGCATGCTGGTCGGTTATCCGCCCGGCGGTGCGGTCGACGTGCTCGGGCGCATCTTCGCCGAGCCCATGGGCGAGGCGCTGGGGCGCACAGTGATCGTGGAGAACCGTCCCGGCGCGGTCGGGCAGATCGCCGCCGAGGCTCTGAAGGCGGCGCCGCCCGACGGCGCGACGTTGATGCTCGCGCCGGACGCGACCGTGATCTTCCGTCCGCAGACGCTCGCCAAGCCCCCGTACGACGCGCTCGTCGACTTCGCGCCGGTCGCGCATACCGGCCGGTGGAATTTCGCGCTCGCGGTCCAGGCCGAGCTGCGCGTGAAGACGCTTGCCGAATACGTGAGTTGGGTCAAGGCCGACGCCGGGCGGGCGGCGTTCGCCTC
>DASSQD010000090.1:0-41641 GCA_035702665.1 Burkholderiales bacterium
GCTGCGCTATCCCGCCGGACGCGGCGCCGGAGCGCGCACGACCGGGCGCTCCTGGATGGGCAGGTTGACCAGCGCTGCGAACAGGCCGAGCGCGATCGAGATCAGCCACACGACGCGGTACGAGCCCGTGTGGTCGAACAGGTATCCGCCGAGCCACACCCCGGCGAAGCTGCCGAGCTGGTGGCTCATGAACACGAAGCCCGACAGGGTCGACATGTAGGTGACGCCGAAGATGCCGCCGATCACGCCGTTGGTGAGCGGCACGGTCGACAGCCACAGCAGACCGATCGCCGCCGAGAAGAGGTACACCGAACCCTCGCTTACCGGCGAGAAGACGAACAGCGCGATGACGATCGAGCGCGTGAAGTAGATCGAGGAAAGCAGGTATTTCTTGGTGTACTTTGCGCCCAGCGCTCCCGAGGCGAACGACCCGAAGATGTTGAACAGGCCGACCAGCGCGAGCGCCATCATGCCGATGTTCGCCGAGAGGCCCCGGTCGACCAGGTACGCCGGGAAATGCACGGTGATGAAGGCGAGCTGGAAGCCGCACACGAAGTAGCCCGCGGTGAGCAGCAGGAAGCTCCGGTGGCCGAAGGCTTCGCGCACCGCTTCGCCGACGCTTTGCGTCACCACGGCGCCCGCGCCCTTGCCGCGCGGTTCCACCAGCGCCGAGGCGAGCGGCGCGATCAGCGCCGCGCTCACCGAGAGCGTCAGCAGCGCGTTGAACCAGCCGAAATGGGAGATCAGGGTGCCCGTGTAGGGCAGCATCGCGAACTGGCCGAACGAGCCCGCGGCGCTGCAGGTGCCCAGCGCGATGCTGCGGCGCTCGGGCGGGAAGATCCGGCTCACCACGCCGAAGACGATGCTGAAGGTGGTGCAGCCCTGCGCGAGGCCGATGAACAGGCCGGTCGCGAGCGAGAACTGCAGGCCGGAGTTCGACAAGGCCATCAGCACCAGGCCGATGGCGTAGAGGACCGCGCCGGTCGCGAGCACGCGCCCCGCCCCCTTGCGGTCGGCGATCATGCCGAACAGCGGCTGGGAAGCGCCCCAGATCAGGTTCTGCAGCGCCATCGCGAACGCGAAGGTCTCGCGGCTCCAGCCGTGATCGAGCGTCATGGGCTGCAGGAACAGACCGAAGCCCTGGCGCGTGCCCATGGCCAGCGTGAGAATGGTGCCGCCGCAGAGGAGCACGACGGCGGGCGTGCGCCAGTTCTTCAATCCGGAGTCGTGCATGCCGGCATGATAGCGCATGCGGCCCTGCCTTCCGCCGCCGCATGCCAGCGATGCGGCGCGCTCAGGCGAACTTCTGCGGCGCTCCGATCACCAGACCCTGGGCGAAATCGACCTCCACCATCTTCAGGTGCTCGAGCACCTCGGCGCTCTCGACGAACTCCGCGATGGTCTTGATGCCCATGGCATGGCAGCGCGAGCAGATCGACTCGGCCCGCTCGGAGGCCGCGAGCGAGCGGCCGATGTCCTTGACGATGCCGTAGGTGAGCTTCACAAAATCGGGCTTCAGCGCCTTGAGGAAGTTGAACGAGCCGTCGCTGCCGTCGAAGCCCGCGAAGGTGAACCGGCAACCGATGGGGCGCAGCTGGCTCACGATGAGCTTGATGTCCTCGCTGTGCACCAGCGCCGTATCCCAGCCGACCTCGAAGCTGAAGGTCCCCTCCGGGATCTTGGCGTTCTGGATGTGCTTCGCCACGAAATCCGTGAATTTTGCCTCCCGCAGCGTGTCCTCCGCGAGATTGACCCCGAACGCCGGCGGGGGGAGGTTGGGGCGCTGCGCCCGGAAGTCCTGGATCCAGGTCGCCAGCCGGCTCACCACCCAGCGGTCGACATAGGGGAGCAGCCGGTATTCCTGGAGCATGGGGAAGAACGTCCCCGGCGGCAGCAGCTTTTCCTCCTCCTCCTTGAAGCGGACGAGGATCTCGTGAAACGGCCGCGCCTCCGCCGGGGCTCCCAGGGAGAGGATCTTCTGTGCGTAGAGCACGAAGCCGCCCGTCTTCAGCGCCGCAACCAGCTTGTCGGCGATGTTCTTCTGTATTGTGGTCTCGTCTTCCATTACTACGGGCATCGCGAGTTCGGGCCTTCCGAGCGCAGTGGACCCTGGATAGACGCAAGAAGTGTTCCTGCCGATGGGCCCCTAGGCAGGGGCCGTCTGGAGCGGCTGCGGGGCCTGCTCCCCGAGGGCCTTCGCGAGGCGCGGCATGACCTCGGTCGCCATCAGCTCCATCGAGCGGCGGGCGAGCCGGGGATCGACCCAGTCCATGCCGGCATAGACGATCTCGCCGAAGGGGCCGGCCTGCTCCCGCAGGGCGAGCAGCTGGTCCACGACGCGGTTCACCGTCCCGCAGATCACCAGCCCGCCGAGCAGCCGCTCGAGGGTCACCGCGGCGTCTTCCTCCTTCTCGTGCATCTTGAAGACCACGTGGCGCTTCGCCCGCATCATTTTCTCGCGCAGCTGCCTCCAGTAGAAGCGGTACGGGCTGGCCGGGTCCTCGCGCCCGTAGCGCTCGGCGACGGCGTCGTCGTCTGCGACGAAGATGGTGCGCGCGACGCGCCAGTCGGCGAAGTCGGGCGTCTTGCCGGCGCGGCGCTTGCCCTCGCTGTAGTTCGCCCAGTGGCTTCCCAGCCAGTGCGGGAGCAGAAAGTTCGCCGACAGAGGGTGGAAGTCGCGCTCGCCCATCGCGATGACGCCCTTGGAATGCGGCGCCACGACCGTGCCGACGATCTCCGGCCGCGGCTTCTGGTAGGGCTTGTACATCACGCCTCGCCCGATCTCGGGCGCGAATGTCGTCTCCGTCGTCACCTTGTAGCGGTTTCCCGACAGGGCGATCCCGTACGGAGCGTCGCGCTCCCAGATCGCGAGGATCACGTCGATCGCCTCGGCAAACATGCGGTTGCGGTCCTCGGCGAGGATCCCCAGCGCCTCGGCGTCCGAGGAGAGCGCGCCGGGGCTGATGCCGAAGATGAAGCGCCCCCGGGCGAGGTGGTCGAACATCGCCGCCTGCGCGGCGATCACCACGGGGTGCGATTGCGAGAGATTCGACGTGCCCGTCGCGAGCTTGATCGACCTCGTTTCGCCGATCAGCGTCGCGAGGAAGATGAGGCTGCTGGTCACGTTCTCGCAGCGGTCGGTGAGGTGCTCGCCGACGAAGGCGTCGTGGAATCCCAGCCGGTCGGCGAGAACGACGGCCTCGCGGTCCTCCTCGAGCGTCAGCGCCGGGTCGCGCTGCGGCGGATGCAGCGGCATCGTGAAGTATCCCAGGCGCATGGGCCGAATGTGCCGCATCGAAGCGCGCCCGTCAAACCGCTTGTCAGCTCCGCTCCGGGGTAGGCTAGAATCGTCCGTGCTCAAGTTCTTGATGACCTTCAGGGGCGATCCGCGCCAATCGGTGCGGCTGCGCCGCTTCCTGCTCGCCTCGGCGACCTACGCGGTCTGCCTGCCGCTGCTCGCGCTCGCCTGCGCCTTCGGCCTGATCGCGCGCGCGCCGGCGATCGTCATCGCCGCGCTGATGATCGCGATCAATCTCGGGTTCTATCTCGCCATCCGCACCGGGTTGAACCGCAGGTTCGCCGATCCGAGCCTCACGCGGCCGCAGGTGCTCGCCGCAGTCGCCGTGCTGATGTTCGCGGTCTACAGCTTCGACCAGGGGCGCGCCATGGTGCTGAACCTCGCCCTGGTCGTGCTGACCTTCGGCGTGTTTCGCTTCACCACGCGCGAGTTCGTCAGGACGGCCCTGTGGATCCTGCTCAGCTACGCGCTCGTGATCAACCTCCTGATGTGGCTCAAGCCGGCCACGGTCAACGTCTACCACGAGTGGTTCCAGTGGGCCGGGCTCGCCTGCCTGCTGCCGCTGTTCGCGATGATCGGCGGCAGGATCAGCCGTCTGCGCGAGCGGCTGCGCACGAGCAACGAGGACCTGCGCTCGGCGCTGGGCGCGGTGCGCCAGATGGCGACCCACGACCACCTCACCGGCCTGCCCAACCGCGTGCTGTTCAACGAGGAGCTGCAGCGCGCCCTCGCCCGGGCCGAGCGCCACGCGCGCCCGGTCACGCTGTTCTTCATGGATCTCGATCGCTTCAAGAACATCAACGACACGCTCGGCCACCAGTTCGGCGACCGCGTCCTCCAGGAGGCCGCGAAGCGCCTGTCGAGCTGCGTGCGCGAGGGCGACATCATCGCGAGGCTGGGCGGCGACGAGTTCGTTCTGCTGGTCGAGGAGCTGGGCGATCCGGCGGCGCTCACCGAGATCGCGCGCAAGCTGCTCGCGTCGGTCGCCGATCTGGGCACGATCGACGGGCAGGACCTCAACGTTTCGCTTTCCATAGGGATCTGCGCCTATCCCACCGACGGCCGAGACGCCAAGGCGCTGCTCGCCGGGGCCGACATCGCGATGTACCGCGCCAAGCAGCAGGGCCGCAACCGGTTCTGCTTCTACTCGGTCGAGCTCCAGTCGCACACGCCGGAAAAGCTCACGCTGGAAGCCGGCCTGCGCCACGGCCTGGAGCGCCGGGAATTCCGCGTGCACTACCAGCCCAAGATCGACATGACGAGCGGCGAGATCACCGGCGTGGAGGCGCTCCTGCGCTGGCAGCACCCCGACCTCGGCCTCCTGCTGCCGGAGAAATTCATCCGCCTCGCCGAGGAGACCGGATTGATCGTCCCGATCGGGCTGTGGACGCTGCGCGAGGTGTGCACGCGCGCCGTGGCGTGGAAGGAGGCGGGGTTGCCGCGCATGCCGGTGGCGGTCAATCTCTCGGCGAGCCAGTTCGGCCAGGAGCAGCTCGTTCCCCAGCTCGCCGAGATCATCAGGGAGACCGGCATCGACCCCGGAATCCTCGAGCTCGAGATCACCGAGAGCATGGTGATGCAGGACCCGGAACAGGCGGTGGGGCTGATGGAGAACCTGCGCGCCATGGGCGTGCGTCTCACCATCGACGATTTCGGCACGGGGTACTCGTCGCTCGGCTATCTCAAGCGTTTCCCGATCAACAGCCTCAAGGTGGACCGCAGCTTCGTGCGCGACCTGCCGCATTCCGCCGACGACATCGCGATCACCCGGGCGGTCATCGCGATGGCGCACAGCCTGCAGATGAACGTGATCGCCGAGGGCGTCGAGCTGAAGGAGCAGTTCGACGTGCTGCGCGACGAAGGCTGCGACGAATTCCAGGGCTTCCTGTGCCGCCCGCCGCTGGTCGAGGACGAGCTCATCCGCTTCGTCCGCGAGAACGCGGCGCGCTCGGTGCTCGTCTAGCCGAAAGAGAAAGCCCCGGCCGCCAGCGGCGCGCCGGGGCCTTGCTTCGGGAGACGGATCTCAGGCCGGTACCGGCTCTCTGGGCTTCGTTTCCGGAGCGGGCCTGGCGGGCGCGGGCGACTTGTCCTTGTCGTCCTGGGCTTTCTTTCTCCGCGCGTCCTCCTCGCGCACTTTCCCGTACAGCTCGTCGAACTCATAGCACATGGAGAACTCCTTTCGCATCGAGTGACCGGCGGCGCTCCCTTGTCGCGCCTGGAGTGTTTGTCCGGACCATCCTACTCCCCGTCCGTGCCAACTTCAACGCGGATCGTGAAACAATAGTGCGATGGCACGGCTCGTCGCGCTGATCGTCTTCGTGTTTCTGGCCGCGGCAGCGGAGGCGCAGGCGCCGGCGTACCCCTCGCGGACGATCCATCTGGTGGCGGGCACCGCGCCCGGAGGCATCACCGACAATCTCGCGCGCACTTCCGCGGAAGGCCTGTCGGCCAGACTCGGCTGGCAGGTCGTGGTCGAGAACAAGGCGGGGGCGACCGGCAATCTCGCGATCGAGCACGTGGCGAAATCGCCCCCGGACGGGTACACGCTGCTGCTCGTCGCCGGCGGAAACGTGGTCATCACGCCGTTCCTATACGCCGCGCCGCCCTTCGATCCCCTCAACGACATCGTGCCGGTCTTCAACATCGCCGGCGCGCCGCAGCTGCTGGTCGTGCCCGGCGCGCTGCCGGTGAAGGACCTCGGAGAGTTCATCGCGCTCGCGCGCGCGAATCCGGGGAAGCTGAACTACGCTTCGGCGGGCCCGGGAAGCACGACGCATCTCGCCGCCGACCACTTCGCTCGCCTCGCCGGCGTGCAGCTGGTGCACGTCCCCTATCGCGGCGCCGGCCCCGCGCTCACCGACCTGCTCGCGGGCAGGGTGCAGATGCTCTCGGTCGGACTCTCGCCGGTCCAGGCCTATCTGAAGAGCGGCGCGCTGCGCGCGCTCGCGGCGGCATCGAAGACGCGCCTCGCCGCGGCGCCGGAGGTGCCCACCTCGGCGGAGGCGGGGTTGCCGGGATGGGAAATGACCACGTGGTTCGGGATCTTCGCGCCCAGGGGCACGAGCGCGGAGATCGTGCACGCCGTCAACGCCGCCATGCAATCGGTGATCGACGAGCCGAAGACGCGCAAGCGGCTGCTCGAGTCCGGCATCGAGCCGATCGGCGGGCCGGCCGAGGTCTTCGCCGAGCGCGTGCGCACCGACTACCGCGCCTGGGAGCGGGTGGTGAAGGCTTCGGGCGTGAAGCTCGACTGACAGGGAAGGATTCGGGAGACGCGATGAAAATCTGCCACTACAACGACAAGCAGGTCGGCGCGGTCGCCGGCGACCGGGTGCACCCGCTCGGCGACACGCTCACCAAGGCCGGACACCTGAAGGCGGGCTACACGATGCTGGACGTGATCGAGCGGCTGGCGAACGAGCCGGCGGCGATGAAGTGCGCGCGCTTCACGCTGCAGTCCGGTGCGTCGCTCCCGCTCGCCTCGGTGAAGCTGCTCGCGCCGCTGCTCAACCCGCCGGCCATCTGGGCCGCCGCGTCGAACTACAGGGCGCACGAGGCCGAGATGCGCGACAAGATGGGCTCCTACGACCGCACCGCCTTCTCCAAGGACGATCTGATGGCGGAGTTCTTCCTCAAGCCGGTCGCATCCCTCGTGGGGCCGGGGGGGCCGGTGATCCTGCCGAAGGTCTCCAGGGACGTGGATTTCGAATGCGAGCTGTGCGCCGTCATCGGCACGGCCGCCCGGCACGTCCCCGAGGACAAGGCGCTGGCCCACGTCTTCGGCTACACGATCCTGTGGGATTTCAGCCAGCGCGACCCGTGGGGCCGCGGCCGGCAGAACACGAGGAACATCCGCAAGGGCTTCGACACCTTCACGGGCCTGGGGCCCTGGATCGTGACGCGCGACGAGATCGACGACCCGCAGAACCTCGCGATACGGGTCGAGCAGAACGGCGCTCCGGTCATGAGCGCGCACACGAGCGACATGATCTGCAGCCTGCGCGAGCACATCCGCTTCCTGTCCGCCGTGACGACGCTCGCTCCCGGCGCGCTCATCTCCACGGGCACGCCCGCGGGCGTCGCGAAGCTCGCTCCCGGCGACCGCCTCAAGGGCAGCATCGAGCGGATCGGCGAGATGGAGGTGGCGGTGGAGGCAGAACGTCCATAATGCACAAGCTGAATGTCAATACGGCACAAAATGCGGACCTCGTCATCGCGTAGATTTGGGTTACCCCGGTCACTCGGAGTCACCCATGAAATCCATCCTCATCCCGGCAGCCGCCGCCGCGCTGCTCGCCCCCGCTTTCACGTTCGCCGATCCCGGCGAGGAGATCTACAACAACCGCTGCAGCCTGTGCCACGCGGGCGGCGCCGGGGGCGCGCCGAGATTCCAGAACCGCGAGGAGTGGGAGCCGCGCGCCGCGCGCGGCAAGCTGGCGCTCTACGACACCGCGCTCCACGGCAAGCCGAACACCGCGATGAGGCCTCGCGGCGGCTTCCGCGACCTCTCGAACGACGAGGTCATGGCCGCGGTGGATTACATGGTCGGCCAGGCCGGGCTGAATCCGGGACTGAACCCCGAAGCGAAGCCCGAGCCCCTGACGGCACCCCAACTCGCGAGCATCGCCCCGGCGGCCGCGGTCGCTGCCCCCGCGGCGGGCGAGCCGATCGACGACAGGAACATCACGACGACCATCGCGGAGGCGATTCGCGCGCAGCTCGCCCCGAGCGACAACGTCGAGATACGGGACGCCACTGCGCGCGTCGGCAGCCTTGGAATCACGGTGACGACGCGGGACGGCGTGGTGACGCTAGCCGGGACGGTGAAGAGCGCGGAGATCGTGGAGCGCGCCGAATCGATCGCCCGGTCGGTGGGCGGGGTCAAGCAGGTCGAGAGCGAGCTGAGCTCCGCCTCACGGGTCGAATGAGATTCAGGCGCGCGGGCGTTCTCGCGCTCGTCGCCTCGCTGCTCCTCGCGATCGGATTTCCCGCGCTCGGCCAGGACTACCCCAGCCGCACGATCCGCATGATCGTCGACACCTCGCCCGGCGGGCTCACCGACATCCTCGGCCGCCTCGCGGCCGAAGGCCTGGCGCGCGAGCTCGGGCGCCAGGTGGTGGTCGAGAACAAGGCGGGCGCTTCGGGGAACATGGCGATCGATTTCGTGATGAAGTCCCCGGCCGACGGCTATACCCTTATGATCTGCGCGGGAGGAAACCTCGTCATCAAGCCCTTTCTCGATCACTCGCTGGTGTTCGATCCGCTCGCCGATCTCGTTCCGGTGTTCAACGTCGCCGAGGCGCCGCACATCCTGGTCGTTCCGGCCACGCTGCCGGTCGCCGACCTCGCCGGGTTCATCGCGTACGCGAAGGCGAATCCGGGCAAGGTCTATTACGGCTCCGCGGGCAGCGGCAGCCCCCCGCATCTCGCGATCGTTCAGTTCGCGCGCCTCGCCGGCCTGCAGCTGGTGCACGTGCCCTACAAGGGCGTGGGCCCGGCGCTCCCCGATCTCATCGCCGGGCGCCTGCAGATCATGTCGGTGAGCTACGGCTCCGCGCGGCCGTACCTGAAGAGCGGAGCGCTGAAGGCGCTCGCCGCCGGCGCCAAGCACCGCCTCGCCGGGTTGCCCGACGTGCCGACCGCGGCGGAAGCGGGCCTGCCGGCGTGGGAGATGAGCGCCTGGTTCGGCGTCTTCGCCCCGAAGGACACGAGCGAGGACATCGTGCGCTTCCTGAACGCGAAGCTGCAGCAGGTGATCGACGATCCGAAGGCGAGACAGCGCCTCCTGGAGGTCGGCGCCGAGCCGCTCGGCGGCCCCGCGCCCGCGTTCGCCGAGCGCGTGCGCGCCGACTACCGCTTCTGGGGACAGGCGGTGCGCGAGTCCGGAATCAGGATGGAATAGACATGGCCCAGCCCGCGATCAAGAGCCGGTTCATCTCTCACGGCACCCTAGGCTCGAAGGACCTCGAGGCGTCGCGCCGCTTCTACGAGGAATTCCTCGGACTGCAGGTCGTGCGCACCAGCCCCGTGTCGCTCATGGTGCGGCTGGGCGGCGACCACGTCTATGCAGTCGTCTTCAGCAAGAAGAAGGCGAAGATGGATCGCCTCTACCACAACGGAGTGGACGTCGATACCGACGCGGAGGTCGACGAGGCGTGGCGGGCGTGCACCGAGCAGGCGGGAAAATGGGGCCTGCACGACATCAGCAAGCCCTCGGCGCGCCACGGCACCTACAGCTTCCTCTTCTGGGACGCCGACGACAACGCCTGGGAGATCCTCTCCAATCCGAAGGGCGGCTACACGTGGATCTTCGAGCAGGGCAACCTCGAGGGCCGCGGCCACTTCGAGCGCGGCTTCCGCCACAAGCGTCCCGATGCGAAGGGCGGAAAGGGATGAGGGCGGCGTACTACGAGAAGAAGGGCCCCGCGGCGAAGGTGCTGACGGTGGGCGACGTGCCCGAGCCGCAGCCGGCGGCGGGGGAGGTGCGCGTCAGGGTGGCCGTCTCCGGGATCAACCCTACCGACACGAAACTGCGCTCCGGCTGGGACGGCGCGCTCGAGATGCCGTTCCCGCGGGTGATCCCCCATCAGGACGGATCCGGCGTCATCGACCGCGTCGGCGCCGGAGTGCCGCAGTCGCGCGTGGGCGAGCGCGTGTGGATCTACGAGGCGCAGCGCGGGCGCGCCTTCGGCACCGCGGCCGAGTACGTCGCGCTGCCGGCGGAGAACGCCGTTCCGCTGCCCGTGGCCGCGGGCTTCGAGACCGGAGCGTGCCTGGGCATCGCCGGGATGACGGCGCACCGCTGCCTGTTCCAGGACGGCGGCATCCAGGGACAGACCGTGCTGGTCGCCGGCGGCGGGGGCGCGGTCGGCCAGGCGGCGATCCAGCTCGCGAAATGGGCCGGGGCGCGCGTCGTCGCCACCGTGAGCCGCGCAGAGCAGGAGACCGTCGCGCGCGAAGCGGGCGCCGATCTCGTCGTCAACCGCAAGGACGGCGATCCCGCGGCAGGCATCAAGGCCTGCACCCGCGGCGCGGGGGTGGACCGCGTGGTCGAGGTCGCGTTCGAGGCGAACCTCGATCTGAACCGCGCGGTGCTGAAGCCCAACGGCGTGATCTCGACCTATTCGTCGGGACCGCCCGACAGCGCGCCGCGCATCCCGTTTACGGCGGTGATGCGCCAGGGTATCACGGTGCATTTCGTGCTCGTCTACGTCATGCCGCGCGAGGCGCATCTTTCGGCGGCGCGCGACCTGAACGCGGCGCTCGAGGCGGGGCGCTACCGCCCGCACGTCGCGCGCGTGTTCGAGCTGGCCGAAACGGCCGCCGCCCATCAGGCTCAGGAAAGCGGTGCCACGGTCGGCAAGCTGCTGGTGAGGATCTGAGGGCGATGGCGAAGCGCGCCCGCGCGTCGAAGGTGCGTTCGCACGCGGCGAGGCTGCGGAGACCGATCGTCGCCGGCGTCGACGCCTGTCTTCGCCGAGGCGTCGCGGCCTGCGGCAGGCTGAGCCCGCGCGCCGCGGAACAGCTCGAGACGTTCGCCGCGTGGGTCCGCAGGAGCGACGCGCGCAGGCTGGGGATCGCGGCGCTCGCATCGCTTGCCGTCCTCGCGGCGTGCTCCGCGCTTCTGCACGAATACTTCCGCGCCGCGTTCTCCTCGCAGCCGCCGCTCGCGGAGCATACGCGCCGCGCCGTCCGCGACAAGGCCGACCAGCTCACGCGGGCGATCGAATCGCGTCTGGTCGCGAACGGCCGGCTCGAAGGCGACGCGTGGACCTCCGCGCAGATGCTGGTCGCGCTCAAGGAAAACAACGCCGGCTACCGGAGCCGCGCCGGCCGCAAGTCGATCGAGCGCTATTTCCGCTCGGCGGCGGGACCGGAGTGCGCCTGCTGGCGCAAGTCGCCGGCCGGCAATTTCCCGAGCCACCTCGGCGTCACCTCGTGGGCGCTGTGGGTGCTCGCGTGCTACGGCATTCCTGCGCACCGCACCGAGATCGAGTTCCTGCTTTCGGCGCAGGGACCGGAAGGCGCGTGGCCGCTGTTCGCGGGCGCCGAGCCGAAGCGCTTCGCGTCGAGCTACGCGACCGCCGCGGCGATACTCGCCCTGCACGAGCAATCGGCGCGGGAGAAGGATCCCGCGCGCCGCGAGCGCATCGCGGCGGCGCAGCGCCGCGGGGCCGACTGGCTGAAGACCCGCGCCGCCCCGGGGCGGGCGCGCTGGGCGGACTATCCCGACTGGCCGGAGGAAAGAAGGGACTATCTCGGGCTGTCGGGCTTCGTGCTGTTCGCGCTGCACCGCACCGGCACTCCCGGACTCGCCGCCCTCGACCGGGAATGGGTGAGCGACCTTCCGGACGAAATGCCCGCGCTGCTCGCGGACGAGGCTTCCGGCAGGAAGGTGCAGGTCGGCACGCGCTTCTATCCGGACGACACGCTCTACCGCGCGCTGCCGTGGACGATCGTCGCCACGGTGAACGCGTACCCGAACGTCTCGATCATCGGCAAGGTCCGCGCGGCGCGATGGCTCGAGCGGGCGCTCTCCCCCGGGGCGCCGGTGTACGCGCTCGCGGGAAGCGAGCCGGACGCGGCCATGCTCGCCGAGGCCCTGTTCGCGCTCAGGAGCGAGACGTGAAGGGCGGCAAGGGCACGCCGGCGCTCAGGCGCGACGTCGCTACCGCGAACCTCATCCTCGAGCGCTTCGGGCTGTCGAACGCCTTCGGGCACGCGAGCGCCCGCATTCCGGGGACCGACACTTTCCTCATGCCCACGCGGCGCAGCCCCGGCCTCGCGACCGCCGTGACGCTGCTCACCGTCGATCTCGACGGCCGGATCGTCTCCGGCAAGGGAACGCCCAACAGCGAGCTGTGGATCCACGCGCGCATCTACGCGGCGCGGCCCGACGCGGGCGGGGTGGTGCACGCGCACCCGCCGGCGTGCGTCTGCCTCACGCAGATCGGCCAGCCGCACCGCGTCGTCCACAACCAGGGAGGGGCGTTCCGCGCCGGCGTCCCCGAGTACGAGCGCATCGGCCTGATCCGCACGCGCGAGCTCGGCGACCTGCTCGCGCACAAGCTCGGCTCCGGCATCGCGGTGATGATGCGCGGCCACGGCATCACCACCGCGCTTGCGGACGTGCGCACCGCGACGGTGGCGGCGTGCCTGCTCGAGGAGAGCGCGCGCCTGCAGCTCGACATGCTCGCTTCCGCGGGCGGCGACGCCTCGCGCATCCGCGCCTTCACGCGCGAGGAGGCGGAGAGCGTGGGCGACCAGATCAGCCCGCGCGTGGTCGAGCGCGCCTGGGAGTACTACGCGGCGGTCGCGGCGCGAAGGCCGATCGGGGGCTGAGCCTCACTTCTTGCCCGGTCCGGCCTCCTGGACGAGGTTCTTGTCGATGAGCGTGATCTCGATGCGCCGGTTCTTCTTCCTGCCGTCGGCGGTATCGTTCTCGGCGACCGGCTGGTACTCGGCGCGACCCGAGGCGACCATGCGCTCGGGCGGGATGCCCACTTCCTGCAGATAGCGCACCACGGTGGTCGCGCGCGCGACCGACAGCTCCCAGTTCGAGGGGAATACCTTGGTCTTGATGGGCACGTTGTCGGTGTGGCCGACGACGCGGATGATCTTGTCCTCGTAGCCTTTCAGCGCCTCGCCGACCTTCTTCAGCACCGCCTTGCCCGTGTCCTTGAGGTCCGCGCGCCCCGAGTCGAAGAACAGCTGCTCGGCGACGTCGACCGTGAGCATGTCCTTGTACTGGCGCACCTGCAGCTCGCCCTTCTTGACCTCCTCGGTGAGGCCGGCCACGAGCGCGTCGTACTGCGTCTGCTTCTGCTGGCTCGCGGTCTTCAGCTGCGCCTTCTCCTGCTCGAGCGCGTCGATCTGCTTTTTGGATTCGGCCTGCTGCTGCTCGAGGGACGTCTTCTGCTGCTCGAGCGCCGTCTTGTCCTTCTTCAGCGCCGCGATCTCCCCGTTCTTGTCGGTCTCGAGCTTCTCGTAGTCGCCCTTGCTGACGCAGCCGCCCGCGACGAGGGAGGCCGCGAGCACTGCACCTGCTGCGTGCACCCGGTTCATCTGGATCTCCTGATTGAAGCCAACGCCTCCCCTGGCTCGATACAATATTAGCATCGCACGGGGAAGGAGGCTCGCATGAGACGGATCGGAGTCACGGCCTTGGCGCTGCTTCTCGCCGCCTGCGCGGGCGCGCCGCCCGCGCCGACGCCCGCCCAGAGGTCGGAGCTCGCGCCCACCGGCACCCTGCGCGTCGCCGCGTTCACCGGCAACCCGGTGCTCGGCGCGCGCGACAAGGCGACCGGCGAGGTGAGCGGGACCACGGCGACCCTGGGCCGCGAGCTGGCGAAGGCCGCCGGCGTGCCGGTGAAGATCATCGGCTACGGCGCGATCGCGAAGCTGGTCGAGGACGCGAAGAGCGGCGAATGGGACGTCGCGGTGGTCGCCTTCGACCCGTCGCGGCGCAACGTGATCGACTTCGCGCCGCCGCACATCGTCGTCGACCTCACCTACCTCGTCGCGCCCGGGTCCGCGATCCGCAGCGTTCCCGAGGCGGACCGGCCGGGCGTGAGCATCGCCGCGGCGCGCGGCGCTGCGACCACGCTCTTTCTCGAGCGCACGCTCAAGCAGGCGAAGGTCGTGCAGGCGGACAACGAGCCGGCGGCGTTCGGCCTGATCAAGGACGGCAGGGCGCAGGTCTACGCGCAGAACCGCTACATGCTGCTCGGTCTCGCCGACGGCCTGCCGGGCGCGCGCGTGCTCGAGGACCGCTTTTCCGCGGCCGAGATGTGCCTGGTCGTGCCGAAGGGGCGCGGTGCCGCGCTTGCCTACGTGAGCGCGTTCGTCGAGGACGCCAAGAAGTCCGGCGCGGTGCGGCGCGCGATCGACGAAGCGAACCTGCGCGGCGTCAACGTCGCGCCCTCAGTCGCGAATGAGGCCGCGAAGGAGAACATCACCCCGGGAGGGGGCTACTAGAAGGTCGCGGCGCCGCGTCCGCGGACGGCGGGGAGGCTGGTGCGCAGGGTGACGTTGCCGGCGGTGATCGCGTTCGGGCCGTTGAAGGTTCCCGGCATGATGCCCGGGCCGACGACGCCGGGCGCCTTCGGGCCGCGGAAGGGCCGGAAGTGGTCGCCGCGGCCTCGGAAGGCGCCGCCGACGGCGACCGGGACGTAGTAGAGGTCCTGCGGCGACTGCGAGTACGCGGCGAGCTCGGCATCGCGCCGCGCCGCCTGCTCGGCGTTGAGCTGCCGCTCGAGGCGGTCCACTTGGTCGAGAAGCGCGGCGTTCACGGGTGCGTTCGGTTGCGGAAGCGCCGCGGGCGCCTCGGGCGCGGAGTAGGTCGACACGCGGTCGGCCACGGCGTCGACTCTCTTCGCGGACTGCGGAGCCTTGTCGGAGTAATGGGTTCGGCCGCTCTCGTCGACCCACTTGTAGATCTGGGCGTAAGCGGGCGCGCTCGCGGCCGCCAGCAGGATCACGGTCGAAACCAGAAATGACGTTTTCATGATCGCGCGCTCCGGGACGATGATTCGAATGCTAGCAAAGGCCCGGAGCGGACAGCGCGGCTAAAGTGTTACGAATTGTGTAGCGGTTGCACTTCGGCTACATCCGGCGCCTCCAAAGGTGCCGAAGCGGCTGTCGCGCGACCGGACGCCTAGGCCTGCAGCGCGATCGGCAGCGAGCGGATGCGCTTGCCGGTCGCGGCGGCGAGCGCGTTGGCGACCGCCGGCGCGATGACCGGCGTCGCCGGCTCGCCGACCCCGGTGGGCTTCTCCGCCGAGCGCGCGATGTAGACGCCGATGCGCGGCATCTCGGTGAGGCGCAGCGGCATGTAGTCGTGGAAGTTCGACTGCTCGACGAGGCCGCCCTTGAGCGTGATCGCGCCGTGCATCGCCGCGGTCAGGCCGTAGGCGATGCCGCTTTCCATCTGCGCTCGGATCACGTCCGGGTTCACGGCGACGCCGCAGTCGACCGCGCACATGACGCGGTCGACGCGCCATGAGCCGTCGCGCTTCACCGTCACCTCGGCGACCTGCGCGACCACGGTATTGAAGGACTCGTGCACCGCGATGCCGCGCCCGCGCCGGTCGCCGACGCGGGCGGACACCAGCGGCAGGGTCCAGTCGGCCTCGGTCGCAGCCATCTCGAGCACGCGCTTGTGCCGCGGGGACTTGGCGAGAAGCGCGAGGCGCAGCTGCAGGGGATCCTTTCCGGCCGCTGCGGCGAGCTCGTCGATGAAGGTCTCGGTCGAGAACGCGGTGTGCGTCGAGCCGACCGAGCGCCACCATTGCACCGGCACACCCGTCCTCGGCGAGTGCAGCTCGACGCCGAGGTTCGGAATGAGGTAGGGCAGGTTGGCCGCGCCCTCGACCGAGGTCGCGTCGATGCCGTCCTTCACCATCATCCCCTCGAACGCCGTCCCCGCGAGGATCGACTGGCCGACGATTCGGTGCCGCCAGGCGACGATGTTCCCCTGCGCGTCGAGGCCCGCCTTCAGCGCGTGGCAGTACATCGGACGGTAGTAGCCGGCGCGCATGTCGTCCTCGCGCGTCCACACGAGCTTCACCGGAGCGCGGCCTCCGATCGCCTTGGCGATCTCCACCGCCTCCAGAACGTAGTCGGAGTGGGGGTTGGCGCGGCGCCCGAAGCTGCCGCCCGCGTACAGCATGTTGAGCTTCACCTGCTCGGGCTTCATGCCGAGCGCCGCGGCCACCGCGGGCTGGTCGATCGACTGGAACTGCTCGCCGTTCCAGATCTCGCAGGCGTCCGCGGAAAGCCGCACCGCGCAGTTCATCGGCTCCATGGTGGCGTGCGCGAGGTAGGGGAATTCGTAGACCGCATCGAAGGTCTTCGCCGCGGAAGCGAGCGCCGCGCCCGCGTCGCCGTCCTTCCTGGCGGGCAGCCCCGGGGTCGCGGCGAGCCGCTTGTACTCCGCCATGATCTCGGCCGAGCCCAGCTTGAACGCCGCGCTCTCGTCCCAGTCGACCGCGAGCGCGTCGCGGCCCTTCTTCGCCGACCAGAAATCGCTCGCGAGAACCGCGACGCCCTGGGGGATCGCGACGACATCGACGACTCCGTTCACCGCCTTCGCCTTCGAGGCGTCGAATGATTTGGCCTTGCCGCCGAAGCGCGGCGGGTGCGCGACCAGCGCCGTCAGCATCCCCGGAAGCTTCACGTCCTGGGTGTAGATCGCGGTGCCGTTCGATTTGGAGCGGGCGTCCGTGCGCGGCGCGCGCTTGCCGATGAAAGCGAAATCCGCCGGGTCCTTGAGGTTCACCTCCTGCGGGACGGGCTGCTTGGCGGCGGCCGCGGCGAGCGAGCCGAAGCTCGCGCGGCGGTTCGAGGCCTGGTGCAGCACCGCGCCCCTGGAAACGGTGAGCTCGGCGGCGGGGAGCTTCCAGCGCTCGGCCGCGGCGGCGACGAGCATGGCGCGCGCGGCGGCGCCGGCCTTGCGCATCTGCTCGTAGGAGTTCGCCATCGCCGTGCTGCCGCCGGTGCCCTGCATGGTCCCCATGAAGAGGTTGTTGTAGCGGCTCGCGTCGGCGGGCGCGCCCGCGACGCGGATCTGGCTCCAGTCGGCGTCGAGCTCCTCGGCGACCAGCGTCGGCAGGCCGGTGTAGGTGCCCTGGCCCATCTCGAGGTGCTTCACCGTGACGGTGACGGTGTTGTCCGCGCCGATGCGCACGAACGCGTTGGGCTCGAGCGCGGAGGACGCGGCGCCGCCGCCGCCCTGTCCGGGGCCCGCCATCTGCGCGAGCGCGTCCGGCAGCGCGACGCCCAGCGTGAGCCCGGCGCCCGCCTTCAGGAAATCGCGCCGGCTGAGGTTGACGATCGCCCTGCCCATGAGTCTCTCCGGTTCCGTCATCCCGAGCGGAGCGAGGGATCTCTTCCGGCACGTTCTTGCCACGGAGATCCTTCGCTACGCTCGGGATGACTCGTCATTGCATTTCCGATGACGCGTCACTTCAGGTTCTTCGACGCCTGCCTCAACGCGAGGCGGATGCGGTTGTAGGTGCCGCAGCGGCAGACGTTGCCGGACATGGCTTCGTCGATCTCGGCGTCGGTGGGGCGCTTCACCGCTGCGAGCAGCGCCGCGGCGCTCATGATCTGGCCCGATTGGCAGTAGCCGCACTGCGGCACGTCGTTCGCGACCCACGCGTCCTGCACCGCCTTGCCCTCCTTCGTCTGCCCGATCGCCTCAATGGTGGTGACGCGCTTGTTCAGCGCCGCGCTCAGCGGAGTCTGGCACGAGCGCGCCGGCTGGCCGTTCAGGTGCACGGTGCACGCGCCGCACAGGGCCATGCCGCAGCCGTACTTGGTTCCGGTGAGGTTGAGGTGGTCGCGCAGAACCCACAGCAGGGGCGTGTCGGGGTCGGCGTCGACCGGCATCTTCTTGCCGTTGACGGTCAGGATTGCCATTGAGGGTTTCCGGAGAAGGCCGCCCCTATTCTCTGCCGAACGGCGGCCCCTGGGAAGGTGCTGCGCGCCGGCCGGGGCGGGCCCGCCCCGGCCGAACGGGATTGCTTCAGTGGTTCGAAGTGGTGCTGCTGTAGGCGGTGGCCGCGGCGACGCCGGCCACTCCGGCCGCGATCGCGGCGATCACCGTCGCGGTGGCCCCGGTCGAGGCCGCGGGCGGCGCCGCGCCCTGGGCCGCGCCGCCGGCCTGCGCCAAGCCGTCGGCCGCGAAGCCGAGCAATACCAGCAAGACCGCTAGCTTCTTCACTTGTCCTCCTGCCAGGCGAGGGTTCGAAGACCCGACGGGACGGATTATAGGCCCGGGCGCGGCCGGGCGTCGCGTGCGATTTCGACGTTTGCACGAAGCTGACAGGTTCATCGGCCCGCGAGCGAGGGGTAGAGCGAGCGGGCGGTGCCGGAGAAGATCCAGTCGCGCTCGGCCTGGGCGAGCCCGGCCAGCGCCTCGCGCGCCTCGGCGAGCAGTCCGGCGAGCGTGCCTTCGGAGGCGGGGAAGTTCGAGCCCCAGGCGATGCGCGACGCGCCGAACTCGGCGACCACGCGCGCGAAGAAGCTTTCCGGCCGCGCCTTGCCCTTGCGCGCCTCGCGCACGTTGTGCGTCGTCAGCTTGAGAAAGAGGTTCGGGTGCCGCGAAAGGGCGAACAGGCTCTGCGCGCCGGCGTACGGCGGGCCGTCCTCGGTCGCCGGCCGCGCCATGTGATCGAGGAGGACCCGCGCGCGCGGAAAGCGCGAGAGCACCGCGTCGAGCTGCGGGATCCCCGCCGCGCGCAGCTGCACCGACACGGTCATGCCCAGGTCGCTCGCGAGCTCCCACGCGGGGAAGGAGCGCGGGTCGTCGAGGCGGGCGTCCTTGGACGCCATGGTGTGGCCGGCGATGAAGACGCGGAGGCCGTGGAGGCCCTTGGACCTCCAGTGCGCGATGCGCTCGCGCGCGTCGGGGCGGATCACGTCGACCGAGAACACGCCGGCGAAGCGCGCGGGAAAGCGCGCCACCGCGTCGGCGAGGTAGCCGTTGTCGTAGCCGTAGCAGGTCGCCGCCTGGACCAGGGCCGAGCGCGACACGCCGGCCTCGTCCATCGCCGCGATCATCGCTTCCGCGCTCACCGGGCGCTCGCGCGACCAGTCCGACGGGCTGCCGCCGAGCGGATCGCGCGGATAGCGCGCGATGTCGGTCGAGATGACGTGCGGATGGACGTCGACAACCTCGCTCACTCGATGCTCCCCAGCGCCTTCACCATCTTGGCGGTCTTCCGGTAGTCCTCGCGGATGAGGCGCCCGAAGGCCCCGGGCGAAAGCGGCCGCGGCTCGACCCCCTGCGCGGCGAGGCGCTTGAGGATCGCGGGATCGCGCAGGAGCTTTCCCACCTCGGCGTTGATGCGCTCGACCACCGCGGCGGGCGTGCGCGCGGGGGCGAGCAGCCCGAACCACGAATCGAACTCGTAGCCCGAGACGCTCTGCGCGACCGGCGGCACGCCGGGGAGAAACGGCGAGCGCTCGAGCGAGGTCACTCCGAGGATGCGAATGCGCCCGTCCCTCGCGTAGGGGAGCGCGCCCACGTTCGGCACGATCACCGCGTGCGAGCGCGCGGCGAGCACGTCGTTCACGGCATCCTGCGAGGATTTGAACGGGATATGCACCATGGACAATCCGGCGAGGCTCGCGAGGTAGGCCATCGCCACGTGCGTCGAGCTGCCGTGCCCCGCCGAGCTGTAGTTGAGCTTTCCGGGATTCGCCCTGGCGTAGGCGACGAATTCGGCGGTCGTCGTCGCCGGGATCGAGGCGGTCGTCATGAGGACGTAGCTCTGCATCCCGATGTTGGCGACGGGCGAGAATTCCCCGATCGGATCGTACGCGGGGGTCGCGCCGAGAAGCGCCGTGAGGTTGTGGCTCGAGGCGGCGAAGATGAGCGTGCGCCCGTCGGGCGCGGCCTTCGCGACGAACGCCGTGCCGATCGCGCCGCCCGCGCCCGGGCGGTTGTCGATGATCAGGGTCTGCCCCAGCGCCGCGCCGAGCTCGCTAGAGAACGTTCGGGCGAGGACCTCACGGGCCCCGCCTGCGGCGAAGGGCACGACGATGCGCGTGACCGCGCCGCCGGGCTGGGCGGAAGCGGAGGAGGCGAGCGTCGCGAGAAGGAGCGCGACGAGCGGGCGCGAAGCGACAGCGCTCACGCGCGTTTCTTCAGCAGGTCGCGGATCTCGGCGAGCAGCGTCTCCTCCTTCGACGGCGCGGGCGGCGCGGCGGGCGCCGTTTCCTTCTGCTTCATGACGAAGCCGAGGAACTTGACGATGAAGATGTAGAGCGCCAGCGCGACGACGATGAAGTTCAGCACCTCGCCGATGAACAGGCCGTAGGGCACTTCCTTCGAGCCGACCACGAGCTTCCAGCCGAGATAGCCCTGGTCGCCCGGCACCAGCAGGCTGATCAGCGGCATGAGGATGTGCTTCACCAGCGAATCGACGATCTTGCCGAAGGCGGCACCGATGATCACGCCCACGGCGAGATCGATGACGTTGCCCTTCAAGGCGAAGTTCTTGAATTCCTCGAGCAGCGAAAGGGCGCGGCTCGCGCCCAGGGATTTGATCTCCATTCGACCCTCCTGTGGTTGGTGCTCAAGCCGCGTTATACAACAAATGCGGTAGGATGCGCCTCACGGTCCTGGAGAACCGACAAGAGGGGGAGACCATGCGTCACGCCGCAACACTCGCCGCCGCGGCCCTGCTCGCCGCATCCGCCCACGCCGCGGCCCAGACTGCATTGAGCGGCACCGTGTCCTCCGCGGAGGAGGGCGCGATGGAGGGCGTGCTGGTGCGCGCCAAGAAGGCGGGCTCGACGATCACGATCACGGTGGTCAGCGACGCGAAGGGCCGCTATGCGTTTCCCTCGGCGAAGCTCGAGCCCGGGCGCTATTCCCTTCGCATCCGCGCGGTGGGCTACGACCTGGCCGGCCCGGATTCGGCCGAGGTGGTCGCGGGCAGGACCGCCGCGGCCGACCTGAAGCTGAAGAAATCGGCAGACCTCGCCGCCCAGCTCTCGAACGGCGAGTGGCTGGCGAGCTTCCCCGGAACGGACCAGCAGAAGGACGCGCTGCGCAACTGCGTCGGCTGCCACACGCTCGAGCGCGTCGCGCGCTCGCAGTACGACGCCGACACCTTCATGAAGGTGGTGCTGCCGCGCATGCAGGGCTACGTCAACCAGAGCATCCCGCAGCACCCGCAGCTGCGCCGCGCGGAGCGCCTGATGGAAGAGCGCGGCGACCAGCGCGTCCAGGTGTACCGCACCACCGCCGAGTTCCTCGCGACCATCAACCGCAGCGCCTCGCCGACCTGGAAATACGAGCTGAAGACGCTCGCCCGGCCCAGCGGGCGCGCGACGCGCGTCGTCTACACCGAGTACGATCTGCCGCGCGACACGGTCGAGCCGCACGACGTGATCGTCGACCGCGACGGCATCGCCTGGTACTCGAGCTTCGGCGAGCAGAACCTCGGCCGGCTCGATCCCAGGACCGGCAAGGTCACGGAGTTTCCGATCGAGATGCACAAGCCGGGCTTTCCGACGGGGCTCCTCGGGCTGCGCTCGGACCGCGACGGCAAGCTGTGGATGGGCAACATGTACCAGGCCACCATCGTCAGGTTCGACCCCAAGACCGGTAGGTTCACCGCCTGGCCCCTGCCCAAGGAGCAGAACATCGACGCGGCGCAGGTCAACATGGTGAGCCCGCAGGCGGCGCACGTCGACGGGAAGGTGTGGACGCAGAACAACGGCTTTGCGGGCGTGCACCGGCTCGACCTCGCCTCGGGAAAGATCGAGACCTGGCAGCCGTTCAAGAGCGCGCCGAAGGGCGAGCCGCACAACATCTACGACGTCGTCCCGGACTCGCAGAACAACGCCTGGTTCACCGACTTCCGCTGGCGGCACATCGGGCGCATCGACGCGAAGACCGGCGAGGTGAGGCTCTACGAGATACCGGCGACGGCGAAGGTGGTCGCGCCGCGGCGCGGGATGATGGATGCCAGGGACCGGCTCTGGTTCGCCCAGTACCGCGGCGACAAGATCGGGATGCTCGACACGCGCACCGGGGAGTTCAAGGACTGGGCCGTGTCGCCGCGCTGGTCCTCGCCCTACGACGTCATGATCGACCGGAACGAGGAAGCGTGGACCGGCTCGATGCTCACCGACTTCGTCACCCGCGTCGACACGAAGTCCGGGCGGTCGGTGAACTACCTGCTGCCGCGCGAGACGAACATCCGGCGCGTGTTCGTCGACGACTCGACCACGCCGGTGACTTTCTGGGTCGGCAGCAACCACGGAGCGTCGATCGTCAAGCTCGAGCCGCTCGACTAGGATCGGAGCGCAATGGACGGGACCATGAAGCTCTTGCTGCGCGCGGCGGCGGTAGCGTTCGCCGCGGGTTTCACCGCATCGGCTGTCGCGCAAGATCAGGCGGCGACGCCCCCCGCAGAAACTCCGACCAAGGTCTTCGCCGGAGCGGGCCTGGGCGGCGGGTTCGGCGCCCGGACCAAGGTGAACGGGCAAACCTCCAGCTTCGACGATCGCTTTCAGGGAACGACGGACAAGACCTCGCTCGTCGCCGTCAACGTGGCGAGCTTCGGCATCGCGTTCAAGCCGGGCCTCTACGCCGGGATCGATCTGAGCGGGTTCGCGCAGAGCGGCCGGCAGCCGAACGGGGACAAGACCACGCTTCAGATCACCAACTACTTCGGAGCGCTCACGTATTTCCCTTGGGAGACGGGCTTGTTCCTGCGGGCCGGAGCGGGACTGTCGAGCTTCGTGGCCACGACCGGATCCAGCTCCGAGCACTCGGGCGGACTCGGCATCCTGGTGGCGGCGGGCTACGCCCTGCAGCTCTCGGGCAGCCACCATCTGACGCTGACGGTCGAGCAGTCGTGGCAGTCCTACGGCGGATCGAGCGCGACCAAGCCCGACAGCTCGCAGATCGGCGGCGTGTTCCTCGGATACATGTGGAAGCCCTGAGGGGCGGCGTGACGAGCGAGGCCGCCGGCATCAAGGTGCTCGCCTCGAACGGAGTGGGAACGGCGCTCGAGGAGCTCTGGCCGGCGTTCGAGCGCGAAACCGGACACAAGCTCGCGATCAGCTTCGGGCTCGGCGCGGTGTTCAAGCGGCAGATCGAGTCGGGCGAGAGCTTCGACCTGACGATCCTCACGAGCGCGGCGATCGACGACCTCGCGCGGCAGGGCAGGATCGACGCCGGCTCGCGCGCGGCCATCGCCAGCTCCGGCGTGGGCATCGGCATCAAGCGGGGCGCTCCGCGCGCCGACATCTCCACGCCGGAAGCGCTCGAGCGCGCGCTGCTCGCGGCGAAATCGATCACCTGGGCGAAGGAGGGCGTGGGCGGCGTGTATTTCGCGAGCCTGATCGAGCGCATGGGCCTCGCCGGCGCGCTGAAGCGCAAGATCGTGCCGGCGTTCTCGGGCGCCGAGGTCGGCAGGCTCGTCGCGTCGGGCGAGGTCCAGTACGGCGTGATCCTGGTGAACGAGCTGATGGCGGCGCCCGGGGTCGAGGTGCTGGGGCCGCTGCCGCCCGCGCTGCAGAAGACGACCGCCTTCCACGCCGCGGTCGGGGCGGGCTCGAAGCGCGCCGCGGCCGCGAGGGCGCTGATCGAGTTTCTCAGGACGCCGTCCTCGCGCGCCGTGTTCAAGGCGAAGGGGCAGGAACCCTGCTGATGTAGGATGCGCGGTAACCCACAAGGAGGAGACCCATGAAGCTCAAGTCGCTCGCAACCGCTGTCGGCGCCGTCGCGCTGCTCTGCTCTGTCGCCGCTCGGGCCGCCGAGATCAAGGTCCTCGCCTCGAACGGGGTGAAGGCCGCGCTCGAGGAGCTCGCGCCCGCGTTCGAGCGCCAGACCGGCCACAAGCTCTCGATCACCTTCGGGCTCGCCGCGGTCCTCAAGCGCCAGATCGAGGCGGGCGAGCCCTTCGACTACGCTATTCTCACCGACGCCGGGATCGCCGACCTCGTGAAGCAGGGCAAGGTCGACGGCGCCTCGCGCGCCGCGATCGCGCGCTCGGGCGTGGGCATCGGCATCAAGAAGGGCGCGCCGCGCAGCGACATCGGCACGCCGGACGCGCTCAAGCGCACGCTGCTTGCCGCCAAGTCCATCTCCTGGGCGAAGGAGGGCGCGAGCGGCGTCTACTTCGCGAGCGTGCTCGAGCGCATGGGAATCGCCGCGGAGATGAAGCCCAAGGTGCACCTCGCGGCGTCGGGCGCGGAGGTGGGCAAGCTCGTCGCGGGCGGCGAGGTGCAGTACGGCGTGATCCTGGTGAACGAGCTGATGGCCGCGCCGGGCGTCGAGGTGCTCGGGCCGCTGCCGGCGGAGCTGCAGAGCTACACCGCGTTCCACGGCGCCGCCAGCGCGTCCTCGAAGAACGCTGCAGCCGCCTGGGCGCTCAGCAAGTTCCTGACGGTGCCGGCTGCGCGCGCGGTGTTCCAGGCGAAAGGGCAGGAGCCGGGCTGACCGGCATGAAAAGAAGAGCCTTCCTGAAGTCAGCCGCGGCGGTCGCTGCGCTCTCTCCGCTTCGCGCGCTCGCCCAGGGCGCGCGCACCCGCCTCGTCCTCCTCGGCACGGGCGGCGGGCCGCGCGTCACCGCGAAGGGCCGCGCCAAGCCCGCGACGCTGATCGTCGCGAACGGCGTGCCCTACGTGATCGACTGCGGCGACGGCGTGGCGCTGCAGCTCGCGCGCGCCGGCGTCGCGCCCGATGCGCTGCGCTACGTCTTCATTACTCATCACCACTCCGACCACAACCTCGACTACGGCAACCTGATCTACGACGCCTGGGTCGCGGGGCTGCGCAAGCCGGTGGACGCGTACGGTCCGCCGCCGCTCGCGGAGATCACCGAGGCCTGGTTCCGGCTCAACCGCTTCGACATCGAGACGCGCATCGCCGACGAGGGGCGCGTCGACCTGCGCAAGCTCGTCACCGCGCACGAGTTCTCGAAGGACGGCGAGGTGATGAAGACCGACGACGTCAGGGTCACCGCGGCGCGCGTGCGCCACCCGCCGATCACGCAGGCCTACGCCTACCGCTTCGACTGCCCCGACCGGGCTATCGTGATCTCCGGCGACACCACCTACTCGCCCGAGCTCGCGGCGCTCGCGAAAGGCGCCGACGTGCTCGTCTCCGAGGTGATGTACCTGCCGGGCATCGAGCGGCTGCTGAGGATCATCCCCAACGCGGCGACGTTGCGCGAGCACCTGCTCGCGAGCCACATCGTCCCCGAAGACCTGGGAAGACTCGCGGCACAGGCCGGCGTGAAGACGCTCGTCCTCTCGCACCTCGTTCCGGGGGACGATCCCTCGATCACCGACGAGATGTGGACCGAGGGCGTGCGCAAGCACTTCTCCGGGACGGTCGTCGTCGGGCGCGACCTGCTGGAGGTCTAGCGGTCCGGGTTTTCCCGACAGCCGATACCGGTTTTTCCCGACTTACCCCTCAGGGAACACGATAGTAGGATTTGCGGAAGATTCACGGGAGGAACTCCTATGACGTTCAGGCAGATCACGGTTGTGCTCGCGCTCGCTCCTTTCATCTCCCCGGCGCTCGCCTTCGATACCAACGGGAGCCTGCTCAAGTTTCCGGACAACGCCACCGAGTTCAAGAACGGCGCCGGCAGCAAGGTATGCATTCCGGCGGGGACGGTCGTAAGGGTGATCAACGGCACGACCGCAGACTCGGTCAAGGTCAGGGTCGAGTCGCTCAAGAAGGCGAAGCCGAGCGTCGATTGCTCGCTCCCGCAGATCGAGCCGTACGCGGAATATACGATCTCCACGGCCGATCTCGCGAAGCACGACTATATCCGGCGCGGCATCTCGTACGGCACGCTCGTCGTGCCGTTCAAGTACCAGACGCACGATCACTCGCTGCAGCCGGGCGTCACGCTCGGGGGCTACCTCGGCCTGCAGTGGCCGTTCTGGGGCCTCGACAGCGACTACAACTTCACCGTCACGCCGCTCGTCTTCGCCGGCGGGTCGTGGGCGACGACGCCCCAGTCGCAACCGAACGGCTCGGCGTCGAACAGCAACCAGCTCGGCATCTCCTACGGCGCCGGCGCCTTCGTCACGCTCAACAACGTGTACCAGCTCGGCCTCATCGCCGGCTGGGACCGGCTCGGGTCGAACGCCTCGCCTCCCTCGCCCTACGAGGGCAAGGCCTGGGTCAGCTTCGCGATCGGCTGGAATTTCGCGCAATGAGTCGCGCAATGAGTCGCGCAGCGGGTAGCGCAGCGAGGTCCTCCCGCGGCGCGTAGCGCAGGAGTACGATGCCTCCCACCGGCGCGCGCTGCGCCTCAGGGAGAACCTCATGCCGCTCGACCGCTTCGAGTATCGCCGCCGCTTTCTCCAATGGCTCTCCGCGAGCCCGCTCCTGCCCTATGCGACCCTCGCGTCCGCGGCACCCGACATTCCCTCCAAGCTGCTCGAGGTCGAGGCCGAGTCGCCGCTGATCGCGAGCCCCGCGGAGGCGATCAACGTCTTCGATTTCGAGCCGGTGTTCCGCAAGAACGTGCCGCCGGCGCACGCGTTCTACATGTATTCGGGGATCGACGCCGAGGTGACGCTGAAAGCGAACCGCGAGGCCTTCGGCAAGTACTATCTCCGGCCGCGGCGCCTGGTGGACGTGTCGAAGGTGGACACCTCGGTCGAGATCTTCGGCGCGAAGTACGCGACCCCGATCTTCATCTGCCCGACCGGCGGCAACCGCGCCTACCACCCCGAGGGGGAGATGGCGGTGGCGCGCGCGGCGAAGGCGGGCGGCCACCTCGAGATGCTCGCGACGCCGGCGAGCACCTCGATCGAGGACGCGATCGCGGCGCGCGGCGCGCCCGTCTGGTACCAGCTCTACGCCTCGCCGAGCTGGGACATCGCGCAGGCGCTGGTGAAGCGCGCGGAGAAGGCCGGCGCGCCGGTGGTCGTCGTCACCGTGGACCGCGTCGGCGGCCGCAACCAGGAGCCGTTCCTGCGCATGCGCAAGAAGGACGCGCGCAACTGCGAGGGCTGCCACGCGAAAGACCTCCAGGGAAGCGTCAAGCGCAAGCCCGCCTACGCCGGGATCGACCTCTCGGGCGTGCGCAACCTCCAGTCGGCGAACATGAGCTGGGACTTCGTCAAGAAGCTGCGCGACGCGACCAAGATGAAGGTCGTGCTGAAAGGCATCCTCACCGCCGAGGACGCCGAGCTGGCGGTGAAGGCGGGCGTCGACGGAATCGTCGTCTCCAACCACGGCGGGCGCGGCGAGGACTCGGGCCGCGCGACGATCGACGTGCTGCCGGAGATCGCGCCGGCCGCGAAGGGAAAGATCCTGCTGCTGGTCGACGGGGGCTTTCGCCGCGGCACCGACGTGTGCAAGGCGCTCGCGATGGGCGCGGACGCGGTCGGCGTGGGACGTCCCTATCTGTGGGGACTGGGCGCGTTCGGCGAGCCGGGCGTGGCGAAGGTGCTGGAGCTCCTGCGCACCGAGTTCCGCGCGGCGATGATGCAGTGCGGAGTGCAGACGGTGAAGGGATTCACGCCGGAATTCGTGAGAAAGGTCTGACCATGAAGACGATCGTCTCCCACGCCGCCGCCGCGGCGCTCGCCTCGCTCGTCACGGTCCTCGCCCTCGCTCAGGGGGGGCCCGCGGGACTGCGCCAGACCGAGCTGTTCAAGACCGCCATGAACGACGTCTCCGGACGCGTGCTCTCGCTGCGCGTCCTCGAGCGCGACGCGGGCACCGGCGCGCTGCCGCACCGCCATCCCGGCAGCCACACGGTGGGCTATATCCTCGAAGGCAGCTACGAGACGAAGATCGGCGACGGGCCGCTCAAGAAGCTCGGACCGGGCGAGGTTTTCTACGAGGCGCCGAACGCGCTGCACGCCGTGTCGCGCAACGGCAGCACGAGCGACAAGGTCAGGTACCTCGTCGTGCAGGTCTCGGATCCGTCGAAGCCGGCGACGGTGCAGGAGCCGTAGAGGAGCCGCGCCGGTTCCGACATGCGCTGGCAACGCTCGAGGCAACTCTACGTCCTCAGGCACCCGGCGGAGTTCGCGCTCGGCGTGCTCCGTGCCTTCCAGGCCAACCAGGGGCTGCTGCTCGCGGGCGCGGTCGCCTACTACGCGCTGCTCTCCATCGTGCCGCTCCTCATCCTCATGGTGATCGCGCTCTCCGGCCTCATGGACGAGGAGGTGCTGCTCGCGACGCTGGCGCGGGCGCTCGAGTACGTGGTGCCGGGCAAGGACGAGGAGCTGCTCGTCGAGCTGCGGGCCTTCCTCGACCATCGCGAGGCGATCGGCTGGGTGCTGCTCGTCACCATGATCTTCTTCAGCCAGCTCGGCTTCCGGGTGCTCGAGAACGCGATCTCGGTGATCTTCACGCACCACGTGGAGGCGAGGAAGCGCCCTTTCCTGATCTCGCTGCTCCTACCCTTCGCCTACATCATCTTCATCGGCGCGGCGCTCTTCGCGGGCACCTACCTGATCGCCGACCTGATCGTGCTGGGCGGCGAGCACTTCGTCCTCCTCGGCTACAACTTCTCCCTCGGAGGTCCGTCGCGCTTCCTGATCTACGTCGCCGGCGTAGCCGGGGAGATCCTGCTCATCTCGGCGATCTACTACTTCATGCCGGCGCGGCGCCTCCCGGCCGTGCACGCGCTGATCGGCGGCGCGACCGCGGGGCTGCTGTGGGAGCTCGTCCGCTTCGGCCTCGCCTGGTATCTGCGCACGCTCTCGCAGGTGAGCGTGGTCTACGGTTCGCTCGCGACGGCGATCGTGGTGCTGCTCAGCCTCGAGGTGGCCGCGACGCTGCTCCTCCTCGGCGCGCAGGTGATCGCGGAGTACGAGCGGATCGGCGAGGCCGTGAAGGAGCGGCGGCCGGAGGCTCTTTCTACCTAGCGGGCGGGGCGTAGTGCGCGGGCACCGGTCCCGTGAGCGACTCGAGGAAGGCGACGATCGAGGCGACGGTGGGCTTGTCGATCGTCAGTCCCAGCTGGATTTCGCCCATGACGCGCACGGCGCGCTCGAGGCTGTCCACCGAGCCGTCGTGGAAGTACGGGGCCGTCTTCGCCACGTTGCGCAGCATCGGCACCCGGAACACGTAGCGGTCCTCTTCCTTCTTGGTCGCGGCGAAGCGGCCGACGTCGACTTTCTTCGCGCCGGTCTCCGTCCAGTAGTCCTTGACGACGCCGAAGCGCCGGAACGCGCTTCCGCCGAGGAGCGGTCCGTTGTGGCAGCCGGCGCAGCCGGCGGCGATGAACGCGCGCAGGCCGACCTTCTGCCGCCCGCTGAGCGCCTTGTCGTCGCCTGCGAGGAAGCGGTCGAACGGCGCCGGCGTGACGAGCGTCGCCTCGTACGCCTCGATCGCGCGCCCGTAGTTCTTCGCGCTGAGCGGCTCCGCGTCCTGCGGGTAGGCCGCGCGGAACGCCGGCAGGTAGTCGAGCTCGGCGAGCTTCGCGAGGCCTTCCTGCTTGGAGGCGAAGCCCATCGAGCCGGTGAGCGAGCCCTCGGCCTGGTCGGCGCCGGTCTTGCGGTCGCCCAGCCAGCGCAGCGCCGGCTGGCTCATCGAGTTGAACACGGTCGGCGAATGGCGCGAGGTGGCCTCGCCGCGCGCGTCGACGGAGAACGGGCGCCGGTCGGCGCCCCAGTCGCCCGCCGCGTGGCAGCTCGCGCACGCGGTCTTGCCGTCGAGCGAGGCGCGGGTGTCCCAGAAGAGCGCCCGTCCGAGCTTTGCTTCCGGGCTGTCCGGCGAGACGCTCCCGGCCGGGATCCGTCCGAACAGGGCCGCGGCCTCGCGCCGCAGCGAATCGTCCGTCTTCACGCTCGCGAGCGCGACCCCCGCCGCAAGCGCGAGTCCCATTATCACGAATCTCATGAGGTCCTCCTCTTGAACCGGTGGGCCAGCCTAGCCGGAGAGTGCGTCAGGCGGATTTCGGCGGGCGGCCGTTTTTGTTTCGTTTGTTTCATCCGTGCGGAAGCCTGTCAGGCTTCCCCGACTGTCCCTGTCCGGGGCTGGCGGGTTAGGATTCCGCACTTCGCGGGCGAAGGAGGCGCATGGACCTCGAGCTGAAGGACAAGGTCGCGATCGTCACCGGCGGCACGCAGGGCATCGGGCGGGCGACGGCGCTGCGCCTCGTGCAGGAGGGCGCGCGGGTGGTGATCGCGGCGCGCGGGCGCGAGCGCCTCGACGCGGTGGCGGCGGAGATCCGCTCGGGCGGAGGCCGGGTCGCCGCGGTGCAGGCGGACGTCGCCAAGGCGAGCGACTGCGAGCGCGTGATCGCCGAGGCGCTCAGGTCTTTCGGGCGCATCGACATCCTCGTCAACAACGCCGGCACGTCGCTGACGGGCGAGTTCGAGTCGGTGACCGACGCGCTGTGGCAGCAGGACCTCGACCTCAAGCTCTTCGCCGCGATCCGGCTCGTGCGCCTCGCGATCCCGCACATGAAGCGCCAGGGCGGCGGCCGCATCGTCAACATCACGACCATCGGCGCGAAGCAGCCGCGCGCGCGCTCTATGCCGACCACCGTGAGCCGCGCCGCCGGGCTCGCGCTCACCAAGGCGCTGTCCAAGGAGTACGCGCCGCTCAACATCCTCGTGAACACCGTGACGCTCGGCCTGGTGCGCGCCGGGCAGCACGAGCGCAAGGCGGAGAAGGCCGGCCGCCCGCTGGAGGACTTGTATACAGAGATGGGCAAGGACATCCCGCTCGGGCGCGTCGGGCGCGCGGAGGAGGTGGCCGATGTGATCGCCTTCCTCGTCTCGGCCCGGGCGAGCTACGTCACCGGCTCCTCCATCAACCTCGACGGCGGGGCGTCGGGGGTTCTGTAGCGCGACGGCGGCGCCCTCTGCGCCTCCCGGATTACCATAGCGACACAAGAAACGCTCAGGGGGACCACATGGACACTCAGCAGGTCCAGCCGGCCAGGCCGGCGGGCTCCGCCGTTCCGGGCGGGGGCCGCTATCCGCTCGAGTTCACCGCGACTGCCGGCGAATACTTCCGCATCTGGATCGTCAACCTCGCGCTCTCGGTGATCACGCTCGGCATCTACTCCGCCTGGGCGAAGGTGCGCAAACAGCGCTACTTCTACGGACACACGCGCATCGACGGCCAGGGCTTCGAGTACAGCGGCAACCCGGTGGCGATCCTGAAAGGGCGCATCATCGCGGCCGCCGTGATCGCGGTCTACTACGGCGTCGGCCATTACGCGCCGACGTACCAGCTCCTGCTGTGGATCCCGCTCGCCATCTTCGGCCCCTGGTTGCTGGTGCGCTCGCTCGCCTTCAACGCCTACAACACCGCCTGGCGCGGCGTGCGCCTGCATTTCGACGGGACCTACGGGGGCTGCCTGAAGGTCGTGCTGACGCATGGCTGGTTCGTGCTATTCGGCATCACCTATCCGTACTTCAAGCACAAGCTGATGCGCTTCATCGCGGAGAACCACCGCTTCGGCACGACGCACTTCGAGGTCGCGGACTTCAAGAAGCCCTTCATCTCCGCGTACGCCCACGCCTACGGATTCGCGCTGCTGCTGATCCTCGGGCTCTCCGCAGTGGGGTTTGCGATCGGCGCCATGGGCGCGAGCCAGGGGAAGGCGGGCGGCGGCAAGGTGCTGGCGCTGCTCGTCCCCGGGCTGGCGGTTTTCTACGGCGGCATGTTCCTGCTGTTCGCCTACATCCGGGCGCGCACGATCAACGCGCTGTGGAAGGCGATCAAGATCGGGCCGGTGCGCTTCGCGTCGGCGCTGCGAGCGCGCGACCTGATGTGGCTGTACTTCAGCAACCTCGTCGCCGTGGCGCTGACCCTCGGCTTCGCCACGCCCTGGGCGGTGGTGCGCACGATGCGCTACCGCGCCTCGAAGACCATGGTGGTCGCCGCGGGCCCGCTCGACGGCTTCCTCCAGGCCGAGGCGCAGCAGGTGAGCGTCGCGGGCGAAGAGGTCGCCGACTTCTTCGGCATCGACATCGGATTTTGATCGAGTTCGACGCCGCCTACTACGACGGCCGCAGCTCGGCGCGCCGCGACGTGCGGGTGCGCGCCTACACCGCGGCCATCCAGATCGTCGCGGACGGGCTGCGCGTGGAGGTGCCGCTCGCGAAGCTGCGGCTCGACCCGCCGGTGGGCGGGACGCGCCGGATACTGCACCTGCCGGACGGCGCGCAGCTCCAGACCGACGACAGCGCGGCGATCGAAAGCCTCTTCCCGCGCAGCAGCACGATCGAGGATTGGGTCCATCGCCTCGAGAGCCGGTGGCCCTACGCGCTCGCGGCCCTCGCCCTCGTCGCGGCATTCTCCTGGTGGGGCGTCGTCGACGGCCTGCCGCGCGCGGCGAAGCTCGCCGCGGCCTTCGTGCCCAAAGCGGTGGAAGCAGAGCTGGGCGCGCAGACGCTCGAGTTCTTCGAAGGGAAGCTGTGCGGGCCGAGCGCGCTGCCGCCCGGGCGGCAGGAGGCGGTGCGCGAGCGGTTCGCCCGGCTGACCTCGGGGCTCGACGACGGCTACGTCTACCGCGTGCTGCCGCGCGACTGCCGCAGGATCGGCGCGAACGCCTTCGCTCTGCCCGGAGGCACGGTCGTGATCACCGACGCGCTGGTGAAGCTCGCCCGGAACGACGACCAGGTCGAAGCGGTTCTCGCGCACGAAGTCGGGCACGTGCACAACCGTCACGGCCTGCGCATGGGGCTGCAGGCCGCCGGGCTCGCTGCGCTCGCCTTCGCGGTCTTCGGCGACGCGACCTCGGTCGTGGGTCTCGCTACGGCGCTGCCGATGACGCTCCTGCAGAACGGCTACTCGCGCGACTTCGAGACCGAGGCCGACGAGTACGCGTTCGCGCGGCTGAAGCAGGTCGGCGTCTCGCCCAGGGCCTTCGCCGACGCGCTCTTGCTCCTCGAGAAGGACCAGGCGAAGCGCTCGGGCGGCGAGCGGGCCGGCTACTTCTCCACCCACCCGGCGACCGCGAAGCGCATCGAGCGCGCCCTCGCGGCGCAGTGAGGCAGCCGCTCAGGACAGCCCGTACCCTCGCATTCGCTTTGGTTATCGCGATTCATCAACTGATATTCGCGAAGCCGGAAGCGCTAAGATTCGGGCGTGCCCGCCTTGTGGAAGACCGCGCACGTCCTCTCCGCCGCAATCATCTTCGGCACCGGCCTCGGCATCGCCTTCTTCACCTGGTTCGGCAGCCGCGCCGCGATTCGCGCGCGCGACATCGGCGCGCTGCGGCTGGTGATGCGCTACACGGTCGTGGCGGACGCCTGCTTCACCGCGCCGGCGGTGGCGTTCCAGGCCGCGAGCGGGGCGCTGCTCGTCGAGCGGCTCGGCTGGCCGCAGCTCTCCGCGTGGACGGCGGCGGTGTGGGCGCTTTTCGTCCTCGCCGGATTCTGCTGGATCCCGGTGCTGCGGATACAAGTGCTGCTGTCGCGCGCGGCGCAAGGCGCCGCTTCCGTCGAGGCGCTGCCCGGTTCCTTCCACCGCCTGTTCCGCTGGTGGGTCGCGCTCGGCGTCCCGGCCTTCGCCGCGGTGATCGCGATCACCTGGCTGATGGTCGCCAAGCCTCTCGCCGTGAGCTAGGGGAAGGCGTAGCGGAGAGCGTGCAGGACCGGACGATCGACTTCTAGCGCAGGGGCGACGCCGCCTCGCGCTTGGCGCCCGGCCGGGCGAGGCGCTTGCCCGAGCGCAGCATCTCGGCGAACGCCTCGGCGGGCACCGGCCGGCTGAAATAGTAGCCCTGGATCTCGTCGCAGCCGTTCTTGCGCAGGAAGGCGCATTGCTCGGCCGTCTCCACGCCTTCCGCGATCACCTTGAGGTCGAGGGCGCGCGCGAGCGAGATGATCGCGAGCGCGATGGCGGCGTCGTTGCGGCTGGCGTTCAGGTTGCGCACGAAGGTCTGGTCGATCTTGAGCCGGTCGACGCGGAAGCGCTGGAGCTGCGACAGGTTCGAGTAGCCCGTGCCGAAGTCGTCGATCGAGAAGCGCACGCCCGCGGAGTGCAGCCGCTGGATGGTGGCGGCGACCTTCTCGACGTCGCGCGCGATCAGGGTCTCGGTCAGCTCGAGCTCGAGCTGACCCGGCGGAAGCCCGGTTCTCTCCAGCGCCGACTCGACCAGCGCCACGATGTCGTGGTGCAGGAACTGGCGCGCCGAGAGGTTCACCGCCATCGCGACCGGCGGCAGGCCCGCGTCCATCCAGGCCTTCGCCTGCGCGCAGGCCGAGCGCAGCACCCATTCGCCGATCGGCACGATGAGCCCGGTCTCCTCGGCGAGCGGAATGAAGTTCGCGGGGGTCACTATCCCCAGCTCGGGGTGGCTCCAGTGCAGCAGCACCTCCGCTCCCGAGATCGCGCCCGAGGCGAGATCGACCTTGGGCTGGTACGCGAGCTGCAGCTCGCCCCGCTCGAGCGCGTGCCGCAGCTGCGCCTCGCGCTCCACGCGCTGCTTCAGGCCGGCGCTCATCGCCGGGGTGAAGAACTGGTAGGTGCCGCGCCCGAGATCCTTCGCCCGGTACATGGCGACGTCGGCGTGGCCGAGCAGCGCGTCGAAGTCCTCCCCGTCCTGCGGGTAGAGGCTGACGCCGATGCTCGCGCTCAGGTGGACCTCCCGCCCCTCGAGCGCGAACGGGCGCTCGAGCGCGTCGAGGATCTTCTGCGCCACGATGTAGACGTCGCCGGTGCGCTGCAGGTCCGTGAGCAGGATCAGGAACTCGTCGCCGCCCAGGCGCGCCACCGTGTCGTCCTCGCGCAGCGCCGTCTGGAACCGCTCTCCGGCGGCCTTCAGCAGCCGGTCGCCGAAGGGATGGCCGAAGCCGTCGTTCACCACTTTGAAGCGGTCCAGGTCGACGAACATCAGCGCGAGGTGGGTGCCGGCGCGGCGCGCGTGGCCGATCGCCTGCGCGATGCGGTCGCGGATCAGGTTGCGGTTGGGCAGGTCGGTGAGTCCGTCGTGCGTGGCGAGGTACTCGATGCGCGACTCGAACAGCTTGCGCGCGGTGATGTCGCGCAGGATCACGGTGTACTGCGGCACCCCGCCGGCGAGCGAGCGGGACACGGACGCCTCGATGGGGACCTCGCTGCCGTCGGCGCGCAGCGCGAACAGCTCCGCGGTCTCGCCCATGCGGCGGCTCGCCTCGCCGCTCTGGCCGAAGCGGCGCAGGTGCAGGGCGTGCGTGGCGCGGAAGCGCTCCGGGATCAGGCGCTCGAGCGGCATGCCGGCCGCGTCGGCCGAGGGCACCTGGAACAGCGCCGACGCGGCGGCGTTGAACTGCACGATGCGCTGGTCCTCGCCGACGGTGACGATCGCGTCCATCGCCGACTCGACCAGGCTGCGGAAGCGCTCTCCGGACTCCTCGAGCGCCGCCTCGCGGTCGAAGTTGTCGAGGGCGAAGGAGATGTCGGTCGCCATCTCCTCCAGCAGCGCGACCAGCTCGGCGTCGAAGACGCCGGGCTCCGCGTCGTACAGGTTGAGCACGCCGATGGCGCGGCCGCCGCGCCGGATCGGGAACACCGCCGAGGAGCGCACCCCGGAGCGCTCGGCGCGGCCGCGCCAGGGCAGCGTCGCGGGGTCGGCGAGGAAGTCGTTGCAGATGTAGGGACGGCCCTCGCGCAGCGCCGTGCCGGCGGGCCCGCGGCCCTCGGGGACGGAAGCGGAGGTGCGCATGTCGAGGCCGGCGACATAGGTCTCCGCGGGGCCCGCCCAGGCCACCGGCACGATCCGCTCGCCCTGCGCCACGGCGATGAGCGCCATCCTGACGTGGCCGAACTCGACGCACAGCCTGCAGATCTCGCGGTAGAGCGCCTCGGGCTCGCGCATGCGCACGATCGCCTGGTTGGTGTGCGAGAGCGCGCCGTAGAACGCGTTGAGCCGCTCGGCGCGCCGCTCGGCGCTCTTGCGCGCGGTCACGTCCTGGATGACGGCGACGACGTAGGCGGTGGCGCCGCCCTTGCCCTGCACCACGGTCAGCGCCGCCTCGGCCCACATCACGCTGCCGTCGCGCCGCAGGTAGCGCTTCTCCAGCGTCCCCGAGCCGACGTCTCCGCCGTACAGGCGCTCGCGCAGCTGCACGCTCGTCGCGACGTCCTCGGCGTGGGTGATCTCGGGAAAGCCGCGCGCGAGCAGCTCCTCCTCGCTGTAGCCGAGCATGCGGCACAGCGTCTGGTTCACCTCGAGGAAGCGGCCGTCGGGCGCGGTGCGCGCGATGCCGACCGCCACCTGGTCGACGGTCGCGCGCAGCTGGGCGTCCTTCGCGGCGAGCGCCGCTGCCGCGCGCCGCTGCCGCGCGAGCGCCACCGACAGCCAGGTCCCCAGCGCGACGATGAAGGCGCTGCCGAGCGAGGTCATCAGGGCGTCGCTGCGCTGGTCCTCCTTGAAGGCGCGCAGGGCTTCGGCCTCCGAGGTTCCGACCGCGACGACGAGCGGGTAGTCCTCGAGCCTGCGGTAGGCGAACAGGCGCTGCACGCCGTCGACGCGTCCCCGACCGACGAAAGTGCCGGCGGGCTGCCTGGCGAACTCCTGGATGAGCCGGCTGTTCCTCATGTCCTCGCCGAACGCGTAGGACTGGCCGCTCCGGCGCACGAGCCCGGTGCCGTCCTGCCGCGCGAGGATGATGGCGCCGACCTCGCCGATGTTCGCCTTGGCGTAGAAGCTGGTGAAGTACGTCGGGTCGACCGCTGCGCCCACGATGCCGCCGAAGCCGCCGCCGGGCTTGTCGATGCGGCGCGTCACCCGGATCGTCCACCTCCCGCTCACGCGCCCGACCACCGGCGCGCCGATGTACAGGTCGTTGCCGGCGTGGTCGCGGTGGTGGAGGAAGGGCTCGCGGTCGGCGACGTTGACGCCCTGCGAGCTAACGCTGTTGAACACCCGGTCGCCGCGCTCGTCGATCACGCCGATCGAGCTGACGAGGCGGGTGTCGATCCCGGCCGACTCGATCAGCTTCGCGAGGTCGAGCCGCCGGCCCTCGCGCTGGTACTCGCGCTTGACCAGGTTCAGCGCCTGGTCGATGCCGTGCAGCGCGCGCGCCGTCTGCTCCTCGAAGGCGATGGCGAGGTTGGAGTTCGCGCTGTAGGCGGCGGCGATCGCGTCCTCGCGCGCGCCCCGCTGCTCGAACAGCACCACCCCCCACAGGAGGCCGATGAGCGCGCAGCAGCACGCGACGATCGCGGCGTCCAGCGGGGCGATTCGAGTCCGGATGCTGCGCGCGATCCGGCTGCCGGGCATCATCTTCCCTTCCGTAAGTCGGGGCCCTGGAGGGCCCTCGCCTTCCAATCCTGCCCTATTTAACGCCTGTTACAAGGGGAAACGCCAGCGGGGGAGCTTGTATTCCCGGATATTCGCCGCTCGCGCCCAGGTATACCCTCAGGCGCCGTAAGGTATACCCGCATTCGCGCCCCGGGGCCCGGGGGCGCCTTTAGCGGAACGTCAGCCCGATCCTCGCCGAGAGCGCGCGGTAGCGCTGGTCCTGCACCACGCCCGGCGGCGAGGTCGCGCCCGAGTAGCTGCCGGCGGAGTAATCGAGCGAGGGCGTGATGTAGAACGCGGTGTGCTCGCCGTCGCGCCGCTTCACGCCGAAGTCGTAGCCGATCCCGACGATGCCGCCCGTGCCGCTCGCGCCGCTCTCGCCCGGGCGGTTGTTCGAGTAGACGACGCGCCCGCCGCCGCCGCGGACGAAGAACGCCGAGTGCGCGAGCGGATAGACCTGCACGACGAGGAAGCGCGTGCCGATCGCTTCGCCCGTCGCGGGATCCTGGTTGTTGCCGGACTGGAGGGTCCAGCCGCCGAACTCGACGCCGACGAGCAGCCGCGGATCGATCTGGATTCCGCCGCGGAGCGCAAACGTGAACTTGCCGTCGCGGGTGTCGGAGGTGACCGAGTAAGAGCGCGCGACCGAGGCGTAGCCGACGTCGAAGCCGGCCCAGAGGAGCGAGCGCGACTCCTGCGGCGGCCGGGTCTCGGCGGCCTGCGCCGGAAGCGCGCAGGCGAGAACGAGCGCCGCACCCAAGGCGCGAAATCCTTGCCTTCCGGCCACTGCTACCTTCCCCGATTCGGCATGCGTGCCCGACAAAATACACGATTGTCCCCGGGAAGGAGACGCCGGGCCCGGGGAGGGCCCGGCCGGTCTACTTCACGCCGACCGCGACCAGCATCTCGCAGGGCCCGGTGAAGCCGCCGGGGCCTTCGAACTGAGCGAGCTCGCGCTCGATCTCCTGCCACACGGACGGGCGCTCGGCCTCGGGCATGCCCGCGAGCATCTGGTGGAGCGCGCCGAACGATTCACGCTCGAAGCGCACGCAATCCTTGGCCGAGGCGACCCTGAGCGGCGAATCCACCTTGCGCACGTGCACGTCGCGGAATCCCGCGCGCCCGAACGCGGCCTCGATCGCGCCGGGCGCGCCCAGGCTGAAAGGTCCGGGCTGGCCGGGGAGCGGCGGCGGCAGCTGCGCGCGGCGCCGGATGACCGAGACCGGGATCGAGAAGAACCGGTTGTTCTCCGGCGTCGAGTAGGTGATCGCGGCGACGCGGCCGCCGGCCTTCAGCGCGCGGCGCATGCCGGTGAGGGCTTTGTGCTGGTCCGGGAAGTAGATCAGGCCGACGCGCGAGATCGCCGCGTCGAACGAGCCTTCGGGCAGCTCGAGGTTCTCGCCGTCCAGGGCGCGCGTCTCGATGTTCGCGAGGCCGGCGTCGCGCGCCGCCTCCTGCGCGAATTCCAGGATGCGCGGCGAGATGTCGGTGGCGAGCACGCGGCCTGCGGGGCCGACGCGCTTCGCCGCGGCGACGCTCTGCTCGCCCGCGCCCGCGGCGACGTCGAGGACGCTGCACCCGGACTCGATGCGCGCGAGATCCAGCATCAGGCGCGTCGACTCGCCCAGCCAGTCGGCGAGCAGGGGTGCCCAGCGGTGCCAGGCGCCGGCGGCGGAGTCCCACTGCTCGCGCGTGGTGTTCTTGTACCGGATCGGATCGAAAACGGCGGCGGGCGCCGCGGTGGCCGTGCTCATGTCGCTCTCCTTCGGAAGGCATCGGATCGATGCGCATCGAGGATCGCGCCGGCGAAGGTTCAGAACCAGGGGCGGAAGTCCCGGGCGGGGCCGGGAACGGGCCTTGTCCGGCGCGGGAGCCGGGACAAACGCCCTTCGGCTACGCCGCGCGTCCGAATCCGGCCTCGCGCGCGAGCACGATCAGCCGCGCGCGGTTCTCGACCTCGAGCTTGGCGTAGAGGCTCGTGACGTGGTTGCGCACGGTCTTCTCCGACAGCTCCAGGTGCGCCGCGCACTGCGCGTTGTCCAGCCCGCGCGCGACCAGCTCGACCAGCTCGCGCTCGCGCGGCGTGAGGCCGGTAAACGCGGCGCCGCCGGCCGGGCCCGAGGGGAGGAAGGCGCGCATCTCCTCGAGCCAGCGCCGCCACTCGCTCTCGTGCTCGAGCACGACGTGGTTGCGGCTCTCCAGCGGCACGAAGCGCGCCCCCGGGATGAGCCCCGCGACGAGCCTGCCTTCGGCGAAGGGCACGCGCGCGTCCTCGCGCGAGTGGAACACCAGCGTCGGGCACGCAACCCGGGGCGCGAGGTCGGTGACGTCGATCTCGTTCAGCACGCGCAGGAAGCGCGCCGCGATCGCGGGCGAGGTGGACACGCGCTCCAGCTCGTTCCACCACTCGTGCTGCTCGCGCGTGCCGCCGGGGATGAACTGCGTGGTGAAGAACTGCCGCCACGCGGGGTTGTCCTTGCCCCAGCCGAGCTCGGCGAGCTTGATCATGGTCTCGGCCTCGTCGCGCTGCGCGGGCGAGGGGTTGCGCCTGAGCCAGCCGCGCGCGTAGGCGCCGTGCAGGACGAGGTGGCTGACGCGCTCGGGGTGGCGCACCGCGTAGGCGATGGCGATCGGCGCGCCCTGCGACGATCCGAGCAGCGGGAAGCGCTCCAGGCCGACCGCGTCGACCACCGTCTCCAGGTCGCGCACCCAGGCCTCGAACGAGAGGTCGGCGACCTCCCAGTCGGACAGCCCGGTGCCGCGCTCGTCGTAGCGGACGAGGGTGTGATGGCGCGAGATTTCCTCGAGCCAGCGCCGCCACACCGGGCTCTGCCAGTCGTACTCGAGGTGGTTCAGCCAGTTCGCCGCCTTGACGAGCGGCGGGCCCTCGCCCGCGGTCGCGTAGGCGATGCGCACGCCGTCGGCGGCGGTGCAGAAGCGGATCTGCTGGCGGACCATGGACGCGGGATTCTACCGTGCCGGGCATGTAGGGTTTTCCCGACTTACGCGGTCGGGAGCGCCGGGTTAGGATGCGGGCACGGCTCGAAAACGGGGAGGGGTCCCATGAAGCGGATGCTGTGGCTGGCCTGCGTGTTCGCCAGCGCGTCCGTCTCATTCGGCGTTTGGGCTCAATCCGCCGACGTCGTCCTGGTCAACGGCCGGATCCAGACGCTCGATTCGAAGGCCACGTTCGCCGAGGCGCTCGCGATCCGCGGCGAGCGCATCGTCGCGGTCGGAAACTTCGCGAAGATGAAGACGCTGATCACCCGGCAGACCCGCGTGATCGACCTGCACGGCCGCACCGTGATTCCCGGCCTGATCGACTCGCACATGCACGCGATCCGCGCGGCGCTCTCTTTTTCCACCGAGGTGAACTGGATAGGAACGCGCAGCGTTCCGGAGGCGCTTGCAAGACTCCGCGACGCCGCCAAGACCAGAAAGCCCGGCGACTGGCTGATCGTCGCCGGCGGCTGGACGCCGGAGCAGTTCGCCGAGAAGCGCACCCCGACTCAAGCCGAGCTCGCCGAGGCCGGCGGAGACCACCCCGTATACATCCAGCTCTTCTACCGCTGGGCGATGCTCAACCCGAAGGGCTTCGAGGCTCTCGGCATCAAGGAAGACAAGGACGTCCCGCCCGCGGGGAAGCTCGATCGAGACGAGCGCGGAGCGCTCACCGGAGGCATCACCGGCAACACGCCCACCATCACCGGGCTCTTCGCGCGGCTGCCGAAGCCCTCCTTCGCCGAGCAGGTCGAGGGCACGAAGGCGTTCTTCCGCGAGCTCAACCGCCTCGGCCTCACCGGCGTCATCGATCCGGGCGGCTTCGGCATGTCGCCGCCCGACTACCAGGCGCTGTTCACCCTCTGGAAGGACGGCGACCTGTCGCTGCGCGTCGCCTATACCATCTTCGCTCAGGGCAGAGGCAGGGAGCTGGACGACTACAAGAACCTGACGCAGCTTCTGCCGATGGGCTTCGGTGACTCGATGCTGCGCTTCAACGGCATCGGCGAGAACGTCGCCTGGGGCGTGTACAACAACGACAACCCGAGCGAAGCCGCGCGGGCGCAGTTCACCGATATCTGCAGATGGGCGGCGTCGCAGCGCATGTCGCTCAACATCCACTGGCACAACGACCAGTCCGCAGGACTGGTGCTCGACATCTTCGAGCGCGTCAACGGCGAATACCCGATCCGCGACCTGCGCTGGACCCTGGTGCACCTCGAGGACGCGTCCGAGGCGACCTTGAAGCGCATGAAGTCGCTCGGCGTCGGCTGGGCGCTCCAGGACGCGGGCTACTTCGAGGGCGAGCAGCAGCTCAAGGAAAAGGGCGCCGAAGCGATGAAGCGCATCCCGCGCATCAACAGCGCCCTGTACATCGGCGTCCACGTCGGCGCCGGGACCGACGCGCATCGCGTCATGAGCTACAACCCCTGGGTCGCGCTGCGCTGGATGCTCGACGGAAAGACCGTCGGCGGCCAGACGTGGCGCGTGCCGGAAGAACCGCCGACGCGCGTCAACGCCCTGCGGATGTATACGCAGGGCAGCGCGTGGCTCGCGTTCGCGGAGAAAGACCGCGGCTCGCTGGAAGTCGGAAAGCTCGCGGACCTGGCGGTGCTGTCGAAGGACTACTTCAAAGTGCCGG
>DASSQD010000091.1:0-100005 GCA_035702665.1 Burkholderiales bacterium
GTCCTGGATGAAGGCGATGATCGAGAGGCCGCCGCCGAAGGTCACCGCGCCGACCTTCAGGAAGAACACACCGACGTCCCAGACTCCGTGCGCGGCGCCTGGACTTCCCACTCCTCCCATGCCGGCGAGCATGGGCTCGACAAGGCGCTCGGCGGCGACGAGGATCGCGGTGGCGAGCGCTGCGAGCAGGCCCGCGCGCCGCGAGTGGTGCAGGGCGACGCCGGCGCAGCCTGCGAGGAGCAGCGTGCCGGCCACGCCCAGCCAGGTCACCGCGGCCGCCGCGGCGATCGCGACGGCGATCGAGGCGCGGTCGACGATCGCGTTCCGCCCGAGCCGGTACGCCGTCGCGATGAAGATGCCGAGCACGACCGGTCCGAGGCCGTAGAGCGCGTCGCGCAGCACCGGCACCGCGCCGTACGAGGAATACAGCGCGGTGAGCGCGAGCATGATCGCGAAGGCGGGAACGGTGAAGGCGAGGCCGCCGACGAGGCCGCCCCACCAGCCGGCGCGCTGGTGGCCGGCGAAGATGCACATCTGCACGGCCGGTGCGCCCGGGAGCGTCTGCACCAGCGCAAGCCCCTCGAGGTAGCGCTCCTTCGTGATCCACGCGCGCCGCTCCTGCACCTCGGCCTGGATCAGCCCCCAGATCGCCGGCGCTCCGAATCCGACGGTGCCGATCTTGAGAAAAGCGCCTGCCACTTGGAGGAGCCTTTGGTTCCTGTCGTTCATCGTGGTCTCCTAGCGGTACGCGGCCGGGTTCCAGGTGTGCACCTCGTCCTGGCCGCCCTTGCACCAAGCGTAGAGCGCGTCGTACATCACCATCCCATGCTTGAGCATCTCGTGGTCGTCGGCGTACTTGCGCGAGAGGCCGACCGAGATCGCGGCGAGGCCGCTCGCCTGCGGCGCGAGGTCCAGGCGCGCGGTGTCCGCTCCGCGCACGATCGTTGCGAGCTGCCCGAGTGCGGGATCGCACAGATGGAAGTGCCTGAGGAGCGCGTCGAAGCTGCAGCGTTCACCCTCGTGGGTGAAGCGCACGTCGGGCACGTCGTACGGGATGGCGTCGCGCCCCTTGGCGGTGTCGAGCACGTCCTTCGTCGGCACGTAGAGGAACTCCGCCTCGGGATCGACGAAGCGCGCGAGCAGCCAGGGGCACGCGATGCGGTCGATCTTCGGGCGCTCGCGAGTCACCCAGCGCGTGTTGGCGAGCGCGGGCTTGCGGTCGAGCTCGCCGCGTGCCGCTTTCCAGTCCTCGATGCCGCCCTGGAGGTACTGCGCGGCGAGGCCGCTCTCGCGCAGCGCTCTTGCGACGCCTTGGCTGACCTCGCCCCCATGCGTGCAGTACACGACAACGCGGCTCGCGCGCGGCAGCTCGGATGCCCACTCTGAAACGCGCTCGGGATCACGCCAGAGCGCTCCCCCGATCAGCTCGGTAGCGCCTTGGAAGGAGGCATGCGCTCGCACGTCGATGACGAGCGGCGGACGGCTTTCCAGGATGGCCGACTGCAGTTCCGCGACCAAAACGAGCGGAGACCTAGCGATGATTCCGTTGCTCATGACACGTACTCCTTCCCCAACGGGGTGTCGGAGCAGCGCTTGAGACGGAGGCGTCTTGTGGTACCGGGTGTCTGCGAGGACCCGGCCAGCCGCGCCGGCGCGGAGGGCTGGCGGGCTTACAATGAGCGTGACGATATAACAATGTTGTGATAATGTCAACAACAATGTTCTTCGCCCTCCTGACCAGCCTGCCCACCGGGAACTCGACCCTGCGCATGCGGGTGTGGCGGGGGCTGAAGAACAGCGGTTGCGGCATCCTGCGAGACGGCGTCTATCTCCTGCCGGCAGAGGCTCCCGGGGCGGCGGCGCTGGCCGACGCGGAGGCGGAGATCAAGGCCGCCGGCGGCTTCGCGATGACCGTGCAATTGAGTTTCAAGAACCCGGAGCATCTCGAGCACGTCCGCAAGTTGTTCGACCGCGGTGAGGAATACGCGGCCTTGCTTGCCAGGGCGAGCGCGGCGAGGACCGCTCTGCGACGGCTCGGCAAGCGGAAGACCCACACGCTCGTGCAGCGTCTGCGCCGCTCGTTCGCAGACCTGGCGGCAATCGATTTCTATCCCGGTCAGGCGCAGCTGCAGGCGAAGGAGGCGATGTCGTCGCTCGAGAGCGAGGCGCAAATGATTTCTTCGCCGGGGGAACCGCGCTCCTCGACAGGAAGATTGCGCCGTGTCGATCCCGCCAAATACCGCAACCGCGCTTGGGCGACGCGCAAGGACCTATGGGTCGATCGCTTGGCAAGCGCCTGGCTGATCCGGCGCTTTGTCGACAAGAAGGCGAGATTCCAGTGGATCGATGGCCCGCGCGACCTTCCGAGAGGAGCCGTCGGCTTCGATTTCGACGGCGCCGAGTTCACGCACGTCGGGGGTCGCGTGACGTTCGAAGTGCTGCTCGGCAGTTTCGGCCTCGACGGCGACCCGGCGCTTGCGTCCATCGGCCACGCCGTCCACTTCCTCGATGTCGGCGGAATTCCGGTGGCCGACGCCAAGGGTCTGGAGACCGTGCTCAGGGGAATCAAGGCGCAAGCGCGCAGCGACGGCGAAGCCGTCACGGAGGGGGGCAAGGTCTTCGATCTTCTCTACTCGGCCTATGCTGACCGACCGGCGTGATGGGGAGTCAGGCGGGCACTAGTTCACTGACTCTCTCTCGGGTCGCGAGGTGGAGGCGCGTCTCAGATCGTCTTCTCGACCATCGCCCGCAATTCCGCGGTAACTTCCGGCTCGATCCCGAACCACGCCTTCCACGCAGGGCGCCCCTGGTTGAGCAGCATGCCCAGGCCGTTGATGGTGCGATTGCCGCGCGCCCGCGCGCCGGCGAGAAACGGCGTTTCGAGCGGGATATAGACGATGTCGGCGGCGAGGGCGCTTCTCGGCAGCTTGTCGAGCTTGAGGTCGAGTGCGGCATTGCCGACCATGCCCTGGCTGGTCGTGTTGACCACCATCGCCGCCCCTTCGAGCGCGTCGTGGCGCGCCTCCCAGCGCAGCGCCTCGATCGGCCCGCCGAACGTCCGCGCGATCTCCTGCGCGCGCTCGAACGTGCGGTTGACCAGGCGGATCTCGCGCGCGCCCTCCTGCGCGAGCCCGTAGCACACCGCACGCGACCCGCCGCCCGCGCCGATGACGACGGCGGGTCCCGCGTCGGCGCGCCATCCGGGGTGCTCCTGCTTCACTGCGTGGATGAACCCGTAGCAGTCGTTGTTGGTGCCGGCGAGCGAGCCGTCGGGCTTCACGGTGATGCAGCTCACCGCGCCGATGGCCCTGGCCAGGGCGTCGACCTCGTGCACGATCTTCATCGCCTCCTGCTTGTGCGGGATGGTGACGTTGACGCCGGCGAAGCCCAGCGGGTGCAGGCCGCGCAGGGCGCCTGCGAGATGCTCGGGGCGGATGGCGAGCGGCACGTAGGTTCCGGCCAGTCCGTGCTTCTTGAACCAGTAGTTGTGGAACATCGGCGAGCGCGAATGCATCACCGGCCAGCCCATGACGCCGGCGAGAAGGAATTTCTCGAAGTGTGCCATCGCCGCGATTCTCTCATGCATCTGGTAGGCTGACGCGGTGCTGCGAGCGTCCGCGAAATCCCTAGAGCGCGCCGAGGCGCTCGAGCGCATCGAGGCGTGGACGCGCGCGCGCTTCAGGCTCGCTGCCGATGCGCAGGTCCATGCGTGGGAAATCGCGTGCGCGGTACCCGGCTGCCCGCCGGTCGAGACGCTCGTCGTGTTCTGGATCGCGGAGCAGCGCTACCAGCTCAAGGTGTTCAAGCCCTTGCTGAAGGTCGTCGCCGACGACCTGCCGCCGGCGTGGTTCATGGGCGCCTTGGCGGTCCTTGGCGAGTTTGAATGCGGCTGCTGCTGAGGGATGGTCACCCGCCCTTGATCTGGCGTCCCGCGCGCACGTCCTCAATCAGGGCGCGCAAGGCTTCAAGGCTGACCTTGGCGGCGTTGCCGTAGGTCTCCGCCTCCGAGTCGATCCACTTCGTTGCATAGCCGATCGCGGTGTGCGCCAGTCGCACCCGCCCGTCGAGCCACGGCCCGCCGCCCAGGCCGCCGATCACGGGAATCGAGACTGCGCGGACGACCGCGGGACCGGCGACGGGACCCGAGTGCCTGAAATCGAGCAGCGAGGCGCCGGCCTCTTCTAGGCGCCTGGCCCGATCCACCAGGCCGTCGACCGGGATGTTCCCGCCGTGAAATTCGGCGAACACCGGCACTCCCGCGGCGACGACCGCGCGCACGACATCCGGATCGCCGAGCACTTTCACCATGGCGGCGCCGCCTTCCTCGGCCAATCGCCGTGCCGCGCGCACCGGGTCGGCGCGCGCCGGGACATCGCAGCTCACCATGGCGCGCCGGGCGCCGCGGCGAACGGCCTTGCAGCAAATCAGCATCTCGTCGACGCTGACCGCCGCATCCGCTTCGCGTCCCCAGAGGTTGACTCCGACCGAGTCGCCGACGGATATCAGGTCCACGCCGGCGCGGTCGGCGATCTGCGCGATTTGGAAGTCCCAGGCGACGACGCCGACGATCTTGCGGCCGTCGCGCTTCATGCTCTGAAGCGTGGCGAGGGTGAGTCCGCTCTCCATCCGCGGCCGCTAGCTCCGCGAGGCGCCGGCGAGGCGCCGGATCGCGGCGATCATCGCGCCCGGATCCGCACGGTTCTTTCCGGCGATGTCGAGCGCGCTGCCATGCGCGACCGAGGAGAACAGCACCGGCGTGCCGATGGTGAGCGCGGCGGCGCCAGCGGGGGCGTGCGTCTTCGCCACGATGTGCCCCTGGTCGTGGACCATGACTACGAAAGCATCGTAGCCCTCCTTCAGGAACATGGTGTCGGCGGCGAATGGGCCTTCGGCGGCGACGCCGCCCTTCTGCGCGTCCGAGATCGCAGGGCCGATGACCGCGCGCTCCTCGTCGCCGAAGAGGCCCCCTTCGCCCGCGTGGGGGTTGAGGCCCGAGACGGCGATGAGCGGAGAGGCGACGCCCAGGCGCCGCAGCGCCGAGTCGGTCGATCGGATCGCGTTCAGAACCCGGCTGCGCGTGACGAGATCGATCGCGTGCCGCAGGCTCGCGTGCAGCGTGGCGTGGGCGATGCGCATTTCCGTCCCCCGCGAGTCGAAGCAGATCATGAGAAAGGCGTCCTCGGGAGGCACGCCCGCGCAGCGCGCGACGAAACCGGGATAGCCGTCGAACTCGATGCCCGCGAGCTTGATCGCGCTCTCGGTCTGCGGTGCCGCGAGCACCGCGTCCACCTCGCCCGCGAGCGCTGCGTCGATCGCCGCCTTGGCGGAGTCGAGTGCCGCCTCGCCGTGCGGCGCCGCGATCGCGCCGATATGCAGCTCGCCCGGCTCGAATTGCCTGCGCTCGATGAGGTTCAGCGCGCCGTTCTCCCAGCTCGAGCCGGCAACGCGCGTCACCGACCGGATGTCGGGAGCGAGGCCGCAGGCCTTGGCGTGGGCCAGCAGGGCACCGCGGTCGCCGACCAGCAGCGGCCGGCAGACCTCCCTCACCCGCGGATCGAGCGCCGCCTTGAGCGCGATCTCCGGGCCGATGCCGGCGGGGTCGCCCGTGGCGATGGCGATGCGCGGGAGGACCATCACTCCACCTGCACCTTCGCGGTTTCGATTACGCGCTTCCAGCGCTGCTCCTCGAGCTTCATGAACGTCGCCATCCGCGCCGGCGTGCCGCCCACCGGCTCCGCTGAAAGCCCCGAGAGGCGCCTGCGCACCTCGGGAGAGCGGAGCGCTTCGTCGAGCGCGGCCGAGAGCTTCTCGGCGACGGCCGAAGGCGTGCCCGGCGGCGCCACCACTCCGACCCAGGTCGCCGACACGAAGCCGGGCAGCGTCTCGGACATCGCGGGCACGGCCGGGAGCGAGTCCACGCGGTTCTCGCTGCACACCGCGAGTGCGCGCAGGCCGCCGCTCTTCACCTGCTGCAGCGTGACGCCGAGGTTGTCGAACATGAGATCGATCTCGCCGCCGAGCAGGGCCGCCATCGCCGGTGCCGAGCCCTTGTAAGGGACGTGCGTGATCCTCAGCCCGGCCGCCGCCTTGAACGCTTCCGCGGTGAGATGCGAGGTCGTTCCGCTGCCCTGCGACCCGTAGTTGAGCTTGTCCGGATTCGCTCTTGCGTGGGCGATGAGCTCCTTCACGCTGTAGACCGGAAGCTTGGGGTTGACGAGCAGCACGTTGGGGATCTCGGCGAGCACGCTCACCGGGACGAACTTCGCGGGATCGAAGCCGAGCTTGCGGTAGAGGTTCTGGTTGACCACCAGCGGTCCCGGCGGCGTCGCGAGCAGCGTGTAGCCGTCGGCATCGGAGCGGTAGACCGACTCCGCGCCGATGTTTCCACCGGCGCCGGGCCGGTTCTCGATCAGCACCGGCTGCCCCCATTTCGCCTGCAGACTGTCGGCGAAGGCGCGCGGAACGAGGTCGGCGCTGCCGCCCGGAGGATAGGGCACGACGATCCTGATCGGTCTCGACGGATAATCCTGCGCCTGCGCGAGCGTGAGCGCAAATGCCGATGCGGCGGCGAGCAGGAATCGACAACTCATTGTTTTCTCCATGGTCTTCGGAATATTTTACGGTGTTAGAATCCGCCGGTCGAACCATGCCAGCAGTCACCGAATCCCGAGCCTGGCCCGCGGAAGGCCTCGCGCGCGTCCCCTACTGGGTCTACCAGGATGAAGCCGTCTACGCGCGCGAGCAGGAGCGAGTGTACCGTGGCGCGACCTGGAACTTCGTCGGCCTGGAGGCGGAACTGCCGAACGCGGGCGATTTCAAGACGACCTTTGTGGGCGAGATGCCCGTGGTGGTGGCCCGCGACGAGAAGGGGGCACTCAACTGCTTCGAGAACCGCTGCGCCCACCGCGGAGCTCTCCTGTGCCTGAAGGACCGCGGCAGCGCTAAGGAGATCGCCTGCGTTTACCACAACTGGACCTACGATCTGCGCGGCAATCTCACCGGCGTCGCGTTCCGGCGCGGCATCAAGGGGCAGGGCGGCATGCCCGAGGACGCCCGTCCCGAGAGCCAGGCGCCGCGGAAACTGCGCGTGACCGTGTTCTGCGGCCTGCTGTTTGCGACGCTGTCCGACGAGACTCCACCCTTCGAGCGCTACGTCGGCGCCGAGGTCGCGGCGCGGATCCGTCGCGTGATGAAGGAGCCGGTGCGCGTGCTCGGCGGCTACAGCCAGATCCTGCCCAGCAACTGGAAGCTCTACTTCGAGAACGTCAAGGACACCTACCACGCGAGCCTGCTGCACCTGTTCTTCTCGACCTTCCGGCTGAACCGCCTCGAGCAGAAGGGCGGCGTGATCGTCGGCGGCGACGGCGGCAGCCACGTGAGCTTCACCATGATGAAGTCCGATGCGGGCGGCGACGAGTACGAACGCGCCGGCATGCGCTCGGTGTCGGGCGGATATCGCCTCGAGGCGCCGCAGATGCTCGAATCGGTCGACGAGTTCGGCGACGGCGTCACGCTGCAGATCCTCACGGTTTTCCCCGGGTTCGTTCTGCAGCAGATCATGAACTCGCTGGCCGTGCGCCAGGTGCTGCCCAAGGGCCTCGCGCGGACAGAGCTCGCCTGGACCGCGTTCGGCTACGCGAGCGACGACGAGCGCATGATCGAGCGGCGCATGAAGCAGGCCAATCTCGTCGGCCCATCGGGTTACATCTCGCTCGAAGACGGCGCGGCCACGGGCTTCGTGCAGCGCGGCGTGCAGGGCGCGGGCTCGCACGCCTCGGTCGTCGAGATGGGCGGCAGGGGCGTGGAATCGAACGAGTCGCGCGTCACCGAGACCTCAGTGCGCGGGCTGTGGCAGCAGTACCGCAGGCACATGGGGCTTTGATATGACGGACTTCGAATGGACATCGAGCTACAGTTGACGGTCGAAAACCTGCTGGCGCGCTACGTCCACGTGCTCGACGACGGGCGCCTGGAGGAGTGGCCGGAGCTGTTCGCCGAGAACGGGCGCTACCGCGTCGCCACGGCGGAGAACCACGAGCGCGGGCTGCCGCTGCCGATCATCTACGCCGACTCGCGCGCGATGCTGCGCGACCGCGTCTCCGCGCTGCGGCACGCCAACATTTACGAGGCGCAGCGTTATCGCCACGTCGTGTCCTCGGTGCTGGTCGAGCGGATCGACAAGGCCCTCGCCCGCGCCACGTCGAATTTCCAGGTCGTGCGGATCATGCACACTGGGGAATCGACCCTGTTCGCGAGCGGGCGCTATCTCGATCGCATCCAGCTCGTCCCGGAGCCGCGCCTCGAGGAAAAGATCGTGGTGATCGACAGCCGCGCTGTCGACACGCTGCTGGCGATCCCGCTCTGAAGCGCGTCAGGGCTTTGTGAAGAGGTAGTTGATGGTGCCGGAATCGCATTCCCCGGCCCGGCTCCAGCGCTCGACGTCGTGCGGCAGGACCGGAGTCCGCGCCGAGTTCGCGGTATGAGCGCGGTAGCCGTGCTTCCAGAACCACTCGAAAGTGTTCCCGAAGTCGGGATTCCGTCCCGACGGGTGGAATTCGTCGAAGCAGATCTCCACCAGCCATGCCGCGCGCTCCAGGCGGCGCGCGGTCTGGCTCGCGCCTTGGAGAACCTGGTATTCGTAGCCTTCGACGTCGATCTTGATGAACACCCCGGCGTCGACGAAGCGGTCGGCGAGAACGATGTCCAGGGTCAGCACGGGAATGGTCTGATGGTATGTGGAGCTGTACTTCGCCCAGTCGCGTACGATGGACGCGCTTGGCCCCGAGGCTCCGTACAGCGCCGCCATGCCGGGTCGGGCCCCCAGGCCGACGGGAAAGATCTCGGCGCGATCCTGCCAGCCGTTCGCCTCCAGGCTCCCGTAGAGGCATTGAAGGTTGCGCCGCTGGGGCTCAACGGCGACAGCGTGCTTGCCGTGCTTCAGCGCGAGCAGCGTGTAGTACCCCACATTGGCACCTACATCGACGAAAACGTCCGTCCGAGCGAATTGCTGGAGGAGAACCGCCGTCTCTTCCGGCTCGAACGCGCCCTGCAGCATCGCGCGATTCGCCGGATGGTTACGGGTCACCAGATGAAAGCCGAGCGGCGTCATCCCCGAAGAAAGACGGTCGCCGAGCACGTTGTCGCGCCAGTCCGCCAGAACCACGCGGCGCCAGTGGAGGTCACGGTACGCGGCTACGAGGCTCGGATAGCGCTTCAGCAAGCTCTTCACGCCGGACAACATGGGCGATATTGTAGCGATCCCCGGACCTAGACTCCTCGTCTTCGACATGGCCGGAACCACGGTGGTGGACGACGGCCAGGTGCCGGACGCCTTCACCGCGGCGCTCGCCGAGCACGGCATCGCCCTGCACCCGGGCGCAATCCGCGACGTGCGCGGCGCGTCCAAGCGCCAGGCGATCCTCGACCTGCTGCCGCCGGGTCCCGGCCGCGAGCGCAGGGCGGAGCGCGCGCTGGCGTCGTTCCGCGAGCATCTCGCGCGGCTCTATCGCGGGGCGGTGCGGGAGATTCCAGGGGCGGCCAGCGTGTTCGGGTGGCTGCGCGGACGGGGGATCCGCGTCGCGCTCAACACGGGGTTCGACCGCGACACCGCTCGCATGCTCCTTGAGGCGCTGGGCTGGAGTGCGCACACCGTGGACGCGGTCGTGTGCGGAGACGACGTGGCGCGCGGCCGTCCCGCGCCGGACATGATCCTGCGCTGCATGCAACTCACGGGCGTCGCCAACGCGAAAGCCGTCGCAAATGTGGGCGACACGGTGCTCGACCTTCGGGCGGGGCATAGCGCCGGGGTGCGCTGGAACATCGGTGTTCTCAGCGGAGCGCACGAGCGCTCGAGGATGGCGGCGGAGCCGCACACCCACCTGCTCGCGAGCGTGGCCGACTTGCCGGCGCTCTTCGCCGCCGAGAGCTGCTAGGTCGAGCCGCTGATGCTGGAGAGGCCCTGGCGGCTGAACGGGACGCGTATCCTGTCCGTCCAGCGGGGCTGCGTGAGGTCGATGACCTTCCTCGCGGTTGCGGCTTCAGGCGCGCGCTGCCCGCCCACCCAGTCGACGATCGGCATGAATTCCTCGCGCTCGGCCACGGCCGACTCGTCCATCTCGAAGACGCCCAGGCCGCTCTCGGCAGCCTTGACGTACACCTCGGAGTCGCTGATCCGGGTGAGGAACGGCATGCCGAGCGAGCCGAGAAACCGCTCGAGCGGACGGTACACGGGCGCCGCGCTGCGCACGCGGTTAGCCACGACGGCAAGCCGTATGCTGCGGGTTCGGATGCGGCCGACCAGCAGCAGCTCCTTCACGAAGTTCGCGGTGGCATAGATATCGAAGGCCGAGGGCGCGACCGGAATGACGATGCAGCTTGCGCGCGACAGCATCTCCTGCAGAAGCAGCCCCGACGCGCCGGCGGGAGCGTCGATCAGCAGCTGGGACGTTTCGGCCGGCACGTGCATCTCGATACCGCGTATGCGCCCGCCCTTCTGGGGCGCGCCGTTGGCGCCGTAGACCTTCGTTCCGGAGCGGTCGTGCAGTGCCAGCCAGTTGAGGCTGGACCCTTGCGGGTCGTAGTCGAGTATCGTCGTTGGGACCTGACGGGAGGCGTAGAAGCTGGCGAGGTTGGTGGTTACCGTAGTCTTTCCGGACCCCCCCTTGGAATTGATGACCAGCGTTGTGTTCATGCCGTTCGCCCCCGTTTCCGCCGCCGCGGAAGCGACAGACTATGCCAAAGTCATGGCTCCGTTTTATTAACTACTTCACAGGCTCCGCGAAATCCCGGCGCTTTCGGCGGTAGGAGTTCGTGTAACCTTGACCGGGCGTCGGGGTCTAACGACGGTTAAGTCACATTAGCCGGCCGGGCAAGGGACTTGCTTGGTCGGGGTGTAGGCCCAAGTATCGGGCTTATTCGAGCCGAGGTCCCATGCGCACAAGCTTGTCCCACGCAGGGTTCCTTTCCGCCGTTGCCTGGGCGCTGTCGAGGCGCTGGCAGAGCCTGCGCCTGTCCTGGTATCTCGCGGACAAGGAGCCGCTGATCCTGGTCGCGGTGCTCGTTCTGGTCGGAGCGGGCTTCGCGCTCGGTCTGCGCGCGACGTTCGCGCGCCAGGACGACCGGCGGAACCTCGCCTGCCTCGCGCGCAACATCTACTTCGAGGCGCGCGGCGAGCCCGTCCGCGGCCAGCGCGCAGTGGCGGAAGTGACCATGAACCGCAAGGCCTCGGGCCGCTACCCCGACTCGGTCTGCGGCGTCGTCTACCAGAAGAACTGGGACCCGTTGCGCGGGCGCTACGTGAGCGCGTTTTCGTGGACCGAGTTCGACACGCTTCCCGCTCCCTCGGGAGAGCAGTGGCTCCAGGCCTGGGAGATCGCGGAAGCCGTCTACTACCGCCGCGAGCCCCCGATGCTGGACGGTGCGATGTTCTTTCACGCCACGTACATCAAGCCCGACTGGGCCAAGACGAAGAAGGCGATCGCGCGAATCGGCGGCCACGTCTTCTACAAATAACCGCAAAGGCCAGGTCCGAAAGCCCTCGGAAGCATGGCGCTCATTCGGGCTTGACCCCGGCGGCGCGGATGACCGCGCGCCAGCGCTCGGCGTCCTCCCTCATGAGCGCGGTCATCGCTTCCGGGGTGCTGGCAATGGGCTCGGCCGAAAGATCGGCGAGCCGCTTCGCCACTTCGGGCTGCTTCAGGATCCCGCCGATCGTCTTCGAGAGCTTCGCGGCGATGGCGGGGGGCGTCTTGGGCGGCGCCGACAGGCTGAACCACGCAATCGAGATGAAGCCAGGATAGAACTCCGCCATCGCCGGGACCTCGGGAAGCGCGGCCACGCGCCGCTCGCTGCCGACCGCGAGGGCCTTCAGCCTGCCCGAGCGCACGTGCTGCACGGTCACGCCGAGGTTGTCGAACATGACTTCCACCTCGCCCGCGAGCAGCGCGGCGAGCCCCGGTCCGGTGCCCTTGTACGGGACGTGGGTGATCTTCAGGCCCCCGGCCGCGGTCTTGAACATTTCGGTGGTGAGGAAGGACACGGTGGTCGCACCCTGCGAGGCGTAGTTGAACTTGTCGGGATGGGCGCGCACCAGGGCGACGAATTCCTGGAGCGTGTTCGCGGGAACCTTGGCAGCGTTGACGAGGAGCACGCTCGGGATCGCCGCCATCACGGTTACCGGAACGAACTGCGCCGGGTCGTAAGGGAGCTTCTCGTACAGGCTCGGGTTGATCACCAGCGGCGCGGGAGGCGTCGCGAGCAGCGTGTAGCCGTCGGGCTCGGCGCGCCACACGGCTTCGGCGCCGATCGACCCGCTCGCGCCGACCCGGTTCTCGACGACGACCGGCTGCCCCCATTTCGTGGCGAGCCGCTCGGCGACGATGCGCGGCAGCGCGTCGGCAGCGCCGCCTGCGGGAAAGGGCACGATGACGCGTATCGCGCGGCTCGGATAGGCCGGCGCCGGGTCCTGCGCCCACGCGGGAGCGGCGAGCAGGATTGCGAGCCAGGCGTATGACAGGGATTTCATGCGCGCGCACCATGATAGGATACTTTTCGAGGGAAACTCACACGAGGAGAAGCGCGATGTCCGCACCACGCCGTGAATTTCTGGGCAGGCTCGCGGCGCTCGGCGCCGCGGCGATGTTGCCGCGCGAACTGGCGGCGCAGGCGGCCGCGAAAGCCTACCGCATCGACGTCCACCATCATCTGGCGTACCCGGGCTATCTGGAGGAAGCCGGCGGCCGCCGTGCGGGGTCGATCTTCAAATGGTCGCCGCAGATGTCGCTCGAGGACATGGACAAGAGCGGGATCGAGCTGTCGGTCCTGTCGCTGATACAGCCGAGCGCCGTGACCACGGATGTCGCGAAGGGGCGCCGGATCGCGCGCACCTCGAACGAATACGGCGCGCAGCTCGCCCGCGACCACAAGGGCCGCTTCGCGAGCTTCGCCACCCTCCCGCTGCTCGATACCGAGGGATCGCTCAGGGAGATCGCCTACGCGCTGGACACGCTCAAGGCGGCGGGAATCGCTCTGATGACGAGCTACCAGGACAAGTACCTGGGCGATCCGCTCTTCGCGCCGGTGTGGGAGGAGCTCAACCGGCGCAAGGCCGTTATCTACACCCATCCGCTTTCGCCGGAGTGCTGCAAGAACATACGGGACGACGTGCCGCCGGCGGTCATCGAGTACGCGACCGACACCACGCGCACGATCGCGAGCCTGGTCTTCAGCGGCACCGCCTCGCGCTACCCCGACATCCGCTGGATCTTCTCGCACAGCGGCGGCACCATGCCGTTCCTCCTCAGCCGCTTCGTCCGGCACGAGATCGACATGAAGGACAAGGCGGCGAAGGCGATGCCGAAAGGCGTGATGTACGAGCTGAAGAAATTCCACTACGACACCGCGCAAGGGAACCATTCGGGCGCGCTCGCGGCGCTGATGAAGATCGTCACGCCCTCGCAGGTGCTGTTCGGCACCGACTTTCCGTTCCGCGACGGCGCGGAGGAGATCGGCGGTCTGACGGAGTTCCGGTTCCGGCCCGACGAGCTGCGCGCCATCGAGCGCGACAACGCGCTCGAGCTCCTGCCGGCGCTGAAGGCCTGAAGCCTTACTTCTCGTACCCGGCATCCTTCAGGAAGCGCGCCCGGTCCGCCGGATCGGCGATGTTCTCGGCGAGCTGCCGGTAGTAGGCCCGCAGATCGGTCGGCCTGCCCGGAGTCTTCTTCGCGATGACCCTGGCGATCGGCCCCAGATGGCGCGCGAGCCGCTTCCCGGCGATGTCGACCTGGGCGGCGTCGATCAGGTTCCTCGAGAAGCGCACCGCCGGGCTCTCCTCGGCATCAGCGGTCGCTGCGCCGCTCGACGCCACCTTCTCCATGGCCGCCGCGATGAAGGTCCTGCGGTCGTCCTCGGTCGGAACGTATTTCGCGAGCATGCTCACGAGGGCGGGGCCGTCGCTCGCGGTCCTCGCCGATTGCCTGACCAGCACCTTCGCCATCGGGCCGACGCGGAGCGTGAGCAGCTTCTCGACGGCGCGCAGCTCATCGGCGCTCAGCCGCAGCGAAGCCGAGATCTGCACCGTGCCGTCGCCCGGCCGCAGGGTGCGGCTCGCCGAGTCCCCGGCGTCGGGACGGCGCTGCGCCTCGGCGCCGTCCTTGAAGGCTGTTTCGAGCGCGCCCGCGAAATCGCGCGCGGTGGGGTAGCGCTCTTCCGGTTTCTTGGCGAGCGCCCGGGCGATGATCGGGTCGAGCGCCGCGGGCGACCCCTTGGGGTTGAGCTCGGAGGCGGGGCGGTAGGGATCGCGGCAGATCTTCTCGCCGACAGTCTCGGGAGGGCCCTCGAACGGCTTGCCGCCGGTGAGCAACTCGTACAGGACAACGCCGCAGGAGAAGATGTCGCTGCGCCGGTCCGCCTCCTGCCCCGAGTGCTGCTCGGGCGACATGTACGCGGGGGATCCGGCCGTGGCGCCCGCCTGCGCGAGGTCGAAAGTGTCGATCAGCGCAATGCCGAAGTCGGCGAGCTTGAGGCGGCCGCTGAGCAGCATGATGATGTTCGCGGGCTTGACGTCGCGGTGAACCACGCCGTTGGCGTGCGCGAAGTCGAGCGCCGCCAGCAGCTGGCTCATGATGCTCATCGTGTCCTTCAGCCCCAGGCGCAGGCGCAACGTCAGGAAATCGCGCAGCCCGCGGCCCGCCAGGTATTCCATCGCCAGCCACGCGACGCTGTCGTCCTCGCCGTGCTCGTAGACGTCGGCGATTCCCGGGTGCGCAAGCCGCTCCGCGGCGAGCAGCTGGTTCCTGAGCTTGGCGACCGCGGGAACCGTGATCCGGGGATCGACGCCCTCCTTGCGCAGGATCTTCAGCGCGACGGTGCGCTCGGGCTCCGGGTCGTTCGCCTTGTATACGGTCGCAAGCGCGCTCGCGCCGATCACCTCGGCGATCCTGTACTTCCCCAGCTGTCGCAGATGCTCCACGCGCTTCCCTGGCGTGCCGCCGCGGGGGCGCCTACTCGCCGAGCATCTTCATGGCCTGCACCAGGCTGGTCCGCATGCGCTCGAACGAGCCGGCGAGCGCCGCGATCTCGTCCTTGCCCTTGACCGCGAAGCCCGGCGCGTCGAGCTGTCCCAGGCTCACCTGGTCGGCAACCTGCGAGAGCCGGGTGACGGGCCGGATCACGATGTAGTAGAGCATGACGTTGAGCCCGACGAAGATGAACGCGAACACCGCGGTGAGCGAGATCATGAACACCTTGAAGGTGTCCTCGGACTTCTTGATCGGGAGCGCCATCGGCACGGACACGATCTGCGCGCCCACGACCTCGTTCAGCTTCCAACCGAAGCCGTTGGCGGGGCCGTACAGGTCGATCATGGTCTTCGGGGCCGCGTCGACCGTGCTGTGGCAGGTCAGGCAGGCCTCGCTCTTGATCTGGATGGGGCGCGCCAGGTACATCGCGCGGCCGGTCAGCGTCTCGCGCTCGCCGATGATCTCGGCGCGCTCGGGGTCGCGGCGCAGCTGGCCGACGATGTCGCCTTCCCAGTCGGTGACGCGGTCGCGCGGGTTGGTCGGATTCAGCGTGGCCTCCTTGTAGCTGTAGTCGACGAACTTCTTGCGCAGATCGTTGAACTGCTCGGTCGCGGCAAACGCCGGAACCGACTGCGGCCGGAACTCGTACTTCATCTGCGTCTCGAGCAGCGGGCGCACCTGGTTGCTCGTGTAGGTGCGCGTGGCGAGGGCCGCCTCCATCATGATGCGGGCGTTCTGCAGGACTTCGTCGCGCGCGTTGCGCTCGAGCAAGTCGCGCGAGATGTAAGCCGCAATGGTCAGGCCGACCGCGAATATCAGGAGAAACACCAGGTTGAACTTGACGATCAGCTTCATGAGATTCCCTCCACGTATGCCCTACTTGACCTGCTTCGCCTTCCCGGCCTTTTCCGCGTCCTCGTCGTCCTTCCTGTACTTCTCGGGGAAGAGAATCGGATCCCACTCCGGGTGGGCCGCGAGATTCTCGATCAGCTTGCTCCTGAACTGGGCGTCCCTCGCGCGGCTGCGGAACCGCTCGGCGAGGCCTTTCCGGACGGGAAGGCTCGCCTTGAGCCACGGCTCGACTTCCTCGTAGGTCGCCTCGTGCTCGCGCCTCGGCTCCGCGGCCCGGTTGCGCGCCCGGGAGACGAACACCGGAAGGTCGTCCCGGAAGTATCCGGGCATGGCCTTGACGAAATCCGTCGACGGGCGCGGCGAAACCGCGAGCGGCTGGCCATCGCGGCGGACGACGAACTCACCGGCCTTCAGGTCGCGGCCTGCGGCGGGCGAGCCGTTCTTCTGCAGCTCGACGAGCTTTGCGGCGCCCGACTCTATGAACAGATCGCTTCCGTCGCCGGCGGGGCGGATCACCCCGATCGCTCCGGCCGTGCTCAGCCGCGCGAGCGGCAGGGTGTAGCGGTAGGGTTTGCCCTTGGCCGCCTTGGCCCGGGCGAATTTCACCCAGCCCGATTGCAGCGCCACGCCGGGCTCGCCGCCCGGGCCCTGCGCGGTGAGCAGGAAGGCGCGCGCTCCGCGGCTGAGGTTGAGAACGCCGCCGTCGTCGAATTCGATCTGGGCCTGCCCTTTGGCGTCGGCAGTGACCATGTCGCCGTTGTGCACCGGCACGCCCGGCACAGCGGTGTAGGTGGTGGTGCCCCTGACGAGAACGACGGGGCCCTCGGCGGTCGTCACGATGCCGACCGCCTGTCCGAAAGCGGAGGCGCTGGCGCAGATCAGGAGGGCCGCGATCCCCAAACGGCCCGGCAGCCCGAGCATGGTTCCTCCCGACGAAGACGTCCTATGGGCTGGACCGGCCCATTGTAGCAGGCGCCGAGCGCGATTCCGCCGCGTCAGGCCGCGCGCCGGTGGCTATGCGATCCCTCGAGGGCGCGGGCGAGGTCGATCAGGCTCGCGACGTTGTGGACCGGCATGAATTCGTCGACGTGCGGGAGCATCGCGCGCACGCCGGCCGGGCGCGCCTCGAAGCCTTCGTAGCGCAGCAGCGGATTCAGCCAGATGAGCTTCCTGCACGACTTGTGGAGGCGCTCCATCTCGCGCGCAAGCCCCTCGCCGACGTCGCCGTCGAGGCCATCGGAGATCATGAGCACGACCGCGTTCTGGCCGAGCACGCGGCGCGACCAGCGCAGGTTGAACTCCCGCAGGCAATTGCCGATGCGCGTGCCGCCCGACCAGTCCGCGATCGCCTCCGCAACGCCGCTCATGGCCACGTCGACGTCGCGGTGGCGCAGGTAGCGGCTGATGTTCGTGAGCCGCGTGCCGAATACGAAGCTCGTCACGCGGTCGCGGTCGTTGGTGATCGCATGCAGGAAATGGAGGAACATCCGCGAGTAGCGGTTCATCGACCCCGAGACATCGCACAGCACCACCAGCGGCGGGTGCCGCCGCTGCGGCGAGCGTCGCCTCAACTGGATGATCTGCGCGCCGTTGCGCAGGCTCGCCCGCAGGCTCGCGCGCAGATCCACGCGAACGCCGTCGGGGTCGGGCGCAAACCGGCGCGTGCGGATCTCCGGGATCGGCAGGCGCAGGTTGGCGAGCATCTTCTTCGCATGCGCGATCTCCTCGGCGGTCATGGTCTCGAAGTCGGCGTGCTGCAGGACCTCGCGCGAGGAGAAGGACAGGCTCGCGTCGAGCTGCGTCTCCTGCGGCGGCTCGGGCGGGGTTTCCTGGGGCTTCTTCGGCTTGGGCCGAAGGGCCTCCGCGACGCGCGACGAGGCCTGGCGCTCCTCCCGTCCCTGACGCCCGTAGACCTGCGGCAGAAACATCGCCATGACGCGCTCGAGCAACTGCGGATCGCGCCAGAAGATGTGGAAAGCCTGGTCGTAGACATCAAACTGCTCGCGCCGGTCGAGAAAGACGCTCGCGAGGGTCCAGTAGAAGTCGTCGCGCCGCTCGACGCCGGCGACCTCAAGGGCGCGCACCGCGTCGATCACGCGATCCGGTCCGATGGGCAGCCCGGCGGCGCGCAGCACGCGCGCGAAGTGCATCACGTTCTCGGCGAGGTGGCCGTGCTGCAGCGCCGGGATGGTCGATCTGTGGGGCAAGGTCGGTTCAGCTTCCCGCAGGCAGCTTGTGCGCGATCCCCTTGTGGCATTGGATGCAGGTTATGGCGCCGCTTTTCGCCGTCGCGTGGATCTCCGCCGCGGCCGGCGACTGTTTCTGCGGGTTCATTCCCTCGAAGCTGTGACAGTTGCGGCATTCGCGGGAATTCGTTTCCTCCATCGAGGCCCAGACCCTCTTCGCGAGCTCCGGGCGGAGCTTCTCGAACTTCTCGGGCGTATCGATGAGGCCCGTGATCTTGCCGTAGAGCTCGCGGCTCGCCTTTACCTTGCGAACGACCTTGTGCAGCCAGTCCTTGGGGACGTGGCAGTCGGAGCAGATGGCGCGCACGCCGCTCCTGTTCGAGGCATGGATCGTGGTCTTGTACTCCTGGTACACGGTGTCCCGCATCTCGTGGCAGCCGGTACAGAACTCCAGCGTATTCGTGGCTTCCATGGCGGTGTTGAATCCGCCCCAGAAGATGATCCCCGCCACGAAGCCGCCGCCGGCGAGCGTGAGAAGCGAGAACTTCGCGCTGGGACGGCGCAGCACGTCCCAGGTCCGGCGGATGAGCCCGCCCCGGGATGAGCTTTGGAGGCCGCCATCGGATCGATCCTTCGGGGCGTCTGCCATGGCTGGTTCTCTCCGTGTTTGAAGGCCGTCGCTGATGGGAGCCAATGCGACGATAGCATGGGGCTCGTTCCAGGGCAAAACCGGAGGGCCGGAAGGCCTCGGCATACCCGTGCGACAAGATGGTATCCTCGACCATGAAAAGCGACGCGCTTTCGTCCTGTGATTCATTTCGAGGAGAAATCATGAAGAGCACGCATTGGGTCGTCGGGTGCATCACACTGTTGGGAGCCGTCGGCGTGGCGCAGGCGGCGGGAGACGCCGCGGCCGGCAAGGCCAAGGCCACGACCTGCGCGGGTTGCCACGGCGCGAACGGCGAAGGGAAGGCGCCGAATCCCGCGCTGGCGGGCCTAGCGGAAGACAAGTTCGTGCAGGCGCTGAAGGACTACAAGTCCGGCAAGAACAACAAGCCCATCATGAAAACGTTCGCCAGCCAGCTCTCGGAGAAGGATATGGAGAATCTGGCGGCCTACTACGCCTCGCTGAAGAAATGAGAAGGATCCCCGGGCGTCGCGGCTGAGCCCATCAGTCGCGGCTCAGCCAGCGGAGAGGATCAAGGCCGCGTTTTCAAAGCCGTTTTCCGGGGAAGCGATGACGAACGAATAACGCGCCGACTTGACCTAGGTCAAAAGCGCCCGCGGGCCAAACCAATATCGTCTTCGAAACCCTCCGCCCGGCTGCAGGGTTTGAGGAGAGTTCGATCCGGAGGGGGAGCGATAGGGGATTGGCCATGGACCACCGTAGATCCGCAGCGTGTCTGTTCAGCCTTCTCGGCGCCGTAGGTTCCGCGCTCGTCGCGCTCGCCGGCTGCTCCGGGAGCGACGGCAGCAACGGCGCGTCGGGCTCCAACGCCGTCGCAACGGTGCCCGCGTCCGCTCTGACGACGACCTCCACCCTCAACATGACGATCACCGGGGTCACGGTGGCGAGCCCGCCGGTGGTCACGTTCAAGGCGACCGACCAGAACGGCACCCCGGTGTCCGGCCTGCTGCCGGCGAATCTGCGTTTCACGATCGCCAAGCTTACCCCCGGGACGCCGGCCAACGGCAACCTCAGCAACTGGCAGAACTACGTGCTGCGCGTGAGCGGCGGCCATATACAGGGAAACCGCGAGACGCCCGCCGCGGCGAACTTCAAGGACAACGGCGACGGTACGTATACGTATGCGTTCCAGACCGACATCAAGAACGTCACCTGCCCGCCAGTGACGAACCCTCCGACGCCGCCGTCGGCGTGCGTTGACTCGTACGGCAATGCCATCGACGTGAGCTACAACCCGACCCTCACTCACCGGGTCGGCATGCAGATCGTGCAGGGCTCGACCACGCTGCCGCTGTCGAACGCGACCTATACGTTCCGGCCGTCGGACGGCGCGACCACCGGCATCACCCTGCGCGACATCGTGAAGACCGCGCGCTGCAACGAGTGCCACGGCACGCTGCAGGCCCACGACCAGCGCACCGAGACCAAATACTGCGTCACCTGCCACAACCCGGGCACGACGGCGACCGGCACGGTCGGCACCGTGACCGGAGACACGCCAGTCGACTTCAGGGTGCTGATCCACAAGCTGCATAACGCTCCGGAGTTGCCGAGCGTGCTCGGACCCGACGGCATCCTCAACACGGCGGATGATGGCGACTACGGCATCACCGGCTTTTCCGGATTCACCAGCTTCAAGGACGTCGAGTTCCCGCAACACAACACCCATTGCACCAAGTGCCACGGCGACGGGACCGACCCGGATACCCCGCAAGGCGACAACTGGAAGAACCGGCCGAATATGTACGCATGCAGTACCTGCCACGACGACGTGTATTTCGGGGCGGGGCCCGACACCGGAAAGACCTATCAGACGCTCGCGCACATGAATTTCGTGGTACCCGGCACCGCCAACGTGGTCGGTCCGCTCACCGACAACAGCCAGTGCGCCAGCTGTCACAGCGACGCGACCAACCACCCGACGCTTTACATCCCGGCGGTGCACATTCCTCTGGTCGTGACGAACAGCACTCCCGGCTCGCAGGCGGTGACGGCCGCGTATCAGGACAACCTGCCCGCGGGCTCGAGCGTCATGGCGTACGAGATCAAGGCCAACGGAGTCACCGTGAGCGGCACCCCGAAGCGGGCGACGGTCGTTTTCAGGGTGTTGCGCGACGGCGTGCCGCAAACCTTCAACGCGTTTGGCGCCGGCGTGAAGCTGATGAACGACTTCAGCCTGACGGCGGGCGCGACGACCAGCCCGGGCAACGCCGGCCCTGCCTTCTACCTGGCTTATGCCGTGCCCCAGGACGCGATAACTGCTCCCACGGATTTCAACGTGTCCGCGAACATATCGCTGCTGAACGTCTGGGACGGCACCCGGGGCACTCTGACCGGGCCCGACGCGAACGGCTACTACACGGCCGCCCTCGGCGGCGGTACGAGCAGCTACCCGAACATGGATATTCCGGCGAACGCGGTCATGGTCACCGCGGGTTTCGGTTTCGGCGCCTTCATACAGACGAACGTGCCGAACTATCCCGGGGGCGTGACCCTGATCACGCCGGTCACGAAGCAGGTGGCGGCCGGTTACAACGCGCGCCGCGAGATCGCCTCGAAGGACAAGTGCAACGCCTGCCATGCGACGCTGGGAACCGATCCGACGTTCCACGGCGGTAACCGGAACGATCCGACCGTGTGCGGCTTCTGCCACTATGCGGCGAGAACGAGCGCAGGCTGGTCGGGACGCTCCGACAGCTTCATTCACGCCATTCACGGCAGCAGCAAGCGCACCGTGAACTTCACCTGGCACGGCACCCCGGCCGCGGCCCCGGTCCTGATCGACACGGGCTTCTGGCAGATTCTCTTCCCCGGCATCCTCAACAAGTGCCAGACCTGCCACCTGCCGGGCGCGTACGACTTCAGCGGAAGCCAGTATACGGACGCGCTGATGAGCGCCCTGCCATACACGATCGTCGCCACCGGGACGATGTCGGCGACGGACTTCACGCGGTCGCCCTACGTCGACAGCACCGGAACGGTCAACTATGGCGCCAACTTCAGCTACAACACGGCCACGGGCGCAACCACGCAGGCCGCAGGGACGACGCTGGCGACCTCACCGATCGCGACGGCGTGCTTCTCCTGTCACGACAGCAGCGTCGACCGGGCTCATATGGAGGCAAACGGCGGTTCGATCTACCAGCCCCGTAGTGCGGCCCTCCTGAAGACGGAGACCTGCCTCGTGTGCCACGGGCCGGGCAAGATCGCCGCCATCGCCGACATGCATGCCAAGTAGGCGGACGCAGCCATGGGGCAACGTAGATTCGCAGCGCAGTGGACGAATGTCCTCGCGATCGCTGGCTTGGCCGGGGCCGCACTCGTAGGCTGCTCGAACAACGACGGCTCTGACGGCGCGGCGGGCGCCTCCGGCGTCGTCATCGCCCCGGTACAGACCGCGACCGCGCTGACCATCACCATCACCGGCGCCTCGGTCTCGAGCCCGCCGGTGGTCAGTTTCCGGGTGACCAACCAGAACGGGGAGTCCGTAACGGGGTTGGCCGACGGGGATCTGCGCTTCAACATCGCGAAGCTCGTTCCGGGCACCTTCGGCAATCCGTATACATGGCAGAACTACATCAACCGCGCGAGCGGCGGCGCGGTGCAGGGCTCGCAGGAGCGCTTTAGGACCCAGAAAGACTATGGATGGGGCAGCCTGGTTCCTCACGGCGACGGCACCTACACCTATACGTTCTGCACGAACATCACGAGCGTCACGAATGCCGGCGCGAACCAGAACTTCGCCAATTGCTCTCAGGCCCCTCAGCCAAATTTCTGCCCCGTGCCGTGCACCGACGCGAATGGCAATGCGCTCGATGTCAGCTACCAGCCAGGGTTGACGCACCGTGTCTCGATTCAGCAGGCCAACACCGCGTATCCCAAGTACAACGCAACCTTCGATTTCGTTCCGGCGGGCGGCAGCCTCTTCGGGCGCGAGATCGTCCGGACGGGCAAGTGCAACGAGTGCCACAACCAGCTCGCCGTTCACGGCGGGACCCGCGTCGAGACCAAGCTTTGCGCCACCTGCCACAACCCGGGTAGCTGGGTTGCCGGCTCTCCGAACACGCCGGTCGATTTCAAGGTGATGATTCACAAGATCCACCGCGGCGCGAGCCTGCCGAGCGTGCTCGGTCCGGATGGTGTCGCAGGGACCGCTGACGACGGCAAGTACACGATCGGGACGAGCGATTTCTCGACCGTCGTATTCCCTCAGGACATCCGCAACTGCACCAAGTGCCACGACGGCGCGGATCCGGCGACCCCGCAAGGCGACAACTGGAAGATCCAGCCGAGCCGGGAAGCCTGCGGCTCGTGCCACGACAACGTCAACTTCGCAACCGGGGTCGGCCACGCGGGCGGCGTCAAGGACAACTCCACGTGCCTCGCTTGCCATTCGAGCGGCGGCGAGGTGGGGCCGGTCGAAACCAGCCACGCCATCCCGGAGAAGGCGGCGCGCGGCAAATTCGCGTTCAAGATCCTGAAGATCTGCGGCACCGCCCTTGCCTCGAAGCCCGTGTGCGCGCCCGCATCGATTCCTACGGTCACCTTCTCGGTGTACGACCCGAGCGGCGCGACCAGCCACGCTTACGGCAACAACTACGCTCCCGTCGGAACGAAGAAGGATCCCGAATTCGGAACGGGCGCGAGCATGACGGTCGACATCGCCTGGGACACGCGCGACTACAACAACACCGGGGGTTCGGCTGCGCGTCCCGCGCGCGCGAACCAGATCAACGTCTTCGGCACGACCGGAAGTACGAGCAACTACGGCAACGCAAGCATTCCGGCCTACCCCGCGGCGGTCGACAATGGCGACGGGACGTTTACGGTGACGGCGCCGACCCCGCTGCCCGACGGCACGGCGTTCCCGAGCATTGCCGCGTCGGGCAGCGGCGCGGTGGCCCTCGAGGGGCGCGCGATCATCGCCGGGACGACGACCCGAGTGGGGATCAAGGGCGAGGTGCAGTATTTCGGCATCACCGAGGCGACGCCGACGGCGCGGCGCGTCGTGGTCGATGTCGTGGGCAAGTGCGACAACTGCCACGATCAACTGGCCCTGCACGGCGGAAGCCGCAACGACAACGCGCAGCTGTGCGTCATCTGCCACAACCCGAACAACACCGACGCGCAAGCTGCGGCGCGCACCAAGTTCGCCAACGGATTGCCGAACGCCGCGGTCATCGCGGACGGCAAGAAAGAGGAAGCGATCGACTTCAAGCGCATGATCCACGGCATCCACGCGGGAGCGAAGACCTCGCTCGATGGCACCAAGACGCTATTCGGTTTCCGCGAGAAGGGCCTCTGGGTTTCCGGAAACGACTATAGCGGCGTGCGCTTCCCGGGAATCCTTAACGACTGCACGACCTGCCATCTGGCGGGGACCTACGAACTCACAGGGATCTGGGATCCGACTTCGTCGACCTTCGGCAGCGTCCTGGGGAGCACGGTTGACTCGACGCCCGGGCTGACGTCCGCGGACACGTCCGCCACCGTGAACGCCGCGCTGCAGAATCCAGTCGATGACCTGAATATCTCCCCGACCGCTGCGGTGTGCTCGTCCTGCCACGACGGGAGCGCTGCGAATACGCACATGCAGCAGAACGGCGGGTTGTTCTCCTCCACGCAGGCGGCGCTCGGCACCAATATCGAGCAATGCGTGATCTGTCACGGTCCGGGACGGGTCGTCGACGTGAAGGTCGTCCACGGCGTCAAGTAAGAAGAGAAATGTACGGCCGAGGAGGGCGAAGGATCGGCCGACCGAGCCGGCGGGCGCAAAGAAGACAGGGAAGAGTGATGAAGAATAAGCACCGGCTTCTCGCCGCAGCATTCATCGCGGCATGCTTCCTGACGGCCGCACGGGTCGCCGCGCAGGAACAGGACAAGGCCGAGCCGGCGGCCACTTCGGAGTATTCGGAGAAGGGCGCTGACACCTGTCTCGGGTGCCACAGCGTGGAGCCCTTCTTCGCCACCAAGCACGCCCGTCGCGAAGACCCCCGCACACCGTTCGCGGGGCTGCAATGCGAGGCCTGCCATGGGCCGGGCGGACAGCATGCGAAGGGCATGGCCGCTGGGCAACTGGTGCCGATCACGATTGCTTTTGGCCCCAAGTCGAAACAGACCGCCGCGCAGCAGAACAGGCCCTGTCTCGGCTGCCACGAGCGCGACGCCCGCATCGGCTGGAAGGGGAGCCAGCACGAAGAAGCCGACCTGCCGTGCGCCAGCTGCCACCAGCTCCACACCGCGCGCGACCGCATGCTGTCCGCGGGGGGGCAGGCCGAAAGGTGCCTGACCTGTCACATCCGGCAACGCGGCGACTTCTACAAGGCTACGGTGCATCCGGTGCGCTACGGGACGATCCGCTGCAGCGATTGCCACAACCCGCACGGGTCGGGTGTCTCGGGAAAACTCCTGGTCAAGTCGACGCTCAACCAGACTTGCTATACGTGCCACGCGGAAAAACGCGGGCCGTTTCTCTGGGAGCACGCTCCGGTCAGCGAGGACTGCAGCCTGTGCCACACGCCCCACGGTTCGGTGTACCCCGCGCTCCTGAAAAAGCCGCCGCCGCTCCTGTGCCAGCAGTGCCACGCGCCGGCCGGCCACCCCAGTGTCGCCTACACGCCGCAGGGTCTGCCGGGCGGCACGCCGTCGGGATTCCTGCTCGCGGGGGCCTGTATCAACTGTCACTCGCAGGTGCACGGCTCGAACCATCCGTCGGGCGCGAAGTTGATGAGGTAGATCCTGAGACCCTGACCATGGACGAGGAGCTATGAGTCCCGCAAACCTCCACGTGCTTGTCTCGGTGGCACTGGCGGCCCAGGCAGGCGCTGCGTTCGCGCAGCAGAGCCCGGGCGGAACGGCGCTGCCGGTGGACACGTCCAAATGGGAGTGCAAGCTGTGCCCCTACCCGAAAGGGAGCAGCGGTGATGTCGAGGTCGGCGCGGTCAACGTCGACAGCGACTCGTTCCAGTTCGGACGCTATACCGGACTCAAGAAGGACACCTACCTCGGACTGGACGCGAACGCACGCTCCGTCCAAGGCGCCAGCTACCTGGATCTGCAGGCAAGCGACCTGGGACTTCCCTACCGCTCGATCGACTACGAGCAAGGGTTAAGCAGCATGGGCAAGCTGAACATCCGCTACGCCGAGTTACCCTTCCTGAGTTCTGATTCGGCGCGCACGCCCTTCAGCGGTGTAGGCGGCAGCGCGCTCCACTTGCCGCCGACCTGGGTGCCGGGCACCACGACACAAACGATGCCGGGACTCAACAGCAGCCTTCAAGACGTCAATATCGAGAGCGGCCGCAAGCAGTTCAACTTCGGACTGGCCGCCTTTCCCACGCGCGAATGGCAGATCGGGATGAATGCCCAGCACGAGACCCGCGAGGGCACGAAGCGCATCGGCGGGACGTTCTTCCTGAACGCCGCGCAGCTCATCGCTCCGGTCGACTACACCACCGACCAGCTGGAAGCGTACGCGTCCTACGCCGCTCCCCGGTGGCAGGTCCGGTTCGCCTATCAAGGCTCGAAGTTTACCGACGGCAACACGGCGCTGCGCTGGGACAATCCCTTTGCGGAAACGCTTCCCGGAGCAACGTTCGGTCAGCTCGGACTGCCGCCCAGCAATCAGTTTCATCAGCTCAGCGCCTCGGGGGGCTACGACATCAGCGACGGCACGCGCGCGACCGCAATGCTTGCCCTTGGTCGCATGGGGCAGGACGAGGCTTTTCTGCCCGCGACGGTCAACCCCACGATTGCGCCTGTCGCGCTGCCGCGCAGCTCCTTGGATGGCCGGGTCGACACCACCCGTGCGGAGTTGAAGCTGGTTTCGGCGCTTTCCGCCCAATGGCGCCTCAACGCCGCCTATTCGTACGACGACCGGAACAACAAGACCCCGCAATCGACGTTCAACTGGGTCACGACGGACCTGCAGCTGTCGCCGACCCCACGCACGAACTTGCCGTACAGCTTCACGCGAAACCTGTTCAAGGTGTCGGCCGACTATCGCGTCACGCCGCGCGACAAGGCGACCCTGGGCGTCGACCGCGACGCGCAGGACCGTACGTTCCAGGAAGTCTCGAAGACCACGGAGAACACGGCTTGGGCCAAGTACGCGCTGCAACGCGGCCAGTTCGACGTGAGCCTGAATTACGCGCACTCGCGCCGCGACGGCACTGCCTACACGCCGGTGCCGCAGATCAGCCCGCCGGAGAACCCGCTGCTCAGGAAGTACAACATGGCCGATCGGGACCGCGACTTGGTGGGCGTGCGTGCGGCGGCGACCCCCTGGGAAACCGTTACCATCGGACTCGATTACAGCCAAGCGAAGGACAACTACAACAACTCGGAGGTCGGCTTGACCTACGGCAGGGAATACACCGTGGGCGTCGACCTTTCCGCGCAACTCACCGAGGGCACGAGCCTGCACCTCTACTACAGCAGGCAGAGCGTCAAGTCCAACCAAGCCGGCGCGCAATCGTTCAGCAACCCGCCAGACTGGACCGCAAACAACACCGACACGGTGCAGACAGCCGGCATCGGACTGAAGCACGCCTTGATCCCGGAAACGATGGACATCGGGGCAGACCTGACCAGCTCGCGTTCGGTCGGCGACATCAGGGTTTCCACGGCCTTGAACGAGCCTGGATTTCCCAGCATCAAGTCCGACCTCGACAGCTTCAAGCTCTGGGCGACCTACAAGGTGAAGACCTACCTGATGGTCCGCGCCAGCCTCTGGCAGGAGCGCTACAGCTCCCAGAACTGGGCGATCGACGGAGTGGGCCCCAGCACGATTCCCAATGTGCTCACGCTCGGAGAGACCAGCCCCCAATACAAAGTCAACGTGGCGAGCGTCTCGCTTCGGTACCGCTTCTAGCGGGCCTCTTGCCCGTCACCCTTCTAGGGCACCTGGGTATCGATCAGCACAGCGATACCCCGGGCGCCGACCTTCACGGGCGCGCTCTGGCCCTGCAGGTCGCCCGACTGCGGGGTGGCGTTCGCGCTCTTCGACACGCGCGCGCCGATCACGACCTTCGGGAACGCCGACAACCTCATCTGCGGCGCCATCGCCATCGAATCGTCCAGGGTGAACTTGACCGGCAGGTCGCGTCCCTGCTTGCGCAGGATCGCGAGCGGCATGCGCGGCCCCTCGGCGGCGCGCGCGAAGATGAAAACCGTGTCGTCCGGGCCGACTTTCCCTGCGAGCTTGGGGTGCAGCGTCACGACTCCGCTCACGCGGGCGGCCGCCGGCGCGGCCCCCGGCGAGGGCGCCGGCCTTGCCGCCCGCGCTGTTTCGGTCGCGCCCCCCGCCTCGACGATGCTCGCTCGGACCCGCTGCGCCATCTCGGACTCCGCCGGCAGCACGACGAGCGCACGCTCCCAGAGCCTGACCGCGCTGGCCTTGTCGTTGCGGTCGAAGGCCGCGGTGCCCGCGAGGACCAGCGCCTTGACGTTGTTCGGGTCGGCCGCGAGCGCCCGCTTGAGCAGCTTTTCGGGCTCGCCTTGCAGCGTCCGCCCCTGCGCCATGGCGAGCGAATCGGCGTAGTCGGCGAGGAGCTGCGCGTCGTTCGGCGCGCGCGCCACCGCCTGGGCATACGCTGCGCTCGATTCCGGGAAGCGCCCCAGCACCGCGTACGAGCGTCCGAGCATCATCCACCCCTCGACATCCTCGGGATTCTGCTTCATGCGCTCGGCGAGCCGCCCGACCATGGTCTCGAACTGCTGTGCGGTCATGCCGTGCGGGGCAGTCCCCGCCTCGCTTTCCGGCGAGAGCGCGCGCGGGTTGCCCACCGAGAGGTAGACCGCGAGCGCGCAGACCGGAACTGCGAGCCCCAGTGCAAGCGCGACGCCGTGGCCGCCCGCGGACGACTCCGCGCGGGCTTCGCCTTTGCCCAGATCGGCGGCGAGGCGCGCCTCGATCTCGGCGCGCACCTTGTCGCGCTGGTCCGGCGCGAGCGTGCCGGACTTCAGGTCGGCTTCGAGCTCGCGCAGCTGGTCGCGGTAGACGGCCGCGTTCACCGCGTCGCGCGACTCGGCCGGGCGCACCGCGCGACGGGCGAGCGGCGGCACGAGGAAGAGAAGAGCGCCGGCGACGAACACGACGCCGAGAACGACGAACAGGGTCATCGCGGCTCGCCGCCCGCAAGAAGCTCGGCCGCGCGCCTGCGGTCCGCGTCGTCGACCTCGGCGTCGGCGAGCTTGCGGCGGCGCCGGACGCGGCGCAGCAGCACCGCGAATCCCGCGGCGAGCAGGAACAGCGGCCCAAACCACAGGAGGACCGTGGTCGCCTTGAGCGGAGGACGGTACAGGACGAAATCGCCGTAGCGATCGACCAGGAAATCCACGACTTCCTTGTCGCTCTTTCCTTCGCGCATTCTCTCGCGCAGCTGGTTCCTGAGGTCCTCGGCGAGCGGGGCGTTCGACTCGGCCAGGGTCTGGTTCTGGCACACCAGGCATCGCAGCTCCTCGGCGAGCGCCATCACCCGCTTCTCTAGCACGGGGTCCGCGGCGGCGGGGGCGGCTTCCCTGGCCACGACCGGCGCCGCGGCGAGAGCGGCGAGCAGCAAGGCGGCCGCTCTAGGCACGATCGAGCTCTTTGACCAGCGGCAGCAGCGTTTCCTTCACGAACGCCGGAGTCAGCGGGCCGATGCGCTTGTAGCGGATGACCCCGCCCTTGTCGATCACGTAGGTCTCGGGCACGCCGTACACCCCGTAATCGATCCCGACCCGGCCGTCGAAGTCGAAGATCGAGATCCTGTAGGGGTCGCCCATGCCCTTGAGCCATGCCAGGCCGTCCTCGCGCTTGTCCTTGTAGTTGAGACCGTAGATCGGCACGCCGCTCTTGGCGAGATCGAGCAGCACCGGGTGCTCCTCGCGGCAGCTCACGCACCATGACGCCCAGACGTTGAGCACCCAGACCTTGCCGAGCATGTCGCGCTCGCTGAAGGTCTTGTCGCTCTCGTGCAGCCGGGGCAACTCGAAATGCGGCGCCGGCTTGCCGATGAGCGGCGAGGGCACCTCGCGCGGGTCGAGCTTCAGGCCCACGCCCAGAAGCACGACGAGCGCGATGAAGATGGCGATCGGAATGGCGAAGCGCGTCATGGTGGTCAGCGCGCCGCGGCGGCGGCGTAGGCTTGCTCCTGCGGGCGCCTTGCGGCGAGGCGATAGCGGCGGTCGCTCGCGGCGAGTCCGCCGCCGAGCGCCATCAGCAGGCATCCGCCCCAGATCCAGTCGACGAAGGGCTTGTGGTGCACCCGCACCACCCAGGCGGTGTCGCTGACCGCGTCGCCGAGCGACACGTACAGGTCGCGGGTGAAGCCGGTGTCGATCGCGGCCTCGGTCATCGGCTGGTTCTGCACGCGGTAGATGCGCTTCTCGGGGTAGAGCGTGGTGACGAGGCTGCCGTTCCGGGTCACCGCGATCCGGCCGCGGCCCGCAACGTAGTTCGGCCCGGTCACGTCCCTCACTCCGTCGAAGCGGAAGGTATAGCCGCCGACCTCCACCGTGTCTCCCGGCTCCATGCGCACGTCCTTCTCGGACTCGTAGCCCTTCACCAGGGTCACGCCGACGACGAACACTGCGACGCCGAAGTGCGCGAGCAGCATGCCGTAGGTCGCGCGCGACACGCTCTGCAGCCGCGTCCACGCACTCGCCCCGCTCGAGGCATTACGCACCTTCTCGTAGAGCTGCGCGACGCCGCTGGCCGCGACCCACGCCGCGAGCAGCAGGCCGAGCGCGACCATCGCTCCCCAGCGGCCCATGGCGAACGGCAGCGCGAGCGCCGCGAGCACGGCGGCCGCGGCTGCCCAGCGCAGGCGTGAGGCGAGGTCGGGAAGGCTCGCTTTCTTCCAGCGCGCGAGCGGCCCGACACCCATGAGGAACAGCGCCGGCGCCATCAGCGGCACGAACACCGTATCGAAGTAGGGCGGGCCGACGGAGATCTTGCCCAAGCCGGAAGCGTCGAGCGCGAGCGGGTAGAGCGTGCCGAGCAGCACCGAGCCCGCGGCCGCGGCGAAGATCACGTTGTTCATGAGCAGCATCGACTCGCGAGAGAGGGTTTCGAAGCCGCCGCCGAGCCCGATCTTCGGCGCGCGCCACACGTAGAGCAGCAGCGAGCCGCCGATCACGATCGCGAGCAGCGCGAGGATGAAAATGCCGCGCGTCGGATCGGTCGCGAAGGCGTGCACCGAGGTGAGCACGCCCGAGCGCACCAGGAACGTCCCGAGCAGGGAAAGCGCGAACGCGACGATCGCGAGCAGCACGGTCCAGCTGCGGAAGGCGCCGCGCTTTTCGGTGACCGCCAGCGAATGGATCAGCGCCGTGCCGGTGAGCCATGGCATGAAGGAGGCGTTCTCGACCGGGTCCCAGAACCACCAGCCGCCCCAGCCCAGCTCGTAGTAGGCCCAGCCGCTGCCGAGCGCGATGCCGACGGTGAGGAAGCACCACGCCGCCGTCGTCCAGGGTCGCGACCACCGCGCCCACGCCGCGTCGAGCCGGCCCGAGAGCAGCGCGGCGACGGCGAAGGAGAACGCGATCGAGAAGCCGACGTAGCCCATGTAGAGCATCGGCGGGTGCGCGACCATGCCCGGATCCTGCAGCAGCGGATTGAGGTCGCGTCCGTCCGGCGGCGCCGGGAAGAGCCGCAGGAAGGGGTTGGAGGTGAACAGGATGAAGAGGAGGAACCCGGCGCTCACCCCGCCCATCACGCCGAGCACGCGCGCCGCCATCTCCAGCGGCAGGTGGCGGCTGAAGAGCGTCACGGCGAAGGTCCACACCGAGAGCATCAGGACCCACAGCAGCATCGAGCCCTCGTGCCCCCCCCACACGCCCGCGATCCTGTAGTGCAGCGGCAACGCAGAGTTGGAATTGGAGGCGACGTAGGCGACGGTAAAGTCGTTGGAGACGAACGACGTGGTCAGGCAGGCGAAGGCGATCGCGACGAAGGCGAACTGGCCGCGCGCCACCGGCCGCGTCGCGGCCATCCATACGCCCTCGCCGCGCGCGGCGCCGGCGATCCCGAGCAGGCATTGCGCGAGCGCGAGGCACAGGGCGAGTGCGAGGGCCAGCTGTCCGAGCTCAGGGATCATTTGCTGCCCTCCACCAGAGTGTGCGTTGCTTTTTCGTTGATCGATTGCGCCTGCTTGATGGCGTCGGCCGCCGCGGGCGGCATGTAGTTCTCGTCGTGTTTGGCGAGCACCTCGGTCGCGTAGAAGACGCCGTCGCCGCCGAGCTTGCCCTGCGTCACCACGCCCTTGCCTTCCTTGAAGAGGTCCGGGAGTATGCCGCGATACAGCACCGGCACGTTCTTGGCCGTGTCGGTGACCACGAATTGGACGGTGACGCCGTCGGCCTGGCGCTTGACGCTGCCGGGTACCACCATGCCGCCGATGCGGAAAGCGCGTCCCTGGGGCACCTCCTTCGCCTCGACCTGCGACGGCGTGAAGAAGAACACCAGGTTCTCGCGGAAGGCGGCGAGAACGAAAGCCGCGGCCGCGGCAAGCGCCGCGAGGCCGCCCGCGATCATCGCCATCCGCTTGTGCCGGGGCTTCATCGGATACGGCCTACCGCATTGCGCCTGCGCCGGCCGAGCAGGATCAGCTCAGCGGCGATGAGGACTAGCGTCACGGCGTACGAACCCCACACGTAGAGGCCGTAGCCGCCCATGGCGAGGAAGTTGTCGAGACTCCCCCAGTTCATGCCGCACCTCTCGCGTGCTGTCCCGCCCACTCGCTTCCGCGCTCGCGCTCGAGCATGATGCAGCGCGCACGCAGCATCACCGCGGCGATGCTGTAGAACCAGAAGCCGAAGATCATGACGAGCATCCCGGCGAGCATGGTCGCGGCCATGGTCGGCGCTTTGGTGAGACTCACCGACGCACCCTGGTGAAGCGTATTCCACCACTGCACCGAGAAATAGATGATCGGCAGGTCGACGACGCCGACGAGCGCGAGCACCGCGCCCGCCTTGTCGGCGCGCCGCGGGTCGTCGATCGCCGCCTGCAGCGCCATGAAGCCGAAGTAGAGAAAGAGCAGGACCAGTTCGGAGGTGAGGCGCGCATCCCACACCCACCAGGTACCCCAAGCCGGACGGCCCCAGAGCGAGCCCGTCCACAGCGCGATGAAGGTGAACAGCGCCCCGGTGGGCGCGATCGCGCTCGCCATCATGCCCGACAGCCGAGTGTTGAACGCGAGCCCGAGTCCGGCCCAGAACGCCATGACGAAGTACAGAAACATCGACATCCACGCGGCGGGAACGTGGATGAAGATGATGCGGTAGGACTCGCCTTGCTGGGCGTCGGTGGGGGCGACGAAGAATCCGAGGTACAGACCCGCCGCGCACGCGAGGAGCGCGAGCGCGCCGAAGACGAGCGCGAGCCGTCCGGCGACGGGAAAGAAGGTCTGCGGCGAGGAGTACTTGAACCAGTTGATGCTCATTTCACTATTCGACCGAAATGCGTAATGCCGCTGCCGCCACCCAGGGCGCGAACGCCGCGGCGATGATCAGCATCGCGGCGAGGAGCAGGAGCTGCGCGTTCCCGCCCAGGCCCGAGGCCGCGGCTTCCATCGCGCCCGCCCCGACGATGAGCACCGGGACGTACAGCGGCAGCACCAGCAGCGACAGCAGTGCTCCCGCGCCCCTCAAGCCCAGCGTCAACGCCGCTCCGATCGCGCCGATGAGGCTGAGAACTGGCGTGCCTAGAGCCAGCGACAAGACGAGCACCCCGAACAGCTCTCGAGGAAGGTCGAATTGTAGCGCCAAAACAGGTGAGATCAGCACCAGCGGCAGGCCTGTTACAAGCCAGTGCGCGAGCACTTTTGCCGCCACGACGAGTCCCAGGGGAGTTGCGCCGAGCATCATCTGCTCCAGCGTTCCGTCCGCGTGGTCCGCCGCGAAAACGCGGCTGAGCGCGAGCATCGACGCGAGCAGCGCCGCCACCCACAGCACGCCCGGAGCGACGGTGCGCAGGAGCTTGGGATCGGGTCCGATGCCGAGAGGAAAGAGGCTCACCACTATCACGAAGAAAAGCGCCACCGTGAGGACATCGGAGCTGCGCCGCGCGGCGAGCCGCAGGTCGCGGAAGATCACGCAGCGCAGCGCCGCGATCATTTCAGGTCCCTGCGAGGTCGATCCGCCGCGAGACCGCGGCGCCGATGCTCGCCTCATGGTGCGTGGTGTACAGGACCCCGCCACCGCGCGAAACGTGCCCGCGTATCAGGCTCTGCACATCCTCCACCGCCGCGGCGTCGAGCGCGGTGAAGGGCTCGTCGAGCACCCACAGCGGGACGGCCGCGCCGAGAGCCAGCCTGGCGAGCGCGGCGCGCCGCCGCTGCCCCTGAGACAGCGCGCGCACTGGCGGGTTCTCGCGGCCGGAGAGCCCGAGCCGCGCGAGCGCCGCGGCGATCTGTCGCTCGTCAGCGACGATGCCGGCGAGGGCGCACGCGACGCCGAGATTCTCCGCCGCGCTCATGTCGTCCTTCAGCGCGTTGGCGTGGCCGATATAGATCATCCGGGCCCAGAACTCCTCCTTGAGCCTGCGGATGCTTTCGCCGCCCCAGCGGACCTCGCCGCGGTCGGGCTCGAGCAGCCCGCAGACGATGCGCAGCAGGCTCGTCTTGCCCGATCCGTTCGCACCGCCGATGCGCAGCAGCTCGCCGCCCCTGAGCGTGAACGAGAGACCTTGGAAGAGCGTGCGCTCGCCGCGCACGCAGCGCAGGTCGACCGCTTCCAGCGGGGAGAACACCTGGAGCTTTTCCACCGCGCGCGGCTAGGCGGCGGCGAGCTCCGCCCGGACTTCGGCGAGCAGGCGCTCGGCTTCGCTGCCGCGCACGCGGGTGATGTCATCCTGGTACTTGAGCAGAGTGCCGAGCGTGTCGTTGACCGTCTGCGGGTCGAGCGTCATCTTGTCCAGCGCCACCAGCGCCTTCGACCAGTCGATCGTCTCGGCGACCCCGGGCAGCTTGAACAGATCCATCTTGCGCAGCCGCTGGACGAAGGCGACGACCTCGCGCGAGAGCCTTTCCTCGGCCTCGGGCGCCTTGCGCTTCAAGATGTCCAGCTCGCGAAGCGCATCCGGGTAATCCACCCAGTGGTAGAAGCAGCGCCGCTTGATGGCGTCGTGGATCTCGCGCGTGCGGTTGGAGGTCAGCACGACGATCGGCGGCTCCTTCGCCTTCACCGTTCCGATCTCGGGGATGGTGATCTGGAAATCGGAGAGCACTTCCAGCAGATAGGCCTCGAAGGGCTCGTCGGTTCGGTCGAGCTCGTCGATGAGGAGCACGGGCGCGTCGCCCTTGCCGCCCTCGAGCGCCTGCATCAGCGGCCGCTTGATGAGGAAGCGCTCGGAGAAGATGTCCTTCGCGACCGCGTCGCGCGCAGCGCCCTCGGTCTCGGCGAGGCGGATCTCTATCATCTGGCGAGAGTAGTTCCATTCGTATACAGCGGAGGCGATATCCAGGCCCTCGTAACACTGCAGGCGCACCAGCCTGCGGCCGAGGCCCCCGGCGAGGACCTTCGCGATCTCGGTCTTGCCGACACCGGCCTCACCCTCGAGGAACAACGGCCGCCCCATCTTCAGCGCGAGGAAAACCGCGGTGGCGAGGCTGCGCTCGGCGACGTAGTCGGCGCGCGCCAGCAGGTCGAGGGTGTCGTCGATCGACTTCGGCAATGAATTCATGTTCGGATTATGCCAGCAATCGACTGGAGCCTTGGGCCAGAGTAGGGAGGGGCAGCGAGGGGAGTATCCCCTCGTTCGTGTGGAAATAAAAAACCCTCCCCCGAGGTGATCGGGGGAGGGCCGGTCGGGATCCCCTCGAGGAGATCAGCCCTCGAGCTCGGGTCCGGAAGGGTTTGATCCCCGACCGTTCGCGCCGCCGCGAGGACGGCACGCGGGCCCCGGGAACCGGGGACTCCCGGATATTCTGGCTACTTGACCGCGGCCTCGACCGCGCGCCGCGCCATCACCGTGATCAGGTGCGCGCGGTAGTCCGCCTTGGCGTGCAGGTCCGAATTGAGTCCTTTCTCGGGAACACTGATGCTGGCCACCGACTCGGGGGCGAACTTGGAGGCGAGCGCTTTCTCCATGGCCGCGACGCGGAACGCGCAAGGTCCCGCGCCGGTGACCGCGACGCGTGCGCCCGACCCGGTGTCGGCGACGAACACGCCGACGATGGCGTAGCGCGACGCCGGGTTCTTGAACTTCATGTACGCGGCGCGCTTCGGGATCGGGAAGACGACCTGCTCGATGATCTCGCCCTTGCCGAGCGCAGTCTCGTACAGCCCCTTGAAGAAATCGTCGGCTGCGATCTTGCGCTTGTTCGTGACGACGGTGGCTCCGAGGCCGAGCGCGCCGGCGGGATAGTCGGCCGCGGGATCGTTGTTGGCCAGCGACCCGCCGATCGTGCCCATGTTGCGCACCATGCGATCCCCGATGCCGCCGGCGAGCGCGGCGAGCGCCGGGATGGCCTTCTTCACGTCGGCGGACGCCGCGACCTCCGCGTGGCGGGTCATCGCGCCGATCGTCACGTTCTTGCCGTCGACCTTGATGCCCGACAGGCCCTTGATCGAGCCCAGGTCGACGACGCTCGAGGGCTTCGCGAGCCGCAGCTTCATCGCCGCGATCAGGCTCTGCCCGCCGGCGAGCACCTTGGCGTCGGGGTCCTTGGCGATGATCTTGGCCGCGTCGTCGACCGACTTCACTTTTTGATACTCGAATGCGTACATGTGCGTCTCCGGTTCTTCGTGGCTTATGCGGCTCTCTTCATGTCGCGGCAAGCGCGCCAGATGCGCTGCGGCGTCGCGGGCATCTCGATGTCGGGCGTGCCGAGCGCGTCGGTGAGCGCGTTCATCACCGCGGCCGGGGCGCCGATCGCCCCCGCCTCGCCGCAGCCCTTCACGCCGAGCGGATTGTGCGTGCACGGCGTCTCCTTGGTACCCACCTTGAATGCCGGCACGTCGTCGGCGCGCGGCAGGCAATAGTCGAGGTAGGAACCGGTGACGAGCTGGCCCGATTCGGCGTCGTAGTGGCAGCCTTCGGTCAGGGCCTGCCCGATGCCCTGCGTCAATCCACCGTGAACCTGTCCCTCGACGATCATCGGGTTGATGATCTTGCCGAAGTCGTCGATCGCGGTGAAGTTGACGATCCTGACGTTGCCCGTGTCGGGATCGACCTCGACCTCGCAGATGTGGCTTCCGGCGGGGAAGGTGAAGTTGGCCGGATCGTAGAACGCGTTCTCGTTGAGGCCCGGCTCGAGCTTGTCGAGCGGATAGTTGTGAGGCACGTAGGCCGCGAGCGAGACCTCGGCGAAGGCCTTCTTCTTGTCCGTGCCCTTCACCACGAAGGCGCCGTCCCTGAACTCGATGTCGGCCTCGGCGGCCTCCATCAGGTGCGCCGCAATCTTCTTGCCCTTGGCGACGACCTTGTCGAGGGCCTTCACGATCGCCGTGCCGCCTACGGCGATCGAGCGCGAGCCGTAGGTGCCCATGCCGAAGAGGATCTTCGAGGTATCGCCGTGGACGATGTCCACGTCCTCGATCGGGATGCCGAGCCGGTCGGCGACGACCTGCGCGAACGTGGTCTCGTGCCCCTGACCGTGCGCGTGCGAGCCGGTGAACACCGTCACCTTGCCCGTCGGATGCACGCGCACCTCGCCGGCTTCGAACAGGCCCGCGCGCGCGCCCAGCGCTCCTGCGACGTTCGATGGCGCGATGCCGCAGGCCTCGATGTAGCAGGCGAAGCCCAGGCCGCGCAGCTTGCCGCGCTTCGCCGCCTCGGCCTTGCGCGCCGGGAAGCCGGCGACGTCGGCGACCTTCAGCGCTTCGCCGAGCGTGGCTTCGTAGTTGCCGGTATCGTAGAGCAGCGCGACCGGCGTCTGGTACGGGAAGGTCTTGATGAAGTTTCGCCTGCGGATCTCGGCGGGATTCAGCTTCATCTCGCGCGCCGCGGTCTCGACCAGGCGCTCGACCACGTAGGTCGCCTCGGGCCGCCCTGCGCCGCGGTAGGCGTCGACCGGCGCGGTGTTGGTGAACACCGCGGTGACCTCGCAGTAGATCACCGGCGTGGTGTACTGACCGGCGAGCAGGGTCGCGTAGAGGATGGTCGGGATGCACGAGGCGAAGGTCGACAGATATGCGCCCATGTTGGCGGTGGTCGTCACCCGCATCGCGAGGAACTTGCCATCCTTGTCCATCGCCAGCTCGGCCTTGGTCACGTGGTCGCGGCCGTGCGCGTCGGAGGTGAAGGACTCGCTGCGCTCGGCAGTCCATTTCACCGGGCGGTTGATCTGCTTCGACGCCCAGGTGCACACCACGTCCTCGGCGTAGAGGTAGATCTTCGACCCGAAGCCGCCGCCGACGTCGGGCGCCACGACGCGAACCTTGTGCTCGGGCAGGCCGAGGACGAACGCGGTCATGAGCAGCCGCTCGACGTGCGGGTTCTGGTTGGCGACATAGAGCGTGTAGCTGTCGTCGGCGCGCGAATAGCTCGCGTTCGCCGCGCGCGGCTCGATCGCGTTCGGCACCAGGCGGTTGTTGATGAACTCCAGCGTGGTGAGGTGCGCCGCGCCGGCGAAGGCCTTGTCGACCGCCGCCTTGTCCCCCAGCCCCCAGACGTAGCAGGTGTTGTCGGGCGCCTGGTCGTGCACCACGGGCGCGCCCTTCTTGCGCGCGTCGCCCGCCCGCACCACCGCGGGCAGCTCCTGATAGTCGACCTTCACCAGCTCGGCCGCGTCGCGCGCCTGCTGGACGCTCTCGGCGATCACGATGGCGACATGATCCCCGACGTAGCGCGCCTTGCCCTGCGCGAGGCAGGGGTGCGGGGGCTCCTTCATCGGCTGGCCGTTGACGTCGGTGATCAGCCAGCCGCAGGGCAGGCCGTTGACCTTCGCCGCGGCGAGATCGTCCCCCGTGAAGACGGCGACGACGCCCGGCGCCTTGAGCGCCTTGTCCTTGTTGATCGCCCTGATCTTGGCGTGCGCGTGCGGCGAGCGCACGAAGCACGCATAGGTCTGGTGCGGCATCGCCACGTCGTCGGTGTAGTTGCCGGCGCCCGTGAGGAAGCGGTAGTCCTCTTTGCGCTTGATCGCTGCGCCGATGTAGGTGGTCGCGCTCATGATCTAGGCCCTCATTGTCTGCGAGGCGGCTTTGATCGCCTTCACGATGTTGTGGTAGCCGGTGCAGCGGCACAGATTGCCGTCGAGCTGCTCGCGGATCTGGTCCTCGGTGGGATTCGGGAAATTCTTCACCAGGTCGATCGCGCTCATCACCATGCCGGGCGTGCAGAAGCCGCACTGCAGGCCGTGGTGCTGGCGGAACGCCTCCTGCATCGGGTGCAGCGTCCCGTCGGCCTTTGCGATGCCTTCGATCGTCACGATATCGGCGCCCTCGGCCTGCATCGCGAGCATGTTGCAGGACTTCACGGCGCGGCCGTTCAAGTGGATCGTGCAGGCGCCGCACTGCGCGGTGTCGCAGCCGACGTGCGTGCCGGTCAGGCGCAGGTGATCGCGGATGAAGCTGACGAGCAGGGTGCGCTCTTCGACCTCGCCGCTCGCCGGCTTGCCGTTGACGGTCATCGAGACCTTGACGGTCATGGGTTCACTCCTTCGTGGATGGTGGGTTCTTCTTTGGAAGTGCCGAAATTCTTGAAGAAAAAATGTCCTTGACGGCGATTCCTGTCGAGGGATTTGATGCGATGGGTGTCCGGGGAAAATGCTAGACCATGCCCGCCCCACAAGCAACCACAAGCTTGAATCTGCGCCGCCTTGACCCGACCTTAGGAGAGGTCTACGCTATTGCGTTCAAGCGTTTGTTAAATTTCAGTAATCCTTTCTGAGCAAGGAAATCCCGTGGACAGCGTCGATCTCGAAGTGGTGCGTAGCGCGGTGAAATGGGCCGAGTCCGGCCACCGCGCGACGCTGGGCACCGTCGTACACACCTGGGGCTCGGCACCGCGCCCGGTCGGCGCGATGCTGGCGATACGCGACGACGGACAGGTGATGGGCTCGGTCTCCGGCGGTTGCGTCGAGGACGATCTCATCGACAAGGTGAAGAGCAAGGCGCTCGCCGCGGCCAAGCCCGAGGTCACCACCTACGGCGTCACCCAGGAGCAGGCGACACAGTACGGATTGCCCTGCGGTGGCACGCTCCAGATCGTGCTCGAGCCTGTCACCGCCGAGTCGAAGCTCAAGGAGCTGCTCGGGGTCATCGAGCGCCACGAGCTCTCGGCGCGCTTCCTCGACATGGACACCGGCAAGGTGCGCATGGAGCCGGGCAAGTGGTCGGACCTGCTCGAGTTCGACGGCAAGGTGCTGAAGACCGTGCACGGCCCGCGCTGGCGGCTGTTGCTGATCGGGGCGGGTCAGGTGTCCCGCTACCTCGCGCAGATGGCGCAGGCGCTCGACTACCACGTCACCGTGTGCGATCCGCGCGAGGAGTATGCCGACGGCTGGGACTTCGACGCGGTCCCGATCAACCGCGGCTATCCCGACGACGTGGTGGTTCAGATGAACTTCGACGCGCACAGCGCGGTGGTCGCGCTGACGCACGATGCCAAGCTCGACGACGCCGCGCTCCTGGAGGCGCTCAAGTCGCCGGCGTTCTACGTCGGCGCGCTCGGGTCGCAGAAGAACAACGACGCGCGGCGCAAGCGCCTCGCGGGCTTCGACCTCGCTGCCTCCGAGATCGCGCGCCTGCGCGGGCCGGTAGGCCTGAAGATCGGCTCGAAGACGCCTCCGGAGATCGCGGTCGCGATTCTCGCCGAGCTGACCGCGGTGCGCCGCGGCGTCCAGATCCCGGAGACGATCGAGCCGCCCAAGGTCAACGTATCGGCCGGCTGCGCCGTTCCCCAGAACTAGCTATCCTTCCTCCCCTTTCCTAGGGGAGCTCATGGCCGCAAACATCCGCGGCGTCCTGCTTGCGGCGGGGTATTCGAAGCGTTTCGGCTCCAACAAGCTGCTGCATCCGCTGCCCGCCGGATCGCCCTACGCAGGTGTGCCCATCGCGCTGGCCTCGGCCCGCCATTTCGTCGAGGCCTTGCCCGAAGCCATCGCCGTGATCCGTCCTCGCGCGCAGAAACTCGGCGGGCTGCTGCGCGACGCGGGCTGCAACACCGTAGTCTGCAGGAACGCCGCCGAAGGCATGGGAGTAAGTCTCGCGGATGGCATCCGCGCCGCGGCGGACGCCGATGGCTGGGTGGTCGCCCTCGCCGACATGCCGTACCTGAAGCCGGAGACGGTCAGAGTCATCGCGACTGCGCTGTCCGACGGCGCCGAGATCGCCGCGCCGTTGTATCGCGGGCAGCGCGGGCACCCGGTGGGATTCGCGCGGCGCTTCCTCGAGGACCTGCTCTCGCTGCGCGGCGATGCGGGCGCGCGCGAGATCCTCAATGCGCACTCCGACCGGATCATGCTTTGCGAAGTCGACGACCCCGGCGTCCTGCGCGATGTCGACGAACCCTCCGACCTGGAGGGCTAAAGCGCTCCGAGCTCGCGAGGGCGGTCGAGCGAATCGGGACCGAAGGTCGTGGCTATCCACCGTACGATCCGCTCGCGAAGGGTCGGGCGCCGCGCCGGCTCGAGAAGGACGACGTCGCTCGGCTCCTGCGCATGGATGAGCGCGAGCCCGGCCCGGTCGAGAACCAGCGCGTCGTTCGCCGAAAGGAAGTGGTCCTCCAAGTCCCGGTCCTGCGTGATCCACAGGCCGCCGCGGACGCACTCGACGCGCGCGCCCAGAGGATCGTAGACGCGCAGCACTTCGCGCGACTTGAGGTGGAGCTCGACTCGATCGAATCCGATGTTCATGGCCGCTTCCTTTATAATGCGGTCGCCGCATACTCATCAGTCGGCGACGCCTAGCGAATTCTCATCCAACGCCAGCGCCCCATCAAACGATCTTTGTTCATCTTTTGCATGAGAAAAATGAATGCTTAAGGGCGCCCGCGACCTGCCGTCGCTCGACCTGCTGAAAGGCTTCGAGGCGGCGGCGCGCAACCTCTCGTTCACCAAGGCCGCAGCCGAGCTGTTCGTCACCCAGTCGGCGGTCAGCCGCCAGATCCAGACGCTCGAGGAGCAGCTGGGCGTGCCGCTGTTCCGCCGCACGCACCGCGAACTGCGCCTCACGGAGGAGGGCCAGACGCTGTACAAGACGTCGGCCGAGGTGCTGCGCCTGCTGCGCGACGTCGCCGGGCGCCTGAACGCGCGCCCGGGCATGCTCACGCTCACCACCACCGCATCCTTCGCCGCGCTATGGCTTGTGCCCCGCTTGAACGACTTCCGCCGCCTGCATCCCGGGATCGACATGCGCCTCGACGCGAGCAACGAAATCCAGGACCTGGAGCGCGAAGGCATCGACCTGGCCATCCGCTACTGCACCCCGAAGATGGCGGGCAGCGCTGCGGTCCGGCTCTTCGGCGAGCTGGTGTTCCCGGTGTGCTCCAAGGCGCTGCTCGCCGGGAAGAAGCTCGGCTCGCCCAAGGACCTCAGCGGCCAGGTGCTGCTGCATTACGACGATCCCTACCGGCGCTATCCCTGGCTCTCCTGGGAAGTCTGGTTCGAGCTGACCCAGACCCAGGGGGTGAAGCCCGCGGGAATGCTGCGCTTCTCGCACTACGATCAGCTGATCCAGGCGGCCGCCGAAGGCCACGGCATCGCGCTCGGGCGCAGCCGCTTCGTCGGCCAATGGGTGAAGCAGGGCAAGCTCGTCCTTCCCTTCGGCAAGCGCTACATGTGCACCCCGTCGGATTCGCGCGCGTATTTTCTCGTGCCCTCGCCGCGCGCGGCGGCGCGCGCCGAGGTCACGAAGTTCAGTCGGTGGCTGCAGCAGCAGGCGCTGGCCGAGGACGAGGAAGAACTATGACCGAGCCGATCCGGTACCGCATCGTCCCCGAGCATCCCGAAGGGCATCTCTTCCGCGTCGCCTGCACGGTCGCCGATCCCGACCCCTCGGGCCAGGAATTCGCGCTGCCCGCGTGGATCCCGGGAAGTTACATGATCCGCGAGTTCGCGCGCCACGTGATGTCGGTCCGCGCCGAGAGCCGCGGCAAGCCGCTCGCGATCGACAAGCTCGACAAGCACACCTGGCGCGCCGGCGCCGCGTCCGGCCCGGTCACGGTGACCTGCGAGGTCTATGCGAGGGATTTGTCGGTGCGCGGGGCCTACCTGGACACGCGGCACGCGTTCTTCAACGGCGCGTGCGTCTTTCTGAGACCGCGGGGCGTGGAGAGCGCCCGCTGCGAGCTCGAGATCGTGCGGCCGCGCGGTGCTCGCTACCGGAAGTGGATCGTTGCGACCGCGATGACTCCGTCCGGAGCGAAACTGGGCGGCTTCGGCGTCTATCGTGCAGAGGACTACGACGAGCTGATCGACCACCCGGTCGCGATGGGCGAGCTCGTGCTCGCGTCCTTCCGCGCGTGCGGCGTGCCGCACGACATCGCGATCGCGGGACGTCATCGAGCCGACATGACGCGGCTCGCGCGCGACCTCAAGCGCCTGTGCGAGCACCACATCCGGTTTTTCGGGGAGCCGGCGCCGATGAAGCGCTACCTGTTCCTCATCACCGCGCTGGGCGAAGGTTACGGCGGCCTGGAGCACCGCGCGTCGACTGCGCTCGTGTGCGCTCGCGAAGACCTGCCGCGAAGCGGCGAGTCCGGGGTGTCGGAGCGGTACCGGACTTTCCTCGGCCTCGCGAGCCACGAATACTTCCATACGTGGAACGTGAAGCGCATCAAGCCGGCCGCGTTCACCCCGTACGAGCTCGACCGCGAGAGCTACACGGCGCTCCTCTGGGCTTTCGAGGGCGTGACGTCGTACTACGACGATCTCGCGCTGGTCCGGTGCGGCCTGATAGCGCGGAAGGACTACCTCGAGCTGCTCGGCCGCTCGATCACGACCTACCTGCGCGCGCCTGGCCGCCGCCGGCAGACCCTCGCCGAAGCGAGCTTCGACGCCTGGATCAAGTACTACCGGCCCGACGAGAACTCGCCCAGCGCGACGGTCAGCTACTACGGCAAGGGAAGCCTGGTTGCGCTGTGCCTGGATTTGCTGATCCGGCAGAAGACGGGCGGAAAGAAGTCGCTAGACGACCTCATGCGTGGGCTCTGGGCTCGACACGGCCTGACGGGGATCGGCGTGGAGGAGGACGGCGTCGAGCGTCTAACCGAGGAAATCACCGGGCTGGAACTGCGCAAGATCTTCGACGCGTGGCTGCGCTCGACGCGCGAATTGCCTCTTGAGTCACTTCTCGCCGCGCACGGCGTCGAGATGGCGCTGCGTCCGGCCGAGTCCTCATCCGACCGCGGCGGCAAGCCGGCCGGCGCGAAGTCCGCCAGCGGCCTCGCGATGATCGGCGCGCTGGTGCGCGCCGACGGCAACGAGGTGGTCCTCTCGCACGTGCTCGACGGCGGCGCGGCGCGAGAAGCCGGTCTCGCCGCCGGCGACGCGATCGTGGCGGTCGACGGCCTGCGGCCCGGTCGCGGAGGCCTCGACGCCGCGCTCGCGAAGCGCCGACCCGGAGAGACCGTGAAGCTCCACGCCTTCCGCCGCGACGAGCTGCTCGCATTCGACGTGTACCTCAAGGCCGCTCCGGCGGACACCTGCGTGCTCACCGAGCTGCCGGGCGCCAAAGCGCGAACGCTCGCGCTCTGGCTGGAGGGCCGGCGTGGCTGAGGCGCGGATCATGCTGATCCGCCACGGCGAGACGGAATGGAATCGCGAAGGCCGCATACAGGGCTACAACGCCGACAGCCGCTTGACCGCCGGCGGTCGCGCCCAGGCGCAGCGGCTCGCGGAACGCCTGGCGGGAGAGGCGCTGCTGCTCCTGTACTCGAGCGACGCGGGGCGCGCGCGCCAGACCGCGGCGCCGGTCGCCGCGGCCCTCGGCATGAACGTGGTCTACGACCCGGCGCTGCGCGAGCGCAACTACGGCGACTTCGAGGGCCGGACCTACGGGGAGCTCGAGCGCGAGCACCTGGAGGCGTACCGGAAGTTCCGCTCGCGCGATCCCGATTACGCGCCGCCCGGCGGCGAGAGCGGAGCCCGGTTCCGCGATCGCGTACTCGCCGCGCTTGAGCGCATCGCCGCGACCGCGGGAAGCGGGCACGCTGCGGTAGTCACTCACGGCGGCGTGCTCGGCGTCATGCATCGCCACGTCAACGGCGCGGCCCCGGATTCCAAGCGGGGCTATTCGCTCCACAACGCGAGCATCAACCGCCTCGTCTACTCGGCCGGATGCTGGTCGATCGAAGCCTGGGGCGACGTCTCGCACCTGGCCGCGGGCAGCGGCGACGGCATCCAAGGCGCCTAGCGCTAGGTCCTGCCCGGCAACGCGGCTGATCTCGCCGTAGAATGCCGGGCTAAAGTCTTTGTCGGCCCGGATGAACGCCCCCGATCGCCCCCTTGCCGTCACCTACGCCGACGTCGCGGCCGCGGCCGAGCGCCTCGCCGGCCACGCGCACCGCACGCCGGTGCTCACGTCCAGCACCGTGGACGAGCGGACCGGCGCGCGAGTGTTCTTCAAGTGCGAGAACCTGCAGCGCATCGGCGCCTTCAAGTTCCGCGGCGCCTTCAATGCGCTGTCGCAGCTCGCGCCGCCGGAGCGGAAGCGCGGCGTGCTGTCCTTCTCCTCGGGGAACCACGCGCAGGCGGTAGCGCTCGCCGGGAAGCTTCTCGGGATCCGGGTCACGATCGTCATGCCTTCGGACGCGCCGGCGGTCAAGATCGAGGCGACCCGGGGCTACGGCGCCGAGGTCGTGCTCAACGACAAGCGCAAGGAAACCCGCGAGGAGGTGGCCGAGCGCATCGTGCGCGAGCGCGGGTTGACGATGATCCCGCCGTTCGACAACCCGCACGTGATCGCGGGGCAGGGCACGGCGGCGAAGGAGCTGATCGAGGACGCCGGCAAGCTCGACTATCTGTTCGTACCGGTGAGCGGGGGCGGCCTCATCTCGGGCTGCGCGGTCGCGGCCGCGCACCTTTCGCCCGGTTGCAAGGTGATCGGCGTGGAGCCGGAGGCGGGCGACGACGCGACCCGCTCGTTCAGGACCAAGACATTGCAGACCTGCTACAACCCGGACACCATCGCCGACGGCGCGCGCACGCACTCGCTGGGCAAGCTGACGTTTCCGCTCATCCTGCGCTATGTGAGCGACATGGTGACGGTGAGCGACGCCGAGTTGGCGCGCGCGACGGTCTATCTCTGGGAGCGCATGAAGATCGTCGTCGAGCCGACCGGCGCGCTCGGCGCGGCGGGGCTGTTCGAGCGCGGGCTGGCGGTGGCCGGGAAGAAGGTCGGCGTGATCCTCTCCGGCGGCAACGTCGACCTCAAGCTGATGGCGAGGTACTTCTAGCCGTTCCGCCTCAAGCCGCCACGCTCAGCCGGGAGCTCGCGACACCGGATACATTCTCCGAATCGACCCAGCGGCATTCGACGTCGCCCGAGTCGCGCGCGCGCAGGAAGAACCGCAGGAAGGGGTTGGCGGCGATACCGGCGCCCATCTCGGCGCGGAACACCTCGACTCCGCCGTAGCGGCACACCAGGGTGTGGATCACGTTGCGCGGCGTGCGCCGGCCCAGGGAGTCGTAGCGGAACCCCGTCTCCATGGGGTGCTGGATCACGATGCGCACCTCGACGGCGTCGCCCCGCCGCGCCCGCTGCGGCACTTGTATCCTCGCCGTCATCGCGCTCAGCCTCCGTCCAGACAGGCCAGCTCGTTCACGGTCACGTCGGCGGCGTCGAACCAGAAGCTGCCGTCGGAGAGCCGCGCGATCGCGGTCACGCGCTGCGAGCCGTTCAGGCGCAGGCGCGACTCGATCTCGGCGCGCCCGCTCTCCGGGCCGAGGAAGAACGTCGCCACGCGCGGAATCGGGTTCTTGTCGGCGATGAGGTCGATCTGGCGCACGTGATCGGCCTCGCTCATGGGGCTGTCGACCCGTACCGTCATTCCCACCGAGTGCCCGTTCTCGGCGACCTGCGGAAGGTTGAGGTGCACCCGGCCCTTGCGCACCGGGGCGCCGTTGAGGATGGACTGCAGCGCACCCTCGGGCGTATTGATGGTGCGCGCGTCGACCCCCGGCGGAGGGTTCATGACCGGCTGGGCGCGCGCGCGCGGCGCGAGCGTGAGCAGGGCGAGGAGGGCGGCGAACCAGCGCCGCCGCCCTCCGGGGCGAGACGGGTGCCTGTTCAGGCGAGGATCGGCAGCTTGCGTATGCGCTTGCCCGTCGCGGCGAAGATCGCGTTGGCGACCGCCGGCGCGACCGCCGGAGTGCCGGGCTCTCCGATGCCGCCGGGCGCTTCCTTGCTCGGCACGATGTAGACCTCGACCTTGGGCATCTGATTCATGCGCAGCATCCGGTAGTCGTGGAAGTTCGACTGCTGCACCTGGCCGTCCTTGAACGTGATCTTCCCGTAGAGCGCGGCCGTGAGTCCGTAGACGATCGCGCTCTCGATCTGGCGCTTCACGATGTCCGGATTCACCGTCATGCCGCAGTCGACCGCAGCGACGACGCGGTGCACCGTGGGCGTTCCGTCCGCCGCGACCGAGACTTCGGCGACCTCTGCGCACCAGCTGCCGAAGGAGAACACCACCGCGATGCCGCGGTGCACGCCCGCCGGCAGCGGCTTGCCCCACTCGGCCTTCTCGGCGGCGAGCTCGAGCGCGCCCTTGTGGCGCGGCTGCTTGCCGAGCAGCGACCGCCGGAACTCGAACGGGTCCTTGCCCGCGGCGTGCGCCATCTCGTCGATGAAGCTCTCGAGGAAGAAGCTGTTCTGCGAGTGCCCGACCGAGCGCCAGAACCACACCTGGAGGTTGCCGGGCTCCTGGCGCGAGTACTCGATGTGCAGGTTGGGGAAGTCGTACGGGCAATCGCGGATGCCTTCGACGCCGAATTCGTCCACGCCGTCGGGCGGCAGCTTCATGAAGTGCGACGCTTCCATGATCGACGGCGAAGCCACGTTCGCCGTGAACAACATCGCGTTCCCGTTCGCGTCCAGGCCGCCCTTGAAACGCGTCACCGAGGCGGGACGATAGAAGTAGCCGCGCGTGTCGTCCTCGCGACTGTAGACGAGCTTCACCGGCTTGCCGGTGATCTTGGAGAGCACGGTCGCGCCGATCACCGGATCGGGCGCGAAGCGGCGCCCGAACCCGCCGCCCAGGTACATGGTGTTGATCTTCACCTGTCCGGGCTGGACCCCGGCGACCTGCGAGAGGATGCCCTGCGCCGGCCCCTGCGATTGCGTGCCCGCCCAGATCTCGACACCGTCCTTCTTCACCCACGCAGTGCAATTGAGGGGCTCCATGCACGAATGCGAGAGATACGGCGCCTCGTACTCCGCCTCGATCACCTTCGCGGGCTTGGCGGCCTTGAAGTCACCTTCGTTGCGCCCGACCGCGCCGCCGGCAGCGGCGCCCTCGGAGAGCTGCTTGGAGATCCCCTCGGAGGACAGCGTGGCGTTGGCGCCGTGGTCCCACTGGATCTCGAGCGCGTCGCGGCCCAGCTTCGCCGCCCAGTAGCCGTCGGCAAGCACCGCGACACCGGCCGGGATCTGCACGACCTGGCGAACGCCGGGAACCGCTTTCGTCTTGGCGTCGTTGACCGAGACCGCCTTTCCGCCCGGCACGGGCGGGTGCGCGATCACCGCGGTGAGCATCCCCGGGAGATAGACATCCAGTCCGTACTTCGCCTTGCCGGTCGATTTGGCGGCCGTATCCAGGCGCTTGGTCCCGCTCTTCCCGAGCAGTGTGAATTGCGCCGGGTCCTTGAGCTTCACCTCCTTTGGCGGCGTGAGCTTGGCCGCCTTTTCCGCCAGAGCGCCGTAGGAAAGCTTCTTGCCGCTCTTGTGGATCACCATGCCCTTTTCGGTCCGGCAGTCGGCGGCATCGGCCTTCCACGACTGGGCGGCCGCGGCAATCAGCATCGCGCGCGCCGCGGCGCCCGCCTTGCGCATCGGCTCCCAGTGCCCCCGCACCGCGGTCGATCCGCCGGTCGCCTGAATGCCGAAGATCGGATTGACGAACGCCTTGTCGACGCCCGCCTGCTCGACCCGCACGCGCGACCAGTCGGCGTCCAGCTCCTCCGCGATCAGCATGGGGATCGCGGTGTGCACGCCTTGGCCCATCTCGGAGAGGCCGCACACGACCGTGATCGCGCTGTTCGGCGCGATGCGCAAATAGGCGTTGATGTGCGCCTCCTTGGCGGCCGCCTGCGCAAGCCGGGTCGCGCCCGGCAGGGTGAAGCCGATGATCAGTCCCCCGCTGGCCATCGCGGAGGTCTTGAGGAATTCTCGGCGTGAGGTATTCGCTGGTTTGGCGCGCATGATCAGGCTCCCTTCACGTTCGCGGCCGCATCCTTGATGGCTTCGCGAATCTGGTTGTAGGTCCCGCAGCGGCAGACGTTGCCGCTCATCGCCTCGTCGATGTCGGAGTCGCTGGGCGCCCGGTTCTTCGCGAGCAGGGCGGTTGCGCTCATGATCTGGCCCGACTGGCAGTAGCCGCATTGCGGCACGTCGTGCTGGATCCACGCCGCCTGCACGGCCTTGCCTACCGCGGTCGCGGCCACGCCTTCGATCGTGGTCACTTTCTTGCCGACCGCCTCGGAGGCCGGCGTGGAGCAGGAACGGACCGGCGAGCCGTCGAGGTGCACGGTGCAGGCGCCGCACTGCGCGATGCCGCAGCCAAACTTGGTCCCGGTCATGTGCAGCGAATCGCGGAGCACCCACAGAAGAGGCGTCTCGGGGGAAGCGTCGATCTTATGCGTCTTGCCGTTGATCGAGAGGGTGATCATGGTTCTCCTTCGTGGGAAAAACTCGCGGCAAATTATGACACGGCCGGGACCTGCCGGCGTTCATCGCCCGCGAATGCCGAAGCCTACCTGCCCGCGGAGGCCTCCCAGATCTGCCAGCGTTCCTTGCCGGCGAAGATCGGGATCGAGTCGTGGACTGCCGCGTCGACCGTCCGCTGGAACCCATCGGAGAGCAACGCCTCGAGTTCGCCCGACCTGAGACCGAAAGGCGGTCCGCGCTGTCCGTCTTCGAAGTAGAAGAATCCCGCGAGCCTTCCCAGTGGAGCGAGCAGCTGGAGCACGCGCCGCGCGTAGCGCGGGCGCAACGGCTGCGGCAACGAGCAGAGGAACGCCCTTTCGTAGACGAGATCGAAGGGCTTGCCGAAGTCGAATTCGAAGAAGTCCGCGAGGTGGACGCGGTCGGAAAGTGCCCCGAGGGCGGACCGTGCCCGCTCCACCGCGGCGGGGGCAAAGTCGACCGCGAGCACGTCGTGTCCCGCCTCGGCGAAGGCACGCACCTCGTAGCCCGAGCCGCAGCCCGGAACGAGCACGCGCCGGCCTTGCGGCTCGGTCTCGAGGAACCGCTCGAGATCGGACGGCACGCGGCCCGCATCCCAAGGCGTGAAGTTCTCGCGGAACCGCTTTTCCCAGAATTCGGGTTTCGAGGCGTCCTGTTTGGGCACGCCGCTATCCTTTCACGCACACGACCTGCTTGAGCGTGTGCACGACCTCGACCAGGTCAGTCTGATCGGCCATGACACGGTCGATGTCCTTGTACGCTCCCGGGATCTCGTCGAGCACGCCCTTGTCCTTGCGGCACTCGACGCCGCGGGTCTGTTCCGCGAGGTCGGCGCGCGAGAAGCGGCGCTTCGCTTCGGCCCGGCTCATGCGGCGTCCGGCGCCGTGGGCGCAGGAGCAGAACGATTCGGGATTCCCCTTGCCGCGCACGATGTAGGACCGGGCACCCATGCTGCCCGGGATGATGCCCAGCTCTCCCTCGCGCGCGCTGATCGCACCCTTTCGCGTGAGGTAGACGCTCCGCCCGAAATGCTCTTCGCGCTCGACGTAGTTGTGGTGGCAGTTGATCGCCTCGCTCGTCGTTTCGAAAGACGGCAGCTCGCGCCGCAGCGCGTGCAGAATCAGCTCCATCATCTCGCGCCGGTTGGCGAAGGCGTAGTCCTGCGCCCAGCCGACCGCCTCGACGTAGTCGTCGAAGAGCTTCGTGCCTTCGTCGAGCCACGCGAGATCGCGGTCAGGCAGGCGAACGTCGCGCTTGTGCATCGCTTCGCGCGCCTGGGCGATGAAGTACCGGCCGATGCAGTTCCCGGCGCCGCGGCTGCCCGAGTGCAGCATCACCCACACCTGCCCGCTCTCGTCGAGGCACACCTCGATGAAGTGGTTGCCGCCGCCGAGCGAGCCCATCTGCCTCACCCATTTCTTCCCGTGGTCGCGCTGCATCCCGGCGATCTTCGGGTGCTCGCGCACGATGGACTCGAGCCGCCGCGCGAGCGGCGCGCAGGCGTCGCGCCGGGCGCACGACTCGCCGTGCTCGTCGAAGCCGACCGGCACCGCACGCTCGATCGCGGCGCGCGCCCGCGCGAGGCTGTCCGGGAGCTGCTCCGCCCTGAGGGAAAGCCGCACCGCGTTCATGCCGCAGCCGATGTCGACCCCCACCGCGGCGGGGATGATCGCGCGCCGCGTGGGGATCACGGAGCCGACCGTGGCGCCGATGCCGGCGTGCACGTCGGGCATCGCCGCGACGTGACCGAATACGATCGGCAGCTGCGCCACGTTGGTCAGCTGCCGGCGCGCCTGCGGCTCGAGGTCGTCCGTGTAGACCTTGACGGGGACGCTGCCGCCTTCGATGATCGATCGGACAGGCATGAAGGTGAACGGTCAGCCACGCTTTCGGGAGTCACTGTAACATCTTGTTGCAAAAAGACGACCGGGGAAATCGAGCGGTTACAACTGTCTGCTGTAATCGGCCTGTCCCACTGAGCCCGGGAGAGCAGGAGCCGCTCCAAAAAATGAAAATGGAAAACCGCTCTTTGATGCCCGAGGCGACGGCTCGGAGCCGCAGCGCCTGGCGGCGCCCTTGGGTCTGGCTGCTTGCTCTCCTGATCGCCGCCGGCGTGGCTTACGTGATCTTTAAGCCGGCGGGCGGCCCTCAGCAGCCGGGCGGAGGCCGGCGCGGCATCGATCCGAACCGGCCGACCTCCGTGGTGGCGGCGACGGCGACCGTCGGCGACGTGAACGTCTACCTGAGCGGCCTGGGCACGGTGACGCCGCTCAAGACGGTGACCGTCAGGAGCCGCGTCGACGGCGAGCTGATGCGCGTGCTCTTCAATGAAGGCCAGGTCGTCAAGGCCGGAGCTCTGCTCGCGGAAATCGACCCGCGTCCGTACCAGGCGCAGCTCGAGCAGATGCAGGGCCAGCTCGCGCGCGACCAGGCGCTGCTCGACAACGCGCGCATCGATCTCGATCGCTACCGCAAGCTGCTCGCGCAGGATTCGGCGCCCGAGCAGCAGGTGGCGACGCAGGCGGCGCTGGTGCGCCAGTACGAGGGAACGCTGAAGGTGGACGCGGGGCAGCTCGACAACGCCAGGCTCCAGGTCGAGTACACGCGCATCACGGCGCCGATCTCCGGCCGCCTCGGGCTCCGCCAAGTCGATCCCGGCAACATCGTGCACGCGAGCGACAGCAACGGGCTGGTCGTGATCACGCAGCTGCAGCCGATCACCGTGGTCTTCTCCATTCCGGAGGACAGTCTCACGGCCGTCATGAGGAAGCTCCACGCGGGGGACAAGCTTCCCGTCGACGCCTACGACCGCTCCGGGCAGACCAAGCTCGCCTCGGGTGCGCTGCTAACCGCCGACAATCAGATCGACACCAGCACCGGCACGCTCAAGCTCAAGGCGCAGTTCACCAACGAGGGCGGCACCCTGTTCCCGAACCAGTTCGTCAACGTGCGCATGCTGGTCGACGTCAAGCGTGGCGCGACGGTGATCCCCTCGGCGGCGATACTGCGGGGCACGCTCGGCGCCTTCGTCTACGTCGCGAAGGACGACGGCACCGTCGCGGTCCGCAAGATCACGCCGGGGCCCGTGGAAGCGCTGAACACCGCCATCGACGACGGCCTCGCACCGGGAGAAGTCGTGGTCGTCGAAGGGCACGACAAGCTGCGCGACGGCGCGAAGGTCGAGGTCGCTTCGCGCGGCGCGGGGATGTCCGCCGCCGGCGCGGGACCGGCCAAACCCGGCGCCGGCGAAAGCAAGGGGCGCCGCCGCGGCAAGGAAGGATCGGCGCCCGCCGGGTCCAAATAAGCGGCGCCGGGCATGAATCCCTCGCGTCCGTTCATTCTTCGTCCGGTCGCCACCTCGCTCCTGATGGTGGCGATCCTGCTTTCGGGCATCGTCGCCTACCGCCTGCTGCCGCTCTCCGCGCTGCCCGAGGTCGACTATCCGACGATCCAGGTCGTCACGCTGTACCCCGGCGCGAGCCCGGAGGTGATGACCTCGTCCGTGACCGCTCCCCTCGAGCGGCAGTTCGGCCAGATGCCCGGGCTGAACCAGATGCTCTCGACGAGCTCCGGCGGCGCATCGGTGATCACGCTGCAATTCAGCCTCGATCTCACCCTGGACATCGCCGAGCAGGAGGTGCAAGCCGCAATCAACGCGGCCGGCAACTTGCTGCCGACGGATCTCCCCACACCGCCCGTCTACAGCAAGGTCAATCCCGCGGATTCGCCGATCCTGACCCTGGCGATAACCTCGAGCACCCTGCCCCTGTCCAAGGTGCAGGACCTGATCGATACGCGGCTCGCGCAGAAGATCGCGCAGCTGCCGGGCGTGGGTCTCGTCTCGATCAGCGGCGGGCAGAGGCCGGCGGTCAGGATCCAGGCCAACCCGCGCGCGCTCGCCGCCTACGGCATGAGTCTGGACGACGTGCGTACCGCGATCGGCAACGCCAACGTGAACCAGGCGAAGGGCAGCTTCGACGGCCCCGCCCAGGCCTCCACCATAGACGCCAACGACCAGCTCAAGTCGGCCGACCAGTACCGGCAGCTGGTGCTGGCGTACCGCAACGGCAACCCGATCCGGCTGTCCGACGTCGCCGACGTGGTCGACGACGCCGAGAACGCGCGCCTCGCCGCCTGGACCGACGACGCCTCCGCGCTCATCCTCAATATCCAGCGCCAGCCCGGCGCCAACGTCATCGAGGTGGTCGATCGCATCAAGCGGCTCTTGCCGCAGCTGCAGGCGTCGCTACCCGGCTCGGTCGAGGTCAACCTGCTCACCGACCGCACGGTCACCATACGGGCCTCGGTCGACGACGTGAAGTTCGAGCTGATGCTCGCGGTCGGGCTGGTGGTCATGGTCATATTCCTGTTCCTGCGCAACGTGCCGGCTACGATCATCCCCAGCGTCGCGGTGCCGCTCTCGCTGGTCGGGACCTTCGGGGTCATGTACCTGGCGGGCTTCAGCATCAACAACCTGACGCTCATGGCGCTCACTATCGCCACCGGCTTCGTGGTGGACGACGCGATCGTCATGATCGAGAACATCGCGCGCTATATCGAGGAGGGCGAGTCGCCCTTGAAGGCCGCGCTCAAGGGCTCCGAGCAGATAGGCTTCACCATCATCTCGCTGACCTTCTCGCTGATCGCGGTGCTGATACCGCTCCTGTTCATGGGAGACGTGGTCGGGCGCCTGTTCCGCGAGTTCGCCGTCACGCTGGCCGTCTCGATACTCATCTCGGCCGTGGTGTCGCTCACGCTCACGCCGATGATGTGCTCGAAGCTGCTGCGCCACACGCCGCAGCGCGAGCAGGGCCGGTTCTACCGCAAGTCGGGCGCGTTCTTCGAGGCGGTCATCGCGCGCTACGGCGCGATCCTCAACTGGGTGCTCGACCGCCAGGGCGCGACCCTGATCGTCGCGGTCGGCACGCTGCTGCTGACCGTCCTGCTCTACGTCTACGTTCCCAAGGGTTTCTTTCCGGTCCAGGACACCGGCGTGATCCAGGGCATTTCCGAGGCGTCGCAGTCGATCTCCTTCGCGGCGATGTCGGAGCGGCAGCGCGCCCTCGCCCGCGTCGTGCTGCAGGATCCCGCCGTCGAGAGCCTCTCGTCCTTCATCGGCGTGGACGGCATCAACACGACCCTGAACAGCGGGCGCATGCTGATCAACCTCAAGCCGCTCGCCGAGCGCGACGGCGTGCGCGCGATCGACGTGATCCGCCGCATGCAGCCGAAGCTCGCCGCCGTGGAAGGTATCTCGCTCTACATGCAGCCGGTGCAGGACCTCACCATCGAGGACCGCGTCAGCCGCACTCAGTACCAGTTCAGCGTCGTCGACGCCAACCCCGACGAGCTGTACCTGTGGGTGCCGAAGCTGGTCGAGCGCTTGCGCAGCATACCGCAGCTCGCCGACGTGGCGAGCGACCTGCAGCAGCAGGGCTTGCAGGCGTACGTACAGATCGATCGCGACACGGCGAGCCGGCTGGGGATCACGCCGGGCGCCGTCGACAACGCGCTGTACAACGCCTTCGGCCAGCGCCTGATCTCGACCATATTCACGCAGTCCAACCAGTATCGCGTGGTGCTCGAAGTCCAGCCGGAATTCCAGAAGGGCCCGAAGGCGCTGGACGACATCTACGTCGGCACCGCGCCGGTCGTGCAGACCAACACCTTCACTCCGGTAGGCCAGCCGAACGCGGTCACCACCCAGACCTCGAGCCTGCAGCAGGCCTCGGGCGGCTCGTCGGCGCCGCAGCAGGTGCGGCTGAGCAGCATCGCCAAGGTGGTGGAGAAATCGGGACCGCTCGCCATCAACCACCTCGCCCAGTTCCCCGCGGCGACGATCTCGTTCAACCTCGCCCCCGGCGCGTCGCTCGGCGACGCGGTGAAGGCGATCCGCGCCGCCGAGCGGGAGATCGGGCTGCCCTTGAGCGTGCAGACGAGCTTCCAGGGCGCGGCGCTCGCGTTCCAGGCGTCGCTCAACAACACCCTGCTGCTGATCCTCGCCGCCATCGTCACGATGTACATCGTGCTGGGCGTGCTCTACGAGAGCTACATCCACCCGGTCACGATCCTCTCGACGCTGCCCTCGGCGGGCGTCGGAGCGCTGCTCGCGCTCATGGTGTCGGGCAGCGACATCAGCATCGTCGCGATCATCGGCATCATCCTGCTGATCGGCATCGTCAAGAAGAACGCGATCATGATGATCGACTTCGCCCTCGACGCCGAGCGGAGGGAAGGCAAGCCGCCGCGCGAGGCGATCTTCCAGGCATGCCTGCTGCGCTTCCGGCCGATCCTGATGACGACCATGTCGGCGCTGCTCGGCGCGATGCCGCTGATGCTCGGGTCCGGAATGGGCGCGGAGCTGCGCCAGCCGCTCGGCATCACCATGGTCGGCGGACTGCTGCTCAGCCAGATGCTGACGCTGTTCACGACGCCCGTCATCTACCTCGCCTTCGACCGCCTGGCGCGGCGCCTCGAATCGGGAAAGGCCGCGGCGGAGGCGCAGCCGTGACGCAGGCGGAGAAGAGCTTCTCTACACCGTTCATCGAGCGGCCCGTCGCTACCAGCCTGCTCACGCTCGGCGTCGTCCTCGCGGGCGTGGTCGCGTTCAGGCTGCTCCCGGTCTCGCCCCTGCCGCAGGTCGATTTCCCGACGATCTCCGTGCAGGCGTCGCTGCCGGGCGCGAGCCCCGAGACCATGGCCGCCACGGTCGCGACGCCGCTCGAGCGCGCGCTCGGCAGGATCGCGGGAGTCAACGAGATGACCTCGTCGAGCGCGCTCAACTCGACGCGCATCACGCTGCAGTTCGACCTGACCCGGGACATCGACGGCGCGGCGCGCGACGTGCAGGCCGCGATCAACGCCGCGCGCACCCTGCTGCCGACCGGGCTTCCCAGCAACCCGACCTACAGGAAAGTCAACCCGGCCGACGCGCCCATCATGATCCTCGCGCTGACCTCGAAGACGATGACGCGGGGGCAGATGTACGACGCCGCCTCGACCATCCTCGCGCAGAAGATCTCGCAGGTGAAGGGCGTGGGCCAGGTCACCGTCGGGGGCGCCTCGCTCCCGGCGGTGCGCGTCGAGCTCAACCCTTCCGCGCTGAACCGGTACGGCATCAGCACCGAGACCGTGCGCACGGTGATCGCCTCGACCAACGCGAACCGCCCCAAGGGCATCGTCGAGGACGGCGACCGCAGCTGGCAGATCTACGCCAACGACCAGGCGAGAACGGCCGCCGAATACATCCCGCTCATCATCGGCTACCGGAACGGCAACGCCGTGCGCATCTCCGACGTCGCCGAAGTCGTCGATTCGGTCGAGGACCTGCGCAACGCGGGATCGGCCAACGGCCAGCCCTCGGTGCTGGTGGTCCTGTACAAGCAGCCGGGGGCGAACATCATCGAGACCGTGGACAACGTCAAGGCGCTGCTGCCGGTGCTCAACGCTTCGCTGCCCAGCGCCATCGATCTGTCGGTCGCGCTCGACCGCACGCCGACCATCCGCGCTTCGCTGCGCGAGGTGGAGCGCACTCTGGTCATATCCACGGCGCTGGTGATCATGGTCGTGTTCCTGTTCCTCCGGAACGTCCGCGCCACGCTCATTCCGGCGGTCGCGGTGCCGGTGTCGCTCATCGGCACGTTCAGCGTCATGTATCTGCTGGGCTACAGCCTGGACAACCTCTCGCTGATGGCGCTCACCATCGCCACCGGCTTCGTGGTCGACGATGCCATCGTAGTGCTGGAGAACGTCTCGCGCCACATCGAGGAGGGTGTGCCGCCCATGCGGGCGGCGCTGCAAGGAACGCGCGAAGTCGGTTTCACGGTACTGTCGATGAGCCTTTCGCTGATCGCGGTGTTCATCCCCATCCTCGCCATGGGGGGGATACTCGGACGACTGTTCCGGGAGTTCGCAGTGACGCTGTCGGTCGCGATTCTGGTGTCGCTGCTGGTGTCGCTGACGACCACGCCGATGATGTGCTCGCGGCTGCTGAGGGGTGCCGCGAGCGGGGGAGGACGGCAGCGGCAGCCCGGGGTTCTCTCGCGCGCAGGCGAACGCGCGTTCACGGCCCTGCGCGACGGCTACGAGCGTTCGCTCTCATGGGCGCTCGCTCACGGCCCGGTGACGATGCTGATCCTCGCGGTGACGATCTGCCTCAACGTCTACCTCTACTTCGTCATACCGAAGGGATTTTTCCCGCAGCAGGACACGGGACGCATGGGCGGCTCGATCCAGGCCGACCAGAGCACTTCGTTCCAGGCGATGCAGCAGAAGCTCGCCGACTTCATCGAGATCGTGCGCTCCGATCCCGCCGTCGAGAACGTGGTCGGTTTCGTCGGCGGGGGCGCGCGCAACGCCGGCTTCATGTTCATGACGCTCAAGCCTCTCTCCGAGCGCAAGGTCAGCGCGGACCAGGTCGTGGCGCGATTGCGGCCGCGCCTTGCGCGCGAGCCCGGAGCGAGCCTGTTCCTGGTTCCGTTCCAGGACATCCGGGTGGGCGGGCGCCAATCCAACGCCCAATACCAGTTCACGTTGCAGGCCGACGATCTCGAGCAGCTTCGCGCCTGGGAGCCGCGCATCCGGCAGGCTCTGAGCCAGCTGCCGGAGCTCGCGGACGTCAACACCGACCAGCAGGACAAGGGGCTGCAGACGAGCCTCGTCATCGACCGCGACACCGCGTCCCGTCTGGGCATCAGCCCGAGCCTCATCGACGCGACCCTGAACAACAACTTCGGGCAGAGGCAGGTCTCCACGATCTATAACCCGCTCAACCAGTATCACGTGATCATGGAAGCGGCACCGCGCTACTGGCAGAGCCCCGACGCGCTCAAGGACGTCTACGTCGTGACCGGGGGAGCCCAAGTCCCGCTTTCGGCGTTCAGCAAGTACATGTACACGAATACGCCGCTCGCGGTGAACCATCAGGGCCAGTTCGTCGCGTCGACGATCTCGTTCAACCTCCCGCCGGGGGTCTCGCTCTCGGACGCGACGCGCGCGATCTACGACGCGCTCGACCAGCTGGGCGTGCCGACCTCGGTCCACGGAACCTTCCAGGGAACGGCGCGGGTCTTCCAGGAATCCTTGCGAAGCCAGCCCCTGCTGATCCTTGCGGCGCTGATCACCATGTACATCGTGCTGGGCGTGCTCTACGAGAGCTACGTGCATCCGATCACCATCCTGTCGACGCTGCCTTCGGCCGGCGTGGGCGCGCTGCTCGCGCTCAAGGCGGTCAATCTGGAATTCAGCATCATCGCGTTGATCGGCGTGATACTCCTGATCGGCATCGTCAAGAAGAACGCGATCATGATGATCGACTTCGCGATCCAGGCCGAGCGTGCTGAAGGGAAGTCCCCGCAGGAGGCGATTTTCCGGGCCTGCCTGCTGCGTTTCCGGCCGATCATGATGACGACCATGGCGGCGCTGCTCGGCGCGGTGCCGCTCGCGATCGGATTCGGCGACGGCTCGGAGCTGCGTCGTCCGCTGGGCATCTCGATCGTGGGCGGCCTGATCCTGAGCCAGATGCTCACGTTGTATACGACGCCGGTCGTGTACCTCTATCTCGACCGCCTCAGGCTGTGGCTGCGGCGGCCGCGCAGTGTCGCGCCCGGCGGCGCCGCGTTGGGGGCGCGATGAAGAGGCTCGGCGCGACGGGTCTCGTCGCCGCGGCGGCCGCGGCGTTGCTTTCCGGCTGCGCCGCCGGCCCGGATTACGTTCGTCCGGAGGTTCCGACGCCCGCGGCGTTCAAGGAAGGGGTCGGCTGGAAGGTCGCCCAGCCGCAGGACGCCGCGCTGCGCCGCGACTGGTGGAAGATGTTCGGCGACCCCCAGCTCGACGCGCTCATCGCTCAGGTCGACGTATCGAACCAGAACGTGCGCCTCGCCGAGGCGCAGTGGCGCCAGGCCGTCGGGGTCGTGCAGCAGGCGCGTGCCGGCCTGTTCCCGACCCTCTCGCTCAACAATACCGATACGCGCAGCCGCTCCCCCAGTCTCGCCAACGCGCCGGTGACGTCGACCGCGGCGGTCAGCGTATACAGCCTGTCGCTGAATGCGTCTTGGGCGCCGGACTTCTGGGGCGGCGTCCGGCGCACCGTGGAAGGCGACGTCGCGAACGCCCAGGCGGGCGCGGCCGACGTGGCGAACGCGCGCCTGCTCGCCCAGGCGCAGCTCGCGCTCGACTACTTCCAGCTGCGCGCCGTGGACGCGCAGCGCCAGCTGCTGCGGGACACGGTGGCGGCGTACAGCAAGTCGCTCGAGCTGACGCGCAACCGCTATGCCGCCGGCGTCGTCGCTAAGGTGGACGTGGTGCAGGCCGAGACCCAGGTCAAGAGCACGCAGGCCCAGGCGATCGATCTCGGCGTGCAGCGTGCCCAGCTCGAGCATGCGATCGCCATCCTGATCGGCAAGCCTCCCGCCGAGCTCGCGATCGCGCCGTTGTCGCTGAACGCGGCGCTTTCCGCGGTCCCGGTCGAGATACCCTCCGAGCTGCTGCAGCGCCGTCCCGACGTCGCATCGGCGGAGCGCAGGATGGCGGCGGCCAACGCGCAGATCGGCGTTGCGACCGCCGCGTACTATCCCTCGATCACGTTCTCGGGCGCGACGGGCTACCGCGGCTCTGCGTGGTCGCAGCTGCTGAGCGCGCCGAACAGGTTCTGGTCGGTCGGCGCGGCGATCGGCGAAGCCATCTTCGACGCCGGCGCGCGCGGCGCGGTCGTCGATCAGGCAAAGGCGGCGCACGACGCCAGCGTCGCGAGCTATCGCCAGACGGTGCTGACCGCGTTCCAGCAGGTCGAGGACAATCTCGCCGCGCTGCGGATCCTGGAGGAGGAGGCGGCTGCACAGGACGACGCGGTGAAGGCCGCCCGCGAGTCGACCGAGCTGACGCTGAATCAGTACAAGGCGGGGACGGTGAGCTACCTCAACGTGATCATCATCCAGGCCGCCCAGCTCAACAACGAGGCAGCGGCGGTGCGCATCCAAGGCCAGCGGCTCGCCGCGACGGTGGCGCTGATCCAGGCGCTGGGCGGCGGATGGGATGCGTCCGATCTGGCCGAGGCAGATTCGCCGTCGCCGCGCCCGGCCTCCTCAGCGGCGCGCTGAAGGCAAACCGCGTCCGAGAAGGCTGCGGTGTGCGGGGCACCGCGCGTGGTAAAATTTTGATTTTCAAGCCTTTGGATTGCTCATGTTTCCCTCGAGGAACCAACTCGCACAGGCCGATCCGGAGCTTTGGGCGGCGATCCAGCAGGAAAATCAGCGCCAGGAAGACCACATCGAGCTGATTGCGTCCGAGAACTACACGAGCCCGAACGTGCTCGCCGCCCAAGGTTCGCAGCTCACCAACAAATACGCGGAAGGCCTGCCCGGCAAGCGCTACTACGGCGGCTGCGAGTTCGTCGACATCGCCGAGCGGCTCGCGATCGACCGCGTGAAGAAGCTGTTCGGGGCCGACGCCGCCAACGTGCAGCCCAACTCGGGCTCGCAGGCGAACCAGGCGGTGTTCTTCGCGGCGATGAAGCCCGGCGACACGTTCCTCGGCATGTCGCTTGCGATGGGTGGCCATCTGACGCACGGCTCACCCGTGAACCTGAGCGGCAGGTGGTTCAACGTGCTGAGCTACGGCCTGAACGAGAACGAGGAGATCGACTACGCCGCGCTCGAGCGCCTTGCGCGCGAGCACCGGCCCAAGCTCATCCTCGCCGGCGCCTCGGCGTACTCGCTGCGCATCGACTTCGAGCGCATCGGCCGCGTGGCGAGGGAGGTGGGTGCGTATTTCATGGTGGACATGGCGCACTACGCCGGCCTGATCGCCGCGGGCGAGTATCCCAATCCGGTGCCGGTCGCCGACTTCGTCACCAGCACCACCCACAAGACGCTGCGCGGACCGCGCGGCGGCTTCGTGCTGGCGCGCGCCGAGCACGAGAAGCCGATCAATTCCGCGGTCTTCCCCGGCCTGCAGGGCGGGCCGCTGATGCACGTGATCGCCGCCAAGGCGGTGGCGTTCAAGGAGGCGCTCGCGCCGGAGTTCAGGACTTACCAGAAGCAGGTGCTCGTCAACGCCCGCAGGCTGGCTGAAACGCTCGCCGCGCGGGGATTGCGCATCGTCTCGGGCCGCACCGAGAGCCACATGTTCCTTCTCGATCTGCGGGCGAAGAACGTCACCGGCAAGGACGCCGAGGAGGCGCTCGGGCGCGCCCGCATCACCGTCAACAAGAACGCCATTCCCAACGATCCGCAGAAGCCGTTCGTCGCGAGCGGCATCCGCATCGGCTCGCCCGCCATGACCACGCGTGGCTTCCGCGAGGGCGAGGCCGAGCAGCTCGGGAATCTGATCGCCGACGTGCTCGAGGCGCCGCGGGACGACAAGGTCGGGAGGCGCGTGGCGGCCGAGGTCGCGGAGCTGTGCCGCCGCCATCCGGTATACCGCACCGCGGAGGATGTCGGCGCGCACCGCGTCGCCGCGGTCTGAACAGGGGGCACTATGAGGTGTCCATACTGCAAGGCCGACGACACCGCGGTCATCGACTCGCGCGAGTCCGAGGACGGCGACAGCACGCGCCGCCGGCGCCAGTGCGAATCCTGCGGCAAGCGCTTCACCACCTACGAGCGCGTCGAGCTTTCGATGCCCATGGTAGTGAAGTCGAACGGCAACCGCGTTCCCTACGACCGCGAGAAGGTGCGCACCGGCTTCATGCGCGCCCTGCACAAGCGGCCGGTCCCGACCGAGTACGTCGACCAGGCGATCAACCGCATCGAGCAGCGTGTCCTCGCCCTGGGCGAGCGCGAGCTGGCGAGCCGCGTGATCGGAGAGATGGTGATGCGCGAGCTGAAGAAGATGGACGACGTCGCCTACATCCGCTTCGCCTCGGTGTACGAGGATTTCCAGCGCGTCGACGATTTCCACGACGCCATCCGCGAGGTCAAGAAGCCCGAGAAGCGCGCGCGCAGCGGCGCCAAGTAATGTTCGCCGCCTCCGACCGCGAGCTGATGCGGCAGGCGCTGGCACTCGCCGAGCGCGGGCTGTACACCACGACGCCCAATCCCCGCGTCGGCTGCGTCCTCGTCAATGACGGCAACGTCGTCGGAACGGGCTGGCACGAGAAAGCCGGTCTGCCGCACGCTGAAGTCCTAGCGCTGAAGGCGGCGGGCGAGCGCGCGCGCGGCGCGACGCTCTACGTCAACCTCGAGCCCTGCAGCCACCACGGCCGCACTCCGCCTTGCGCCGATGCGATCGTCGCGGCCGGGGTCAAGCGCGTCGTGGCGGCGATGCAGGACCCGAACCCCAACGTCGCCGGCGCGGGCTTCGCGAGGCTGCGCGCGGCGGGGATCGAGGTCGGGCACGGGCTCATGGAGAACGAAGCGCGCGAGCTGAACATCGGTTTTGTGGCGCGTATGAGCCGCGGCCGCCCCTGGGTGCGCATGAAGATCGCGGCGAGCCTGGACGGCCGCACCGCGCTCGCCAACGGCAAGAGCCAATGGATCACGGGCGAGGCCGCGCGCGAGGACGGTCATCGCTGGCGCGCGCGCGCCTGCGCGATTCTCACCGGCCACGGCACCGTCAGGGACGACGACCCGCAACTCAACGTGCGCGGCGTCGACACGCCACGGCAGCCGCTCAAGGTCGTCGTGGACTCGAGGTTCGAGACGCCGCTGTCGGCGCGCCTGCTGAAGGACGGGAAGACGCTGATCGTGGGAGCGGTGAACGAAGCGAAGAGGATCGATGCCCTGAAGAATGCAGGCGCCGACGCTGTGGTCGTCCCGAACGAGCGTGGCAAGGTCGAGCTGTTCAAGCTCATGGAGGAGCTCGCGCGGCGTGAGCTCAACGAGATCCACGTCGAGGGCGGCACCAAGCTGAACGGCTCGTTGCTCCGGGCGGGGGTGGTCGACGAGCTGCTCGTCTACCTTGCGCCGAGCGTCATCGGGGATTCGGGGCGGGGGATGTTCAGCCTGCCGGAGCTGACCGACCTGTCGCAGAAGATGTCGGTGACGATCCGGGAAGTCGAGCGCGTCGGGGCGGACCTGCGCCTGCGCGCCCGCGTCACTTCTTCCGGAGCACGATAATGTCCTGCCAGGGCAGGCTGCTTACGGTCTTCACCCACTCGAGCGGCTGAACCTCCGCTTCCTTGCGCACCTGCGCCTCGGTCATGGTGTGCACCGCCTTGATCGGCACCTTCGGATCCCCTCCGCGGAACTCGACGAACGCGACCCGCCCACCGGGCTTGAGCGCCTTGACGATGGCGGCGAGCATCTCGTAAGGGTATTCAAACTCGTGGTACACATCGACCATGACCGCGAGGTCGAGCTTGGCCGCTGGCAGCCGAGGATTGGTCTCGGTCCCTAGAATCGGTTTGACGTTGGTCACGCGGCGTTGCTTCATCTGCATCCGCAGGATTTCGATCATCTCCGACTGGACGTCGACCGCGTAGACGACGCCGTTCGGCCCCACGCGCTCGGCCATCCGCGAAGAGTAATAGCCGCTGCCGGCACCCACGTCGGCAACGATCATTCCCGGTCTGAGATCCAACTCCGCGAGCACGCGCTCCGGGTTTTCCTCCTCCTTGCGCTCCGGGCGCTCCAGCCAATACGCGCCCGTATAACTCATCACCTTCGCGATCTCGCGGCCCAGGTAGACCTTGCCGATGCCGTCGGGGGTCGCGTGAACCGCGGTGTAGCGGGAATCCGCGGCCGAGGCGCTCGGGAGCGCGAGCAGTGCGACCCACAGGAAGGCCTTCAGCCAAGTAGAATTCTCGCCCATGTTCAGCGGCATCATAGCGGCAGTCGGCAGAATCGGCCGGGTCGAGAAGGCGAGCGGCGGCGGCCTTCGCCTCGCGATCGAAGCGGGCAGCCTCGCTTTGAGCGACGTGGGCGTGGGCGACAGCATCGCGGTCAACGGCGCCTGCCTCACCGTGGTGAAGCGCGGAAAGAAGACCTTCAGCGTCGACGTCTCGCGCGAGACGCTGCGCCGCACCGCCGGCCTGGACCGGATGGGCGAGGTCAACCTCGAGAAAGCGCTCAGGCTGTCGGACCGGCTCGACGGTCACCTCGCGCTCGGCCATGTCGACGGCGTCGGCAAGGTAACGAAGGTCGAGCGGGTCGGCGCGAACCGGACGGTGCGCGTGCGCGCGCCCGCGTCTCTCTCCCGGTACATCGCGCGCAAGGGCTCGATCGCGGTCGACGGCGTGAGCCTGACCGTCAACGCGGTGCGCGGCGCGGAGTTCGAGGTCAACCTGATTCCGCATACGCTCGCAGTGACCACGCTGAAGGACCTCCGCGTCGGCGACGGCGTCAATCTCGAAGTCGATCCCCTCGCTCGCTACGCGGAACGGCTGCTCCGTCGCTGATGGGGTTCTCGCCGGAAGAGATCGAGCGTCGCCGGGCGCTCGCGCCGAGGCCCGAGTTCCCCGAAGAGCTGCCGATCTCGGCGAAGCGCGAGGCGATCGCCGCGGCGATCACCGCGCACCAGGTAGTCATCGTCTGCGGGGAGACCGGCTCGGGCAAGACCACCCAGCTGCCGAAGATCTGCCTCGCGATCGGCCGCGGAATCGCGGGGCTGATCGGACACACCCAGCCGCGCCGCATTGCTGCGCGCGCGACGGCGTCGCGCGTCGCGCAAGAGCTGAAGACCGAGCTGGGCGGCGCGGTCGGCTACAAGATCCGCTTTACCGACAAGACGGGTGCACGCTCCTACATCAAGGTCATGACTGACGGCATCCTGCTCGCCGAGACCCAGGGCGACCGCGAGTTGCGGCAGTACGACACGCTCATCATCGACGAGGCCCACGAGCGCAGCCTGAACATCGACTTTCTGCTCGGCTACGTAAAGCAGCTCCTGCCGCGGAGGCGCGATCTCAAACTGATCATCACCTCCGCGACCATCGATGCGGAGCGCTTCTCGAGGCATTTCGAAGGCGCCCCGGTGATCGAGGTCTCGGGACGGCTCCATCCGGTCGAGGTCCGCTACCGCCCGGTGGACCCGGAAGACGAGGATACCGGCATCAACGACGCAATCGGCGAGGCCGTCGAAGACCTGGCGCGCGCGGGGCAGGGAGACGTGCTGGTTTTCCTGCCCGGCGAGCGCGAGATCCGCGAGGCTGCCGAGGCGCTGCGCAAGCGCCACCCTCCGCACACGGAGATCCTGCCGCTTTTTGCGCGCCTCTCGGCCGAGGAGCAGAACCGCGTCTTCAGGCCGCATGGAGGACGGCGTATCGTGCTCGCGACAAACGTCGCCGAGACTTCGCTCACCGTGCCGGGAATCCGCTACGTGGTGGACACCGGCCTCGCGCGCGTGAAGCGCTACAGCTATCGCAACAAGGTCGAGCAGCTGCGCGTAGAAGCCGTCTCGCAGGCGGCGGCGAAGCAGCGCGCAGGACGCTGCGGCCGGGTGGCGAGCGGCGTGTGCGTGCGCCTCTACGCCGAGGATGAGTTCGCTCGCCGGCCCGCCTTCACCGATCCGGAGGTGCTGCGCTCGTCTCTCGCCAACGTTATCTTACGTATGAAGTCCCTCGGCCTCGGCGCGGTGGAGGACTTTCCCTTCATCGATCCACCGTCGCCAAGGGCCATCCAAGACGGCTATGACCTGCTTGCCGAACTGGGTGCGGTCGACGACGCGAACGAGCTGAGCGATACGGGGCGGCATCTCGCGAGAATCCCGGTCGATCCGCGCATCGGGCGCATGGTTCTCGCGGCCAGGTCGGAAGACGCACTGCGCGACGTGCTGGTCATCGCCGCGGCGCTGTCCGTGCAGGACCCGCGAGAACGGCCGGCCGAGCGCGCCGGCGCCGCCGACGAGGCGCAGAAGCGCTTCGACGACGACAAGTCCGACTTCCTCTCCTGGCTCAAGCTCTGGAAGTTCTTCGAGGAGGGGCTGCAAAGCCGCAAGTCGAACCGCAAGCTGCAGCAGGCCTGCCGCGATCATTTTCTTTCCTACAATCGCATGCGCGAGTGGCGCGACATCCACGGACAGCTCAAGGAGCTGGTCGCGGAGCTGGGCTGGAGGATTCCGGAGACGCCCGCGACCTACGTGCAGATTCACCGCGCGCTGCTTGCCGGGCTGCTCGGCAACGTCGGCATGAAGACCGAGGAAGGCAACTTCCTCGGTGCGCGCGGGATGCGTTTCTGGGTCCATCCCGGCTCGGGCGTGGGAAAGAAGGCAGGGCGCTGGATCATGGCGGCCGAGGTGACCGAGACTACGCGCCTGTACGCCCGCTGCGTCGCCAACATCGACGCCGAGTGGCTGGAATCGGTCGGTGCGCACCTGGTTAGGCGTCACCGCTACGATCCGCACTGGGAGAAGAAGGCGGCGCACGTCGCGGCGTTCGAGCGCGGCACGCTCTATGGCTTGCCGCTCTACGCGGGGCGGCGCGTGCACTACGGGCCCACGGATCCCGTCGGGTCGAGAAAGATATTCATCCGCCAGGCCCTGGTCGAAGGCGACTACGAGACCCGCGCGCCCTTTTTCGCGCATAACCGCAGGCTGGTGCGCGAGATCGAGCAGTTGGAGCACAAGTCACGCCGGCCGGACGTGCTGGTGGACGACGAGCTGATCTACGCTTTCTACGACAGCCTGGTTCCCGAGAGCATCCACAACGGCGCGGACTTCGAACGCTGGCGCCGCGACGCCGAGAGCGGCAATCCAAGGCTGCTCTTCCTCCAGCGTGAAGACTTGATGCGGCACCAGGCGGCAGGCGTCACCACGGCGCAGTTTCCCCCGCAGCTCGAGATGGCCGGCCGCAGCTTCGCCCTCGAGTACCATCACGAGCCCGGATCTCAGCGCGACGGCGTGACGCTCACGGTGCCGCTTCTCGCGCTCAACCAGATCGACGCAGCGAAGTGCGATTGGCTGGTGGGAGGGCTGTTGCGGGAGAAGATCACTCGGCTGGCGAAGTCGCTGCCGCAGAAGCTGCGGCACCAGCTTGGCCCTTTGCCCGAGTTCGTCGAGGCGTTTCTGGCGGCAAGTCCCCCCGCTGACGCGCCGCTGGCTCAGGTTCTGGCCCGCCATGCGCGGCGCGAGCTGAACCTCGCGATCCCGCTCGAGGCCTTTCGCCCTGAAACGCTACCTGCGCACCTCTCGATGAATTTTCGCGTCGTCGACGAGCATGGACGGCAGCTCGCTATGGGCCGCAACCTGGCGCAGCTGCGCGCCGAACTGGGCAACGCCGCCGGTGAGCGCTTCGCTGAGATCGCGCAGGCCGAGGCGCCGTCCGAAAGGGTCACGGGATGGGAATTCGGCGATCTCGAGGAGATCGCCGAGATACGCCAGGGCTCGCAGACCCTGATCGGCTACACCGGCCTAGCCGATCACGGCGATGCGGTGAGCCTGGACGTGTTCGATTCGGCGGAAAAGGCGCGCGAAGCGCACCGCGCCGGCCTGCGCCGGCTGTTCATGCTGCAGCTGAAGGATCAGGCGCGCTACATCGAGAAGAATCTCCCGGGGATGCAGGCGATGGCGATGCAGTACACCGCCTTCGGCAGCGCGGACGGGCTGCGCTCGCAACTGCTGGCCGCCGCGTTCGACCGCTCCTGCATGCAGGATCCCCTACCGCGGACGCGTGCCGCATTCGAACGGAGGCGCGAGGAAGCGCGCTCGAGGGTCGCGCTGCTCGCGCAGGAAATCGCCCGTCTCGTGGCAGCGATTCTGAGCGAGCATTCGATGCTTCAGAAGAAGCTTCAGCAGGCGTCGAAGCCGTTTCCCGGCCCCTGCCGAGACGTCCAGGAAAGCACGGCACGCCTGCTGTCGAAGGGATTCATCGAGCGCACGCCCTACGAGAGGCTGCAGCATTTCCCGCGGTACCTGAAGGCTGCGTCGCTTCGGCTGGACAAGCTGCGCGCGGACCCCCAGCGGGACGCGCGCCTCGCCGCGGATATCTCACCATTGCTGGCGCAATGGCAGCGCGAGCAGCTGAAGCAGGCGAGATCCGGCCAGCCCGATGCCCGGCTGGAGCAGTTCCGCTGGCTCCTCGAGGAGCTGCGCGTGCAACTCTTCGCGCAGGAGCTGAAGACGCCGGTTCCCGTGTCGGTCAAGCGGCTCACCAAGATGTGGCAGACTACGGGCGGGTGAGATGCTCATGGAGAGGATCCTTGCAGCGCTGCTGAGGGGTTTCGCCAGCCTGCTGCATCCGAGGATGCTGTGGCTTATGGTGTGGCCGACGCTCCTCGCGCTCGCGGTCTGGGTGACGCTCGCAGTCCTTTACTGGAGCCAGGCCGTCACCTGGGTCGATCTCGAGCTGCATCAGTGGCCTGTCTATCGGTGGGCTCTATCGGTCTGGCCTGTCACGCTTCTTGCGGCCTGGCTTGCGTGGCTTCTTCTGCTCTTCCTCTTCGTGCCGGTCGTCCTGATCACCGCCGTGCTGATCATCAGCGTAGTTGCCATGCCGGCGATGGTCGCTCACGTCGCGGAGCGCGATTACCCTCGTCTCGCGCGCCGAAAAGGAGGGACCTTCGCCGGCAGTGTCTGGAACTCGCTTGCGTCGCTCGTCCTGCTCCTGTTCCTCTTCATTGTTACGCTTCCTTTGTGGCTCCTGCCGCTGCTGTGGCCGGTGCTCCCGATCGCATTGTTCGGCTACTTCAACCAGCGCGTCTACCGCTACGATGCCCTTGCCGAGCATGGCACCGCGACAGAGATTGCGGAGCTGGTCGAGCGAGACCGAGGCGAACTGTTCCTGCTCGGGGTCGTCCTGGCGATCGTCGGCCACTTGCCCTTGCTCGGCTTGGCGATGCCCGTGTACGGAGGCCTCGTCTTCATCCACTACGCTCTTGCGCGCCTGACGGAATCGCGGAACGAGCCCATCGAAGGCAGCGCAAAGCGCGCATGAAAGTGGGGACGGTCATCATCGGCGACGAGATCATCGTCGGCAAGCGAGTCGACAAGCATTTCGCCAAGCTGATTGAGATACTCGCGGCGCGCGGCATGAAACTGGCTTGGTGCGAGTACCTCGGCGACAATCCGGAGCTGATCACCGCCACCTTTAGGCGCACGTTTGCTTCGGAAGACCTGGTATTTAGCTTTGGAGGCATTGGCGCGACGCCTGACGATCACACGCGCCAGTGCGTCGCTGATGCCCTCGGGGTCAGGCTCGAGCTCCTCCCCGACGCAGAGGCGGCGATACGCTCGCGCACCGACATGGTGATCACGCCCCAGCGTCTCAAGATGGGAGAGTTCCCGCGTGGCGCTCGCATCATCCCCAATGCGTACAACAAGATACCCGGATTCTCGGTCCGGGATCACCACTTCGTTCCCGGGTTTCCCGTGATGGCATGGCCGATGGTCGAGTGGGTGCTCGATAGCCACTATCGATCGTTGTTCCACCGGGTGCCGGAAACGGAAGCATCGATCATGGTGTACGAGTTGGCCGAATCCACGATCACGCCGCTGATGCTCGAGATCGAATCGACATTCCCGAGGCTAAAGTCCTTCAGCCTTCCCAGCATGGGAGAGGCGGGCGTGCGGCGGCACATCGAGCTCGGCGTGCGCGGCGCCCCCGATGAAGTCGCCCCAGCCATCGAACGCATGAAGGAGGGCGTCACGATGCTCGGGGGCAGGTGGGAGCCCGTCGTGCCTGGCTGAGCGGGTCCTTCTTGGACCCGCAAACAAAAAGCCCTGGCTTGCGCCAGGGCTTTAGGGCGCCTCCGGAGAGGAGGAGGAGGAGAACCGGAGGCGCAGGAGGTGGGTGCGACTCAGGCTGCCGCGGCCGCGTGCTTCTTTTCCTTGTGCGGGGTGGGCGTGGCTGCCGCGGCGAAGTTCGCCTCAGCGATCTCGGTGGCCTGCTTCGCGACCTTGTTGAAACTGTCGTAGGCCGTGCTCGCCGCAGCGAGCGCGGATTTTACCGCCGCAACCGCGACGTCGGAGCCGGCGGGCGCGCTCTTCGAGACCTTGTCGAGGATGCCGACCAGGTTCTTGCTGAATTCGGCAGAGCGCGCTTCCAGAAACTTCACCAATTCGCTCTGCGATTGCGCGGCGACTTCGTAGACGCCGCGCGAGTAGGCGACGGCCTTTTCCAGCGCCGGCTGGGATGCAGCCGTATTCAGTGCGAAGTACTCCTGCGCGTCCTTTGCGTTCAAGAGAGCCTTGGTGCGGCCCAGGCCTTCTTCGAATGCGGCCTTGGCCGCGTTAAAGTTCAGGACCGACAGCCGCTCGAACGCGGCGAACTGCGATCCGGCGAAACCGAGCACAGTCTCTAGACCAGCCTTGTTTGCGCTGGTGATCTGTTCAGGTGTGAGGTACATGATCTTCTCCAGTAGAGGTACGGAACTTTGGGAGGGCTGAATTCGTGACGATGACTCTTGGCCTTGGTTATGTTGCATTGCAACAATAGAATTCTATCAAGGAAACATAGGATGTCAAGGAAAATTGGTGCGGTGCAGTATGAGGAGGGCGAAGAGGCCCGAGGAACAGCGGATTGGCCGGACTGCCAAGTAAGTGATCATGAACATATAACACGTTGTTTAATAAAGACAACGTTACGTCTATTCCTCCACGAGCAAGCTGTGGCGCTGCGGGACATGCCCCATATACCAATTGGCACGTGCCCAGGCCCAGACTTCAGGAAGACTTGCCCGCTCCAGCTGTCCGGGGGGCTTCTGCCCGAGGAAGCGCAGGGCTCGCCACACCTGGCGTGGTGCCCCAGCCGTAGACAGGGGGGCGGCCAATGTTTGCTTGCTGAGCTTCTCGCGGCTCCGATTCACGGCAACCGGTAGATGCGCGTATCGCGGCGCCGCGTAGCCGAGTCGTCGCTGAAGTAGGATCTGTCGCGGCGTCGACCACAGCAAGTCCGCGCCGCGCACGACATCGGTGATGCCCTGCTCGAAATCGTCCACGACCACCGCCAGCTGGTACGCGTACAGGCCGTCGGCTCGCCGCACGACGAAATCTCCGACTTCCCGGGCCAGGTTTTGCTCGGTTCGGCCCTGCACGCGGTCATCGAACGCAATCGGCGTCTCATCCACTCGAGCGCGGATTGCACGCCCTGGGCGATCCGACGGCAGGCCGCTCCGGCAGGTCCCGGGGTAGATCGGCTCGCTAGCGCCGCCCAGGCTCGAATCGGCGATCTCGCGCCGCGTGCAAGCGCAGGGGAACAGCCTCCCGTCGCGCTGCAGACGCTCGAGGGCCGCCGCGTAGGCCCGTCCGCGATGGCTCTGTCGCACCACGCCTTCGTCCCATTCGAACCCGTACGCCTCGAGCGTGCGCAGGATCGCGTCAGCCGCTCCGTCGGCCTCGCGGGGGCGATCGAGGTCGTCCATGCGGACGAGCCACACCCCTCCGTCCGCCCGCGCGTCCAGGTAGCTGCCGACCGCGGCGATTAGAGAGCCGAAGTGCAGCGGCCCTGTCGGCGAAGGGGCAAATCGCCCTCGGTAGAGCTTGCGCGAGTCATGCATAATCGCTTGGAAAGCATATCAGCCCGCGCCCCTCCAGAGAAAAGTGAGTCGTTCACACCAGATCGTCATCGTCGGTGGCGGCGCGGGAGGTCTGGAGCTCGCGACACGTGCGGGCGATCGCTTCGGCCGCAAAGGGCGCGCCGCCGTTACGCTGGTCGACGTGAACGAGACGCACCTGTGGAAGCCTCTGTTGCACGAGGTGGCCGCCGGCAGCATGGACATCCACGCCCATCAGCTCGACTACTTGGCGCAGGCGCGCTGGCATCATTTCAATTTCTGCTGCGGAGCTCTGGAGGGGCTGGATCGCGAGCGCAGCGAGATCACCGTGGCGCCGACGCTCGACGAGCGCGGGGCGGAAGTGATCCCGCGCCGCACGCTGCACTATGACACACTGGTGATCGCGATCGGAAGCGTCGCCAATACCTTCGGTGTCGCCGGAGTCGGCGAGCACGCTTTCGCTCTGGAATCCGCGGGCGAGGCGGACCGATTCCACCGGCGTCTGATCAACGCGTGCATCCAGGCAAACTATCGTCCGGGGAGCACAGAGGCCCGGCTGCGCATCGTCATCGTCGGCGGCGGGGCTACGGGTGTCGAGCTCGCTGCCGAGTTGCACAACACGACCCGCGTTCTCGCGGCGTACGGTCTCGAGAACATCGATCCGGGACGGTTTCTGCAGATCACGCTCCTCGACGCCGGGCCGCGGGTTCTTCCGATGCTTCCCGAGCGTATAGCCGCCGCGGTGACACGAGCGCTCGAGGACATCGGCGTGCGGGTCGTAAGCGCTCAGCAGGCGGTGGAGGTCACCGCGGGAGAAGTGAAGACCCGCGGTGGAGGCGTCTTCTCCGCCGATCTGACCGTCTGGGCCGCGGGGATCAGAGGAGCCGACGTACTGAAAGACCTGGACGGGCTAGAGACGAACCGCATCAACCAGCTCATCGTCCTTCCAACACTTCAGACTACGCGCGACCCTGATGTCTTCGCGCTGGGTGACTGCTCGTCGTTTCCCCGCGAGAATGGAAGGCCGTCGGTGCCGCCGGCGGCACAGGCGGCCCACCAGCAGGCCTCGCACCTGCTTGGAGCTATTGCGCGGCGCCTCGAAGGCCGGGCGCCCGTGCCGTTTCGCTACCGCGACTTCGGCTCCCTCGTATCGCTCGGCGAATACAGTACGATCGGCTCGCTAATGGGGTTCCTATCCGGGCGGAGCTACCGAGTCGAGGGTTGGTTCGCGCGCATCATGTATCTGTCGCTGTACAAGATGCATCTCTACGCCCTGCATGGGCCGGTCGGCGTGATCCTGGATACGCTGGCGCGGCTTCTCAAGCGCGGCACGGAACCGCGGGTCAAGCTGCACTGATGGAGATATACTTGCCGCTCTCAAGAATCGGAGACCGCCGCGTGGCAACCGTCGCATTGACAAAAGACAATTTCGAAGAAGTCGTCAACGGGAACGACATGGTGATCGTCGACTTCTGGGCGCCGTGGTGTGGCCCGTGCAAGGGGTTCGCGCCGGTGTTCGACGCGGCCTCGGAAAAGCATACCGACGTGATCTTCGGCAAGGTGAATACAGACGACGAGCAGGAGTTGGCCGCCTCGTTCAACATCCGTTCGATACCGACCCTGATGCTGTTTCGCGAGAAGGTCATCCTGTTCTCGCAGGCGGGTGCGCTGCCGGGCAACGCGCTAGAGGAGATCCTTACCAAGGGGAAGGAACTGGACATGGCGGCGGTGCACAGGGAGATCGCGGAGCGCGAGGCCGCTGCGCCGGGCCAGAGTTGAGCCGGGGCGACGCGCAATGAAAAGGGCAGGAGAGTCGCTCCTGCCCTTTCCGCTGCGCAGAGAACCTTACTTCTTGTCGTCCTTCTTCGCGGCCTTCTTGTTGCTCTTCTTGGCTTTCTTCCCGTCCTTGCCGTCGCCCTTCTTCATTTCATCTTTCTTCATCGGCGCACCCGTGTGCGACGCAGCGACCGCAAACCCACTCGACACAGCGAAAACTGCGGCGACCAACAGCGACAATAGCTTCTTCATGCAACGTCTCCTCTGAGCGTTATTAGAATGTCCGGTCACCGTATGCCGGTAAACCGCGGCGTATCCTAGCATATAGACTTGAAAATGCGAATGATTCACCCCTTCCAGTATCGGCCTTTGACGTGAACCCGGGGATCGCCTACGCGTTGCTCGGAGCGGCGCTGTTTGGCGCGAGTACGCCGATCGCCAAGCTGCTCGTCGGCGAGATCGGGCCGCTGATGCTCGCGGGGCTTCTGTATGCGGGGTCCGGACTGGGACTCGGCGCGTGGCATCTCCTGCGTCAGTGGATCCGCCCCGCGGTCGCCCGCCCCAAGTTCGCTGTTGTCGACTACAAGTGGCTGGCGGGCGCGGTCGTGTCGGGCGGCGTGATCGCGCCGGTCCTGCTCATGCTCGGCCTGTCTGCCGCTTCCGCATCGAGCACGTCCCTGCTGCTGAATCTGGAGGCGGTGTTCACTGCGCTGCTGGCGTGGTTCGCGTTCCGGGAGAACTTCGACCGGCGCATAGCGCTGGGAATGGTCCTGATCGTGTGCGGCGGCATAGTGCTCAGCTGGCCCTCGAAGGGGATCTCGACCTCATTGCCGGCGCTGGCGGTCGCAGGCGCCTGTGTGTGCTGGGCTCTCGACAACAATCTCACTCGCAAGATCTCGGCCGGCGATCCGGTCCGGATCGCGTGCATCAAGGGATTGGCGGCCGGAACCGTCAACCTGTGTGCCTCGGCCGCTTTCGGGGCCACGCCGCCGGCGCCGGGCTCGGCGCTGGCTGCGGCCGCAGTCGGGTTTCTGGGATACGGAGTCAGCCTCGCGTTGTTCGTCGTGGCGTTGCGTCTGCTCGGCACGGCGCGAACCGGAGCCTATTTCGCGACCGCGCCTTTCATCGGCGCGGCGGTTTCGTTCGCGCTTCTGGGCGAGCGGCCGGACGCGCTTTTCTGGAGCGCCGCGGCTCTCATCGCGGCCGGCGTCGCCCTGCATCTTTCCGAGCGTCACCGGCATCGGCATCGGCACGACGCGCTGACGCACGGGCACTCGCATGCGCACGACGAGCACCACCGCCACGAGCACGACTTCGAGTGGGACGGCACCGAACCCCACTCGCACGATCACGATCACGTTCCGATGACTCACAGCCATGAGCACTACCCGGACATACATCATCGGCACGGCCACTGAGGCCTTGCTCGTGCTCGTTCTGGCGTCGCTGGCAATCGCGGCTCACGCTGCGCCGTACGTGCCCAAGGACGACTCGGTCGTGCTCGAGCACCTGCCGACGAGAGCGAGCGATCCGGTCGCCCGCGAGCTGCGCCAGTTGCGCAACGAGCTCGCCGCGAACCCGCGCAATCGGGGCGCTGCGATCCGGCTGGCGGAACGCTACTTCGCGCTCGCGAACGCGGACGGCGACCCGCGCTACATCGGCTACGCCGAGGCCGCCCTCAGGCCGTGGTGGGACCTGTCGGCGCCGCCGCTGGACGCCTTGGTCATGCGCGCAATCCTCAAGCAGTACAGCCACGATTTCCCCGGCGCAATGAAGGACCTCGAGGCGGCGACGCGCGAGGACCCCGAGAACGCCAGGGCCTGGTCCTGGCGCGCGGCGATCGACATGGTGCAGGCCAACTACGACCGGGCGCGCAAGGACTGCCTGGCGTTGAACGACATCGAGTCGGACCTCTACTCCGTCGGATGCCTCGCTTACTTGGACGGAACGACGGGCAAGGCGGCCGTGGCCTACCGCGCGCTCTCCGAGGCGTTCGCCCGCAGTAGCGAGGTTCCTCCGGAGGTAAAGGTCTGGGTGCTCACCCGCCTCGCGGAGATGTCGCAGCGCATGGGCAACGTCAAGCAGGCCGAGGAGCACTTCCGCGCAGCCTACTTCGAGCCGATCAACGACCAGTTCCTCCTCGGAGCGTACTCGGATTTCCTCCTCGACCAAGGACGCCCCGACGAGGTCATTCCGCTCCTGGCCGATTGGTTCAAGTCGGACATCCTGCTGCTTCGTCTCGCCATCGCCGAGAGGATACTGAAGGCTCCCAAGGCGGCCGAGCACATCGAGGCGCTGAGGTCGCGATTCGAAGCTGCTGCGCTGCGCGGCGACAAACTGCACCAGCAGGAAGAGGCACGCTTCAATCTCTATCTGCTGGGCAACAAGGAAAAGGCTCTCGCGCTCGCGCAGGAGAACTGGAGGCTGCAGCGCGAGCCCCGCGATGCGCGCATTCTCCTCGAGGCGGCGCTCGCGATGAAGGATCCCGCAGCCGCGCAGGACGCGCTCGACTGGCTCGAGCGTTCCGGCAACGAGGATCCCCTCATCCGTCAGACCGCGCAGAAACTCATGGCGCTCAAGCGGTGAAGGCGGCAACCGGGGTCTTGGCCGCGGTTCTGCTCGCGCTCTTCGCGACGGGTGCGTTCGCGCACAAGCCCAGCGACAGCTACCTGGCGATCAGCGTCGAGGGGACCGACGTGCGCGGGCAGTGGGACATCGCCTTGCGCGACCTCGACTTCGCCATCGGCGTCGACGATAACGGCGACGGCAACATCACCTGGGGCGAGGTCAAGGCCCATCAGGCGGAGATCGCGGCGTACGCGCTCGCCAGGCTGAAGCTGCGCTCCGGCGGCGCAGACTGCCCGGTGCACGCGATCGCGTTTCTCGCCGACGACCACAGCGACGGCGCCTATTCGGTGATGCGCTTCGAAGGCACTTGCAAGGTCGAGGCGGACGCTATCGAGATCAGCTACAGCCTGTTCGCCGACCTCGACCCCCAGCACAAGGGCTTGCTGCGCCTGGAGCACGGCGGAGGGACGCGCACCGGCATCTTCAGCCCGGAGCGGGCAACCCAATCATTCGAGCTGGAGAAGATCTCGGCGTTCACCCAGTTCTTCGACTACGCCCGCGAAGGCGTGTGGCATATCTGGATCGGCTTCGACCACATCCTGTTCCTCTTGTCGCTGCTCCTGCCGGCGGTATTGGCCCTCGGAGGAGGGCGGTGGCAGGCGGTCGAGCATTTCGCTCCGGCCTTCTGGGACGTGTTCAAGATCGTTACTTCGTTCACCGTGGCCCATTCCATTACCCTGAGCCTCGCGGCGCTGGGCGTGATCTCGTTGCCCTCGCGGCTGGTCGAATCGGCGATAGCGGCTTCGGTCGTACTCGCTGCGCTGAACAATATTCTTCCGCTGGTGCACGGGCGGCGCTGGATGGTGGCCTTCTTCTTCGGTCTGATCCACGGATTCGGCTTCGCGAGCGTGCTGCGCGACCTCGGCCTTCCCCAGAATGCGCTGCTGATCGCGCTCGTCGGTTTCAATCTCGGAGTGGAAGGCGGACAGCTAGCGATCGTGAGCGCGTTCCTGCCCATCGCCTACTGGCTGCGTGCGACCTGGTTCTACCGGCGCCTGGTATTCATCGGGGGCTCGATTGCGATCGTCGCGGTCGCGGGGACTTGGTTGGTCGAGCGCGCCTTCAACATGAAGATCATCACCCCTTGATGAATCACCCGGGAAGCCCCATCTCACGTGTTTGGCGGGAAGAATCGCGATGATGGAGATCCGAAAGAGCACCGACCGCGGCCTCGCCGATCACGGCTGGCTGCGCTCCCTCCACAGCTTCTCGTTCGCCGACTACTACGATCCTGACCACATGGGATTCGGCGACCTGCGGGTAATCAACGAGGACCGGATCCAGCCGGGAACGGGCTTCGGCACCCACGGCCACCGGGACATGGAAATCATCAGCTACGTGCTCGAGGGGGCGCTCGCCCACAAGGACAGCATGGGCAATGGCTCGACCATCGTGCCGGGCGACGTTCAGCGCATGAGCGCGGGGAAGGGCGTGCTGCACAGCGAGTTCAACCAGGCTCCCGAAGGCGTAACCCACTTCCTGCAGATCTGGATCGAGCCCAACGTCGCCGGAATCGCCCCCAGCTACGAGCAGAAGCATTTCGACGCGGCATCGAAGCGTGGGAAGCTCCGGCTCGTCGGCTCGCCCGACGGGCGCGACGGCTCGGTGACGATCCACCAGGACGCGTTTCTCTATGCGGCGCTTCTCGACGGAGCGGACCGCGCGATCCACAAGCTGCAGCCCGGCCGGCGAGCTTACGTGCACGTCGCCCGGGGCGCAGTGAGGGCAAACGGGCGTCCGCTCGAGGCGGGTGACGCGCTCAAGGCGGCCGATACCGGCGAAATCGTGCTCGAGCGCGCCAGGGACGCCGAGATTCTCCTCTTCGACCTGGCATGAACCACGCGAGGATGCCGGTCGTGTTTTTCGGGCACGGCAGCCCGATGAACACGCTCGAGCGGAACGAGTACACGGAGGCTTGGCGGCGCGTCGGCGAAGCGATCCGGGCGCCCGCGGCGATCCTGTGCGTGTCGGCGCATTGGTACACCGAGGGCGCGGCGGTGACCGCGATGAGCCGCCCGAAGACGATCCACGACTTCTACGGTTTCCCCCGGGCCTTGTTCGACGTCGAATACCCGGCTCCGGGGGACCCGGAGCTCGCATCCCGGGTGCGCGAGCTGCTCGCGCCACTTGACGTAGGCCTCGACGGATCCTGGGGCCTGGACCACGGCACCTGGTCGGTGCTGAAGCACGCCTATCCGAAGGCCGATGTTCCGGTGGTGCAGCTGAGCATCGACGGCACGCGGCCGCCGCAGTTCCACTACGAGACGGGCAGGCGGCTTGCGCCCCTGCGCGACGAGGGCATCCTGGTGATCGGGAGCGGCAATGTGGTTCATAACCTGCGCCTCATGAAGCGTGAAGGGGGACAGGCCTTCGACTGGGCCGTCCGGTTCAACGAGAAGATTCGGGAGGCGCTGGCTTCGCGCGATCACCGCTTGCTGGTCGACTTCGCGAAGCTGGGCAAGGACGCGCGCCTTGCGGTGCCCACGCCCGAGCACTATCTGCCGCTGCTCTACGTCGCCGGACTGCAGCGCTCGGACGAGGCCATGGAGTTCCCGGTGGACGGCTACGATCTGGGGTCGGTCAGCATGCTCACCGCCGCCGTGGGCCTGCCGGCGGGCTGAGCGGCGCTTCGCTCCGCGGGCGGCGTGCTCGCGCATAATGGCGCATCGCTTCGACGGATGACGCCATGCACTTCCTACAGCAGGCAGCAGTCTTTCTCCTCACGGCGGTCCTTCTGGTGCCGCTTTTCCAGCGCCTGAAGCTGGGCGCCGTCCTCGGCTATCTGGGCGCGGGCATGCTCATCGGCCCCTGGGGTCTGGGCATGGTCTCGGAAGTGGAGTCCACCCTGGAGTTCGCGGAGTTCGGCGTGGTGCTGCTGCTGTTCCTGGTCGGACTGGAATTGCAGCCGAGCCGCCTGTGGGTGCTGCGGCGCCCGGTGTTCGGCCTGGGCGGCGCCCAGGTGCTCGTGACCGGCGTAGTGCTCGCCCTTTCGGCCTCTGGCTTCGGATTGTCATGGCAGGCCGCTTTGGTAACCGGCTTTGGATTGGCAATGTCGTCGACCGCTCTGGTGCTGGCGTCTCTCGCGGAGCGCAAGCAGCTCGCGACGCGCCACGGCCGCGAAGCCTTCGCTGTACTGCTGTTCCAGGATCTTTCGGTCATCCCGCTGCTCGCGCTGCTGCCATCTCTCGGGGGTTTCGCCACGTCAGGAGGGTTGGGCGCGGCGGCCAAGGGCGCGGCGGTCATCGCGTTCGTCATCGTCGCCAGCCGCCTGCTGGTCCGCCCGGTGCTCAAGACCGTCGCGAGCTACGGCGGACGCGAGGTATTTACCGCCGCCGCCCTGCTTCTCGTAGTGGGGGCCGCGCTCATCATGCAGAGAATCGGCCTGTCGCCTTCTCTGGGCGCTTTCCTCGCCGGCGTGCTCCTTGCGGATTCCGAATTCCGGCACGAGCTAGAAGCCGATATCGAGCCCTTCAAGGGCCTGCTGCTGGGCCTCTTCTTCATCGCCGTCGGCATGAGCACCAATCTTGCGCTGATCAGGGACGAGCCGCTGTCGATCCTCGGCCTGGCGCTCGGGCTCATCGCCCTGAAGTCCGCCCTGATGTACGTGATGTCGAGGATGGGCCGGGCGCCGGCCGACACGGCGCAGCGCCTCGCGCTCGCGGTTTCGCAAGGGGGCGAGTTTGCATTCGTCCTCTTCGCCGCTGCGGGCGCGCTGGGCATACTCGAGCCTCGTACGGCGCAGATTCTGGTGGTCGTGGTCACGGTCTCGATGTTGCTCTCGCCGCCGGCGTTTGCGCTTCAGGACCGTCTGCTCGCCCGCTGGGCCGAGCGTCACGCCGCGCCCGAGTTCGATACGATCTCCGGGCCCGGCAACCCGGTGATCATCGCCGGTTACGGCCGGGTCGGGCAGATCCTCTCGCGCGTGCTGCGCATGTGCGGCGTGCCGTTCACCGCGCTCGAGGCGAGCTACCAGCAGGTGGACTTCGTGAGGCGCTTCGGCAGCAAGGTGTACTACGGGGACGCATCGCGGTTCGAGCTGCTCGAGGCGGCGAGAACCGGCGAAGCCAAGCTCTTCGTCCTGGCGATAGACGATGTCGAGGCGTCGGTCAGGACGGCAGAAGTCGTGCGCAGGCACTATCCGCACGTGCCGATCCTCGCGCGCGCGCGCAACCGCGTGCATCTGTTCCGGCTGCGCGACCTCGGCGTCAGGCTCGTCTGGCGCGAGACCTTCCCGGCGAGCCTCGAGATGGCGCGCCAGGCGCTTCTTTCCTTGGGGTTCGATTCCGCCGCGTCCGACCGGGCGATGACCTTGTTCAAGCAGCACGACGAGCGACAGCTCGACGCGCAGTATGCGGTGCAGCACGATGAAGCGCAGCTCATTCAGTCGGCCAAGGAAGCGGCTGAACAGCTGCAAGGCCTTTTCGAGGCGGACGGCCAGCAGCGGCCCGCGGGCTTCCCGCAGCCAGCGCCCGCTGCGGGGCAAAGCCGCTAGACGTGCCCGGTGCCGTGGGCACGGGTACCGCGTCGAGCGGGTCTATTAGAATAGCCCCGTGAAGAAAACGGTCATTTTGATTTCCGGGCGAGGCAGCAACATGGAAGCCATCGTCCGCGCCGGGCTTCCCGCGGAGATCGCCGCCGTGATCAGCAATCGTCCGGACGCCGCAGGGCTCAATTTCGCGGCGAAGGCGGGCATTGCGGCGCGAGTCGTCGATGAAAGGACGTTTTCTTCGCGCGAGGCGTTCGAGAGCGCGCTCGCGCAGGCGATCGACCGGTACTCGCCCGACCTGGTCGCGCTCGCCGGTTTCATGCGCGTTCTCGGCGCCGACTTCGTGCGTCGCTACTCGGGACGGATGATCAACATCCATCCGTCACTTCTCCCGGCGTTTCCCGGGCTGCACACGCACCGCCGCGCTCTGCAGGAAGGCGTCAAGCTCCACGGCTGCACGGCGCACTTCGTCACGCCCCAGGTCGACCATGGTCCCATCATCATCCAGGCCGCCGTGCCGGTGCGCCCGGGAGACAGCGAGGCCGCGCTCGCGGCGCGGGTGCTTCAGCAGGAGCATCGCGTCTATCCGCTTGCCATACGCTGGTTCGTCGAAGACCGCCTGGTCATCGAGAACGGCCTGGTGCGAGTCACGGGCGTGGACGCCGGTCAGTCGAGTCAGTCGATCTTGGTCGAAGAGTGATCAAGCATTCCTCCGGATTCGCATCGCTGGCTGCGATGTTCGTCTTCGCCGCGGCGCAGGCCGGGCCGCCCGAACATATCAAGATCACCTACGAGTTGAGCGTGAAGGGGATGTCGGGCGACGCCGTCGAGACGCTGGAGCACAACGGCAAGACCTATTCGATCGTCTCCGAGACTCGCGGGAGGGGGATATTGGCCACGGTCGGGGTCCTCAACAAGCGCACCAGCCGCGGGCATATCACCCCGCAGGGCCTCCGTCCGGACGAATACCGGGACGAGCGGCCGTTCGGCTGGGTGGCGTCGGCGAAGTTCGACTGGGAGGCGCGCACCATCACGCAGGAGCGCAAGGGCAAGTCCGAGACGCTGCCGATGCCCGCGACCGCGCAGGATCCGTTGAGCCTCGCCTACACCTTCGCGTTCGTCCCGCCCAAGGAAAAGGAATACGACATCATCCGCGCAGACGGTCGCGGCCTGACCCCGTTCCGCTTCGCAGTCGTCGGCAACGAAAGAATCCCTACGCCCTTGGGGGAGCTGCAGACGCTGCACATCGCGAAGGTGCGCGACGGTCCCGATGACAAGGCCACCGATATCTGGTTCGCGACGGAGCGCGACTTCATTCCAGTGCGCGTGCTCGTGGTCGACAAGGACGGTGCGCGCGCAGACCAGATCGTCACGCGCATCGACAACTGATGCGTTTCTCGCGCCCGCTGCTCGACGCGTGCACGGCCGCGTTCGCGGCCGTCATGCCGCTCCATGAGCCCGCCGACGCGGCGCTCTCCTCATTCTTCCGCGGCCGCCCGAAAATCGGCCAGCGGGACCGGGCCACCATCGCCGACTCCGTCTACGCCGCGCTGCGGAGGAGGCGGCTTCTACAGGGTCTGGTCGGGACGTCGTCCAGTCCGCGGCGATGGGTGCTCGCGACCTGGACTATCCTGCTCGGCGCCAGCCTGCGCGAGATCGAGCCCTGGCTGCGCGGCGAGGAGGCGCGATGGCTCGCCGCCGTCAAGGAAGCCGCCGCCGCCGAGCAGCCTTTCGGCGTGCAATGCGAGCTGCCGGAGTGGGTGATCGAAAGGCTCAGCCGGCGCTTCTCCGCGTCCGCCCTGCTCGAGCTGGCGAGGGGGCTGGCGCGGAGCGCCACGCTCGACCTGCGGGTGAACACGATGAAGATGACCCGCGAGGCAGCCTTGACGCGGCTCTCGGACGACGGAATCCCGGGCTCAGCGACGCGGTACTCGCCCGAGGGCGTGCGGCTCGACGCGCGGCCTGCGATCAACCGCCATCCGCTTTTTCTGGAGGGCAGCGTGGAGGTGCAGGACGAGGGCAGCCAGCTGCTCTGCCATTTGGTTGCGCCGAAGCGCGGCGAAATGGTCGTGGATTTTTGCGCGGGCGCGGGCGGCAAGACGCTCGCACTGGGCGCGCTGATGCGCTCGACCGGGCGCCTCTACGCGTTCGACATCTCTCCCAAGCGCCTCGCGAGCCTGAAGCCGAGGCTGGCGCGGTCCGGGTTGTCGAACGTGCACCCGCAGCGCATCGAAGGCGCCCGGGATCCGCGGGTCAAGCGTCTCGCGGGCAAGATCGATCGGGTTCTGGTCGATGCACCCTGCAGCGGATTGGGGACGCTGCGCCGCAACCCCGACATGAAGTGGCGCCAGACACCCGAAGACGTCGGCGAACTGGCCGGGAAGCAAGCCTCGCTTCTCGCTGCTGCGGCGACTCTGGTGAAGCCCGGGGGAAGGCTCGTGTACGCTACCTGCAGCATTCTCGAGGAGGAGAACCGCGCCGTCGCCGAGGCGTTCCTCGCGGGCAACCTTGAGTTCGGGCTGTTGCCCGCCGCCAAGGTGCTTGAGAGGGAGCGTATCGACCTCAATATGGGGGATTATTTCGAGGTCTGGCCCCACCTGCACGGAACGGACGGGTTCTTTGCCGCCGTGTTCGAGCGGGGCCTGGATCGTCGGGCCAGTGCAAGTGCATGAGGCAGGGCGGGAAAGACTGTGCATGGCACTATGCCCTTGCCCTTTGGCCGGATTCACGTAGAATCCGCTGATTCGTTCGGGAGGGACTCGATGGAGTCTAACATCTTGTTTTCAGGTATTTTTGACCTCCCCTGGTGGGGCGTCGCCCTGGTCGCCCTGGGGCTCACCCACATCACCATCGTCAGCGTCACGGTATTCCTGCATCGGCACCAGGCGCACCGCGCCCTCGATCTGCATCCGCTGGCGAGCCACTTCTTCCGCTTCTGGCTCTGGCTGACCACAGGCATGGTGACCAAGGAGTGGGCGGCGATCCACCGCAAGCACCACGCCAAGTGCGAAACCGCCGACGACCCGCACAGCCCGCAGATCGTTGGCATCAATCGCGTCCTCTGGCTCGGGGTGTTCCTCTATGTCAAGGAGGCGTACAACCGCGAGACGCTGGAGCGCTACGGTCACGGCACGCCCGACGACTGGATCGAGCGGAAGCTGTATTCACGCTTCGCGGTGCTGGGCCTCACGCTCATGGGCGTCATCGATGTCGCGCTGGTCGGCATCGTCCCCGGCGTGCTCGTGCTGGCGACCCAGATCGTCTGGATCCCCTTCTGGGCGGCGGGCGTCATCAACGGCGTCGGCCACTTCTGGGGGTATCGCAACTGGGGCACGGAGGACGCAAGCACCAATATCGTCCCTTGGGGCATCCTCATCGGTGGCGAGGAGCTGCACAACAACCACCACGCGTACGCAACTTCGGCCAAGCTCTCCAACAAATGGTACGAGTTCGACATGGGGTGGATGTACATCTGCATCCTCGAGGCGCTCGGCCTCGCCCAGGTCAAGAAAGTGGCCCCGACGCCGCGTTTCACCGAAGCCAAGGCGGTCGACTCGGCGACCCTCCAGGCGGTCATCACCCACCGCTACGACGTGCTGGCGACCTATGCCAAGTCCCTCAAGCGGACCTACGCCGAGGAGCTGGGGAAGCTGCGCCGCTTCGCGCCGCACGACGCGCACGTGCTGCAGAGCCTGCAACGCTGGCTGCACCGCGACGAAAAGTCGCTGTGCGAGACCGAGCGCGCGGACCTCAAGAAGGGATTGTCCAAGTCGCGCGCCCTGCACACGGTCTACTCGATGCGCGCGGAGCTGGTCTCGCTCTGGGAGCGCTCGAGCGCCTCGCGCGAACAGCTGGTGCGCCAGCTGCAGGACTGGTGCCACCGCGCCGAGGCGAGCGGCATCCGGCACCTCGAGGAATTCTCGCGCAGGCTGCGCTGCTACGCCGCCTGATCCCTCCAGTCGTCGAGAGAACCCGCCTATGGCGGGTTTTTTGTTTCCGGGCACGCTTTCGCGGTAGCATATCGGCGCTGTCGGTCCGGGAACTCGTCAACCGGGAACGAAAGGGGATACCCATGAAAAGTCTCATCGCAATCGCGGCGTCTTTGCTGATCGCATCGCCGGTGCTCGCGCAGGTCAAGCCCTGCGAGGAGCTCAAGGGCGAGATCGACACGAAGATCAAGAACAACGGCGTGGCGGCCTTCACGACGACGATCGTCGACAAGGACGCGGCCGAGGACGGCAAGGTCGTCGGGACCTGCGACGGCGGAACGAAGAAGATCGTCTACAAGAGGGGCGAGGCTTCGGCCCCGGCCGCGGCCCCCGCGGCAGCTCCGGCCCCCGCGCAAAAAAGCCCGCAGTAGCGGGCTTATTTCTTCGAATCCCGGCCGGAGCGCGTCCGGTCGGGCGGGCGTCCGTCCTACTTGATCTTGGCTTCCTTGTAGACGACGTGCCTGCGCGCCTTGGGGTCGTACTTCTTGATTTCCATCTTTTCCGGCATGGTGCGCTTGTTCTTGGTCGTCGTGTAGAAGTGGCCCGTGCCGGCGGTGGACTCGAGCTTGATCTTCTCTCTCATCGGCGGTCCTCCTGATCAGATCTCGCCGCGGGCGCGCAGATCTTTGAGCACCGCGTCGATGCCCTTCTTGTCGATGACGCGCACGCCCGCATTCGAAATGCGCAGCCGCACCCAGCGCTTCTCGCTCTCGACCCAGAACCGGCGGTACTGCAGGTTGGGGTAAAAGCGGCGCTTGGTCTTGTTGTTGGCGTGGGACACGTGATGCCCCACCTGTGGTCTTTTCCCCGTGACTTGGCACACGCGCGCCATGGCCTTGCTCCGCCCGCGAAAAAGGGCGAATTATAGGCGGAACCGCAAGCGCATTCAAGCCGAAAAGGCTGCGCAGGCCTACACCAGCCCGCGCTCCGCGAAGGACATGGTGCGCGCACCCGCGACGATGAAGTGGTCCAGCACCTGGATATCGACCAGGGCGAGGGCGCTTTTCAGCGACCGGGTGAGGATCTCGTCGGCGTGGCTGGGCTCGGCGACGCCCGAGGGGTGGTTGTGCGCGAAGATCACCGCGGCGGCGTTATGCCTGAGGGCGCACTTGACGACTTCCCGGGGGTAGACGCTCGTCTGCGTGAGGGTTCCCTTGAACAGCTCCTCGCAGGCGATGACCCGGTGCTGGGCGTCGAGCAGCAGCACGACGAAGACCTCCTGCTCTCGCCCCGCGAGCGCGAGGCGCAGGTAGTCGCGCACCGCGCGCGGCGAGCTCAGCGCGTCGCGGGCGGCGATCTCTTCGCCGAGCGCGCGCCGCGCGAGCTCGAGGGCCGCCCTCAGCTGCGCAAGCTTGGCGCTGCCGAGGCCCGGAATCCCGCCGATGCCCGCGGTTCCGGCCTCGAGCAGCGCGGAAATCGAGCCGAATCGCCCGAGGAGCTGCCTGGCCAGGTCGACTGCGCTTTTTCCCTTCACGCCGGTGCGAAGGAGGATCGCGAGCAACTCGGCGTCGGCAAGCGAGCCCGGCCCGAGCGCAAGCAAGCGCTCGCGCGGTCGCTCCTGCTCGGGCCAATCGCTGATCGCCATGGAATTCGCTTAGAATCCCCGTTTTACGGCTTAACGCGCTGTCTCGATTCGAGATGACCGACGTTTCCGGGAAGAAGGTTCTCCTCGGCATCACCGGGGGCATCGCCGCGTACAAGGCGGCGGAGCTGACGCGCCTTTTCGTGAAGGCGGGCGTCGACGTGCGCGTCGTGATGACCGAGTCGGCTTGTCGATTCATCACGCCGATCACCCTGCAGGCTCTCTCCGGGAAGTACGTTTTCACGGACATGTGGGACTCTCGCGTTCCCGACGGCATGGGCCACATAGAGCTCTCTCGCGACCGGGACGCGATCGTGGTCGCCCCCGCGACGACCGATTTTCTGGCGAAGGTCGCGAACGGCTTCGGCGACGACCTGCTCTCCACGCTTTGCCTCGCAAGGCGCTGCCCGCTGATGGTCGCTCCCGCGATGAACGTCGAGATGTGGCAGAACGCGGCGACGCAGCGCAACGTCGGGCGGCTCCGCGCGGACGGGGTCGCGATCCTCGGCCCCACCGAGGGCGATCACGCCGACCGGGAGGGCGGCATGGGACGCATGCTCGAGCCCGAGGAGATCTTCGCCGCAGTCGCGGCCGCGCTCGCTCCCGGGACGCTCGCTAAAAAAAAAGTTATCGTGACCGCCGGCCCGACGTACGAGCCGATCGACACGGTCAGGGGAATCACCAACCAGAGCTCCGGAAAGATGGGCTACGCCGTGGCTCAGGCCGCCGCCGAAGCCGGCGCTGAGGTGACGCTCGTCTCGGGAGCGACTTCGCTCGAGGCGCCCCCGGGAGTGAGGCGCGTCGACGTGGTCACCGCGAGCGAGATGCACAGGGCGGTGATGGCGCGGGCGAAGGACGCCGACGTGTTCGTCGCCGTCGCCGCGGTCGCGGATTACCGGCCCGCCGATCCCAAGCCGCACAAGATCAAGCGCGGCAACGGGCACATGAGCCTCGATCTCGAGCCGAACCCCGACATCCTCGCCGACGTCGCCGCGCTGCCCCAGGGGCCGTTCTGCGTCGGCTTCGCCGCCGAGACCGAGGACCTGATGGCGAACGCGCAGGCGAAGCGCAAGAAGAAGGGTGTCCCGCTGCTGGCGGCGAATCTGGCGCACGAGACCTTCGGCAAGGACACCAACGCGCTCACGCTCTTCGACGACGCCGGCGTGCACGAGCTGCCCCGCGCGCCCAAGATCGCGCTCGCGCGCCAGCTGGTCGAGCACATCGCGAAGATGCTGCCGCGGCGCTAGCCGGTCCTCGCTTGAAGACCCTGGATGTCAAGGTTCTCGATCCGCGCCTGCGCGGCTCGCTGCCGCAGTACGCGACCGCCGGCGCCGCCGGCCTCGATCTGCGCGCGTGCGTCGACGAGCCGGTGACGCTCGCACCCGGCGCGGCGGAGCTCGTCCCGAGCGGCATCGCCATCCATCTCGACGATCCCGGCCTCGCCGCGATCGTGCTGCCGCGCTCCGGGCTCGGCCACAAGCACGGCATCGTGCTCGGCAATCTGGTCGGGCTGATCGATTCCGACTACCAGGGACAGATCATGGTTTCGGTTTGGAACCGCTCCGGGACGGCGTTCACCATCAATCCGATGGAGCGCATCGCGCAGCTCGTCGTCGTGCCCGTGGTGCAGGTGAAGCTGAACGTCGTGGAGGAATTCGCCGCGAGCGCGCGGGGCGCCGGCGGGTTCGGGAGCACCGGAAAGGCGTGACGCGGGGCGGGCTGCCCCGTCGGCGGCTACTTCTTGGCGCGCTTTGCCTTTCCGGCGGACGCGTTGGCCGCGACCGCCGCCCTGATCAGCGACTTGAAGGCGCGCTCGTCGACCTTCTCGCCCTCGCGGATGTCGATCGCCCGCCTCACGTTCCCGTCGAGGCTCGAGTTGAACAGCTTGGCGGGGTCCTTCAGGGAAGCCCCCTTGGCGAACGTGAGCTTCACGACGGACTTGTACGTCTCGCCGGTGCAGATGTTGCCGTCGTGCGACCAAACCGGAGTGCCCATCCACTTCCACTCCTCGACGACGTCGGGGTCGGCTTCCCTGATGAGCTTGCGCATCCTGCCGAGGGTTTCGCCGCGCCAATCCCCGAGGTCGGCGATTCTTCTCGAGATGAGCTCCGACGCCGACCGGCGCTGGCTCGCGCCCGGCTTCGTCATGTTCTTGTCCTGGAGGTTCCGACGTTCGAACCCGGCGGCCGCCTCGCGGGCGGCGCAGACGAAGAGGTGGAAGCGTCGGCCCGTTCGAGGAAGCGGAGAACGGCTTCGTTGACGGCTTCCGGGTGCGTGACCGGTCCCATATGACCCATATTCTCGAACTCGAGAACTTGCACTTGCGGCAACGCCCGCGTCAGCAGCCGTCCTACGCCCCGGGACGAGGCCGGTGATTCTTTCCCCATCATGTACAAAACCGGGATTTCGAGCTCGGAGAACGCCGCAAGCGGTGTCGGCTCGTTGAACAACGCCCCGGCCCATCCGCGAATATTGGCGACGGAAGCGGCAATCGGGGCCCGGCGTGCCTCCGGCGTGTGAGCCCAGGTGCCTTTGCCCATCCAGAAGTCGATGAAGCACTCGGCCGCGCCCTCCGGATCGGCGGCGTCCAGAGCTGCGGCCGCGCGGGCAACCGCGCCGCGGATGCCATCGGCCTCATTGGGAGGTGGGGATTCGGCGTCGAGCAAGGCGAACAGCGTCGGCTCGTACAAGGCCAGGGCGCGAACTCGATTGCGTTGCGATACGGCGGCCACCAGGGCTACCGCGGCGCCATAGGAGTGCGCGACCACCGCAAAGGGGCTCCCTGCGCGCGCAAACACCGGCTCGAGCAATGCCACTTCGTCCTTGAGCGATACCGGACGGTCGGCAGGCCATGCAGGACTCTTGCCCGCGCCAAGCGAGTCGGCAGCCAGCACGTGGAACTTGGACGCGAGCGACTCCATCAGCGCTCGCCACTGGCTCGAACTGCTTGCGTTCGAGTGCAGGCAGACGACTCCGGGGCCGGCGCCTGCCTCGCGAAAGTATGGGGTGAGAGACTGCATGAATTCGGATAGTCGTACGGGGGCTGGTGTTGAATCGAGGTTCTTTTCTTCTGTTTCGCCCGGAACTTCGCTAGCGCTTCGCGTCGAGTTCCTTCGATCTATCTCGCGCGCGGCCTTCGCGGAAAGAATCGACGATGCCGATGATCCATAGCGCGAACAGTATCGCCGTGGCGATGTCCGTTGAACGCTCGTTGCTTTGAGAAGCTTTCGACACCAGCGCGGAGATGGCTTCGGCATTCATCGGAACCTCTCCGCTTTGAATCTTTCCCGCGATATCGAACGCCGAATCCATTGCGACAGAGACGAGGAAATAGGACAAGGCAGCCGCTCCTGCCGCGAGCAGGATGCCGCGCAGATATCGCCTCAGGTAAAGGTGCCCGACTCCGGGAAACACCAAGCCCGAAAGAAGGGCTGCTTTGACTGAATACTTCACGATCTGCGGCGACCCCTGTTCTGACGTATCGCTAACCGGCGCGCGCCGCCGTGGCGCGCCTCCGGTCCAGCGGATTGTTAGGCCGCGATCGTCCGGATCTCTTCCTCCGTGTCCCGGACGCCGCGGCACTCATCAGGCGGCGGAAAGTAGGGCATTCCATATGGCTCGGCGCAGGGCAGGCCGCGGCGTGCCGCAGGCCGTCACGCATGGCGCTGAGTTTGCGGATGGTGCGGTCCAGCTCATCGGCCTTGCCTGCGAGGAGCCGCCGGTCGATCTTCGGACGGCCGTCGGCCGCGAAGACGCGCGCGATCTCTTCCAGCGAGAATCCGGCGGCGCGCCCCAGCGCGATCAGCGCCAGCCGCTCTACCACGCGCGGCTCGAATGTGCGGCGCAGACCGCGCCTTCCGACCGACGCGATCAGCCCCTTCTCCTCGTAGTAACGCAGCGTCGATGCCGGCACGCCGGAGGCGCGCACCACCTCGTTGATGTCCATGGCCCGGGAACCCTTGACTTCAAGTCGACTTGAAGTGGCACTGTGCCGTCTCCGCCTCCTGAAGGCAAGCGAATGGAGACTCATATGGACTACTTGGGCAGCGTTCTTTTCATCGGCGCCGGCGCAACGCTGGCGACCGACCTCTGGGCGATCGCGCGCGGGCGCCTGCTCGGCGTGCCCGCGCCGGATTGGGGCCTCGTCGGCCGCTGGTTCGGACACATGGCGCGCGGGCGCTTCCGCCACGAGCGCATCGCCATCGCGGAGCCCGTGCGCGGCGAGCGCGTGATCGGCTTGAGCGCCCACTATCTGATCGGCATCGCGTTCGCAGGAGCGCTGCTCGCGATCTGTGGGCTCGAGTGGGCACGTCAGCCGACGCTTGCCCCGGCACTGGCGCTGGGCATAGCCACGGTCGCGGCGCCGTTCCTGCTGATGCAGCCCGGCATGGGCGCCGGCATCGCCGCCAGCCGCACGCCGCGGCCCAACTCCGCGCGGCTGCAAAGCCTCGTCACGCACGCCGTCTTCGGCCTGGGCCTCTACGCCGCCGGCCTCGTCCTCAAACTACTCTCGGGAGAATGAATTGCGCATCCCCGCGGCCACGTACCTCTAACGTCCTGGATGAGCGGGCGGAGCCGGCGAGCAGCGCCGGCGACGGTCCGACTCGATGCGGCGGTTAGGCATCACCGGGGCCGACATCCTGCAGACCCGCATAGCAGGTGAGCCTCGGCGCGCAGATTTGCCACCCGCTCTGCAGCCATTGCCCGGAGCCTTGCAGCGCGCTCGCCGACCAGCTGTCGAATATAGTCGGCGTCCTCCTTGAACCAGATCCCTTGGTACCCAGCCATCTCGGCGACCGCGGAATCGATCGGCTGGTTCTCTTCGAGCACTCGGTAGGCTGCAACCATGACGCCTGTGCGGTTCTGGCCCGAGCGACAATGAACATAGATCGGCTTCGGCTGGCTTCGCGTTATTGCTATGAACTCCGCCACGTGGCGATCGAGAAGACCTGACGCTAGCGCCACATTCGGCTCCCAGTCGCGGATGCGAAAGTACTCGATTTCCAGGGGCCGGGACATGCTTGGCCGTGCATCGCGGAACGCATCGCGATCGTCGTGCGCGAGTTCCAGGTTGACGACCGTTCGAACACCTCGATTGACGAGCTCGGTAGCCGCGGCAACGTCGGGTTTAGCGCCGCGCCACAAGACGTCTTTGCCGACCACACACGAATTCACGACTTGGGCGGAAAGCGGATCGGCGCATGCATCGGCTCGAGGAAGCGGGGTGACGCATCCGAGGAGAAACGCGGCGGCAACGCCAATGTGGCGGGCAGCGAGGCTAGGTTTGTGCATTTCGAGCTTCGACGACGGTCGATGTGATGCCTAGCGTCTGAGCCAAGCGGCCGCGCGGCCGCGACAACTCATGATACCGCCGCGAGAAGTCATTCGCGCGGATCGACGGTGCATGATCAGCGGCGCGCGAGCAGTCGCAGATGTTCGGTCAATTTGTCTTGATATTCGCGGTTCTCGCCACCTCGGTCCAGCGCGCGATGTCAGCAGCGACGATTTTTGCGAATTCCTCACCCGGCATGCCCGAGGGATCAGTACCGATCCCGTCGAAGCGTTCACGCACGTCTGGCAGCGCAACGACGCGCACGATCTCCTCGTACAGTCTACGCACGATCGGCGCCGGGGTGCCCGCCGGGACGAACAACCCGACCCAAACATCGGTCACCATGCGGGGCAACCCCGCTTCTGGCATTGTTGGAACGTCGGGCCAGGTACGATGCCGGTTCGTTGACGTAATCGCGAGCGCACGCAGCCTGCCGGCACGCACGTAAGCCAACGCCTCCGGCGGAGCTGGGAACACGATCGTGACCTCGTTCGCGAGCACCGCGTTGATGTAATCGCCGCCGCTCTTGTAGGGGATGTGCAGGAACGTGGTGCCGGCCTGTTGATTGAAGTACTCGGCGACCACCTGGCCCATCGCACCCGATGCGCCGTAGTTGATGCTGTTGGGTCGCGCCTTTGCGTACGCGATCAACTCCTGCACTGTCTTCACGGGCAGGGATGAGTTGACCACCAGAACAAACGGGAATGACCCGATCATTGCGACTGGAATGAAGTCGCGCAGGGGCTGATACGCGAGCTTCGGATAGATGGCCGGATTCACGGTCATCGGGCCGCTCGTTCCCACCAGAACAGTGTAGCCGTCAGGCGCGGCCTTCTGCACGAGCTCGCAGGCGATGATGCCTTGAGCACCGGGCTTGTTCTCGACGATCACCGGCTGGCCGAAGGATTCGTTCATCTTCGTTGCAACGATGCGGGCGACGGTCGTGGTCGCGCCGGCTGCACCGAACGGGACCACGAGCCGTATCGGCCGGTCCGGAAACCCGCGCGCCGTATCGGCTTGGGCGAGCGCATGCCCCGTGGTCCATCCGAACAGAACGGCCGCAATCGAAGCCATGAAGCGGGTCATCGCAGATCTCCGGTTCAGTTGCGTGGAAGCGGGCGGGACGCCCTTCGCTTCGAGGAGATCCCATCCGGCGCGCGCCATGGCGGTGGGCAGCAGTAGCTCGTTCTTGTTCACCACGGTGCTTCATCATAGACGCACTCGTCGCTCCCCGCTGAGCGCGCCACCTTCCCAACCGAGTGGGCGGCGCTTGCTACCAAGCCGGCATGCTAGGCTCGCGCACACGTCATCCAACCGATCGAAAGGGGACCTCCGGTGGCAGCGATCCTGGGCAGCGGCCAATACCGCTACCGTGTGGTGGAGGATTGGGCGAAGCTGCCCGATGGGTGGGAGTTCAAGGACGTCGCCTCGGTCGCGGTGGACGCGAAGGACCGCGTCTACGTATTCAACCGCGGCGATCACCCGATGATCGTGTTCGACCGCGCGGGCAACTTCCTGCGCTCCTGGGGCGAGGGATCGTTTCCGCGCGCACACGGCTTGCACATCGACGCTAACGACATACTGTACTGCACCGATGACGGTGGTCACTTCGTACGCAAGTGCACCACCGAGGGCAAGGTGCTCCTCGAGATCGGTGTTCCCGGCCAGCCCGCACCGTATATGAGCGGCAGGCCGTTTCACCGCTGCACGCACACGGCCCTCTCTCCCAAGGGTGAAATCTACGTGAGCGACGGGTACGGCAACGCCCGTGTGCACAAGTTCTCACCGGAGGGAAAGCTGCTGTTGTCCTGGGGCGAGCCGGGCACCGACCCGGGCCAGTTCAACATTGCGCACAACATCGCGACCGACCCGGAAGGTTGGGTCTACGTGGCCGACCGCGAGAACCACCGCATACAAGTGTTCGACGGCAACGGGCGCTACGAGACGCAGTGGGTCAACATGCACCGGCCCTGCGGCCTTTACTGCTGCTCCGAACCGAAGCCGTATTTCATCATCGGCGAGCTCGGACCGGGGATGGCGGTGAACCGCAACCACCCGAACGTCGGGCCCCGTCTGTCCATCGTCGACGGCCGAGGCAAGCTCCTTGCGCGCCTCGGCGGTGAGGCGGGGCCGGGTCTCGGAGCAGGAAAGTTCATCGCACCGCACGGACTCGCTGTCGACTCGCGCGGAGACATCTACGTCGGCGAGGTTAGCTACACGATGTATCCAGGTCTCTTCCCGGACAAGGCGATACCGTGGCGTATGCGTTCGCTGCAGAAGCTGCAGAGGGTGGACTAGGGATTGGAACCGGCGCCTACATCCTTTCCGTCAAGCGCGCCTCCGGCGAGGGCACGTCGTCGGCTCTGAACGCAAATGGTTGACCGGCGTGCGAACGCGACACCCGGGCAGAAGAGTAGAGCCACCACAAGTACGGGAATGACGAAGGTCGGATTCGAATACGGCATGGTACTAATGGTCCCTCTGCAACCTAACGCCCGGCTGCAACGGCATGTTAGGCGGTGCTCCCGGTGCCCTCTTGAAATGGCCGCGTGGTGAAGCCCCAGCGCGGCACTGCTCGCCGGTATTCCCGATAGGACTCCCCGAACTGTGATGTGAGAGCAGGCTCCTCGTAGAGAACGACGAATAGGTGGAAGAGGACGAGCACCAGGAGTGCGTACTGGAGCAGAGACACGCTACCGAAGAGCCACGCCTCGCCCAGGATGAGTGCGAGAACGCCGTTGTACATGGGATTTCGGGTAAAGCGATAGAGACCAGATACGACGAGCACTCGCGGAGGGTCGATGGGTGCGAGAGTGCCCTTGCCCTTGGCGAAGAAGTCCCAGACGCAGCGGAGCAGGACGACCGTACCGGCGATGGCGAGGATGCTGGCACCGACAGAGGAGAGGCTTGGTTCGGGAGCACGCAGCCGGCCTGCGGTGCTGAGTATTTCGAAAGGAATGTAGCCGGCTACGGTGCCGGGAAGCAGTAGGACGAAGAAGATGGCCCGTAGGGCGAGAAGGAACCGCATGTTGAGAGGGAAGGGCACCGCCTAACGTTTGAGATGAGAGGCGTGACCCGGCTTGCCGGGGCGCGTCCTCTCGATTGAAGGGTTAGGCACGCAGCAGCCAACCGATACGATCGTACGAAGCAGCATAGTGGGCGGTGACTGCAACGGCAAGAATGACTGCGAGGATCTGGCTCCCCGACTGATACAGGGCCCAGGCGCCAAAGGCAAAGAACAGGGCTTCGATTCCGAGGCGAAGTGCGCCGGGCACGGCGACCGGTGCCGTGCCAGAACGACTTGGATCGCCTGGCACGGCAAACACTCCCCACATGATTGCGGCGGCAATGGGAGTGAGCAATGCGAAAACATAGCGACCAAGGCCTCCGCCCTGATGCCACCCCCAAACACCCATCGCAACTAGAGCTGTCAGCTCCAGGAGGAAGCGAAAAGCAAGGTTTGCCGGATGTGAACCCATTGTTACCTTCACGACTGCATGGAACGAAGCCTCCGCGCTCGATCAGCACTCTCTCGGCTTTCGAGTGCCGACTGCGTACGGTGGCTCATGCTTGCGGGCCTAACGTTCGAAATCAGCGGCGGGCCGCTGCGCCGCAAGAGAGGCACCGCACTCCCAGCCCGTCCGCTCTCGAATGCGTTGTTAGACAGTGCCCTTAGCACGACCCAACCTCCATGCGATCAGTGGCGAAACAATGTTGGTCAGTAACACGCGGTTAGGTCGCGTCCCGCAAACGTCCATATGAAATTGCGATCATGAGGCCCTTGCTCCCGGCTTGATGCGGGTCAGAAGCTGTTTCATGGCTTCCAACGCAATGGAGGAATGCCCAGGGCGCCAGATCAGTTGCGTGCGAGCCCTCGCAATGTCACCCGGGAGGCGGCTAATGCGGATCTCGCGCCCGGCTGGGGTCGTTTCGATGACGGAGCGGGGCACGATAGCGACGCCGGTCCCCGCGGCAACGCACGCGATGATCGCGTGGTAGGACTGGAACTCCATCACGCGGTCGGGGAGTGCTTGCCCGCGCCCCAGCCAGCGCTCCAGGCGCCCGCGGTACGAGCATCCCGTCGCAAACGCGATCACCGTCCGGTTCCCGATGTCCTTGGGCGAACGGATCCGGCCGGAGGTTTTCGGCGCAATGAGGACCAGCTCCTCCTCGAATACCGGCTGACTTTCGAGGCCCTGGGCGTTGAACGGTTCGGCTACGAACGCGGCCTCGACATCCTGCTTGTGGACGCGCGAGACCAGCGCGCCCGAGGTGCCGGTCATGAGCTCGATCTGGACGTCCGGATAGATCTGGTGATAACGGGAAAGGACCGGCGGCAGCCGGGTGGCGGATGTGCTTTCGAGGGCTCCGATGCGCAGCGTGCCCCGCGGTTTGCCGTTGCGCAGCGCTGCCTCCGCTTCCAGCGAAAGCCGCAGCAACCGATCGGCGTAGGTGAGCAGCAGCCTGCCGTCCGCCGACAGCTCGAGCCGGCGCCCGTCGCGCACGAACAGCCGAGTTTCGAGCTCCTCCTCGAGCCGTCGTACGCGTGTGGTGATATTGGACGGCACGCGATGCAGCTTTGCCGCCGCCCGATTGATGCCGCCCTGTTCGACGACGGTCCTGAAGATCCGCAATGCGGCAAGGTCCATGTTCTCAGAAAGAGAATGATGTGTTCTTTATTATTCAGTTTTTAGCGCCTGATGGTCAACCTACACTTGCACGGTGCCGTCACTACCCCTGGGCGAGAGAACGAAGGCGTACCCGGCCTGGGTCGTCGCCTGGACCGGGCTCGCCGCGCTTGCCGTGGCGATGGGAATCGGGCGCTTCGCCTTCACGCCGATCCTGCCCATGATGCAGGACGATGCCGGCGTGTCGGTCTCGCAGGGCGGCTGGCTCGCTTCCGCCAACTATGCCGGCTACCTTGCGGGCGCCCTGTCCACGATCGTCATGCGGGTCCGGCCCGCCGTCGCCATACGGCTTGCGCTCGTTCTAATCGGCTTGTCCACGCTCGCAATGGGTGTGGAGCACCGATTCGCGGTCTGGATCGCGTTGCGCGCCGTCGCCGGCGTCGCCAGCGCCTGGGTGCTGGTTTTCGTGTCGGCCTGGGCCCTGGAGCAGCTTGCGGCGCTCGACTGCCCCGCCTTGGCGGGCGCGGTATATGCCGGCGTCGGCGCGGGGATCGCAGCTGCCGGCGGCGCCTGCCTCCTGCTCATGAACATGGGCGTTCGCTCGGCGGACGCGTGGATCGTTTTGGGCACCGCCTCCCTCGCCGCAACCGCCGCCGTATGGCCGTTCGTCGCGGCGGGCCCGCCACCCGCGGCGGTCGAAACGACGGCGGAGGCACAGTCCGGACCACCGAGGACGGAGTCCTGGCGTCTCATGCTCTGCTATGGCGCCTTCGGATTCGGCTACATCATCCCCGCCACGTTCCTGCCGGTCATGGGCAAGGAGGCCGTTCCCGATCCCTTCCTTTTTGGATGGGCGTGGCCGGTCTTCGGTGCCGCTGCTGCGGCGTCGACGCTTTTTGCCGCCCGCACGAGCCGATTCCTTTCGCAGCGCGGGACCTGGATCGCCGGCAACCTGACGATGGCCCTTGGCGTGATTCTTCCCGTGGTGGTAAAGGGACTGTCAGGAATTTTGGTCGCAGCTCTGTTCGTCGGGGGCACGTTCATGGTGATTACCATGGCCGGAATGCAGGAAGCGCGAAGGTTGGCCGGAGCGCGGGCGCGAGAGCTCATGGCCGCGATGACCTCAGCGTTCGCCGTGGGCCAGATCGTCGGCCCGCTCAGCGTGAGCGCCCTGACCGCCGCGACAGGCGGTTTTGCCCCCGCGCTAGTGGTTGCGGCAAGCCTGCTCGGACTAAGCGCGTTCCTACTTATTCCCGCGAGAGTCGAACCACGGTCTGGCGGCCCTCGCCAGCCCGCCGACCAGAGCGATATCGCATAGGAGAGCGAACATGACCGAAGAAAAGTGGACCGCGGGCCACGTGGCGTTCCAGGACCGGATGCCGCCGCTTGCCGCGGACAAGATGAACGATGCGCAGCGCAAAGCCGCGGCGGAGATGGCTGCGGGTCCCCGCAAGGGCGTGAAGGGGCCGTTCATACCGCTCATCCGGAGTCCCGAGCTGATGGATCGGCTGCAGAAGGTCGGTGAATACCTTCGGTTCCAAAGCGCGCTCGAACCGCGGATCAGCGAGTTCATCATGCTGATCGTTTCGAGAGAGTGGACCCAGCAGTTCGAGTGGACGGTCCACGCGCCGCTCGGCTGCAAGGCCGGCCTGAAGGAGGACGTCATTGAGGCCCTCGCCGAAGGAAGGCGTCCCCGCGCCATGCGCGCCGACGAGGAGATCGTCTACGACTTCTGCGCGGAGCTGCTCCGAACCAAGGGCGTTTCGGATACAACGTACCGGCGCGCCGTGGGCGCCTTCGGGGAGAGAGGCGTCGTGGATATCGTCGGCGTCGTGGGCTATTTCGCGACCGTCTCAATGGTACTGAACGTGGCGCACACGCCACCCGACGACCGGGGCAGCGTCAGGTTGCTGTCGTCGTTTCCGTTCTGAACGCGACCTAACGTGAAGGTGTACGGCGCGCCGCAGCGAGGCGACTAGTAGAGCACGGCGGCTCGCCGCGCGTCCGCACTACCGCTATGTTAGGGCGCATTGGTTTCGGTGCGCACATTGCTGAGAGTCAGCACTCCATATGTCGGACACGCAATCACGGTGAACAAGATCTTTTCGTCTTCGTGGACGTAATAACACGACGCTTGCTTGCCCGCACGTAGAGTCTCCTGCATTTGCAAGTGGCCGGGGCCGCGATACGGTTCGTATTCGTGATCTCCGTCCTCACGGGGTAGTGCCTCGGCATTAAAGGCGCCAACCGGCGCGCCCTGGAAGTGAAACGTCGCGCCAATATGCTCGAATCGTTTCATGCGCTTTAGCGTTCACGGCCACCCGGCCGACGAGATGAACGAAACGATACGGTACGTCGCTTCAGAGGCTCCGGGTGGGCCGCGCTGTTAGGAGGCATGTGGTACGTGCATCGGCTTGCCGTCGCGGAAACGGGTTAGCAACTAGATCAGGCCAGCTGCGTCCAGGATTAGATCTAGCTGCCGTTCGGCTAGCTCCAATCGGTCGTCGAAGCCGATGAATCTGAAGAGAAACGGGGCTTCCTTCTTGCCGCTGGTCTCGCCGAGGTACTCGTACGTATGCAGGATAGGCCGAGTAAATTCGTCATCTTCGTAAGCCACGCCGAAGTAGATTGACCCGACTTTCAGCTGAGGGCGGCCCACGTTCTTGCCTCCCAACGTTCGCGGCCACCTGGCCGACGAGATGACGAAAACGATACGGTACGCCCCTTCAGAGGCTCCGGGTGGGCCGCACTGTTAGGCGGTACTACCATTTCTTGAATGGCGACCGTCGCTGTAGGTCTAGGAACTTGTTGTAAGACTCGACATTCTTCGCTTCCTCCATTTGCCATGCCTGCTTCTTGGCTTGATCGCGCCATTCGTATGTTCTTCCCACCCTCCTGTGAATAACCGCGACCCAGTGGCTCAAGTCAAATGGCTCTATTGGTGCCCCAGGGTCAGCATGGCCATCTGCCCATAGGGCTAACCCATTACCCCAACGTTTCGCCTCCTCTTGAGATATCACAAAGGTGGCGAAAATATAGGCCGCCAAGGAACCGGCATCAGAGGCAAGTCGATCTTCGCGCTCACCCATTCCGTACCACCTAACGTTCGCGACCACGCGCGGGCGCGGACAACGGTTGACCAAAGTGCGACGCTTCTCGCCCGTCGTGGTGGGGCGCTGTTAGACGGCAGCCAGGACGGCCCGTCGAATGGGTTGCGGAAGTTCAATCGGCGCGAAGAGACTCTGAGGATAAAGGTAGTCTTCGCCTGACTCGTCAATGACTCGAAGTTGCCGATGCTTCGCTGCATCGGGATCTGGAAGGACCTGGTAAATCTTGCGCCGTTCCAACGACACCTCGTACCCGTCGTTCTTCAGACAAACCGCAAATTGCTTGGCTTTCATGGGTTCAGTCGATATAGCGCTTGATCTTGAGTTCTTTACGCCCGATGCCATGGGCTTCGTACCAGTGTACCTCGGCTAGCCGAACCGTGCCGTCGGACAGGCGAACTCGCGCGATGCCCTTCCGCTTGCGCCACCGGCCGCGGCCGTAAAACTTCCGGAGGCGCGCGAGCTCTCGGATGGACGATCCGGTCGCGAAAGTTTCAACATGCGTTACCTCACCGACGATCTCGAAGTACATCAGCCGCCGATACTACGCAATTCCACGAGCTGCCGTCTAACGTTCGCGGCCACCGGGCCGACGA
>DASSQD010000092.1:0-11178 GCA_035702665.1 Burkholderiales bacterium
GGCTTCTACTTCTACGAGTTCGGCGGCAAGCCCGAGAAGATCGAACTGGTGAGCGCAGGACAGCCGCGCACGCGGCTGAACGACGGCAAGTGCGACCGGCGCGGGCGCTTCTTCGCCGGCGGAATGGACGACAAGGAGGAGCTGAAGCTCTCCTGCCTGTGGCGCCTCGACACCGACCTCTCGGCGACCCTGGTCGATGACGGCATCATCTGCTCGAACGGCCCATGCTGGAGCCCCGACGACAGGGCCTTCTACTTCGCCGACACCTTTCAGGGCGAGATCTGGAAGTACGACTACGACATCGAGACCGGCACGCCGGCGAACCGGCGCGTGTTCGCGTCGTTCAAGAACGACCCGGGAGTCGCCGACGGCTCGACCGTCGACGCCGAGGGCTGCGTGTGGAACGCGCAGCTCATCTCGGGCGAGCTCGTCCGCTACGCGCCCGACGGCTCCGTCGAGCGCAGGATCGGCATGCCGGTGAGAAACATCACCAGCGTCATGTTCGGCGGCGACAGGCTCGACGAGATCTACGTCACCTCGATGGCGCGGGTGAAGCATCCGGCTTCCCACGACCGCTTCGCCAAGGAAGCCAGGCCGCAGTTCCTCGCCGGGAGCCTGTTCCGCATCACCGGCCTGGGGATCAAGGGCGTTCCCGAGCCGCGCTTCGCGGGGTGAAGAGACGGAGCTCGAGCCGGTCTTGACCTCGTCCCGACCGCGGCGCGTGCTCGCTTTCGCGGCGATCGCCTATGCGCTCGGCACCTGGCCCGCCGCGGCAGTCGCTCAGCCTTCGCCGACGCTTGTCGGGATCGCGAGCGCGATCGTGCCGGGCGTCGGGCAGGCGGCTCTGGGCGAGTACGGCCCGGCCGCGGCCCACTTCGGCGTCTTCGCCGCGTCGCTGTCGGCCGGCCTTTACTACGAGCGCAAGCCGGATTTCCTGAGCGACGATCAGCGCTACTCGAGCAACAGCGAGTTCATCAACCAGACCACGCTGCGCAGCGACTTCGCGCTGCGCCTCGCGACCGATACCGCGCTCTACTCCTCCTTCGCCGCCTACCGCGACGCCCGGGCGCGGGACGATCTTTCCTACCGGACGCCGGCGCCCAAGGAAACCCTGTCGGATCTCGCGCTCGCGCCGTTCTCGCTGGAGTTCCTGGCGCGCCCCACGACCTTCATCCCGCTCGCGCTCCAGGCCTGGGCAGGGTCGCGCAAAGACAGCTACGCCGTCTTCCGGGCCAGCGACGTCAGCTCGGGTGAGCTGCACGCCCACAACGTCGCCACGAGCGGCTTCACGGCAGTCGGCGAAGAAGGGTTCTTCCGCGGCTTCGTGAACAACGAGCTCAGCAACCGCTGGGGCGACGGCTGGGGGCTCGCCGGGTCTTCGGCACTCTTCGGCATCGCGCACAACGGCCAGGGCGACACCGCGAACATCCTCCAGGCGACCATCGCAGGCGCTTACCTCGGCTGGGTGCAGCAGCGCAACGGCTTCCAGATCGGGGAGGACGTCGCCTTGCACTTCTGGTTCGATTTCATCGCCGGCTTCGCGGCGATCCGCCACGGCGGCAGCGCGCAGCTCGTGACGTTCGCGATTCCCTTCTAGAATAGGCGAAAGGGGAGGTCGCGGAGAACCGACACTCAAGGGAGGGCTGATGGAAAAACGGAGACCCAAGGGCCCGTCGCCGGACGAGATCCTGGACGTCATCGATCTCAGGGATTTCGCCCGGCACGCGGTGTCGCGGACGGTGCCGAAGAACACCGTCGTCGTCAGCGAAGGCGACCGGACCGATTCGCTCTACATCATCGTCTCCGGCCGCGTGAAGATCTACGTGACCGACAAGAAGGGAAAGGAGATCGTGCTCAACGAGTCCGGGCCGGGGGAGTATTTCGGAGAGATGGTGCTCGACGAGGGTCCGCGCTCGGCCTCCGTGATGGCCTTGGAGCCGACCCAGTTCCTCGTCATCCCCAAGGAGGACTTCAGGGATTTCGTCGCGAAGAGCCCGGAGTTCGCGCTGCATCTCATCTGCAAGCTGATCAAGCGGGTGCGCACGCTCACCGACGACGTGAAGAGCTGACCGGCTCTCAGTCCGCGCGCAGTCTGTTCTCGCGGATGATCTCGCCCCAGCGATCGTAGTCGCGCCGCACGATCGCGTTGAACTCGTCGCCGGAGACTCCCGAGGGCTCGACGCCCAGCTCGCGGAAGCGGTTCCCTACCGCGGGCAGCTGCAGCACGGCGCGGATGTCGGCCGCGAGCTTCTCGAGGACCGGCTTCGGCGTGCCGCTCGCCGTGAAGATCCCGTGCCATCCCGGAATGCCCAGCCCCGGGAACAGCGAATCGAAGGGCACCGCGCCGGGAAGCTGCTCGAGCGGCTTCGCGCCCGTCACCATGAGCGCGCGCAGCTTTCCCGATTTCACGTGCGGTATCACCGCCACGGTGACGTCGAGCATGATCGGCGGCTCGCCCGAGAGCACCGCCTGCAGCGCGGGGGCAGCGCCCTTGTAGGGCACGTGGACGAGGTTGATGCCGGCGGCGTTCTTCAGCAGCTCGACGTAGAGATGCTGGCCCGAGCCGTTGCCGGCGCTCGCGTAGTCGAGCTTCCCGGGCTCCTTCTTCGCGCGCGCGATCAGCTCCTGGATCGAGCCGATGCCCGACGCGGGATTGACGACGAGCGCGTAGGTGAGCAGCGTCGTCTGCGTGACCCCGGTCAGGTCCTTGAGGACGTCGTACGGGACCTGCTGCAGGTGGGGGAGCGTGACGAGCGGCGTCGAGGAAATGATCATCAGCGTGTAGCCGTCGGGCGGGCTCTTCACCGTGTACTCGGGCCCGATGGTGCTGCCCGGCTTGTTCTCGACGACCACCGGCTGGCCCCAGCGCTCCTGCAGCTCCTTGCCGATCAGGCGCCCGGAGATGTCGAGCGGCCCCCCGGGCGGGAAGGGGACGACGAGGCGCACCGGCCTGGCCGGGAATTCCTGCGCTGCGGCGCCCAGTGCGAACAGGCACAGGAACACCGACGCGATCCGCTTCATGGGCTTCCTCCTTGAGGGCGCAGACTATCACTATAATGTGCCGGCCGAATCGCCAAGCCCCGGGGGAACCATGAGCGAGGTCGCCGCGCCGTCGAAAGCCCAGTCCGTCGTCAAGCCGATGCTCCTGTCGCACGGCACGCTGATGTGCAAGGACCTCGCGAAATCGCGCCGCTTCTACGAGGAGTTCCTCGGCCTGCAGGTGGTGCGCCACGCGCGCCCGGCGATGATGCTGCGCCTGAAGACCGGGATGTACGTGGTCGCGGTGTGCATCGGCGAGAACGTCCCCAAGCAGCACGTGCTCACCCACTGGGGCCTGAACGTCGCCTCGCGCGAGGAGGTCGACCGGGCGCACGCCGAGGCGGTGCGGCTGAAGGACGAGTACGGCATCCAGAAGATCAACAAGGTGCTCGCGCGCCACGGCGCCTACGGCTTCTATTTCCAGGACCTCGACAACAACTGGTGGGAGATCCAGCACGAGCCGCGGGCGATCGACGATTTCTTCGACAAGGGCGATATCGTCGACATGAGCGTGCACGCCACCGACACCGAGGCGTCGCACGAGTAGGGCTTGCGATGGAGATCACCGCCGGCCTGCACTACACGGTCGACACCGGCGTGACGCCGGTGAACGAGACCTTCGGGCCGAACAACATCCGGCGCCGCGTCACCGGCGAGCACGAGGTCCGGCCGATGACGATCCGCGACGGCCGGCCCATTGTCGACGAACTCGACCTCGACGTGACCGGATTCGAGTTCGTCGACCATGCGACGCACGTGCGCGACTTCTTCGACCCCGAGGAGCTGAAGCGCGTCTACTACCCCGAGGTCGAGGCACTGGTGAAGACGGTTTCCGGCGCGTCGCGCGTGGTGGTCTTCGACCACACGCTGCGCTCCGGCGACGGGGCCGAGCGCGAGGCGCGGCTGGTGCGCGAGCCGGTGCTCAACGTGCACAACGACTACACCGAGTGGTCCGGGCCGCAGCGCGTGCGCGACCTGCTGCCCGACGAGGCCGGGAAGCTCCTCGAGCGCCGCTTCGCCATCATCCAGGTGTGGCGGGCGATCAACCAGCCGATCCAGTCCAACCCGCTCGCCATCGCCGACGCGAGGAGCCTCGCGCCCCGCGACCTGATCCGGGCCGAGCGCCGCTACCCGAACCGCGTCGGCGAAACCTACCGCGTCAGCTACAACCCGGACCATCGCTGGTTCTATTTCCCGCGGATGCGCCGCGACGAGGCGCTGGTGTTCAAGGTCTTCGACTCCGCGAAGGACGGCCGGGCGCGCTTCACCGCGCACAGCTCCTTCGAGGACCCGACGACGCCGCCGGGCGCGCCCGCGCGCCAGAGCATCGAGGCGCGGACCCTGGCGTTCTTCTAGGCGATCCTGACGTTCTCGTCCGCGACGTAGTCGCGTATCACGGCCTCGATGCCGGGGTCGGCCTTGAAGCCCATCGCGAGCGCTCGCGGAGTCTCGAAGCGCACCGGCCAGCCCATGACGATCTTCTCGATGCGCGGATCGACCTTGAAGGAGACGCGCTTCGGAGCCTGGGCGGCGACGCTTCCCATCGCCGCGATCATGTCCGCGACGCTCACCGTGATCCCCGGCAGGTTGAGGGAGCGGTTCATGCCCCACGCCGAAGGCGGCAGGTCGTGCGCGTGGACGAAGGCCTCGACCACGCGGCGCGGCGACAGCAGCCACACCAGAGTGTGCGGCGGCAACGGGCACTCGTAGGAGGTGCCGTTCAGCGGCTCGCGCACCACGGCGCTCGCGAACGAGGAGGCCGCGGCGTTCGCCTTGCCGGGACGCACGACGATGGTCGGCAGGCGCAGCGACCGGCCGTCGATGTAGCCCTTGCGCGAGAAGTCGGAGATCAAGTACTCGCTCACGACCTTCTGCGTGCCGTACGAGGTCTGCGGAACGGGGGTGGTCGAGTCGTCGAGCACCTCCGGCAGCTCGCCGCCGAACGCCGCGACCGAGCTTGCGAACACCAGGCGCGGCGGCCTGACGCAGCGGCGCGCCGCGTCGAGCACGGCGCGCATCCCCCCGAGGTTCACGCGCATCCCCAGGTCGAAGTCGGCCTCGGCCGCGCCCGACACGACCGCGGCGAGGTGAAAAAGTGAGTCCGTGTCCTCGCCGATCGCGCGAGCCGCGAAATCCGGGTCGGAGACGTCGCCGGCGAGCGTCTCCAGGCGCGCGTCCTCCGGGAACTCGGGAAACGCCTGGTCGGCCAGCACCAGGCGAGCGATCTTGCGCCCCGCGAGCGTGCCGCGCGCGAGCAGCGCGCGCGCCAGCTTCGCGCCGATGAATCCGCCGCCGCCGGTGATGACGACCTTCATGCGCCGGATTCTAATCGGCGCGCGCGAGACCCGCTAGGACAGCGCGGCGATCTTCTCGATGAGCGCGTGGTGGTCGATCGGCTTGGTCACGTAGTCCTTCGCGCCCTGGCGAAGTCCCCAGAGGCGGTCGGTCGACCCGTCCTTGCCCGTGCAGATGATCACCGGGATGCTCCGGGTCCTCTCGTCGCGCGTGATCGCGCGCGTCGCCTCGTAGCCGTTGGTGCCGGGCATGACGACGTCCATGAGGATGAGATCGGGCAGCTCGGTCTTCGCCTTGGCGATGGCCTCGGCGCCGCTCTCGGCGGTGACGCACTCGTAGCCGTGCGGCGAAAGCTTCTCGAGCAGATATTGGCGGTCCGAAGGCGAGTCGTCGACGATCAGGATTTTCTGTACGGGCATGATGTCCTCGGTCAGTTGAAAATGTTGAAGAGAGCTCGCGGCTAACGCGAGCCGTAGAGCGAAATCTCGCCGGAAATGGCGTGCAGGGGCAGGACCTTCTCGGCCGCGCCCAGCTTGATCGCCTCCTTCGGCATGCCGAACACGACGCAGCTCGCCTCGTCCTGCGCCGCGGTCTGGGCGCCGGCCTCGCGCATCTCCAGAAGGCCGCGCGCGCCGTCGTGGCCCATGCCGGTCATGACGACCCCCAGGGCGTTCTTCCCGGCGCTCCGCGCCACCGAGCGGAAGAGCACGTCCACGGACGGGCAGTGGCGGTTGACCGGCGGAGCGCTTCTCACCTCGACGTAGTAGAGGGCGCCGCTGCGCTTGAGCGTCATTTGCCTGCCGCCCGGGGCGATCAGGGCGCGGCCCGGCAGCACGCGGTCGTTGTCCTGGGCTTCCTTCACCTCGATCGCGCAAACCTGGTCGAGGCGCTGCGAGAACGCGGCGGTGAACTTCTCGGGCATGTGCTGGACGACCACGATTCCGGCGCAGCTGCGGGGCAGAGCGGACAGGACGGACTCGAGCGCCTGAGTGCCGCCGGTCGACGTGCCGAGGGCGACTACGCGCTCGGTGGTCTCCTTGAGGGCCGCGCCGGGCGCCGGGGCGCAGACATCCGCGGACCTGGGCGCGAGGTTGCGCACATTGGCGCAGGCGGCGGCCTTGACCGCCTCGACGAGGTCGGCCGACGCGTCGAGCAGGAAGTTGCGCACGCCCGCCTTGGGCTTGGCGACGATCGTGACCGCGCCGGCGGCGAGCGCCAGCATCGTGGTCTCGGCACCGGCGACCGTGAGCGAGGAGCAGATGACCACCGGGGTGGGGCGGTCCGCCATGATCTTGCGCAGGAAAGTGATGCCGTCCATGCGCGGCATCTCCACGTCGAGGACGATCACGTCGGGCCAGGCGGCGCGCATGCGCTGCATCGCGAAGATCGGGTCGGCCACCGCGGCGAGCACCTCGATCGAACGCTCCCGCGCGAGCGTGTGGGCGATCACCTGGCGCACCACGGCGGAATCGTCCACGACCATCACCTTGGTCTTGCGCATCGGCGGTCCTAGCCCCTTCCCGACGGCGTTCTCGCCGTCTTCTTGAGCCACACGTCGCCGCTCCACACGTCGAACACCACGTTGCGGTGCCCGTCGCCGCCGAGATCCTCGGCGAGGATTCTGAAGCCGTGCTGCGCCATCAGCGCCCGGCCGACTTGGACGTTGCGGTCCGAGACGTCGACGTGGCGCTTCGCCTTCTGGACGTGCGCGAACATGCGCCCTCCGCCGAAGAGCTTCACCTGGTAGTCCGCCGGCCGGGTGCGCGTGTGCTGCAGCTCGCGCTGGAACATCAGCAGGACGTCCTCCGCGTAGCGCCCGTCGAGCGGCTGGTCCTTGGCGCGGCTCGGACGCTGCGGCAGCATGTAGTGCGCCATCCCGCCGATGCGCAGCCTGGGGTGCCAAAGCGTGATCGCCACGCACGAGCCGAGGAGGGTGCGGATGCGGGTCTTCTCCTCGCCGAAGTACAACTCCCCGGGCTGGAGAAAGACCTCTAGAGCGTCTGCCGGGGCCGGGTTCACGGCTTGCGGTAGATCGAGGGTTGGACGCCCTTCAGGGCGTCGCTCAGGCCGTTCAGGCTCTCGGAATGCCCGACGATGATGTAGCCGCCGCGGGCGAGGTGCGGCAGCATGCGAAGGATCACTTCGCGCTTCGTGGCCGCATCGAAGTAGATCATCACGTTCCGCAGGAAGATCACGTCGAACTCGCGAAGCTGCGGCAGCGCCCCGACGAGGTTCACCTGCAGGAAACGCACGCGGCTGCGCAGTCGCGGCTCGACGAGGAAGGTGCCCTCCTGGGCGCCGACGCCCTTGAGGCAGTACTTCGAGAGCATCGGGCGCGGGATCGTCTTCGCCCGCGCCATCGCGTAGTGGCCCGTGTGCGCCCGGGCCAGCACCCTGCTGCTCAGATCGGAGGCGACGACCTCCCACGGCGCCTCGCCGAGCGAGTCCGCCAGGGTCATGGCGATGCTGTACGGCTCCTCGCCGCTGGAGCTCGCCGCGCTCCACACGCGGAACATGCGCCCCGCAGGGCGCCCGTTCAGGATCGTGTGGCGCAGGAAGTCGAAATGCTTCGGCTCTCGGAAGAAATGCGTCTCGTTGGTCGTGAGGAGGTCGACCGCGATCTGCAGCTCCTCCGGGTGCCCGCCACTCTGCAGCAGCTCGAAGTACCGGCCGTAGCTGTCCAGTCCGTGGTGGCGCAGGCGCGAGGCAAGGCGCCCGGCGACCAGGGCCTTCTTCTGGTCCGAAAGGCTGATCCCCGCTGCGCCGCGGATCCACGCACGAATCGCCTGGAAGTCGCGCTCGCCGATCTCCGCGTGGCGCGGAGCCGGCGCCGCCGGACCGCGCTTGGCCAGCGCCGCTCCCATGATCGCGTCGAACGCACGCGGCGGCTAGCCGCGCGCGGCTCCCTGCGCCGGTGAACTGGCGACGGCGCGCTCCTGCGCGATGTCTCCGAGAACCGAGAGCTCGTCGATCGACAGGACCCGGCTCACGTCGAGCAGGATCACGAACTTCTCGTTGATCTTGCCCATGCCGGTGATGAAGTCGCTCCGGAGCCTCGCGCCGAAGGACGGAGCCGGCTCGATGTCGGCGTCGGCGATGTCTGCCACCGCGCTCACCGCGTCGACGACCACGCCCAGGTCGTGCTGCTCGCCGTTCTGCTGCGCTTCGACGATCACGATGCAGCTGCGCGCCGTGACCTGGCTGCGAGGGCGGCCGAAACGCACCGCCAGGTCGATCACCGGCACCACGCGGCCGCGGAGGTTGATGATGCCGCGCATGAACTCCGGCATCATCGGGACCTCGGTGGTCGTGCGGTACTCGATGATCTCCTTGATCGAGACGATCGCTATTCCGAAGAACTCGCCGGTCACCGAGAAGGTCAGGTACTGCTGGCCCTTGGCCGCCTGGCGCTCCTGCGGCTCCTGCACCGCTCTGCGTTGGCTGCGTACCAATGCGCTCATCGCCGCCCCCTAGAACTTCACGAACTCTTTGGCCTGCGGCGCGGCGAGCGCGAGCCCGCCGAACGCCGGGGCGTGCGCCTGGCCGCGTGCGGGGGCCGCGGGACGCGCCTGAGCGCCGTGGTGCGCCGCCGGCTTGGCCGCTGCGGGTCGGGCGACGCGCGGAGCCGCGTGATCGGCGCCTTCCACCTTGAAGAACGCGACCAGCTGCTGCAGGTTCTGCGCCTGGCTGCTCATCTCCTCGGCGGTCGCGGCCAGCTCCTCGGAGGAGGACGCGTTCTGCTGGGTCACCTGGTTGAGCTGCGTCATCGAGGTGTTGATCTGCCCGACGCTGGAGGACTGCTCCTGCGAGGCTGCGGCGATCTCCTGGACCAGGTCGGAGGTCTTCTTGATGGCAGGCACCATCTCCACGAGGAGCTTGCCCGCCTTCTCGGCAACCGCCACCGAGGTGCCGGCCATCTCGCCGATCTCCTGCGCCGCCACTTGGCTGCGCTCGGCGAGCTTGCGCACCTCGCCCGCCACCACGGCGAAGCCCTTGCCGTGCTCGCCCGCGCGCGCCGCCTCGATCGCGGCGTTGAGCGCGAGCAGGTTGGTCTGGTAGGCGATGTCATCGATGATGCTGATCTTCTTGGCGATGTCCTTCATCGCGGCGACGGTCTGCTCGACCGCGACGCCGCCCTCGGTCGCCTGCTTGGCGGCCTGCACGGCCATGCCGTCGGTGACCTTGGCGTTCTCGCCGTTCTGCGTGATGGAGGCGGTCATCTGCTCGACCGACGCGCTCGTCTCCTCGACGCTCGCGGCCTGCTCGCTCGCCGCCTGATTCATCGACTGGGAAGTCGCGCTCACTTCCTCGGAGGCCGAGGACAGCGACTCGGCGCTCGAGCGCACCTCGCCGACGACCTGCGCGAGCTTCGCCGTCATGTCGCGCAGCGAGTCGAGCAGCTTCCCGACCTCGTCCTTCGACGCGTTCTGCACGATCACGGTCAAGTCGCCCGCGGCCACCTTCTCCGCGACCGACACGGCTTCGGCAAGCGGCCGGGTAATGCCGCGCAGGATGACAAGGCCGAGCATAATGCCGGCCGCGACCACCAGGGCCGTGACGGTGACGAAGATCACCGTCATGCGCCTCGCCTCGACCGCTCCCGCCTCTTGAGCCTTGGCCGAGGCATCCCTCGCGTACTGGCGCAGGTCCTCGACGATCTTCACGAGCTTCTCGTCGAGCGGCCGGTCCTTGCCTCTCACCTGCCTGTCGACCAGTGCCGATGTCTCCGCCTTTGCGATCTGGAAGCTCTGCAGCGCGGCGCGATACTCCTGATCGAGCTCGTCATGGGCCTTCGCCGCGTCGTCGATGGCGCCGGTGGGAAGCCCGAGTTTGGCCGTGCGGGTCTTGAGCGCGTCCATCTCCTTGCGGAACGCCTCGTCGCGGTCCTTGAACTGCGCCAGATAGTTGTCGTAGTCCTTCTGGTCGTGGCCGCGGAGCAGGGTGTCTTTCCAGTTCTGCACCTGCACCTTGAAGGCGACCTGGGCGCGGTTTCCCGAGTTGACGGCGTGCAATACGTCCAGCGCCTCGGTGAGATTCTCGGCCGCGCGCTCGTTCGCCTGGCGCAGCGCGAAGTTGCCGACCACGCTGACGATGACGATTGCGGCGAGCAGCATGCCGAGCAGCGCCATCAATTTGGTTGAGATCTTGAGATTGATCAACATGCTGTTCCCCTATGAGTGAGTCGTCGGTTACGAGTATCTTGCTGAGTCCCGGTCTAGGCTTCGATGACGCTTGCTTCGGTGCCGATGGCCCTCTGTACGAGCGCCTGCACGTCCAGGATCAGGGCCACCTCCCCGTTGCCGAGGATGGTCGAGCCGCTGATCCCGGACAGGCGCTCGAACAGCCTGCCGAGCGGCTTGATGACGGTCTGGAACTCGCCGAGCAGCGTGTCGACGACGAAGCCGGCCCGCTGTCCCGCGTAGTTCACCACGACGATGTTCTCCCGCCTGCCTGCGTCGCCCTGGACCTCGAATACCTCGCGCAGGCGAAGCAGCGGCAGCACCTCGCCGCGAAGATTGATGTAGCCGCTCTCGCCGATCCGCGCGCGGTCCTCGGCCGAGAGCTCGATGCACTCGACCACCATCTCCAGGGGCACCACGTACGAGAACCGGTCGACGCCGACCAGGAAGCCTTCGATGATCGCGAGAGTGAGCGGAAGGCGCATGGAGAACGTCGTGCCCTTTCCTTCGACGCTGTCGATCGAGAGCGTGCCGCGCAGCGATTCGATGTTGCGCCGGACCACGTCCATGCCGACGCCGCGCCCCGAGATGTTGCTGACGGTCCTGGCGGTCGAGAATCCCGACTGCATGATCAGCCGGTGGATCTCGTCGTCGCCCGGAACAT
>DASSQD010000093.1:0-9860 GCA_035702665.1 Burkholderiales bacterium
ACTGCGTGCAGTGCCACGGACCGGCGCTGCGCGGCCAGCAGCACATTCCGCGCATCGCCGGGCAGCAGTACGAGTACCTGCTCACGCAGCTGCGCAAGTTCAAGGCGAAGCAGCGGGCCGACCTCGACGGCAACATGACCGCCGCCACGGAGCCGCTCAAGGACAAGGACATCGACATTCTCGCCGACTACGTCGCAGGTCTGAGCCCGCAGTGATCGCATGGCTGCGCTTCCGCTGTTCCACCTCGCGTTCCCGGTGACGAGCCTCGAGAAGGCGCGCGCCTTCTACGGCGGGCTGCTCGGTTGCCCCGAGGGACGCTCGGCCCCGGACTGGGTCGACTTCGATTTCTACGGCCATCAGATCGTCGCGCACCTCGCGCCCGAGGAAGCCGGTCACAGGAGCACCAACGCCGTCGACGGGGACAATGTTCCGGTCCGGCATTTCGGGGCTATCTTGCCCATGCGCGAATGGGAGCGGCTGGCGGAGAAGCTCAGATCCGCGGGGACGAGCTTCATCATCGAACCGCATGTGCGCTTCCAGGGGGAGGTAGGCGAGCAGGCGACGATGTTCCTGCTCGATCCCTGCGGCAACGCGCTCGAGTTCAAGGCTTTCAAGGACATCGGCAGGCTGTTCGCGAGGTAGTGCGCGTCCCCTTGGCGCGGCTCGGCCGCTCGCGGATAATCCACGGGGACAACGGCGGATCACCGCCGGACCGCTTCAGGGACGAATCATTTCGAAGGAGGCCACATGAGACTAGTTGCATCTGCCGCGCTCGGAGCCGCGCTCGCGTTCTCGGCGGGCGCGTTTGCGCAGGAAAAATACAGCTTGTCGATTGCAACCGGCGGCACGGGCGGCGTCTACTACCCGATTGGCGGCGGGCTCGCCAACATACTGTCGAAGTACGTGCCGGGAATGCAGGCCACCGCCGAGGTGACCGGCGGCTCCGTGGACAACCTCAAGCTGATCGCCACCGGCAAGCCCTACATCGCCTTCTCGATGGCGGACGCGGGGCAGGACGCCTACCGCGGAGAGGACAAGTTCAAGGGAACCAAGGTGCCGCTGCGCACCCTGATGGTCCTGTATCCCAACCGCATGCACGTCGTCACCATCGAGGGCACGGGAATCACGAAGATGGCCGACCTGAAGGGTAAGCGGGTCTCGACCGGATCGCCCGGCAGCGCGACCGAAGTCATGGCCTTCCGCGTGATCGAAGCCGCGGGTCTCGACAAGGACAGGGACATCACGCGCGAGCGCCTGGGCGTCGCTGAATCGGTGAACGCGATCAAAGACCGCAAGATCGACGCGTTCTTCTGGGTGGGGGGGCTGCCCACGGCTGCGGTGACCGACCTGGCGAATACCCCGGGTATCAAGATCAAGATGATCGATCACAGCGACACGGTCGAGAAAATGAACAAGAAGTACGGTCCGCTGTACGTCCACGATTCGATCCCGCAGAGCATGTACAAGGGCATGGACAAGGACAACCAGATCGCGACCGTATGGAACATCCTCGTGTCCAACCAGAACCTGAGCGACAAGCTCGCCTACGAAATCGTGAAGACCATCTTCGACCACAAGGCGGATCTCGTCGCCGTACACAAGGAATCGGAGAACTTCACGCTGACGAACCAGAAAGCGTCCGCGTCGCCGATTCCCTTCCACCCGGGAGCGATCAAGTATTTCGCGGAGCGTGGAGTCAGGATCCAGTAGCGCGTACCGGTGTATCGGAGCTGCGGGATTGGCGAGAGCCGGTCTCGCGGTTCTTGCGTGGCCGACGCACGTGCGCGCCGTGCTAGCATGCGCCGCGAGGGGGTGGGATGAGCGAGGCCGCAAAGCAGATCGATGACGCCGGGGTCGACGCCGAGGCGCTGAAGAAGGCCGAGGAGTTCATCGAGGAGGAGGAGGGCCGGACCAACAAACTGCGCGGCCGGCTCGGCGTGTTCGTCACGACCGTGGCGATCGTCATGTCGGTGTTCCACCTGTATTCGGCGTACTCGATCGTCTCGGCGCAGGTGATGCGCCCGGTTCACGTCGGCTTCGTACTGTTCCTGGTCTATCTGCTCTTCCCGGTGGCGCAGCGCTTCCGTCACCGCATTATGTGGTGGGACTGGATCATCGCGTTCGCGGCCATCGCCGTCGTCGCATACGTCCTGCGGGGCGGGGATGATTTCTGGGACCGCAACACTTCGCCGGACAACTGGGACATCTTCTTCGGCGTGCTGCTCATCCTGATGATCCTGGAAGGCATGCGCCGGGCGTCCGGCTGGATCATACCGGCGGTGGTAATCGCCTTTCTTCTCTACGCCCTGTTCGGCGAGCACCTGCCCGGATCGTGGGCGCACCAGGACTACGAGGTCGGGCGGCTCGTCGGCCAGATGTACATGACGCTCGAAGGCATCTTCGGCGTCGCAATCGACGTATCGTCCTCGTTAATCATCCTCTTCACGATCTTCGGTGCCTTCCTGCAGTACTCGGGGGCAGGGAAGTTCTTCATCGACTTCTCGCTCGCTGCGATGGGCGGCAAGTCGACCGGCGCGGGACGCACCGTCGTGCTCGCCTCGTTCCTGCTCGGCGGCCCGTCCGGCTCCGGCGTCGCGACGACGGTGACGCTGGGCTCGGTCGCCTATCCCATGCTTGCGAAGGCGGGCTACGGCAAGGATGCGGCGGGCGGCCTGCTCGCTGCGGGGGGCCTTGGCGCGATCATCTCGCCGCCGGTGCTCGGCGCGGCGGCCTTCCTCATCGCCGAATTCCTGAAGATCTCGTACCTCGACGTGCTGTTGATGGCGACGATTCCGACCTGCCTCTACTACTTCGCCCTGTTTCTCATGGTGGAGATCGACGCGCGCAAGTTCGGCATGAGCGGGGTACGCTTCGAACGGGTGGAGTCCCTGTGGAGCCTCACCAAGCAGTACTGGTTCCATTTTCTGTCGCTGGTGTCGATCGTGGTGTTCATGCTGCTCGGATACTCACCGGTGATGTCGGTGTTCTGGGCGACGGTGGCGTCGTTCCTGACAAGCTTCCTGCACCGCGATTGCGCGATGTTCTCCTACGACCTGTTCCTCGGGCGCGAACCGTGGGTGAAGGGGATTTTCCAGTCCAAGTTCTTCAAGGCGCTCGAGGCCGGCTCGACCGGCGTGCTGAACGTCGCCATCACCTGCGCGGGTGCGGGCCTCATTGTAGGCGTAGTGACGCTGACCGGCCTCGGTCTGAAGTTCAGCGCGATCATCATCGAGTACGCGGGCGGCTCGCTGCTGCTCACCGCGGTCTATACGTCATTCATAGTCTGGATCGTCGGGCTTGCCGTCCCGGTGACGGCCTCCTACATCATCTGCGCCGTGATCGCCGCGCCGGCACTGATCAAGCTCGGCGTGCCGGACTTCGCGGCGCACATGTTCATCTTCTATTACGCGGTGCTGTCGGAGGTCTCGCCGCCGACAGCCCTCTCGCCCTTCGCCGCCGCGGCCATCACCGGAGGCGATCCATACAGGACGACCCTGCAATCCTGGAAATACACTTTGCCGGCGTTTCTCGTTCCCTTCATGTTCGTGCTCGATCCCTCGGGCACGGGGCTGCTGCTCACCGGGTCGATGAAGACCCTGGGCAGCGCCGACTGGGGCTCGATCGCCCTCGTCACCGGGACGGCGGCGCTCGGCATCGCCGCACTCGCGGGCGGCGTGCAGGGCTGGCTGTTCGGTCGCACCAACTGGATCGAGAAGTGGATGCTCATCGTCGCGGGTCTGGCACTCGTTTACCCGACGACGACAGCCGATGTGGTCGGCTTCGGCTGCTTTGCGCTGGTCGTAGCCATGCAGTTGTTGCGCAGGCGCGCCGCAGGGTCGACTGCCTAGCGCTAGAATTGCCCGATGCATCTCTCGGGATCGTTCCAGGCGAAGCTGCAGGCGCCGTTCGGCGCGCTCGGGATACGGACCTCGGAAGGACGCCTCGCCGAGATCGTCTTCCTCCGGCCTAGCGCAGCCTTGCCTCCCCGCGACGGCCTCGCCGAGCGGGTTTGCGAGCAGCTCGAAGCCTATCTCGCCGATCCGGAATTCCGTTTCGACCTCCCGCTCGCTTGCGCCGGCACGCCGTTCCAGCGACGTGTCTGGTCGAAGATCTCGGCCATTGCGCCCGGGCGCACGCGCAGCTACGGCGAGATCGCCCGCGAAATCGATTCTGCAGCGCGCGCCGTGGGGCAGGCCTGCGGCGCAAACCCGTTGCCGCTGGTGGTACCCTGCCACCGCGTGCTTGCCGCTGGCGGGATCGGCGGATTTGCGCACCAGGAAGGCGGGTTCCACCTGTCCGTGAAGCGCTGGCTTCTCGCGCACGAGGGGGCGACGGCCGCGCGATGAATGCGCAGAACGCGACCCTGCTCGACGAGTTCTGCGACGCCGTCTGGCTGGAAGACGGTCTGGCGAAAAACACACTGGAGTCCTACCGCCGCGATCTGCGCCTCTTCGCCCAGTGGCACGAGCGCCGGGGCCGGGGGTCGCTGCTTCAGGTTACCGAGGCCGATCTCGCCGGATATCTCGCATCGCGCTCGCAGGGCGGTGCCGGGAAGCACGGGATCCGCTCGAGCACGCAGGCGCGCCTTCACTCGAGCCTGAAGCGCTTCTACCAGATCCTTGCCCGCGGAGGCCGCATCGAGAGTGATCCGACGCTCAGGCTGGACGCTCCGAAGAAGCCGCCGAGATTCCCGAAGACGGTCTCGGAGGACGACGTCGAGGCGCTGCTCGCCGAGGGCGACACGGCGACGCCGCTCGGACTGCGCGACCGCGCCATGCTGGAAACGCTGTACGCGAGCGGGCTTCGCGTGTCGGAGCTGGTGCGTCTCAAGCTCTCAGAGCTGAGCTTCGACATGGGTGTGGTGCGCGTGTTCGGGAAGGGCGCGAAGGAGCGCCTGGTGCCGCTCGGCGAAGAAGCGCTCGCCTGGCTCTCGCGCTACGTGAAGGAGGGCCGGCCGGCGATCCTGAAGAAGCGCGCGAGCGACTACGTGTTCGTCACCGGGCGCGGCGCGCCGATGACGAGGCAGGCATTCTGGCATCTGCTCAAGAAACGCGCCGCGAGCGCCATCCCCGGTAAGGCGCTCTCGCCGCACGCGCTGCGCCACGCCTTTGCGACGCACCTTCTGAACCACGGCGCAGACTTGCGCGTCGTGCAGCTATTGCTCGGCCACGCCGACATCTCCACGACCCAGATCTATACCCACGTCGCGCGCGAGCGCCTGAAGAAGCTGCACAGCGAGCATCATCCGAGGGCCTGAATCAGCGCGCGGAGCGCTCGATGCTTACGCCGACCTGCTTCGCATCGCGCACTACCCCGAGCTTGGCGATGCTCACCTTGACGCGTGGCGAAGGGAAGCTCTTCAGTATCGAATCGGCGATGCGTTGCGCGAGGCTCTCGACCAGGCCGAAGCGCTCCTTGGCGACGAGGGCGCGGATGTGCTCGACAACGACGCCGTAGTCGATCGTGTCCGAGACTTTCCCCGTCTTGAACACGGCGCCGCCAGGGGGAAGAGCGATTTCGAGGTCGATTTCTATCGTCTGCGGCGCGATCTTCTCATGGCGGTACAGCCCGATCCAGGCCTGGAGGCGCAGCTGGCGGATGAAGACGGCATCCAAGGCGGGACTTTCGCGTAAACTCTCGTCGCGGATTCTAGAGTAAGGCCATGGCCGCCGCAGCATTTATTTTGATCGCCTACCTGATCGGCTCGCTCTCCTTCGCGGTCATGGTGAGCCGTGCGCTCGGCTTGCCCGACCCGCGCTCGTACGGCTCGGGCAATCCTGGCGCGACCAACGTGCTTCGCACGGGCAAGAAGCTCGCCGCGCTGCTGACGCTCGCCGGCGACGGCGGAAAGGGCTGGTTCGCGGTCTTCCTCGCCGCGCGCTACGCCGGCGATTACGGCGCGAGCGACACGGTGATCGCAGCATGCGCGGTCGCCGTGTTCCTGGGCCACCTGTTTCCGGTGTTTCTGCGTTTCAAGGGAGGCAAGGGAGTGGCCACCGCGGGCGGAGTGCTGCTTGCGTTCGATCCCTGGCTGGGCCTTGCCGGGCTGGCGACCTGGGTCGCCGTCGCGTGGGTCTCGCGCTACGCCTCGCTCGCGTCGGTCGTCGCCGCAGTGGGCGCGCCGGTGTTGGCGCTGTTCATGTCCTTGCCTCTCGGCACCGTGCCGGCGCTGATCCTCATCGCCGCGGCCACGGTGTGGCGCCACCGAAGCAACATGCGCAATCTTGTGGCCGGCAGAGAACGCAGGATCGGGGAGAAGGAAGGTCCCGGCAAAGCTAGCGATCCGTTTTCGGAACACCGCCAAGGTCCCACCTAGGGCGGATCGCGAAGCTGTAGTCCGAGCGTGTTGCGGTCTTTGACTGCAGCCGCATGGCGCCGGCGAGCGCGATCATCGCGCCGTTGTCGGTGCAGAATTCCATGGCCGGGTAATACACCCGGAATCCGTCGCGCGCTGCAGCCGCATCGAGCACGCTTCGAAGGCGCTTGTTGGCGCCGACGCCTCCGGCGACCACCAGTCGGTCCAGGCCGGTGCACTCGATGGCGGCGCGCGACTTTTCTACCAGCACTTCGACCACGGCCTCCTGGAATGCGGCGGCGAGGTCGGCCCGGAGCGGTCCTTCCATTCCGTGCTTGCGCAGCGTCGTCACCACCGCTGTCTTGAGTCCACTGAAACTGAAATCCAGGTCGCCGCTTTTTTCCAGCTGGTCGAGCATCGGGCGCGGAAATGTGAAACGGTCGCGTCTGCCGCTTTCGGCGAGCTGGGCGAGCGCGGGTCCGCCGGGGTAGCCCAGGCCGAGCAATTTCGCGGTCTTGTCGAAGGCTTCACCCGCGGCGTCGTCCAGCGTTTCGCCGAGCAGTTCGTACTTCGCCAGGCCGCCCACCCGCATGAGCTGGGTATGGCCTCCGGATACGAGGAGGGAGACGAACGGAAATCGGGGCGGATCATCCTGCAGCAGAGGCGAAAGCAGATGGCCCTCGAGGTGGTGCACGCCGATCGCCGGGATCCCCAGGCCGAGAGCAAAGCCGTTCGCGAATGCGGCGCCGACGAGTAGGGCGCCCGCGAGCCCTGGACCCTGGGTGTAAGCGACCGCATCCAGCTCGTGTATTCGCGCCCCGGACTCATGCAGCACCGTGCGCACAAGAGGAAGCACGCGCCGGACGTGATCGCGCGACGCGAGCTCCGGCACGACGCCGCCGTACTGATCATGCAATGCAACCTGGGAATGCAGCGCGTGCGCGAGCAGGCCGCGATCGCCGTCGTACACGGCGACTCCGGTTTCGTCGCAAGAGGTCTCGATGCCCAGCACCAGCATGATTTTCGGCCGGTTTCTTGATATCCGTCAGTCCGTTGTCAGGCACATTTAAATAGAATTCCGCTCCCCATGTCCAGGCTCCCCATGCAGCTGGCGGGCAGGACGCTCGTGGGCCTTGCATTCGCTCTGCCGTTCTCGGCTGTCGGCCAGTCGGTCGACCTGACGGCGCTGACGCTGACGCAGGCCGAGGAGCTTCTGCAAGCGCACAATCGCGAGCTTCAGGCCGCCCGGCGGGCCGTCGAGGCCGCCGGCGCCAACACGCTTTCGGCCGGCGCGCGGCCGAACCCAACCCTGAGCTTGGGCGTCAGCGCGATCAACCCGGCCCAAGGCGTCGGCGCGGGCCCCTTGCGCGACAAGTTCATCGATAGCTCGGTGCGCATCGACCAGGTGATCGAGCGCGGCGACCGTCGCGAGCTGCGCCTGGCCAACGCTAGAAGCCTCGAGTCCGCGAGCACCGAAGACCTTTCGGACGCGCAACGCCAACAACGCCTCGCCCTCAGATACGCATATTACGACCTGCTTTTTGCACAGGACAAGGTCGATATCGCGCGCGACACCATCGCGCTGTTCGAGGGATCGGTGCGCGCCGCCGAGCTGCGGCTCAAAGCCGGCGACATCGCCATGGCTGACGTCGCAAGGCTGCGCGTCGACGCCCTGCGGGCGCAGAACGACGCGCGCGCGGCCGAGGCGGACCAGCGCCGCGCCCAGCTCGCGCTCGCCTACATGATCGGAGCGGAGGGCAGGGCGATAGGAATTCGAGCGGTGGATCCATGGCCGTCGATCTATGCGGGGCGGCCCGGGGGCTCGGTTGAGGAGCTGATCGAGGTGCGCCCGGACGTGCGCGCTGCAAAGAGCCGCTTCGAAGCAGCGCAGAACGCCCGCGAGCTGGCACGGAGCCTCCGCACCCGCGATGTATCGGTAGGCGTGTCGTACGACCACTATCCGATCAATCCCTCGTACGCAATGGGCAGCGGCGCGGGCAATGGCAGCAGCTACGGGGTATTCGTGAGCATCCCGCTATTCGCCCGCTACTACTATGAAGGCGAAATCCGGCGCTCGGAGGTCGATTACAGCGCCGCGATGGAAGCGCTCGAGAAGGTACGCGCACAGGCGCGCACCGAGATCGCGCGGGCGTTCTCCGATCTGCAATCCACGGCCGAGCGCTTGCAGCGATTCGACGAATCGCTGCTCGTCGAGGCGAGGAGAGCCGCGGACTCCGCTGAATTCGCCTACAAGAACGGAGCCATCGGAGTCATGGACCTGCTGGACGCGCGGCGCACGCTGCGCGCGATCCAGATTGACTCTGCGTCGGCCAGAAACGATCATGCAAAGGCGCTCGCCGCTTGGCAGGCGGGAATCGGCCGCTTGGACGAAGAAGCCAGATGACGCCGAGGGGCGCGACACGGGAGAGGGTATGAGGTCCATGCATTGGCGCGCGGCGCCGATGGCGATCGCCATCGGCGCGGCGGCTCTGGTATCGGCTTGCGGCGACGGCGACGCGAAGCCCGACATTGCCCGGCCCAGGCTCGAGAACGGGCAGATCGTGTTCCCCGAGGGGAGCGCTCAGGTGGCGTTGTTCGCGACCGAAAGCGTGAGGAAGAGCGAGCCCCTTCAGCTGCGCCTCACGGGGCGGCTCGTCTGGGACGAGAACCGGACCGTGCGCCTCTATCCGCCGTTTGCCGGCCGCGTGCTCCAGATCCTGGTGAGAGTCGGCGAACGCGTGAGCAAGGATCAACCGCTCGCAACGCTCGCATCGCCCGATTTTGGACAGGCGCAGGCAGACGCCAGCCGCGCGCGATCCGATTTCGCACTCGCGGAGAAGAGCCGGAAGCGTGTGCAGGAACTGTACGCCGGAGGCGTGGCACCACGGAAGGACTTGAGTGCGGCCGAGGCGGACTACGCGAGAGCCGAAGCCGAGCTCGCACGCGCTACGGCGAAGGTGAAGCTCTACGGAAGCCCCGGGGAGTCGGTCGATCAGAATCTCACGTTGGCGAGCCCGATCGCCGGGGTGGTTGTCGAGCGCAATATCAACCCCGGCCAAGAACTGCGGCCGGACCTGCAGCTCGCCAACTCTCCCGCGATGTTCGTCATCACTGACCCCTCCCACCTGTGGGTTCAGCTCGATGCGGCCGAGGCTCAGCTCGGCGTGCTGCGTCGTGGCCAAGGCGTAACGCTACGCTCGACCGCGTGGCCCACTGACGAATTTACGGCCACCATCGATGCAATTTCCGACTTCATCGACCCGGCTACGCGCACGATCAAGGTACGCGGGAGCGTCGACAACCGCGAGCGCAAGCTCAAAGGGGAAATGTTCGTGACGGCGGAGATCACGGCGCCGTCCAGGGCAGCCGCCGTCCAGGTCCCCGAGAAGGCCGTGCTTTCCGCTGGCGGAAACAACTACGTTTTCATCCAGGAGGCGCCCGGACGCTACGCGCGCGCCGAGGTCAAGCTCGAAGGGGTCCACGACGGGGTCGCTGGCGTTACGGACGGTCTCGCGCTGGGGCAGAACGTCGTGGTCGAGGGGAACCTTTTTCTTTTTCGCCTGTA
>DASSQD010000094.1:0-17172 GCA_035702665.1 Burkholderiales bacterium
CAGACGGTGGGCGGAGTTGCGCCTTCGGAGCCCTGCAGCGCCGCGAATGCCAGGCAGGTGGCCCGAGTTCCGTACACGGCAAGCTACTACTTCTATCGCGCAGGCCCGTAGCCTCGCGCAGCTGGAAATTTGCTGCGGCGCTTCCGGAAACATAGTGCATGTCTTTCGCGGAAGCGCCGTTTTCTTTCGTGCTCCCCGTTGACATTCGAGGTTGCGGGAGCGCAAGCTTTTCGGCGACTCATTCCCGTTCCCATTTCGTTCAAATAAGGAGGGACCATGCGGCAGCCCCTGTCTCTGTGTTTGCCCCTCGCCTTGCTGCTGTTGACGATAGAGGTTCCGGCACTCGCGGATGGAATCGACTTCGATACCCGGAGTTTCCAGGGCGGGCCGATCAACGACGACACCGTGGGTCGACTCAGGGTCAAGTGGGTCTACCAGACCGTGCCCGACACGGGAACGACAAGCAGCGCCCAGGGCAGCATCTCGTCCACTCCGGCGGTCGACGGTCGGTTTCTCTACTTCAACGACATGTCCGGCTTCCTCACCAAATTGGACCGCTTCACCGGGAAGCTGATCTGGAAGAAGAACTACGTGAACGATCTCTCGGTGCCGGGCTTTGTGGTCAAGGAGTCCCGCAACACGCCGTATGTCAAAGGCGATCTGCTCATCGTCGGCAGCAACATGGGGCTGACCGACCGCCTTTGCAAACTGACGCCCGGGGCCACCCCGAGCGCGCTGGGCTGCGCTTCGGGAGACGGCGCCATCGTGCTCGCGGTCGACAAGAACACCGGCCACGTCGTCTGGAGAGCGAAAGCCGAGACGCATCCTTCATCGAAGGTCACGGGATCGATCAGCGGGCACGGCGATCGTATCTTCGTGCCGGTCGGCAACTGGGAAGAAGACTGGGCGAGGGCCTATCCGAACATCTTCGTCGAGCCGATCGACCCGGCGTCGCACTATCCGTGCTGCTCCGCGCGCGGCAGCCTCGTGGCCATGGATGTCAACACCGGGAAGATTCTCTGGAAGCGGCACACCAACATCGGCAACGACCCTGATCACGAACTCGCGCCAAACCTGAGAGCGCTGCTCGGGCCGAAGGGATCCTTCGGCACTTCGACCTACGGCCACAATCCTACGATCGATGTGCAGAGGCGCCAGGTCTATATCGCGATGGCGCAGACCACCACGGCGCCGCAAGTGGCCCAGGACTGCGAGCAGGCGAGGCGCACAAGCGGCGATCCCAACGCGAACATCCCGGGTCTGCCCGCGGGCGTGACCTGCAACAACCTCAACGAGAAGCTGCACATCTACGCGAACGCGATGATCGCGGTCGACATGGATACCGGGCGCGTCAACTGGGCTTTCTACGCCCACAAGTACGACGCATGGAATCACGCCTGCGGCGCGCCGGACTTGTACGGCTGGTCGACGGTGGTTCCCGCGCTCTTCCCGGTGCCGCTGGCGAACGGAATCGCCAACTGCACGCAGACTCCGATCGGACCGGACATGGGATTCGGCCAGCAGCCGAAGCTCGTGAAGAACGTCAAGCTCGCCCACGGGAAACGCGGAGATGTGGTGGTCGGCGGCAACAAGGACGGCAGGCTGTTCGGGCTCGATCCGGCTACCGGGAGAAAGATCTGGGAGGCCAACGTCGACCCGGGCGGCGTCTACGGCGGCTTGCAGTTCGGGCTTGCGACCGACGACGGCAAGGTGTTCTTCGGCACGACCAATTCGCGGAACAACGGCAGGAACAGCAAGACGCCTTACGTGCCGGTCACCCGCTTCCTCGACATCAACGGCTTCACGGCGCTCGGCTTGAAGACAGGACCCTTCGTGAAGCGGGATGCGGCCGTACCGTCCGAGTACCCGTCTCCGTCGAATATCGATTTGCCGTTCCCGGGCCCGAATATCATCTACGGGATCAGCGACTACCCGAATGCCTTTCCCGACCCCGACGGAATCGGCGGCCCGCTCCCGTTCCTGAAAGGCCCGGCGAGCGGCCCGGTCGAGCTCTGGACGCTGGTGAATCCGCCCTCCGATGTGAGCGCCGATGACGTCAGCGTGTTCAACGACAACGGCAGGCTCGCGACGATCGACGGCATGGTGAGTGCGGTGGATGCCGGCACGGGAGAGATCCTGTGGCAGCGGCCCGCGTTCGACGGCATCAAGGGCACTATCGGCACCGGCCAGGCCTTCGGCACGCTCAGCGTCGGCAACGGCGTCGTGTTCATCGGCTATCAGGACGGCAAGGGAACCATGGTCGCTCTGGATGCCAAGTCCGGAAAGAAGCTCTTCGAGTTCCACAATCAGATCAAGCTCGCCGACGGCTCTACGATGCAGTCGGGCGCCATCGAAGGCGGACCTCAGGTCGTCGGCAGCATGGTGTATTGGGGTGTCGGCGCGGAGAGCGGAGGCTTGTTCACGAATAGGGACGGGGTCAACGTCAACGCGGGAAGCCGCCTTTTCGGATTCGAATTGATGCACGATCGCGACGGAAGGTTTGAAGATCGCGACGAAGGGTCTGAATGACTCGTGCACGCGCTAGACGGGACTGACCGCGACATATCTCGGTTCTAGCGCGTAACGACCAGTTGCCGGTGCGGCATTAGACCGGTGGACTCATCGCCATCGCCCCGCCGCACCACCGCGGCGGGGCTGACCGGGTTCCTCGCGCTGTTCGCGGGCCTGTGCACGCTCTTCATCCTCGTGGGCACGATCGTGGACTGGCGCGAGGAGGCGGCGCAGGCGCGCTGGCCGGTCGTGCCGGCGCTGATCGTGAGCGGCGAGGTCGATCCGCAGCGCCTTTCCCACGGCGCCACGGGATGGCAGCTCCGCTACCGCGTGCGCTACGAGGCGGAAGGCCGGGAGCGGGTCGCGAGGCTGGCTTCGCGCCTCGAAAGGTCGGAAGACGAGCCGGCTGCGCTGCGCGCCTTCGCCGCGAAGCACCGCCGCGGCGGCCGCATCGACGTCCGCTACGACCCGGAGCAGCCGGACCGCGCGATATTCGCGTCCGCCGACGTTCCGAACGCCGGCCCGCGCACGACCACGGATCTCCAGCTGCTCATGATCGCCGCGACCGCGTGCGTCGCCTTCGCCGCGCTCGCGCGGCACCTGCGATCGAAAGAGCCGGAGTTCGTGCTCGCGACCGACGGCGGGAAGGCGACGCCGGGCGGCAGGATCGCGCTCGGCGCCGCGGTCGCCGCCCTGGGATTGCTCATGATCGGACTCGGCCTCCACGCCGTGCTGCGCGCGACGCACCCGCTGACCTCGGAGGACTTCATCGGCGTCTTCGCGGCGATGGTGTTCGTGTTCGGCGGCGCGCTGCTCGCGCTGCCGCCCGAGCGCGCCGGCCTTCAACAGCTGCTCGGCGCGCTGCTCATGACGACGTTCGCGCTGACCCTCGACTGGGTCGCCTTCGGCCCGGGCCCGCGGCGCTTCGGCGGAGGACTCTCCAACGGCTGGCTGGGCGTCGGCTTCGTCGCCGGCGAGACGTTCGGGCGGAGCGTGTTCGGGATCTTCGCCGTCGTCCTCGACCTCGTCGCCGTCCTGATGTGGTTCCGGCTGATCCGGCCGAAGGACCCAGTCTCGAAGAATTCCTGATGGCGTCGCGCCGGGGAATCGCGCGGGCTTCATCTTGTCAATATCTTTGCCCTGCATTATCCTGATTTCGCCATAAGGGACTGTGTCCCAAGGGAGAACACCGTGCTCCACAAGACGCTCCGCAGGATTCTCGGATGCGCGTTGCTGTCGTACGGCGGCGCCGCCTTCGCGTTCACGCTGATCACCGTGCAGCCGCCGAGCAACACCGTCACCGACACGTTCACCCTCCAGGCGCAGGTTCAACCGATCGCTGGGACCATCAGGTCGCAGATATTCGGCCTGCGGCGCCCGGGAAGCTCCCGGCAGGTGACGCAGATCGGCGGCATGATGCTCGCGGCCAACGACCGCTCGGGCACGAGCAGCGACGTCAACACCCTCGCGGCCGCGGCCAACGACCCATCAGGGAGCGGAAGCAGCGGCGGCGGCAATGCCCAGGCCCTATGGATCAGCTCCACGATCGACTCGCTCGAGAACACCTTCTTCCGGACCGCGTTCCACGGCGCGACCCAGAACGTCCTCGTCGGCTACGACATCACGCAGTCCGACAAGTACGTCCTCGGCGTCTCGGGCGGCTACGAAGCGAGCAATTTCGTCACCCAGTTCAACTCCGGAAACGAAAAGACCGGCGGGTACAACCTCAATCCCTATGCCGCGTGGCTGATCTCCGACGCATGGACCCTGGACCTGATCGCGGGCTACGGCAAGTTCAACACCGATCAGTCGAGGGCGATAGGCGGGGCGGTCCCTCCGGCCACGGTCGCCGTGGACAGCAGTTTCTCCTCGAACCGCAGCTTCGCATCGACGAACATCACCAATATCTCGGGCTGGGGCAACTGGAAGCTGACCAGCTCGCTCGGTTACCTCTGGTCGCAGCGCAACCAGGACGCCTATACGGAAAGCGCGGGTGGTATCCCGGTCGCCGAGTCGAAGCTGACCTCCAAGCAATGGAACCTGCTGGAAGAGATCGCGTACGGGCGCGGCAATTCGGAGACCTACTTCGGCGCGCGTTTCGAAGACGTCCGGGGCTACCAGCAGATCCAGTTCACGACAGGCGAGCAGCCGGCCAACGATCCCACCAGCGTCCTGCTGACCGCTGGGTGGCGCTATTTCGGGAAGGGCCTGACGGCGAGCTTCGTGTTCAGCGGCCGCGTGGCCCAGGAGCAGGTCAAGGAGCACGGCTTCTCGATGGTGCTCCGCATGGACATCTAGAGCGGCGTCAGCGCGCTCTCCTCGAGAGGGCGTCGTAGCGGCGGATCGTATTCACCGCGTAATACTCGACCGGGGCGAAGTCGTCGGTCAGCACGGGATATGCATCGAGCAGGGCGTCGGACGCGCGCCATTCCAGCGCCGCCGCCCGACCCAGATCCGCGCGCCGCTCCGGGTTCGAGGCGTTGTGTCCGACGAAGATGAAGTTCTGCAGCTCCTCGGTCGCGGGACTGACCGTGGCGATGACGTAGACCTGCGGAAAGGCGGCGCGCATCGTCCTGAGCACGGAACAGATCGTCGCCCGGGTGTCGGGGGCGAGGCTGCCGTAGAAATTGGCGATCAGCACGCCGTCCTCCTTCAGCCTGCTCCTCGCCAGCCGGAAGAACTCGAGGGTGGCGAACTGCGGGGGCGCGGAAATGAACGAGCGGTACGCATCCGAGAAGATCAGGTCGTAGCGCTCCGGCGTGTCGTGCAGGAAGCGGCGCCCGTCGATCACGTGATTCCTGAGCCTCGCGTCGTCGGGCAGGTCGAAATAGCGAAGCGCCAGCGCGTGCAGCGACGGATCGATCTCGGCCACGTCCACGATCGCGCGCGGGGAGTCGTGCAGGATGGACCTGGGCACGGTATACGCGCCGCCGCCGATCGCCAGGGCGGTCTTCAGCTCGGGAGTGAACAGCCGGTACAGATCGAAGTACCGGGTGTAGTCGAAGGCCATGGTGCCGTCGTCCAGGTACAGGCCGCCGCTGACGCTGAGGTCCTGCATCAGGATGCGCGCGGTGCGGTTGCGATAGGGAATGTCGCGGATCACGATCTTTTCGTACAGGCCGTCGGCGGTGAAGACATCGCTGCGGACCACCCCGCCTCCCTTCAGCGCAGCGCCGGATACCAAGCCAAGGAGCGCCAGGCTGGCCGGGAGGATTTTCGGGAGCCCGCGCGTCGCCAGGAGCCCGGCGCCGCCGAGCAGCACCAGCCCCGACCCGGTGCCGGCGACGATGCTGCCGATGCCCCAATGCGGGATCAAGAGGAAACCGGTGGCGAGGCTCCCGGCGATGCTGCCCAGCGTCGACCAGAAGAACACCAGCCCCGATGCGTTGCCTACGCCCTTGCCGGCCTCGCGCGCGTGCAGCAGCGTGATCGCGAACGGCGACAGCATCCCCAGGAACATCGCGGGAAGGAAGAACATCAGGGAGGACACGATCAACGGGCCGTCGATCAGGGACAGCCGGTAAGCCAGGCCCGGCAGCAGCACGGCATTCAGGAATTGCAGCAGCAGGACCGAGAAGCCGGCGACGACGATCAGGGAGAAGAACCACGCCGCCGAGGGCTTGCGGTCCGCCAGCGAACCGCCGAGGTAGTAGCCAAGGCCCAGCGCAGCTAGGATAATGCCGACGACGCTCGATATCGTGAAAATGGAATTGCCGAAATAGGGCGCGAGCATCCGTATGGCGGTGATCTCGATGACGAGGACGGCCATGCCCGACAGCGCAACGGACAGCAGGAGTCCGAGTCTGTGACCGCGAGCGCTCATGCGCGGAGTGTCGGGTTCCGCCTGCGCAAAGTCAATTTGATTTGTCTGGGAGACACGAAATGAAACTCCACTCTGTCGGCACGAGCCTGATCGCCGTGGGTCTGCTGCTCGCCGCGGTCGCACAGGCCCAGACGCCCTCCGTCGGGCGCGCGACGCGGCTCACGGGCGACCAGATCAGCGGCGCGCAGGCGCCGGGCGCCCCCGCGCGGAAGCTGTCGCAGGGCGATCCGGTCTTCGCCGGAGAGCGCATCCGCACGGGCACCCGGACGGTCCTCGAGATCGAGTTCAACGACAAGTCCCGTTTCACCCTCGGGCCGAATACGGAATTCGAAGTGGAGAAGTATTTCCAGGCGGCGGGCGGCAGCTCCGGCGAGGAGGCGTTTACGTCCAGGGTCTTCAAGGGGGCGTTCCGGTTCGTGAGCGGGCTCATCGCGCGCAGGAAGCACGAGAACGTGCACATCACGATCGCCGTCGCCACGATCGGCATCCGCGGCACGCATTTCGAAGGCGAAGTGACCGAGCGGCAGGAAAAGGACGGGAAGACGGTGGACGCGTCCGCCAAGGTGGCGCTGCTGGAACCGGAGGGGTCGGACGGCAACGCCATCGTCGTGGAGAACAAATTCGGCAGCGTCGTCATCGACAAGCCCGGCTACGGCACCGAGATCCCCGACGAGAAGAGCCCGCCGTCGCCGGTGAAGAGGATGCAGCTGCGCACCATCGAGAACCTGCAGCGCGCGCTGCGTCCGCCCGCGGGAATGGGCGGCCCGGCCCGGAGGTTCTAGAGCGGGCGCTCTAGTTGGGGTAGGGGTCCTGCAGAACGGGGGATCCGGTCTCCAGCAGGGACTTGAGGTTGGAGATGACCTTCGGCCAGCCGCCGGACACCGCCTCGATGAATTTCGAGGGTGCGCGCTCGATGGTGTGGGTGATGGAGAGCTTGACCGCCGTCCCGCTGGGTTCCAGTTCCATCGTGCACAGCGACTCGCCTTCGGCCTTGAGGTCGGGCTTGAACTGGTTCTGCCAGCGGATCACCAGGCGCCGCGGCGGCTCGGCTTCGACGATCTCGCCGGCGTCGAGGATCTGACCCTGGGGGGACACGTTCTTCCACGAGGATCCGGCCGTCCACCGGCTTTCGCCGTGCACGCCGAACCAGTACTGCTTCATGAACTCCGGGTCGGTCAGCGCCGACCACAGCTTCTGCGGCGTGGTGCGGATGTAGCTCACGTAGACAAAAGTCGATCTAGCCATTGGTCTTCTCCAGCCGTCGTTTCAGATCCGAGAGCGCCTTGAGGCGCGGCTTTTCGAACTTGGCAATCCAGCGCTCGTAGATCTCCTGCAGCGGCACCGGATTGAGGAAGTGCAGCTTTTCGCGGCCGCGCCGCACGGTGGCGACCAGGTTCGCCGCCTCCAGCAGGTCCAGGTGCTGCGTCACGCCCTGCCGCGTCATGTCCAGGTGCTCGCACAAGTCGTTGAGGGTGCGGCCGTCGTGCGCGTGCAGCAGGTCCAGGAGCTTGCGCCGGCTGGGATCGGCCAGGGCCTTGAACAGCACGTCGGTGTCGCGGCGCTCCGCCATGCGCTATACGCAAGTCATCACTTGCATGAGTATAGGCAAGTCGCCACTTGCATGTCAAGCCCGGGTCAACGGCAGGACCGGGCGCTTGTGGTCGCTCGACCGCCGGACTACACTCGCCCGCTCCCCCATGCCCGCCAACGAAGACCTTGCCGCCCTGCTCGCGCGCGTCGCGCTGGGGGATCGCGCGGCGTTCGAGCGCGTGTACCGCGCGACCTGCGCGCATCTGCTGGGCGTCGCCTTCCGTATATTGAACAGCAGGGAGCGCGCCGAGGAGGTGCTGCAGGAGGCTTTCATGAACGTCTGGAACGGGGCGGGCGGGTTCGACGGCTCGGTGGCGGGCCCTATGACGTGGCTGATCAACATCGTCCGCAACAAGGCGATCGACGCGCTGCGCTCGGGGAAAGCCGAGCGCGCGTCCACGCTGGCGCTCGACGAGGAGGCGATGGCCGTGGCGGCCGACGCGGGGCAGCAGCCGCAGGCGCTGTTCGAGCGGAGCCTGCAGGCGCTCAGGATCACGGCGTGCATGGGCGATCTCGGCGCTTCGCAGCGCCAGGCCCTGGCGCTCGCGTACTATCGCGGCATGGTGCACACCGAGATCGCCCAGGCGCTGGGCGCGCCGCTCGGCACCGTCAAGGCCTGGGTGCGGCGCGGCCTCGACAGGCTCAAGGATTGCCTCGAGGCGGCCGGCGTGCAGCGGAGCTCGCTCGCGTGAACTACCTCCTGCCCGTGCGGCTGGAGCGTCTCGCGCGCGAGTACGCGCTCGGCACGCTCGCTGGCCCGGCGCGACGGCGCTTCGAGCGCGTGCTGCGCAACGCGCCGGCCGCAATGCGGGCCGTCGGCGCCTGGCAGGAGCGGCTCGGCGGCCTGGCGGGCGCGGTGCCTCCCATGCAGCCGGGCGAGTCGGTGTGGCGGGGAGTGGAAGAGCGCCTGTTCGTTTCGGGCAGGGCTGCGCCGCGCGGACCGGTGCGGTGGCTGTGGGGCGTGCTGTCGGTCCGCGCGCTCGGCGGCGTGCTCGCGGGCGCGCTGCTGTGCGCGGCGCTGCTGCGCTTCCAGCCGGGGCTGATCGGCCTGGAGCCGCAAAGCGACGTGCTGCCCCAGAGCTACGTCGGCCTGCTCACCGATGGCACGGGCAGGCCCACGGTGCTGGCGAGCTCCCGGCGGCACGGCAGGGTGATGACGGTGAAGCTGCTGCAGCCGGTCGCCATCCCGGCGGGCTCGGTGGCGCAGCTGTGGGCATTGCCCCGCGACGGCGCGGCGTTTCCGGTCGGCGTCGTTCCCGGCAGCGGCACGGCCACCGTGGCGCTGGCCGACACCTCGGAAAAGCTGTTCTTCGACGTGCCCCGGCTCGCGGTGAGCATCGAAGCCGCGCCGGCCAGGGCCGGCGACAAGCCCTCGGGCGACTTCGTCCTCTCGGGGCATTGCGTCAAGCTCTGGTAGCGGGCGGGAATTTCTCACGGCCGCGCCGCATCCGTTTGCGGATCGACCTCGTAAGTGCCGGTAGACACCACCAAGGGTGTCGTCCACTCAACCACGAGGATCAAATCATGAAGACCGTCATCACCCGCATCCTGATCACCAGCGCGCTGTTCTTCGGAATGGGCAACGCCTTCGCCGACGGCGGCTTGTCCGGCCCGGCGAGATCGCCCGACAAGCTCGACGGCGTGCGCGCGCAGATCGCCGCCAGGAACTGGACCGCCGCGATCGACGAGCTCAAGCGCCTCAACGACACCGGCAGCGCCGACTGGAACAACCTCATGGGCTACAGCCTGCGCAAGGGTCCGACGCCGGATTTCGCCGGCGCCGAGAAGTTCTACAACGAGGCGCTGCGCATCGACCCCACGCACCGCGGCGCGCTCGAATACTCGGGCGAGCTCTACCTGCAGACCGGCGATCTCGCCCGCGCCGAGCAGCGCCTGGCCGCGCTCGACAAGGCGTGCACCTTCGGCTGCGAGGAATACAGCGACCTGAAGAAGGCGATCGCCCAGTACAAGGCCGGCGGCAGCACGACGTCGTCGAGCTACTGAAGGCCGTTTCCACGGGCACAAGGCGCGCCTCCGCGCCTTGTCGCTCCGGCGCCGGCCGGAGCGCGCGTCGGTTCGGGCTCCGGCGTCGCGCATAGTTTATTATTCGGGCATGCCCGCGAAGAAATTCGAAATCCTCGTTCTCAACCAGATCTCCCAGGTCGGCCTGAAGCGGCTCCCCGAGAAGTCCTACAAGGTCTCGAAGGACGCGGTGCATCCCGACGCGATCCTGGTGCGCTCGCACGACATGAATTCGATGAAGATCCCGGACTCGGTGCGCGCGATCGGGCGCGCGGGGGCGGGGACGAACAACATCCCGGTGAAGCGGATGAGCGAGCGCGGGGTGCCGGTGTTCAACGCGCCCGGCGCGAACGCGAACGCGGTGAAGGAGCTGGTGCTCGCCGGGATGCTGATTGCGGCGCGCAATCTCGCGCCGGCGCTGGGGTTCGTTTCTTCGCTCACCGGCGACGACCGGACGCTCTCGGAGAAGGTGGAGGAGGGAAAGAAGGCCTTTGCCGGCATGGAGCTGCCGGGCCACACGCTCGGGGTGATCGGCCTGGGGAAGATCGGCAGCCTGGTCGCCGACGCCGCGATCAAGCTCGGCATGAACGTGCTCGGCTACGACCCGGAGATCACGGTCGACGCCGCGTGGAGCCTGCCGTCGCAGGTCAAGAAGGCGCACTCGATCGAGGAGGTGCTGAAGGCCGGCCATTTCGTCACGCTGCACGTGCCGCTGCTGCAGAAGACGCGGCACCTGATCGACGCGAAGCGGCTGGAGCTGATGCACGCCGGCGCCATCCTCCTCAATTTCTCGCGCGAGGAAGTGGTCGACGCCAAGGCGGTCGCCGTCGCGCTGAAGGAGAAGAAGCTCGGCCGCTACGTGACCGATTTCCCCGCGGCAGCGCTCGCCGGGAATCCTTCCGTGATCGCGCTGCCGCACCTCGGCGCCTCGACGCGCGAGGCCGAGGACAACAGCGCGGTGATGGTCGTCGACCAGGTCCGCGACTACCTCGAGCACGGCAACATCCAGAACGCGGTCAACTTCCCCGACGTGGTGATGGGGCGAGAGGCGCCGTACCGCGTCGGCGTGGCCAACGCGAACGTGCCGAACATGGTCGGCCAGATCTCGAGCGCGATGGCCGAGGCCGGGCTCAACATCCACAACATGATCAACCGCTCCAGGGGAGACATGGCGTACACGCTGGTCGACGTCGACTCGCCCGTCGGCAACGGCCTGGTCGACGATCTCGCGCGGATCAGGGGCGTGCTCGCCGTGCGCTACCTGCCCACCGCATGACCAAGGCCGACGAAATCGCCAAGCACCGGCTGGCGATCGACGCGCTCGACGCGAAGATCGCCGGGCTGCTCAACGAGCGCGCCGCGCTCGCGGCCGCCATCGGAGCGCTGAAAGGGAGCGGCGCGCCTTACCGCCCCGAGCGCGAGGCGGAGATCCTGCGCAGGATCGCGCAAGCGAACCGCGGCCCCTTGAGCAACGCGGCCCTGGGGCGGTTGTTCACCGAGATCATCTCGGCGTGCCGCGCGCTCGAGGAGCCGCTGACGGTCGCCTACCTGGGACCTCAGGGGACCTTCAGCGAGATGGCGCTCGGAAAGCAATTCGGCGGAAGCGTCGAGGCGCTGCCCTGCGCATCGATCGACGAGGTGTTCCGCTCGGCCGAGACCGGCGCCGCGGGCTACGCCGTGGTCCCGGTGGAGAACTCGACCGACGGCGCGATCGGGCGGACCCTCGATCTCCTGCTCGCCACGCCGCTGAAGATCTGCGCCGAGGTGGTGCTGCGCGTGCAGCAGAACCTGATGGCGAAGAAGGCGACGCTGAAGACCATCAAGAAGGTCTACTCGCATCCGCAATCGCTCGCGCAGTGCAACGGCTGGCTCTCGCAGCATCTGCCGCGCGCCGTCCGGGTGCCGCTCGCGAGCAACGCCGAGGCCGCGAGAACCGCCGCGAGGGAACCGTCGGCCGCCGCGATCGGGCCGGAGATCGCCGCCGAGCGCTACGGCCTGAAGATCCTGGCGAGCTCGATCGAGGACGACCCGAAGAACCGCACTCGCTTCCTCGTGCTGGGAGGGCAGGAGGCGGGGCCCTCGGGGAAGGACCGGACGTCGCTCGTCATGACCACGCATAACAAGCCTGGGTCGCTCCTCGAGCTGATCGCGTTCTTCTCGAGTTCCGGCGTGAACATGACGCGGCTGGAGTCGCGCCCGGCGCGCACCGGGCCGTGGGAGTACTACGTCTACGTCGACATCGAAGGCCACCAGGAGGACGCGCAAGTCGCGCGGGCGCTCGCGCAGCTGCGCGACAGGGCCCCGTTCGTGAAGATCTTCGGCAGCTACCCGGCTGCCGTCCTCTAGGACCGCTCCATGGACCTCTGCGAGCAGTCCCCGTCCTACGTTCGCGCCATCGCCCCCTACCAGCCGGGCAAGCCGATCTCCGAGCTCGCCCGCGAGATGGGGCTCAAGGAAAAGGCCATCATCAAGCTCGCGTCGAACGAGAACCCGCTCGGCGTGTCGCCCAGGGCGAAGGCCGCGATCAGGAAGGCGATCGCCGGGCTGGGGCGCTACCCCGACGGCAACGCCTTCGATCTGAAAGCGGCGCTCGCCAAGCGCTATAAGGTGCCCGAGGACTGCATCGTCGTCGGCAACGGCTCGAACGACCTGCTCGAGATGGCGGCGGCGGTGTTCCTCGCGCCCGGCACCTCCGCCGTCTACTCGCAGCACGCGTTCGCCGTGTACCCGCTCGCGACGCAGGCGCGCGGCGCCCGCTCGATCGTCGTGCCGGCGAAGGACTACGGGCACGACCTCGAGGCCATGCTCGCGGCGGTCGCCTCCGACACGCGCGTCGTCTTCGTCGCCAACCCGAACAACCCCACCGGGACCTTCGTTCCCGGCGCCGAGCTCGAGAAGTTCCTCGCTCGCGTTCCGCGCAAGGTGGCGGTGGTGGTGGACGAGGCCTATACCGAATACCTGCCGCGCGAGCTGCGCTACGACAGCGTCGGCTGGCTCGCGAAATACCCGAACTTCATCCTCACGCGCACCTTCTCCAAGGTCTACGGGCTGGCGGGCCTGCGGGTGGGCTTCGGCTTCATGCAGCCGGCGGTGGCCGACCTGCTCAACCGCGTGCGCCAGCCCTTCAACGTCAACAGCCTCGCTCTCGCCGCGGCGACCGCCGCGCTGGGCGACGCCAAGTTCGTCGCGAAGAGCGTCAGGATGAACCGCGCGGGAATGGCCCTGCTCGAGCGCGCCTTCAAGAGGCTGGGTCTCGAGTACCTGCCCTCGTGCGCGAACTTCGTCACCTTCCGGGTGCCGGAGGCGGACGCGGTGTACCAGAAGCTCCTGCGCCAGGGCGTCATCGTACGGCCCATCGGAGGCTACGGCATGCCCGAGCATCTGCGCGTCACCGTGGGCACGCCCAAGGAAAACGAGCGATTCCTCGAAGCGCTGAAGGCGGCGCTCGGCTACTAGATGGCGCGCATCGACAAGCTCGTGGTCGTCGGCGTCGGCCTGATCGGCGGCTCGTTCGCGCTCGCGCTGAAGAAGGCCCGCGGGGTGCGCACGGTGGTGGGGGTCGGGCGCGGGGCCGCGAACATCCGGCGCGCGCTCAGGCTGAAGATCATCGACAGCGCCGGACGGTTCGACAAGGCGACCTTCGGCGACGCCGATCTGGTGCTGCTCGCGATGCCGGTCGGCCAGATGGGCGCCGTCATGCGCGCGATCGCCCCGCTCATCGGCGCGCGGACGGTCGTGACCGACGCCGGCAGCACCAAGGAGGACGTGGCCCGGCTCGCGCGGAGCGAGCTGGGCAGGTCGCTTTCCCGCTTCGTGCCCGGGCATCCTATCGCCGGCACCGAGAAGAGCGGCGCCGGCGCCGCGTTCGCCTCGCTCTACCGCGGCCGCAAGGTCGTGCTCACGCCGCTCGGGAAAACCGACCCGAAGGCCAAAGCGATCGTGCGCGGCGCGTGGCAGGCGTGCGGGGCGAGCGTTTTCGAGCTCGCGCCGCGCGAGCACGACGCGGTGCTCGCGACCGTCAGCCACCTGCCGCACGTGCTCGCTTTCGCGCTCGTCGACCAGGTTGCGCGCCACCGGGACGCGAAGCGCCTGTTCTCGTACGCGGCCGGCGGATTCCGCGACTTCACGCGCATCGCCTCGAGCCACCCCGAGATGTGGCGCGACATCTCCATCGCCAACCGCAAGGCGCTGCTCGCCGACCTGGCGCGCTACGGCCGCGGCCTCGTCCGGGTTCGCCGCATGCTCGAGCGCGGCGACGCCAAGGGGCTCGAGAAGCTCTTCGCCGGCGCCCGCGACGCCCGCGACCGCTGGCTGAAGAGCAGGGAATGAAGCATCTGGACCTCGATCCTATCCGGCGCGCCTGGGGCACGGTCAGGATGCCCGGATCGAAGAGCATCTCGAACCGCGTGCTGCTGCTCGCGGCGCTCTCCGACGGCGTGACGAACATCCGGGGCCTGCTGGAAGCGGACGATACCGACGTGATGCTGGACGCCCTGGAGCGCCTGGGGGTTCGCATCGAGCGCGAGTCCGCGACGGTGCACGGAGCCGGCGGGGCATTCCCGGTCAAGTCGGCGGAGCTGCGGCTCGGCAACGCCGGCACCGCCTTCCGGCCGCTCACGGCGGTGCTCGCGTTCTGCGGCGGCGAATACCGGCTCTCGGGCGTTCCGCGGATGCACGAGCGGCCGATCGCCGACCTCGTCGAGGCGCTGCGCAGCCTCGGCGCGAGGATCGACTACGCGGGCGAGAAGGGGTATCCGCCGCTCGCGATCCACCCGGGATCGATTCGCGGCGGAGCGACCCGGGTGCGCGGCAGCGTGTCGTCCCAGTATCTGTCGGCGCTGCTGATGGCGGCGCCCCTCGCGGGGGCCGAAACGCGCGTCGAGGTCGAGGGCGAGCTGATCTCCAAGCCCTACGTCGAGATCACGCTCAACCTCATGCGCCGCTTCGGCGTGGAGGTGAAGCGCGAGGGATGGAAGGCGCTGACGGTTCCGGCCAGGCGCTACGCGAGCCCCGGCGCGATCCACGTCGAAGGCGACGCTTCCTCGGCGTCGTACTTTCTCGCGGCCGGCGCCGTCGGCGGCGGCCCGGTGCGCGTCGAAGGAGTCGGGCGCGGCAGCATCCAGGGCGACGTCCGCTTCACCGAGGTGCTGGAGAAGATGGGGGCGTCGGTCTCGATGGGCGAGGACTGGATCGAATGCGCTTCGCCCGCCGGCGGAAAGCTGAGAGCCATCGACGCCGATCTCAATCACATTCCCGACGCGGCGATGACCGCGGCGGTGGCGGCGCTGTTCGCCGAAGGGGCGAGCACGCTACGCAACATCGGCAGCTGGCGGGTGAAGGAGACCGACCGCATCGCGGCGATGGCGACCGAGTTGCGCAAGCTCGGCGCCGAAGTCGAGGAGGGCGGGGATTTCCTGCGCATCGCGCCTCCGCCCGAGCTCAAGCCCGCGACCATCGACACCTACGGCGACCACCGCATGGCCATGTCTTTCTCGCTCGCCGCCCTCGGGGGAGTCCGCGTGCGCATCAACGATCCGGACAACGTCGGAAAGACCTTTCCCGGGTATTTCGACGCGTACGCCAGCGTCTCGGCCCCGGTGGTCGCCATCGACGGGCCTTCGGCGTCCGGCAAAGGCACGGTCGCCAAGCTCGTCGCATCGGCGCTGGGCTTCCACTATCTCGACAGCGGGGCGCTCTACCGGCTGGTGGCGCTTCGGGCGGTCGCAACGGACGAGGCTGCGGCAGCCGGGGTAGCCGCCGCGCTGCCCGCTCCCCGCTTCGAGGGGGAGAGCGTGATCCTCGAAGGGAAGGACGTAAGCGACGCCATCCGCACCGAGGAGGTCTCGACCGCGGCGTCGTTCGTGGCCCGCGTGCCGGCGGTGCGCGCGGCCCTGCTTGGGCGCCAGAGGGCCTTTCGCCGCCTGCCCGGCCTGGTGGCCGAGGGGCGCGACATGGGGTCGGTGGTCTTCCCCCACGCGGACCTCAAAGTGTTCCTCACTGCGAGCCTCGAGGCCCGGGCCGAACGAAGATATAAACAGTTGAAAGACAAAGGAATCGCTGCTACACTGGCCGCCCTTTTGCAGGATTTGCGCGAGCGTGACGCACGCGATGCGACACGCAGCGCGGCGCCTCTCAAGCAAAGCCCCGGAGCGCGGTCGCTCGATACTACGTCGATGACCGCCGAGCAGGCGGCGGCCCTGATAGCGGGCTGGTACCGCGGGGCGAACAGGTGACATCAAGCCGGGTTCTCTGAGTACCGGCTTTTTGTTGTGATCAACGAACCCCGCCCCAAAAGGCGGGCAGAAGCCAAGGTTCTCTATGTCGAATGCAAGCCCCGCAGCAACTTCCGCCGCCGCACAGCAAGAGACTTTCGCCGCGCTTTTCGAGGAAAGCCTCACGCGGAAGGAAATGCGCACCGGCGAGGTCATCACCGCCGAGGTCGTCCGGGTCGACGTCAACTACGTCGTCGTCAACGCGGGCCTGAAATCCGAGTCCTTCATCGCAGCCGAGGAGTTCAAGAACGACAAGGGCGAAGTCGAGGTCAAGCCCGGCGACTTCGTCAGCGTCGCGATCGAGGCGCTCGAGGACGGCTACGGCGAGACGCGCCTGTCGCGCGACAAGGCGAAGCGCCTCGCGGCCTGGATGGACCTGGAGAAGGCGCTCGAAGCCGGCACGCTGGTGAAGGGCATGATCTCCGGCAAGGTGAAGGGCGGGCTCACCGTCATGACCAACGGCATCCGCGCCTTCCTGCCCGGATCGCTGGTCGACATCCGCCCAGTGAAGGACACCATGCCCTACGAGGGCAAGGAGATGGAGTTCAAGGTCATCAAGCTCGACCGCAAGCGCAACAACGTGGTCGTGTCGCGGCGCGCCGTGCTCGAGGCCTCGCAGGGTGCCGAGCGCCAGGCGCTGCTCGCCAACCTGCAGGAAGGCGCCACCGTCAAGGGCATCGTCAAGAACATCACCGACTACGGCGCGTTCGTGGATCTGGGCGGCATCGACGGGCTGCTGCACATCACCGACCTCGCTTGGCGCCGCGTGAAGCATCCCTCGGAGGTGCTCGCGGTGGGCGACGAGGTCACGGCGAAGGTGCTGAAGTTCGACACCGAGAAGAACCGCGTCTCGCTCGGCATGAAGCAGCTGGGCGAAGACCCGTGGGTGGGACTCTCGCGCCGCTATCCTCCGGGAACGCGTTTGTTCGGCAAGGTGACGAACATCACCGATTA
>DASSQD010000095.1:0-3810 GCA_035702665.1 Burkholderiales bacterium
CGCGTGCGCCACCTCCCCGCACAGGCCGCAGCCGACGCAGCCGTTGTTCACGTGCGCCACCGGGTCGAGCTTGAGCGGATCGCTGGAGGGCTTGACGGTGAGGGAGGGGCAGCCCGAGAGGCGGATGCAGGAGTGGTCGCCGGTGCATACGTCCTCGTCCACGCCGAAGCGCGTGCGCACCACGCGCCTGCCCGCCTTGAGCTTGGCCGCGACCTGAGGGCGCAGCCGCCGCTGGCGCTCGAGCTGGCACTCGCCTTCGGCGACGATCACCTTCAGCCCGCGCTCCGGCGTCGTGTAGGCCTTCCGCAGCGCCTTCGCCATGTCGGCGACGCGATAGTTATACACGGTGCGCAGCCACTTCACGCCCAGACCCTTCAGGGTGTTCTCGATCGTCCTGTCGGCGTACGCCGCGCTCTCGCCTCCGGCCGCCGCGCGCGCGTCTTCCGGGGGCGTTGACAGCAGCTCCTGCGTGCCCGTCGCCGAAGCGTAGCCGTTCTTCATGATCACCAGCACCGCGTCGCCGTGGTTCATTAGGTTGGAGGCCACGCCCGATAGCAGGCCGTTGTGCCAGAAGCCGCCGTCGCCCATGATCGCGACCGGCCGCCGCGCGGACATCGGCCCCACGCCTGCGGAGCTCGCGAGGCTCATGCCGTAGCCGAGCAGGGTGTTTCCTTGGGAGAAAGGCTCGAAGGTGGCGAACGCGTGACAGCCGACGTCGACCGATACGTGCGGGCGCCCGACGTCCTCGGCGACCAGCTTCATCGCGGAGAACACCGGCCGCTCGGGGCAGCCGACGCAGAAGGTCGGCGGACGCGCCGGCAGCGTGCCGAGCAGCTGTGCCGCGCGCGCCCGCGATGCCTCGACGGCCTCGATCCAGCGCGCGCCGGAAGACGTGTCGACGTGCGGCGCGTGCTGCGCCAGGAAGCGCGCTATGCCGCGCACCAGCACCTCGGCGCTGTAGTCGCCCGCCATCGGTAGCAGATCCTTGCCGTGGAGCTTGGTCTGGCTCAACGAACGCAGCTCGGGCTGCTCGGCGGCGCGCCGCAGCGTAGTCGCGATGTCCTGCTCGATGAATTCCGGCTGTCCCTCCTCGATCACCAGCACCGCGGACTTCCCCGAGCAGAACGCCGTGATCTCCTCGGGGACGAGCGGGTAGACGACGTTGAGCGCGAGGACAGGGACGCGGCAGCCGCCGCGCCCGTCGGAGAAGGAGTTCGCCAGCTCGAGGACCTGCAGTGCGCGCATGAGGTTGTTGTACAGCCCCCCCTGCACCACGATGCCGATGGACGATTCGTCCCCCGGGAACGTCTCGTTGAGCCTGTGCTCGGTGATGAACTTGCGCGCGGCGGGCAGGCGAACCGCGGACTTCTTCTTCTCCTGCGGAAAGATCGCCGGCGGGTGCGCCAGGCGCTCGTAGAGGAAGTCGGCCGGCTTGTCCAGGCGGTGGCGGGTCGACACCGCGGCCGCGCGGTTGTTCTTCGCGGTGAAGGTCCCCTGTACGTGGCAGGCGCGGATGCGAAGCTCCATCATCACCGGCGTGTTCGACGCTTCCGAGAGCTCGAAGCCGCGCTCGACCATGTCCGCGATGGTCGTGAGGTTGGGGCGCGGGTCGAGCAGCCACATCATCGACTTCATCGCATAGGCGTGGCTGCGCTCCTGCGCGACCACGCCGCCCTCGCCGGAGTCCTCGCCGAGCACGATCAGCGCGCCGCCGATCACCCCGGCGCTCGCGAGATACGAGAGGGCGTCGGAGGCGACGTTGGTGCCGACGATCGACTTCCAGGTTACCGCACCGCGCACCGGGTAGCTGACCGAGGCGCCCAGCATCGCGGCCGCCGAGGCTTCGCTGGTGCAGGCTTCCACATGCACGCCCAGCTCGTCCATGTAGTCCTTGGCCTGCACCATCACGTCGAGCAGGTGCGACACGGGCGCTCCCTGGTAGCCGCCGACGTAGGAGACGCCCGACTGCAGCAGCGCCTTGGTGACGGCGAGGATCCCTTCTCCGCGGAAGGTCTCGCCGTCGCCGAGCTTGAGCGACTCGATCTCTTCGGTGAATTGCCGTTCCATGCAATGGCTTCCTATGCGGCTTTCCGGCCGCTGCCGTTCTGCCGGCGCATGAACTTCACGGGCTTCGGCCGGGGAGGGAGGGGCGCAATGCCCTGGGCCTCGAGAGACTGCTCGAGCTTGCGACCTTCCGGATCGGCGAGCGCGCCTTCGCGCGCGGCGCGGATCGCCTTGGCGCGGGCGTCGGGGTCGCCGATCGCGTCGCTTTCGACGAGCGTGTCGAGGATGCGCAGGAAATTGGCCTTGCCGCGCGCGTGCGTTTCCCCATAGCCCTTGATCAGGCGCGCGCACTGCGCGATCTCCAGCGCGAGCGCCGGATGGTGCTTGGCGGCGGCCGTGATCGCGGTGAGCCACCTGCCGATCAGAACCTGCTCCTCGCGCCAGCGCGCGGAGATCGGCCGCAGCGGCCGCAGCGCGGCGAGGCAGCGCATGAGAAGAAACCCGCTCACGCTGGTCGTGCGCACGTGCATCCCGACGTTGAGCTTCCCCGAAAGCCCGGTGACTCGCGCGAGCCACATCAGGGGGCCCGCGAGCGGGCGAGGCAGCACGGCGGCCAGTTCCTCGACCCCCGGCTTGAGGAACTCGGTGACGCGCACGGGCTCGCCCCGCTTGGCCTGCACCTCCTCGCGGATGCGCTCGAAGCGGCTGCGCCGCGTCTTCAGGTCGGCGACGCGGATCACGTCCTCGTAGCACATCCACAGCGCGAGAAAGCGCGCCGTCTCGTTGGTGAGCTTGAAGCCGTCGACCGCGTGGTCGAGATTGGCGATCGGCTCGAGCCGGTCGAAGTAGAGAACCGCGTAGCGGGGATTCTGGAAGTCGATGCAGCGCGACGCACCCTCGCGGACCATGACGTGGGTTTCGGCGGGAAAGATGGGGCGGAGCTTCACTTCCCGCTGGGCGCGCGAACGCTTCTCCTCCGAGGGCATGCTCGTTCCGCCCGCGGCCGCGGCCTCGAAGCCCGCGGCGAAGCCCTTCAGGCTCGCTTCCGTGCCCTTGCCGCCCGCGCGGATGGCCGCTTCGCAATCGCCCCGGGAGAGCGGCAGCGCGCCCGACCCCGCGAGGGCGCCGAACATCACCGCGCTGATCACCGTTCCCGCGGCCTGTGCCTGCGCCTGCATGTCGAACAGCACCGCGCGCTTGGCCAGCGCGTGAGCGGCCTTGACGACGACGCCGTCGTCGAATCGGCCGTCGCCCATCTGCATCTTCTCCGCCACGGTGTAGATGCGGTGGGTCGAGGCGATGAGGGTAGTCCGGTCGGGAGTCACGAAGCCGTTCTGCATCGCGCGCGCCGCCTCGAGCAGCTCGGAGGCGACCATGACGTCGACGTAGGACGGGGCGGGCGTGAGTGTCATGACCGGCCGCCTTCCGTCGAGGTCGGAGAGCTTCGCCGGATAGATCTCGACGTAGTAGGTCGTGGCGCCGGTCCGCTGCGCGACGCCCGGAATGGAGGTGCTTTGAACCGGATAGTCGCGCTCGGTTGCCGCGGCGATGATCCAGTCGGCGAGCACGCCGCCGCCTTCGCCTCCCAGCGCGGCGATGAGGATCGTAATGGGGCGCTGCGGGAGAGTCATGCGATCAGGCGGGTTGCAGCCAGCCGATGACGGCGGAACGGGCGCGCCCGACGATCCGGTCCCAGGCGTTGGGGTTCTGCACGATCTCGGCGCGGAAGAACGAGGGGCACAGCACCGCCGCGTGCGCCACCTCCCCGCACAGGCCGCAGCCGACGCAGCCGTTGTTCACGTGCGC
>DASSQD010000096.1:0-7548 GCA_035702665.1 Burkholderiales bacterium
GCGTGAAGATCGACGTCGCCGAGGAGCTGACCCGCCTCGGCGCGCACCTCGATGAAGTGTCGCGCGTCGTCGCCGCCGGAGGCGCGGTCGGCAAGCGCCTGGACTTCCTCATGCAGGAGCTCAACCGCGAGGCCAACACGCTGGGATCGAAATCGGTGTCGAAGGAGCTTTCCGACGCGAGCCTCGAGTTCAAGCTCCTGATCGAGCAGATGCGCGAGCAGATCCAGAACATCGAATGAGCGGGAACCTGTTCATCGTTTCCGCCCCGTCGGGCGCGGGCAAGTCCTCCCTGGTGAAGGCTGCGCTCGCCGACGACAAGCGCCTGAGCCTGTCGATCTCCTATACGACCCGCGCGCCGCGCGCCGGCGAGGTCGACGGCCGCGAATACCACTTCGTCGACCGCAAGACCTTCGACGCGATGCTCGCGCGCGGCGAATTCCTCGAATCCGCCGAAGTCCACGGCAACCGCTACGGCACCTCGCGGAACTGGATCGCGGACGCGCGCGCCCGGGGACAGGACATCCTGCTGGAGATCGACTGGCAGGGCGCCCGCCAGGTCCGCAAGGCCTTTCCGGACGCGGTGAGCATCTTCATCTTTCCGCCGCCTCCCGTTCTTCCCGAGCTGGAGCGGCGCCTGCGCGGGCGCGGTCAGGACGCGGAGGATGCCATCCAGCGCCGTCTGCAGGGCGCGCGAGACGAGATGGCGCACGTGAAAGAATTTGATTATGTTATAATAAACAAAGAGTTTGAAAACGCGCGGCGCGAGTTGGCTGCGGTCGTGTCCGCCGCCCGACTGAGGCTGTCCGACCAGATCGCACGGCATCCGGAAATCTTGAAACCGATTGGCTAGACTAAAGAGAGATCAATGGCGCGTATCACTGTCGAAGATTGCCTAAAGAGAATCCCCAACCGCTTTCAGCTGACGCTCGCGGCCACCTACCGGGCGCGGCAGCTCGCGCAAGGCGGCACCCCGCTGATCGAGACCTCGCGCGACAAGCCGACGGTCATCGCTCTGCGCGAGGTCGCGGCCGGCAAAGTGGGCACCGAATACCTGAGCCGGGTGCACACGGGCTGAGCTTCATGCCCCCTTGCCGAGGGGGAGTTCGCGGGGGCGGGCGCTAGCGCATGGCCGCCGTCGCGATCAGCGGTCTCCGGGAGCACCTCGGCTACCTCAAGCCGAGCGACATCGGCCGCATCGAAGAGGCCTACCAGTTCAGCGACGCCGCCCACCAGGGGCAGTTCAGGCTGAGCGGCGATCCCTACATCTCCCATCCGCTCGCGGTCGCCGAGATCGTCGCCGACTGGCAGCTCGACACCCAGGCCGTGATGGCGGCGCTCCTCCACGACGTCATGGAGGACACGAGGACCTCCAAGCAGCAGCTCACCGAGCGTTTCGGCAAGCCGGTCGCGGAGCTGGTGGACGGCCTGTCCAAGCTCGACAAGATCGAGTTCCAGTCGCAAGCCGACGCGCAGGCGGAGAACTTCCGCAAGATGCTCCTCGCGATGGCGCGCGACGTGCGCGTCATCCTCATCAAGCTCGCCGACCGGCTCCACAACATGAGGACGCTCGCCGCGGTGCGGCCGGAGACGCGCAAGCGCGTCGCGCGCGAGACGCTCGAGATCTACGCGCCGATCGCGAACCGGCTCGGGCTCGACGACCTGTACCGCGAGCTGCAGGACCTCGCTTTCGCGAACCTCTACCCCGGGCGCTACAAGGTGCTCGCCAAGGCCATCAAGGCGGCGCGCGGCAACCGCCGCGAGGTGGTCAACAAGATCCTCAAGGCGCTCAAGGAGCGCCTGCAGTCCTCGCGCATCGACGCCCAGATCACCGGCCGCGAGAAGCAGATCTTCTCGATCTACAACAAGATGCAGGAGAAGCACCTGTCGTTCTCGCAGGTGCTCGACATCTACGGCTTCCGGGTCATCGTCAAGGACGTCCCCGCGTGCTACCTTGCGCTCGGCGCGCTGCACAGCCTGTACAAGCCCGTGCCCGGGAAGTTCAAGGACTACATCGCGATTCCGAAGGTGAATGGCTACCAGTCGCTGCACACTACGCTGATCGGGCCCTACGGCATGCCGGTCGAAGTGCAGATCCGCACCGAGGCGATGAACCGCCTCGCCGACGCCGGCGTCGCCTCGCACTGGCTGTACAAGTCCGACGCCGAGATCAACGAGGTGCAGCAGCGCACCCACAAGTGGCTGCAATCGCTGCTCGACATCCAGCACGCCTCGGGCGATCCCGCGGAGTTCCTCGAGCACATCAAGGTGGACCTCTTCCCGGACGAGGTCTACGTGTTCACGCCCAAGGGCAAGATCATGGGATTGCCGCGCGGCGCGACGGCCGTGGACTTCGCGTACGCGGTGCACACCGACATCGGCGACCGCTGCGCCGCGGCGCGGATCAACTACGAGCTCGCCCCGCTGCGGACCGAGCTGAAGAACGGCGACCGGGTCGAGATCATCACCGCGGCGCACGCCAACCCCAACCCGGGATGGCTGTCGTACGTGAAGACCGGCAAGGCGCGCTCGCAGATCCGGCATTTCCTGAAGACCATGCAGTACGAGGAAGCGGCGGCGCTGGGCGAGCGCATGCTCAGCCAGGCGGCGCGCGCGCTCGGCGCGAAGTCGGCCGAGGCCACCGCCGAGAGATGGGAAAGGCTGGTCCGCGACCTCGGGGCGAAATCGCGGCAGGAGGTGGTCGCCGACATCGGCCTGGGGAAGCGGCTCGCCGCGATCGTCGCTCGGAAGCTGCTCGCCCTGGCCGAGAGCGACGAGCCCGAGGCCAAGGTGCCGGCCGGGTCGATCGTCATCCACGGCTCGGAAGGGCTCGCCGTCCAGTTCGCGCGCTGCTGCAATCCCATCCCGGGCGACCCCATCATCGGCTTCATCAAGAAAGGCCAGGGCCTGGTCGTCCACACGCACGACTGCCCGACCGCGGCGAAATCGCGCGGCGATCCCGAGAAATGGCTGGACGTCGAATGGGCGCCCAAGACCGACAAGATGTTCGACGTGGGCATCCGGGTGACGGTGGCCAATCAGCGCGGTGTGCTCGCCAAGGTCGCGGCGGCGATCGCCGAAGGCGGCTCCAACATCGACAACGTCAGCATGGACGAGGAGCGCAACCTGTATACGACCATGCACTTCACGCTGCAGGTCGCGAACCGCATGCACCTCGCCAGGGTGCTGCGCTCCCTGAGGCGCCTGGGCGAAGTCGTGCGCATCGCGCGCGTGAAGGACTAGAAGGGACCTTGCAGCCCTAGCTCCCGCGGGTCAGCCGGTCGAGCCAGGCTTCCGCCCAGGCGAGCCCGTTCCTGAGAGGAGTCTGGGCGAGCCCCCAGCCGAGCGCCGCACCGACGGCGTTGGCGACCATGTCGGCGACCTCGAAGGTGCGGTAGTCGGTCAGTCCCTGGAGGAACTCGATCCCGACGCCCATCATCGCGAACGCGGCGGCGATCGCGAGCTGCCGCGCCCGGCCGCCGAAAAGCAGGCTGAACCAGAACACCATGCCCGCGTAGGCCAGGGAATGCGCGATCTTGTCGCGCCCCTCCTGGAGATCGACGTTCAGCGGCACGAGCGACAGGACGATCACCGAGAACACCATTCCCCAGCCCAGCAGCAGCCAGAGCCGGCGGTGGGGCTGCGCGGCGGATGCGCTCAATTGCACGGAATCCAATGGAGCGGATCGTCCCAGACCACATCGCCAACGGCGACCGGAGCACCCGCGACGAGCGTCGGCGAGGGTCCCAGTTTCGTGACCTCGATCGATACCTGCCGGGCCGCCGGGTTGAAGCTTCGAGTCTCCGCCTCGGTCGCAGCCGCCGAGCCCGATCCGATGACCGACTCGTGGCACACCTTGACGCCCGGTTTCGCCAGCGCCTCCATCGCGGCGCTGGTCGCGCGGAACCGCGCGATCAGCATCGGCGACGCGGGCCCGACGATCGCGTCGTCCTTCCAGGGACCGGCGTAGCTGTCGCCGCTCGCCCAGGTGTAGACGCCGAAACCGTTGCGCCTGTCGCCCGCGAATCCGCCTTCGTACCGTTCGCCCGCGAACAGGGTGCGCTCGCCCCAAGTGTAGGCACCCCACCCGGATTTGTAGTCGTCGGCGAACCCGCCTTCGTACCGGTCGCCCCAGGACCAGACCTTCACTCCGCGCCCCTGCTTCTTGCCGAGATGGAATTCTCCGGTGTACGTTGCGCTTCCCCTGGCCGTGCCCTGCCCTTCCGCCTTGCCGTCCACGCAGCCGCCTTCGTAGGCATCCTGCAGCTCCGGGTCCGCCACGAGGCAGCGCGACTGCGCCTGCGCGACGGCAGGCAGGCTGCCGAGAAACAACGCGGCGGCAAGCGCTCGGATCATGGACGAGACCTGTGACATGCGGCGGCCTAGTTGGTTTCCCACTTCAGGCTCACGCTGTTGGGGCCGACCAGCACCTTGGGGCCTTTGCCCGGCGCCCTGCGCTCCTGCCAGAAGAAGTCGCCTATCGCGTAGCCGAGGAGCGAGCTCGCCACCGTGTCGGACAGCCAGTGCTCGCGGGAGGCGACGCGTCCGGCGTTCACGAGCGCGGCGACGCCGTACAGCCACGGAGCATCGTATTCCTTCGCGAAAGGCGTCACCGTCGCCCACATGACGGTCGTATGGTTCGACGGGAACGAGCCATTCGAGCGCTTGAACGGTTCGAAATCGGTGGTCCCGAGCCCGTCCTCCGGCCGCGCGCGGCCAACGGCGTACTTGAACGCCCCGTTGACGATCAATCCCGTCGCCCCCGCTTCGAGCGCGGCAATCCCCGTGTTGCTCATGCGCTTGTCCTGTTCCGAGAGCGCGCCGAGGCCGGCCGTGCCTATCGCGACGACCGGAAGCCACTTGCCCAGGGCATCGAGCCCGTGGACCGCCCGCGAATCGACGTGGCGCTGCACCGCGCGGTCCAGGCTCGCGTCGAACAGCCCGGCCACCGCGATCGCCCCGGCGCCGAGCACGGCGGTTTCGGCCACGCCCGGCTTGCCCAGCGCGCTCGGCGCGTCGCCCCAGTCCCGGACGGTCAACCTGCCGAAGCTCTCGAACGGCTCGTCCCACATCGGGCTGCCGAGATAGGGAAGATTGTAGTCGTCCTCGACGTCTCCGAGGCGCACGAGGCCGTCGGACTTGTGCATATCGACCATCAACGATTTTTCGAGAGTGGTGTAGAGATCGACTGGCGTGTTCACCATCTGACCCACGTCACGCGTCCACGGCTGGAGCGAGAACCCGGTCGTCACCTTGGTATCGTTCGCCAGCAGGGGCTCGAAGGGGATCGAGACGAAGACCCCTTTGTCGCGATAGTTGCTTTCGTTCGGAATGCCGGCGTCCACGGCGTTCGTCACTGTGTACCACGCGCCCAGCTCCATGCCGATGCGGAAGCGCCGCTTGATCTCGAAGCGGGCGCCGACGTCCCGGGCCAGGAATTTCCCCGCGCGCACCGTGAAGGTGGATTGATACGGGAGCTTGTAGTGCATCGCCGCCAGCGCGGTGACCGTCTTGTAGTCGAGGAAGCCGAAGCCGCCGTTGTAGTCGCGTTTCTGGACGGCGTCGGCCGTGACGTCGAACGCCCAGGGCGTGCCTCGCGCGACGTAGAGCCACTGCCCCTCGAAACCGCCGTACATCTGCTCGATGTATCCGCCCGACAGACGCGCGTAGGTGCGCTCGGAGGTCTGATAGACCCGGTTGAGAAGCAGGTGATCGAGCTTCACGGAGTAGCCGCCGTAGTAGAGCGGGAAATCGGAGCGCACGTGCGGCTGCGTGCTCGTGTTCACCACGTTGGTGTTGCTGATGTTCTCGTACAGGATCCACACGAGACCCGAATTCAGGTACAGGCGTTCGGCGAGCTCGCGATCGTAGGTGCCGAGCACGCCCAGGCTGTACTGGAAAACGTTCGGCCCGTTCAGATAGGTGCTCAGCGTCGGCTTGATCTGGAACTGGTTCAGCCCGGCGTCCTGGCTCTTGAAGCTGATGAAATTGCCGTCGTTCCCGTAGAGCACCTTGGCGTCGGTGGGCTCTTCGAGCGCCGCGAGCAAGTCCACTTTCTCCTTTTTCGAGTAGGAGGCGGGGTCCGCGTAGCTGATCGTGACAGTCTCGGCGAGCTCGCTCCGCAGCAGAAGACCGTTGAAGTAGCGGTTCAGCTTGTTCAAATCGGCGAAATCGTAAGTCGCGACGGGCAAGCCGCTGGTCGTGTACGTTATGCGGATCTCGCGGGTTTCGAGCGGCGCCAGCAGCAGCGCCGTCCGCGAGGCCCGCCCGACTGCGCGGCTCATCTCCGAGATGCGCGCGTTGGTGAGCACCAGCGCGAGACGCCCGTTCGGCTCCATGCGCATTCGCACGTCCTTGAACGACTGCCGGAAGAGCGCCGCGTAGAGCCGCTGCTTGTGGATCGGGTCCTGCTCCCACTGCGCGAGCGTCGGCCGCGGGATGATCTTCGTGTAGGGCTCGGGCTCCGCGAACTTGGGAATCCATTCCTTCTCGTCGAGCGGGATGGACACGTAGCCCGCGATCCCGGGCACGCCGCGCTGATCCGACAAGGCCAGGCTCGTCCAACCCAGCCGGTATTCGACCGCACCGGAGATCCCGCGGGTGCGTCCGCTCACGCCCGATTGATCGGCGAACGGAAAGTTCTTGTAGTCGCTCGCGTCGTACTCGGCGACGAACGACCAGCTCGCGAATTGACGGGGCGTGTAGCGGATCCCGCCGAACAAGCCGTCGATCTGCTGCCGGCCCCAGCCCAGCGAAACCTGCGCGTCACCGAGCGTCTTGGTCGCGACCGCGTACTGCCTCGGGAAGAGCGAGGTCCCGAACGTATCCTGCGCCCCGACGGCGATGTTCGGCCACCAGCCCTTCTCGGCGATCAACCGCACCTTGAGACCCGAGGTCTTGTCCTTGTAGTCGCCGTAACTGGGACCGAAGCCGTTTACATCGGCGGGGAACGCAAGGACCCCGTTGATGCGGGTGACGTTGAGATTGGTTTCGAGCCACGGAAGCAGCGTCGCGTTCGCCGAAAAATTCAGATAGGGACGCGCGTAGTCCGATCCGAAGCGCAGCGTCCCATCCGGGTTGAAATGGGCGTCGGGCATGTTGATGAGCCCGGTCGGCCCGGCCGGACCGGCGACGGCCAGACCCGGCGCTAATGCGAGCAGGCACAGCCAGCGCGAAATCGAGCGACGTCTTGCTGATGGACGCGCTGCCGCCAGGGCCGTGGCGACGCCGGCAGCGCAACTGTGAGCTATGGCGGCGATATCGACACTTCGCGCGAAGGACCCGAGACCGTCGATTCTGCCGCACGCGGCCGCAAAAGCGTATACACCCGGAAAAGTTTGTGATTCCCCGGATCGCTCGGGTTGATATCATGGGGCCGAACCGGACTCGCCGCCTCGACGATGACCCATCCGACAGGAACCCGCAAGGCGCACGCGCCCGTCGCGATGGTCGTCGCTTTCGTCGCGATACTCGCCGCCGCGTACCTGCTGCGCGGCCGCGCCTACTATCCCCACGTGGTGGTCGAAGCCCAGCAGAACGTCAAGCTCGAGT